>NZ_JBVHVE010000004.1:0-460355 GCF_055564995.1 Streptomyces sp. NPDC028907
GCCAACGCCACCAAACGCCATTTCCCCTGGTCAGCGACGTAGCTTGACAGTCTCCGCAGACAATGCAAGTGAGGGCGGCACCCCCGCACAGGGTGCCGCCCTCTTTTCGTGCACCGGAGTCGCCGCCCATCGGTCTTGAGGGTCGGGGACAGGCGACGACTCCGGAGTTCATCGGCCGCCGGCCTACCGCGGCACCCCCAGCGGAGCGCTCAGCGGTGGTCGCTCCCCACCGACTGCGAAGCCGCCCGCCCCGCCTCCAGCCGCGCCACCGGGATCCGGAACGGCGAGCAGGAGACGTAATCGAGGCCGACCTCGTGGAAGAAGTGGACGGACTCGGGGTCACCGCCGTGCTCGCCGCAGACGCCGAGCTTCAGGTCGGGCCGGGTCTCGCGGCCCGCCTTCGCGGCGGCGGCGACCAGCGAGCCCACACCGTCCTTGTCGATGGTCTCGAAGGGGGAGACGCCGAAGATGCCCTTCTCCAGGTACGCGGTGAAGAACGAGGCCTCCACGTCGTCCCGGCTGAAGCCCCACACCGTCTGGGTGAGGTCGTTCGTGCCGAAGGAGAAGAACTCCGCCGCCTCGGCGATCTGACCGGCGGTCAGCGCGGCGCGCGGCAGCTCGATCATCGTGCCGATCGACAGCTTCAGGCGGACGCCCGTAGCGGCTTCGACCTCCGCGACGACCTGGTCGGCCTCCTCGCGGACGATCTCCAGCTCCTGGACGGTGCCGACGAGCGGGATCATGATCTCGGCGCGCGGGTCGCCCTTGGCGTTCTTGCGCTCGGCGGCGGCCTCCGCGATCGCGCGGACCTGCATCGTGAACAGGCCGGGGATGACGAGGCCCAGGCGTACGCCGCGCAGGCCCAGCATCGGGTTCTGCTCGTGCAGCCGGTGCACGGCCTGCAGCAGGCGCAGCTCGTTCTCGTGCGGCTCCTGACGGGACTCGGCGAGGGCCACGCGGACCGAGAGTTCCGTGATGTCGGGGAGGAACTCGTGCAGCGGCGGGTCGAGGAGACGGATCGTCACCGGCAGGCCGTCCATCGCCGAGAACAGCTCGACGAAGTCCTGCTTCTGGAGCGGGAGCAGTTCCTTCAGGGACTCCTCGCGCTCGGCCTCGGTGTCGGCCAGGATGAGGCGCTCGACCAGCTCACGGCGGTCACCGAGGAACATGTGCTCCGTGCGGCAAAGGCCGATGCCCTGGGCGCCGAAGCGGCGGGCGCGCAGCGCGTCCTCGGCGTTGTCGGCGTTGGCGCGGACGCGCAGTCGGCGCTTCCTGTCCGCGAAGGCCATGATGCGGTGCACCGCCTCCACCAGCTCGTCGGCGTCCTGCGCACCCGCGTGCATCCGGCCCTCGAAGTACTCCACGACGGGAGACGGGACCACCGGGACCTCGCCCAGGTAGACCTTGCCGGACGACCCGTCGATGGAGATGACGTCGCCCTCCTCCACCACGTGTCCGCCCGGCACCGTCATCCGGCGCCGCTTGGTGTCGACCTCCAGCTCCTCCGCGCCGCAGACACAGGTCTTGCCCATGCCGCGCGCGACGACGGCCGCGTGGGACGTCTTGCCGCCGCGGGAAGTGAGGATGCCTTCCGCCGCGATCATGCCGTCCAGGTCGTCGGGGTTGGTCTCCCGGCGGACCAGGATGACCTTCTCACCCGAACGCGACCACTTCACCGCGGTGTACGAGTCGAAGACCGCCTTGCCGACCGCCGCACCCGGCGACGCCGCGATGCCCCGGCCGACCTGCTCGACCTTCGCCTCCTCGTCGAACTTGGGGAACATCAGCTGCGCGAGCTGGGCGCCGTTGACGCGCTGGAGCGCCTCCGCCTCGTCGATCAGGCCCTGGTCGACGAGCTGCGTGGCGATACGGAAGGCCGCGCCCGCCGTGCGCTTGCCGACACGGGTCTGGAGCATCCACAGCTGACCGCGCTCGATGGTGAACTCGATGTCGCAGAGGTCCTTGTAGTGGTTCTCCAGCGTCTCCATGATCTGCATCAGCTGGTCGTACGACTTCTTGTCGATCGTCTCCAGCTCCGCGAGCGGGACGGTGTTGCGGATGCCCGCCACGACGTCCTCGCCCTGGGCGTTCTGGAGGTAGTCGCCGTAGACGCCCTGGTGGCCGGAGGCGGGGTCACGGGTGAAGGCGACGCCGGTGCCGGAGTCCGGGCCGAGGTTGCCGAAGACCATGGAGCAGACGTTGACGGCCGTGCCGAGGTCGCCGGGGATGCGCTCCTGGCGGCGGTAGAGCTTGGCGCGGTCGGTGTTCCAGGAGTTGAAGACCGCCTCGATGGCGAGGTCCATCTGCTCGCGCGGGTCCTGCGGGAAGTCCCGGCCGGCCTCCTTCTTCACGATCTTCTTGAAGGCGGTGACCAGCTTCTTCAGGTCGGCGGCCTCCAGGTCGGTGTCGACCGTGACCTTCTTGGCCTCCTTGGCCTTGTCGAGGGCCTCCTCGAAGAGGTCGCCGTCGACGCCGAGGACGGTCTTGCCGAACATCTGGATGAGGCGCCGGTAGGAGTCCCAGGCGAACCGCTCGTCGCCCGCCTGGTCGGCGAGGCCCTTCACGGACTTGTCGGAGAGCCCGATGTTGAGGACCGTGTCCATCATGCCCGGCATGGAGAACTTCGCGCCGGAACGGACCGAGACCAGCAGGGGGTTGTCGGCCTGGCCGAGCTTCTTGCCCATCTTGGCCTCAAGGGCGTCGAGGTGCGCACTCACCTCGTCACGCAGTGCCGCCGGCTCCTCGCCGCTGTCGAGGTAGACCTTGCAGGCTTCCGTCGTGATCGTGAACCCGGGGGGAACGGGAAGGCCCAGGTTGGTCATCTCGGCGAGGTTGGCACCCTTGCCACCCAGGAGGTCCTTGAGGTCCTTGTTTCCCTCGGTGAAGTCGTAAACGAACTTCGCTACGTGAGGATCTTTGTTTTCCGACACGGTCTCGACTCCCTCGAGGACGCGGTGGCTGCCCTGACGGCGAGGAACATACCCAGATCGAAGGCGTCTGGGTACGTCTACTCACGCGTCATACGCCTGTAACCACCCGTCCGCCAGTGGATCGAAAGTCAAGGCTTGGCAAGCGGTGACGGGCGGATGTTTTCACTTCTTGAACGCAGGAGAGCCCACAAGTGCAGTTTCCTGCTCATCTGAGCGCCTATCCCGCACGTCTGATTTCGATCGATGAACGATCAAGGGGTGGCACCCAGTGCCACCCCTTGGAGAAGTGCAGTCGCTCAAGATCCGCTCATCTGAGCGCAACCCTTATCAAGGGTGGCGAGAATCACGCTGCCACAGAGGACCGGATTTCACCATGCGGACGTGCTCCCGGGACGGAAACGCGCCCGTCACGACACCGTTGCGCACGACGTCGCACACGGACCCGCACTCCCCCTCACACACCCAGTGCGACCAGCCGTTCTTCCACTCGCTCCGGCGCGTACAGATGCTCCACGACCAGCGCCCCGGCCCCCACGAGACCGGCCCGCTCCCCCAGCCGTGACGTGACGACGTCCAGATGAGCGGTGGAACGCGGCAGCGCCCGCTGGTACAGCAACTCCCGCACACCTGTGAGGAAGGGCGTCCCGGCCAGGTCCCCGGCGATCATCAGCACCCCCGGGTTGAGCAGGGTCACGACGGTCGCCAGTACGTCCCCGACCTGTCGCCCGGCCTCCCGGGCCAGTGCGGCCGCTCCCGGGTCACCGGCCCCCAGCAGGTCCCGCACATCCGATCCGGAGGCCGCCGGCACCCCGCCCTCGGCCAGTCGCCGGGCCACGGCACCACCACTGGCGACGGCGGCGAGACAGCCGTACGAACCGCACCGGCACAGCGCGTCAGCGCCCACCCGGATGTGCCCGATGTCGCCCGCGCCGCCGTCGATGCCCCGGTAGATCGAGCCGTCGACCACCACCCCCGCACCGATACCGGTCGAGACCTTGACGAGAACGAACGCCGAGCAGTCGGGGTAGGCGGTGCGCTGTTCGCCGTACGCCATGAGGTTGGCGTCGTTGTCGACGAGGACCGGCACCGCCGCGGCCCCCGTGTGCTCGCCGAAGGCCCGGGCGAGCCGCTCCCTTATGTCGTAGCCGTCCCAGCCGGGCATGATCGGCGGCTGGACGACCCGGCCGGTCTCGCGGTCCACCGGCCCCGGCACCGCCAGCCCGATGCCGCCCACCTCGCCGGCCCGGCGCCCGGTCTTCTCCAGCAGTTCGGCGAACCAGTGCCCCAGCTCGCCCAACACCACGTCCGGCCCGTCCTCGACGACCAGCGCGCCGCTGTGCTCGGCGAGGATCTCGCCGGTCAGCGACAGCACGGCGGCACGCGCGTGCCGGGTGTCGAGGTCGGCGGCCAGGACGACGGCATGCTCGTCGTCGAACTCCAGCGTGATGGAGGGGCGGCCACCCAACGGCGAGTCCACCGGCCCTCCGGCACCCTCACGCAGCCAGCCCGCCCGGAACAGCCGGTCGAGGCGCTGGCCGACGGTGGCCCGGGACAGCCCGGTGACCTGTTGGAGCGCTCCGCGCGTGACGGCCCGGCCGCTGCGCACCAGTTGGAGCAGATCTCCGGCGCCGGTCTGACCCCGTCCAGCCACGCCCCGTGCAGTCATGCGCACCCCCTTGTGTTTCTCAAGCGTGCATTACATATTGAGTTTTGCGTGTTAAATAGACGTAACTCTACGGTCGCACTGGCCGAACCGGTCAGCCGCACGTCTCTCGGGGAGTGCCGAGTGGATCGCACCGCCCAACTCGTCACACCGCCTTCTGCACCCGCGTCGCCGCACGTCAGAGCCGCGGAGGTGCTGGCGGCCAACTGGACCGGCACGTCCACGGTCCCCTCCCGCAGCCTGTACCCGCACCAGTGGTCCTGGGACTCGGCGTTCGTCGCGATCGGCCTCAGGCACATCTCGCCGTTACGGGCGCAGACGGAGCTGGAGACGCTGCTCGCCGCCCAGTGGGACGACGGCCGTGTCCCGCACATCGTCTTCAACCCCTCGGTCCCCCTCGACGCCTACTTCCCGAGCCCCGACTTCTGGCGCTCCTCGACGGCGGGCCGCGCCGCGGGCGCCCCGCGCACCGTACAGACCTCCGGCATCGTGCAGCCACCGGTGCACGCGCTGGCCGCCTGGCTGGTGCACCGTGCCGACCCCGGACTGTCCCGGGCGCGCGGCTTCCTGACCCGGATGTATCCCCGCCTGGCCGCCTGGCACCGCTACCTCCTGCACCGCCGGGACCTGGGCGGCGCCGGCCTCGCGTCGGTCGTGCACCCCTGGGAACAGGGCATGGACAACAGCCCCTGCTGGGACGCCCCGCTGGCCCGCGTCGCCCCCGCCCCGGCCCGCTCCTTCCGCCGCGCCGACCTCGACCACGGGGCACCCGAGGACCGGCCGACGGACCTGGACTACGGCCGATACGTCCGACTGGCGACGGACTACCGGGACGGCGGCTACGCGGACGGCGCAGGAGACTTCGCCGTCGAGGACCCCTCCTTCAACGCCCTGCTCATCGCCTCCGAGCACGCGCTCGCCCGGATCGCCGAGGAGCTGGGCGCGACCGGCACGGCCCGGCAGGCCCGCGCGAGGCGGCTGACGGCGACGCTGATCGAACGCCTCTGGGACCCGGCGAGGAACATGTTCCTCTGCCGCGACGTCCGAGGCGGGGGACTCGTCCCCGAGCGAGCCGTCTCGGGCCTGATCCCCCTCCTCCTCCCCCACCTGCCCAGGAACATCGCCTCAACCCTCATCCGTACGACGGAGTCCGCCCACTTCGGCCTCGGCACCTCAACCCGTCTGGTGCCGAGCTACGACCTCCTCGGCGAGGCCTTCGACCCGCACCGCTACTGGCGCGGCCCGGCCTGGTTCAACACGAACTGGCTGCTGGAGCGGGGCCTGCGCACACACGGGGAGCGCCGCCGGGCCGACGCGCTGCGCCAGGCGGTCCTGGACATCGCGCACAGCTCCGACTTCGCCGAGTACGTGGACCCGTACACCGGCGAGGCCTGCGGGGCGACCGGCTTCAGCTGGACTGCGGCACTTTCGCTGGATCTGTTGCACCGCGACACCGAACCCACCGCGGTCAAGGAACTCAAGGGAGGGAACCGGGGATGACGGACCGGCATCATCTGCTCGTGTTCGGGGGGACGTTCGCCGCCGTGGGCGACGGCGGCGACATCAGCGGCGTACGGACCGCCGGCTCCCCGGAGGGGTTATTCGTACGCGACGCCCGCCACCTCAGCCGCTGGCAGCTCACCGTGGACGGCGCGGTGCCCGAGACCCTGACGCCGGTCGCCGACGGGGACCCGGCCCGATGCGTCCTGGTCCCCCGCGGCGGCCGCAACGAACCCCCCGCGTACACCCTCTTCCGCGAACAGGCCGTCGGCGACAACGCGTTCATCGAGTCCCTGCGCGTCACCAGCAACCGCCCCGTCCCCACGACGATCCGCCTCGCGATCACCGCCGACGCCGACTTCACCGACCAGTTCGAGCTGCGCTCGGACCACCGCACCTACGCCAAGTCCGGCGCCACCCGCTCTCGCCAAGTCCTGGACCACGGGGTGGAGTTCACGTACCAGCGAGCCGACTGGCGCTCCCTGACCACCGTCACGGCCGACCCACCCCCCGACACGGTGGAGGAAACCGGCACAGGCGCCCGCCGCCTCCTCTGGACCCTCGACCTGCCCCCACACGGCACCGAGGAACTGACCCTCCGGGTGATGGCCCGCCCCCACGGCGACAAACGAGCACTGCGAGTCCCCCGCTCCCCTTCCTCCCTCACCACCCAACTCCTCTCCCTGGAGGGCGAGTTCGTCGAGGGTGTGGCCTTCCCGACCGGCTGGCCCGAACTGGCCGCCGCCTGCGCCCGAGGCCTCGCCGACCTGGCCGCGCTCCAGGTCCCGGCGACGGGCCCCGACGGCGAGGAACTCCGCGTCCCCGCGGCCGGCGCCCCCTGGTTCCTGACCCTCCTCGGCCGCGACGCCCTCCTCACCTCCCTCTTCGCCCTCCCCTACCGCCCCCGCCTGGCCGCCGCGACCCTCCCCGCCCTCGCCGCGACCCAGGCGACGGAGACCGGCCTCGACACCGTCTCCCAGCCCGGCAAGATCGTGCACGAGGTACGGCACGGCGAGCTGGCGCACTTCGCCCAGGTCCCGTACGGCCGCTACTACGGCTCGGTGGACGCGACCCCGCTCTTCCTGATCCTGCTGGGCGCACACGCGGAGCAGACAGCCGACACGACCCTCGCCCGCCGCCTCGAACCCCACGCCCGCGCGGCGATCGGCTGGATGCTGGACCACGGCGGCCTGACCTCCCGCGGCTACCTGGTCTACCGGGCCGACCAGGGCGGCCTGGCCAACCAGAACTGGAAGGACTCCCCCGGCGCCATCTGCTCCGCCGACGGCACCCGCCCCGGCGGCCCCGTCATGGCGGCGGGCGCCCAGGGCTACGCGTACGACGCCCTGCGCCGCACGGCGTGGCTGGCCCGCGCGGTCTGGCAGGACGAGACCTACGCGGCCCTCCTGGAACAGGCGGCCGCCGACCTGCGTGACCGCTTCCAGCAGGACTTCTGGATGCCGGGACACTCGTTCCCCGCCCTCGCCCTCGACGGCGCCGGCCGCCAGGTCAACGCCCTCGCCTCGGACGCCGGCCACCTGCTCTGGTCCGGCCTGCTCGACAAGGAGTACGGCGAGGCGGTCGGCCGCCGCCTGCTCGAACCGGACTTCTTCTCCGGCTGGGGCGTCCGCACGTTGGCCTCCGGCCAGCCCGCCTACCACCCCCTCTCCTACCACCGAGGGTCCGTCTGGCCGCACGACAACGCCCTGATCACCCTGGGCCTGGCCCGCTACGGCCTGCACGACGAGGCCCGCACGGTCGCCCACGCCCTGGTGGACGCGGCCACCACAACCGGCCACCGCCTGCCCGAGGTCCTCGCAGGCTACGGCCGCGACACCCACCCCGAACCGGTCCCGTACCCCCACGCCTGCGTCCGCGAATCCCGCTCGGCAGCGGCCCCGTTGGCCCTGCTCACGGCGGTGGGCGGCGCGTAGGCAAGGCGTGGCGAGGAGCGGGCCGCGGACGTGTTGGCCCGGCGTTTGCCGGGTGTTTGCCGAGCGCTGGGGCGCAGTGGCTGAACACGGCCCGACGACGGCCCGTACGAGGGTGTGGCGGGCCCCCAGCCTCCCCAGCGAGGCCCGCCACACACTCCACCACCAGGGGACTCGCACGGAAGGACCTCCGGGTGCCCGTCTTCACACGCCTGCGCCGACCACCGGCCAACCCCGCCCCCACCTCCCCCAACGGCACCCCGACACCCCCCGAAACGAACAAGCCCCAGGCACCACCGCCGAGTGCGGCCGCCGGTGGGCTGAGTGAGGGGGCTACGGGGCCCGGCGACGGGACCGGAGGCCCGGATAACGGAACCGCTGACCCGGGCGACGGAACCGGAGGCCCGGATAACGGGACCGCTGACCCGGGCGACGGAACCGGAGGCCCGGGCGACGGGACCGGAGGCCCAGGCGACGGAACCGGAGGCCCAGGCGACGGAACCGGAGGCCCAGGCGACGGAACCGGAGGCCCAGGCGACGGAACCGGAGGCCCAGGCGACGGGACCGGAGGCCCAGGCGACGGAACCGGTCGGCTGAGTGAGAGGGCTGCGGGGCCGGGCGACGAGGCCGGTGGCCCGGGTGATGGAGTCGCGGAGCCGACCGACGGAGCAGCCTCCCTGCTGACCGAGGAGCCCCCGCCGCTGACCGCCGAGGCCGCGCCGTCCACTGCCGAGTCAGCGCAGCCCACCAGCGAGGCCGCAACGGCGGCCGCCACCCACGGACCCGCGGCCGCCGACGGCGAGGGCGCCGCACCGGGGCCACCCGCACCCGACGACGAAAGCCGCACGGGTGGTGCGGGTGGGAACGACTCGGCCGAAGGCGAAGCCGAGGCCGACGGGCCGCCCTGGCCCGCCCGCTACCTCCGCTGGACCCTCACGGCCCTCTCCGCCGCCCTCATCCACATCTGCCTGCAACTGCCGAACACCCTCGGCAACCTCAAGGCGACGGAGTTCCTGCGCCTCCCCGCAGAGGCCGTCATCGGAGCCGCCCTACTCCTCAGCCTCCCCCGCCGCCCCCGCCTCATCACCGCAGCGATCTCCGGCGCCGGCCTCGGCGCCCTCACCGCCCTGAACATCCTCGACATCGGCTACAACGAATACCTGGGCCGCCACTTCAACATCGTCCTGGACTGGGAACTCCTGGACGACGCCCAGTCCTACCTGAAGGACTCCCTCGGCGGCACGACCACCACCCTCCTCACCATCGGCGTGATCCTCCTCGCCGTACTCCTCATCACCCTCGTCGCCCTGGCCACCATCCGCATCGCCAACACCCTCGCCCGCCACAAGACCACCGCCTCCAAGGGCGCCCTGATCGCCGGCACCATCTGGATCACCTGCACGGCCTTCGGCCTCCAGATCGCCGGCGTACCACTCGCCGCGGACCACACCGCCGGCGTCATCAAGGTCCACGCCCGCCGCGCGATGGACACCCTCCGCGACGAGGCGGCGTTCGCGAAGGACGCCAGGTCGGACACCTTCGGCAACACGCCCCCCGCCCAACTGGTTCCGGACCTGCGCGGCAAGGACGTCCTGTTCACCTTCATAGAGAGCTACGGCCGCAGCGCCCTCGAAGACCCCCTGATCGCCCCCGGCGTCACCAGCACCCTCGACACCAGCACCAAGGCCCTCACGGACGCCGGCTTCCACGCCAAGAGCGGTTGGCTCACCTCGGCGACGTACGGCGGCAGCAGCTGGCTGGGCCACTCCTCCACCCTCTCCGGGCTATGGATCGACAACCAGCAGCGTTACCGCACCGTCATGGCCAGCGACCACCTCAGCCTCACCAAGGCCTTCCAGAAGACCGGCGCCTGGGACACGGTCGGCGTGATGCCCGGCGTACAGAAGGGCTGGCCGGAACAGGAGTACTACGGCCTCGACAGGGTCTACAACGCCTTCCAACTCGGCTACAAGGGGCCGAAGTTCAGCTGGTCCACGATGCCCGACCAGTACGCCCTTGAGGCTTTCCAGCGCCAGGTCCACAGCAAGAAACGCGACCAGCCCCTCATGGCGGAGATCATCCTGACCTCCAGCCACCAACCATGGGCCCCGATCCCCGAGATGGTCGACTGGAACGACCTCGGCGACGGTTCCCTCTTCAAGCCGATCCAGCGGTCCGGCACCGAACCGGCGGACATCATCTCCGACTCCACGCGCTCCAAGCAGGAGTACGGCAAGTCGATCTCGTACTCGGTCACGAGCCTCACCCAGTGGCTGGAGCGCTACGGCACCGACGACACCGTCCTCGTCTTCCTCGGCGACCACCAGCCGATCTCCCGCGTCAGCGGCACCAACGCCAGCCGAGACGTCCCGATCTCCATCGTCGCCAAGGACCCGAAGGTCCTGGACAAGATCACCGACTGGAACTGGACGGACGGCCTCCAGCCCGCCCCCAAGGCCCCCGTCTGGAAAATGAGCTCCTTCCGAGACCGCTTCCTGACGGCCTACGGCTCCACCCCCCACCCCTCCAACTAACCCCGACTCCTCGCCCCCGCCGCCCCTACCCATCTCATCCCCAGGGACTCCGCCCCTTCGACCCCACTGGGGCTGGCGCCCCAGACCCCGCCATCGGCCCTGAAGGGGCCTCGTCCTCCAACGCCGGACAGGCTGGAAGGGGGGCCTGGGCAGGGGCCGTATGCGCGGCTGGTCACTGAAGGGCGTACCCCCACGAACCCGCGGTCGCCCACGGCGGCAAGGGGACCTGTCGGGAGGGGGAGCCGCCCGCAGAGTCCGGTGTCAAGAAACAGGGTCTCTCGCGCAAGGCCCATCACCGGACCCGAGGACGGACACCCCCCGGCACGGCCCCGACCCACCAACCCACCGAACCGCGCTACGCGCACCCCCACCCAACACCAGCAGGCCGCCGCAGGCATCCCCGCTCAACCACCGGAGGTATCCAACTCGGCATCCTCCCCCACCCCCGCGCAGTCATACGGATCCCGCAACCACCCCTCCGGCAGGACCACCCGGTTGTTCCCGGACGTACGCCCACGCGGCCCATCGGCCCCCACCGGCCACGGCTGATCCAGGTCCAACTCGTCCAACCCGGCCCGGAGTTCCGCCAGCGACGACGTGATCGCAAGTCGCTTCCGCATCTCCGAACCGACCGCGAAGCCCTTCAGATACCAGGCCACATGCTTGCGGAAGTCGATGACGCCGCGCGCCTCGTCCCCGATCCACTCCCCGAGCAGCGTGGCATGCCGCACCATGACGTCGGCCACCTCACGCAACGCCGGCCGCGCGATGTCACCGTCCCGCCCCTCGAACGCCGCCACCAGATCCGAGAACAACCACGGCCGCCCCAGGCACCCCCGCCCGACGACCACCCCGTCGCACCCGGTCTCCCGCACCATCCGCACCGCGTCCCCGGCCGACCAGATGTCCCCGTTCCCGAGCACGGGAATCTCCGGCACATGCTCCTTCAGCCGCGCGATGGCATCCCAGTCCGCCGTACCCCCGTAGTGCTGAGCCGCGGTACGCCCGTGCAACGCGATCGCCGTCACCCCCTCCTCGACCGCGATCCGCCCGGCGTCCAGGAAAGTGATGTGATCTTCGTCGATGCCCTTGCGCATCTTCATCGTCACCGGCAGCTCGCCCGCCCCGCTCACCGCCTCCCGCAGAATCGCCCGCAGCAGATTCCGCTTGTACGGCAGCGCGGACCCCCCGCCCTTGCGCGTCACCTTCGGCACGGGGCACCCGAAGTTCAGGTCGATGTGATCGGCCAGCCCCTCCTCGGCGATCATGCGGACGGCCTTGCCGACGGTGGCGGGGTCGACCCCGTACAGCTGGATCGAACGAGGCTTCTCGCTCTCGTCGAAGTGGATCAGCTGCATGGTCTTCTCGTTGCGCTCGACCAGCGCCCGAGTCGTGATCATCTCGCTGACGAACAGCCCCTTGCCCCCACTGAACTCCCGGCACAGCGTACGGAAGGGCGCGTTGGTGATCCCGGCCATCGGGGCCAGGACGACGGGCGGCTGCACAGTGTGCGGCCCGATCCGCAGGGGCGAGACGGCGGGCGACGCGACGGACGAGACAGCGGGCGGGACGACGGGCGGGACGGTCATGGACATCCCCCCATTCTCGCGTACCGGACGGACAGCGGCGAAATTCATTAGTTAGGCGTACTATTCAAGAATGCCGGAGCTCAGCCCCCGCCGCCGCCTGCTGGTCCTCGCGATCTGCTGCATGAGCCTGCTCATCGTGAGCCTCGACACCACGGCCCTCAACGTCGCCCTCCCCGCGATGCAGCGCGACCTCGACGCCAGCACGTCGGGCCTCCAGTGGACGATCGACGCGTACACCCTCGTCCTGGCCTCCCTCCTGATGCTGGCCGGCTCCACGGCGGACCGCATCGGACGCAAACGCGTCTTCATGGCGGGCCTCGTCCTGTTCACCATCGGCTCGGCACTGTGCTCCCTCGCCCCGAACCTCGACTCCCTGATCGCGTTCCGGATGCTCCAGGCGGTCGGCGGCTCGATGCTCAACCCGGTGGCGATGTCGATCATCACCAACACCTTCGTGGACCCTCGTGAGCGCGCACGGGCGATAGGCGTGTGGGGCGCGGTCGTCGGCATCTCGATGGGCGCCGGCCCGCTGGTCGGCGGCCTGCTCGTGGACTCGGTGGGCTGGCGGGCGATCTTCTGGGTCAACCTGCCGGTGGGCCTGGCCGCCCTCCTCCTCACCCTCCTCCACGTCCCCGAGTCCCGCGCCCCCAGGGCCCGCCGCCTCGACCCGGTCGGCCAGCTCCTGGTGATCGCGCTGTTCGGCTCACTGACGTACGCGATCATCGAGGCCCCGAACGCCGGCCTCACAGCGGTCCTGCCTCTCGCGATCATCGCCTTCGCGGCCCTGCTCGGCCTCCTCTGGTACGAGCCGCGCCGCACCGAACCCCTCATCGACCTGCGGTTCTTCCGTTCGGCCCCGTTCAGCGGCGCCACGGTGATCGCGATCGGCGCGTTCGCGGCGCTGGGCGGCTTCCTCTTCCTGTCGACGCTGTACCTGCAGAACGTACGAGGGCTGGACGCCCTGCACGCAGGCCTGTGGATGCTCCCGATGGCGACCCCCATGTTCCTGTGCGCGCCGCTCGCCGGACGACTGGTCGGCACCCGGGGGCCCCGGCTGCCGTTGCTGATCGCCGGCACCGCGATGACGCTGAGCGCGGCGCTGTTCGCCCTGTTCGAGGCCGAGACGTCCAACGTCACGCTGGTCCTCGGGTACGCGGTGTTCGGGATCGGCTTCGGGTTCGTCAACGCGCCGATCACCAACACGGCGGTCTCCGGGATGCCCCGGGCACAGGCCGGCGTCGCGGCGGCCGTCGCCTCCACCAGCCGTCAGCTGGGGCAGACGCTGGGGGTGGCGGTGGTCGGGGCGGTGCTGGCCGCCGGGGTGGGGGCGTCGTCGTACAAGGACAGGTTCGTGTCGGCCGCCGGGCCGGGGTGGTGGATCCTCACCGGGTGCGGGCTTGTGGTGCTCGTGGCGGGGGTGCTGACCAGTGGGCCTTGGGCTCGGCGTACCGCTGAACGTACGGCTGAGAGGCTGGAGTCGGCTGAGATTCGCGGCTCGTCACGGGTCATCGCGTAGTTCGGCGACTGCGGCCCGTGGGGGCTGGCCGCGCAGTTCCCCGCACCCCTCAGGGCACTGCCCTCCCCAACGTCATGTCGTGCAGCTTCCTCAGCCTCTCCCCCGACTCCTCGTCCGCCGGCACATACGTCACCATCCGAGGCCCCACCTCCGGGCTCAGCCACAGATCCGTGTGGTCGACCACCACCCGCCCCACATGCCGATTGAGGAACTCCTTCCGCTTGCTCCGGTGCGCCACCACCTCATGCCGGTCCCAGGCCTCGCGGAACTCCGGGGACTCCGTGCGCAGCCTCTTCAGCAGCATCTTCCAGGCGGGCTCGGCGAGGTGACCGGCCATGGCGGCGCGGAAGCGGGCCGCCATGAGGCGCTGGGTCTCCTCCAGGTGCACGATCGACGAGCGCCACTCGTCGTGGGTGTACGAGAGCACCAGGCAGTTGCGGTCCTCGGGCGGCACCGCCTCCAGGTCGCAGAGCAGCAGCCCGTACGTCCGGTTGTAGGCGAGGATGTCGTACCGGCTGTTCTGCAGACAGGCCGGGTACGGCTCCAGCTGCTCCAGGACGGCCCGCATCGCGGGGGTCACCGACGGGCAGATGGTCGCCGGCGTCGGATCCACCGCCCCGGCCAGCTGGAAGAGATGGGACCGCTCGCTGGGGTCGAGCATCAGCGTGCGGGCGAGGGCGTCGAGGACCTGGACGGAGACCTGGATGTCCCGGGCCTGCTCCAGCCACGTGTACCAGGTGACGCCGACCGCAGAGAGCTGGGCGACCTCCTCGCGTCGCAGGCCCGGTGTCCGGCGCCGGCTGCCGCGGGGCAGGCCGACCTGCTCGGGAGTGATGTGCTCCCGGCGGTGGCGCAGGAAGGCGGCGAGTTCGTGGCGCCGGATCTCCGAAACAGCCGTACCGCCGGAGGCCCACGCCCCCGTCTGCTGAGCCATGGTCGTCATATCTCCACCCTGCCTCCGCCCGGACCCTGTTTCCAGGTGGTTCCGCTACCAGGATAAGGACACTCTGGTACCAGTCTCCGGACCGCCGCAGCCTGGTGAGCGTGACCGAAACCATCACTTCACGCACGGCCGGCCGAGCCACCGAGGCACCAGCCTCGCTCGGCGGCCTCGGCCTCTTCACGGTGCTGCTGGGCGCGGCACTCCCGCTCATCGACTTCTTCATCGTCAACGTCGCCCTGCCCACCATCGGCCACGACCTCGCGGCGAGCGAGGCCGTGCTCGAACTCGTCGTGGCGGGCTACGGGTTGGCGTACGCCGTGCTGCTCGTCCTCGGCGGGCGGCTCGGTGACCTGTTCGGCCGACGGCGGCTCTTCCTGGGCGGCATGGCGGCCTTCGGGCTGACCTCGCTGGCGTGCGGGCTGGCGCCCAGCGCGTGGACGCTGGTCGCGGCGCGGGTCGCGCAGGGCGCGGCGTCGGCGGCGATGCTGCCGCAGGTGCTCGCGACCATCCAGGCGGCCACCGGCGGTCAGCGCCGGGCGCGGGCCATGGGCCTCTACGGCGCCACGGCCGGGCTCTCCATGGTCGCCGGGCAGATCCTCGGCGGTGTACTCGTCGCGGCCGACATCGCGGGCACCGGCTGGCGCTCGGTGTTCCTGGTGAACGTGCCCGTCGTCCTCGTCGGTCTCTTCCTGGCCGCCCGCGCGGTCCCGGAGACCCGCTCCCAGCGCCCCGAACCGGTGGACGGCCCCGGCACGGTCCTGCTCGCCCTGACCCTCCTCACCCTCCTCGCCCCGCTCACCGAGGGCCGGGCGGCGGGCTGGCCGCTGTGGACGTGGCTGTCGCTGGCGGCGTTCCCGTTCGTGGCGGCGGCGTTCTACGCGGTGGAGCGCAGGGCGGATCGTCAGGGCCGTACGCCGCTCGTGCCGCCGAGTCTGTTCGAGCTCGTCTCGCTCCGGCGCGGTCTGGTGATGATCGTGCCGTTCTCGATCGGCTTCAGCGGCTTCATGTTCGTGATCGCGGTGGCACTGCAGCAGGGCGCGGGCCTCGGTCCGGTCGCGGCGGGGCTGGCCCTTGTCCCGATGGCGGTGGTGTTCTTCTTCGTGTCGCTGGCCGGGCCGCGGCTGGTGGCCCGCCACGGCACCCGGGTCGTGACCGCGGGTGCGGCGATCCAGGGCCTGGGCGTGGCGCTGATGGCGCTGGCCGCCTGGCGTTCCTGGCCGGCCTTCGGCTTCGTCGAGCTGCTGCCCGGGGCGGCGATCGCCGGTGCGGGCCAGGCGCTCCAACTCCCCGTCGTCTTCCGGATCGTGCTCTCCGAGGTGCCGACCGCGCGGGCGGGTGTGGGCAGCGGGGTGATGATCACGACCCAGCAGTCGTCGCTGGCCCTGGGTGTGGCGACGCTGGGCACGCTCTTCCTCTCCCTCGTCCCCGGGCTGGGCATGCGGGACGCCCTGGTCACCACGCTGCTCGTCCAGTTGGCCGGAGTGGCGCTGACCGGGCTGCTCGGCCTGCGGCTGCCGCGCACCATCGGTTGATCGTCCGGTGAGGGTGTGGCCACAGGTTGGTCAACTCGCCGGGCCGGAGTCCCTGTTGATGTTGGTTGTGCTGCACACTCCTTGCTGCGCGGCGCCAGCCGGTGCCGCGTACGGGAAGACTCGATGTCCTCGGACGCTGGAGGCGTCATGCTGGAGATCAACACGAGCAAGGTGAGCCGCTGGGACCACCATGGACGCGAGCACGTCGTACGAGTACGGCGCAAAGGCGCGCAACGCTCGATCAGATGCGACACCTGCGGCTGGCGCCAGAGCGCGCAGTTCCTGCCCTGGCTGAAGGCGGAGGAGCATCTCGCGGAGGCGCATCAGGCGACGGTGGACCCGACGGAGGCGCAGTCCGACCGATGACGACGCGCGTCCGCCGGTACCGCCCCGAGGACCGGGAGGCCGTCGAGGACATCTGCGTCCGCACGGCCCACGAGGGCGGCGACAGCCGACCCCACTACCAGGACCCCGGCATCTTCCCTACGACCTTCGCGATCCCGTACGTCGTCCTCGAACCGGACCTCGCCTTCGTCCTGGACGACGGGTCGGGCCGGGCGGTCGGCTACATCCTCGGCACCGCGGACACACCGCGCTTCGTCGAGGCCTTCCGCACCGATTGGCTTCCGCCGGCGGCCGAGCGCTACCCGGAGCCGGTCGGGCCGCCTGCCACCCCGGACGAGGCGATGATCCGGCTCCTGCACCACCCGGAGCGCATGCTCGTCCCGGAGGTCGCCGCCTACCCGGCCCATCTGCACATCGACCTGCTCCCGGCGTGGCAGGGCCAGGGCCACGGCCGCACGCTGATGCGCACCCTGCTGCGGGCCCTCCGGGACCAGGGCGCCCCGGCCGTGCACCTCTCGATGGTCACGGCCAACACCCCGGCCAGGGCCTTCTACGACCGCCTCGGCTTCCACGAGATAGCCGTCCCGGAGCCGGGCCCGGTCACCTACCTGGGGCGTACGACGCGGGAACTCGACAGCCTCTGACGGCCATTCGAAGCCCGTAACCCCTCAGCACACCTCAGTGCCCCTCAGTCGCGGGCCCGCAGCCCCCGCACCAGCAGATCCACGACGGCCTCCAACTCCCCCTCCACGCCGGGCTGTTCCCACTCCCGCGCGTGACCGGGATCGTGGAAGCGGCCCGTGGCCTGGAACAAGGCGCGGGCGGTGGTCGCGGGGTCGGCGGCCGTGAAGGTGCCCGCGTCGACGCCCGCCTGGACGATCCGGGTCAGCTGGCCGGTCAGGTCGGCGATGTGCTGGCCGACCGCCTCGCCGTTCTCGGTGGCTAGGACCGAGAAGGTGGCGAACAGTTCGGGTTCGTCGCCCGCCTTGCGGCGCTTGGCGGCGAACAGGCCGGTGAACCAGGCGCGCAGGCGTGCCTCCGGGTCGAGGTCGTCGGCGGTGACGACGTCGGCGAGGGACTCGAACGTCCGGTCCAGCCACCTCTTCGTGACAGCGTCCCGCAGCGCCGCCTTCGTACGGAAGTGCCGGTAGACGCTGCCGTGACTGACGCCGAGCGCGCGGGCCACGTCGACCACGGTGGCCTTGGCCGGTCCGTGGCGGCGCAGCACCTCCTCGGTGGCTTCGAGGATGCGCTCGGCGGTCAGGGTCTCGCTGGTCGGAGGCATGTCTAGACGGTACCCGGACCCGGCGGCGCGATCAGCGCTCGCTGTCGAGCATGGCCATCTGGGCGGGGGCGTACCGTCCACCGGCCGCGGCGTCCGCGGGTACGGCGGCCTCGATGGCGGCGAGGTCGGCCTCGTCCAGGGGCACGTCGAGGGCGCCGAGGGCCTCGTCGAGCCGTCCACGGGTACGGGCGCCGACCAGCGGCACGATGTCCTCGCCCCGGGAGAGCACCCAGGCGATGGCGATCTGGGCGACGGTGACGCCCTTCTCCTCGGCGATCTTGCGCAGGGACTCGACCAGGGTGAGGTTGTGCCGGAGATTGTCGCCCTGGAAGCGGGGTGAGTGGGCGCGGAAGTCGGTGGCCGCGTACTGCCGGCCGTTGGTGACATGGCCCGAGATCAGGCCGCGGGAGAGCACGCCGTACGCGGTGACGGCGATGCCCAGCTCGCGCAAGGTGGGCAGGACTTCCCGCTCCGGGCCGCGGGAGATGAGTGAGTACTCGATCTGGAGGTCGGCGATCGGAGCGGTGGCGGCGGCCCGGCGGATGGTGCCCGCGCCGACCTCGCTGAGCCCGATGTGGCGGACGTAGCCCTTCTCGACCAGTTCCGCCATCGCGCCGACGGTCTCCTCGATCGGCACGTCCGGGTCGAGCCGGGCGGGGCGGTAGACGTCGATGTGGTCGACGCCCAGGCGCTGGAGGGAGTACGCGGCGGAGGTCTTCACGGCGGCCGGGCTCCCGTCGAAGCCGTACCACTCGCCGTCCGGGCCGCGCTGGGCGCCGAACTTCACGCTGAGCAGCGCGTTCTCGCGCAGGGCGGCCGGAGCGGTGCGCAGGGCCTCGTTGATGAGCAGTTCGTTGTGGCCCATGCCGTAGAAGTCGCCGGTGTCGAGCAGGGTCACGCCGGCCTCCAGGGCGGCGTGGATGGTGGCGACGGACTCGGCGCGGTCCGCCTCACCGTACATGTCGGACATGCCCATGCAGCCGAGGCCGAGCGCGGAGACCTGGGGGCCGGCGGTTCCGAGGGTGCGGGTTCGTAGCGTCATGCCTCCACCCTCACATGACAGCTGACAGATTTCAATATCTGTCATTCCAACTTCGTCACTCGCCCCGTCACCCACTCCGCTTACTGGTCCAGACCTGCTGACGAGAGGTCTGGACCAGAGCACTGTCACGGCCGCTGGCGTCCGAGGCCCTCGATCGCCACGGTGGCCGCCTTGGCGATCAGGGCGTCGTGACGCTCGGCGTCCTGCTTGCCGCGGGTGGACAGGACCGCCATGACGATGGGATTGCCACCGTCGTCCGGCCACAGCACGGCGATGTTGTTGCGTCCCCCGTAGCCGGCGGTGCCGCTCTTGTCGGCCACCTCCCAGCCGTCGGGGACGCCCGCCTTGATGAGCGTGCCGCCGGTCACGTTCGTCGTCATCCAGCGCCGCAGAAGCTCGCGTTCGTCCCGCTCAAGGGCGTCGCCGAGCAGGAAGGCCCGCAGGCTTCCGGCCATCGCGCGCGGGGTGCTCGTGTCCCGGATGTCGCCCGGCTTGCCCTCGCTCATGTCCGTCTCGTACCGGTCCATCTCGGTGACGTCGTCGCCGAGGTCCTCCAGCACCCTCTCCAGGCCGTCGGGGCCGCCGAGTTCGTGGAGGAGGAGGTTGACCGCGGTGTTGTCGCTGTACCAGAGGGTCGCGGCGCACAGCCCGCGCAGGGTCATGCCGGTCTCGACGAAGTTCTCGGATACGGGCGAGTTCTCCACCAGGTCGTCGCGCGAGAACTTGACCACCTTGTCGATGCCGTCCGTCCCGAACTCTCGGAGGACGGCACCCGCCGCCAGCGCCTTGAACGTGGAGGCGTACGCGAACCGGTCGTCCGCCCGGTAGCCGACCGAGCGCCCGGTGCCGGTGTCCAGGGCGTGGACGCCGAGCCGTGCGTCGAACTCCCGCTCCAGCGCCCGGAACTCACCGGCCGTGGGCTTCGTGGCGGCCGTGGCCGACGCGGAGCGCGCCGCACCGGCAGGCGCGCCGGTACCGGCCCCGGAGACCGCCTCCTGGCCCCCGCACGCCGGAAGCGCGGCGAGAGCGAGCAGTGCGGCCACCGTCCAGGCGGCGCCCCGGCGTGTGCGCGGCGAATACGACATGGGTTGGACCTCCGAACCGTAGGGGACATACGGAACCCGCCGGCCCGAGGGGCAGGCCCGGGGCGGCGACCGTTCTCCCGCACTCTCGTGCCATCGGGGTGCCGAGGTCCAAGACGCGAACGCGCGCTTCCATGCTGTTTTGGCATAGTGGGGCGGGTGGATCTTGTCGCGGCATGCCGGGCGTTCGTCAGTGTGAGCGAGCACGGCAGTTTCACGGTGGGCGCGGCGGCGGCCCGGACGGCTCAGTCGGTGGTGAGCCGCCGTATCGCCGCGCTGGAGCAACACCTGGGCGACCGGCTGCTGGACCGGTCCTCGCGGACGGTGACGCTGACGCCCTTCGGCCGGGACCTGCTGCCGACGGCGAGGCAACTCGTGGCGCTCGCCGACCGGTTGGAGCACGAGGCGCAGGCCGCTCGGCACCGGCCGCTGCGGCTCGCCGTCCCCGCCGTCTGCCCGACCGCGGCCCTGGCCCGCCTCATCGCGGAAGCGCAGGAACAGGGAGTCCTCCTCGACCCGTTCCCCGCCGGACCGGCCGAGCGGGCCGACCTCGTGACGTCCCGGCAGGTGCGTGCGGCACTGCTCGCGGTGGCGCCCACCGAGGCGACCTGGACGGTCCCGCTGGGCCTGGCGGTCGCGCACGACCCGGGCGGCGGGCCGATCTACCTGGACACCCTGCGCCCCGGCCGGGCCGACCGCGACCGACGGCCCCGACGCGTGTGGCTCCAGCCGGAGGACGACGTACCGCACATCCGAGACCGTCTCGCCCGCTTGCGCGACGCGGTGGGCCTACGCCCGTCCCAGCTGACGGTCGCGCCGACCGTGGCCGCCGCGGCCGCGGACGTACTCGGCCACGGCGACGCCCTGCTCTGCTCGGCCCCCCAGGCTCACGAACTCCACCTCCACTGGCGCCCCCTCGGCGAACTGGGCCCCGCCTTCGCCCGCGGCTTCTCCCTGACCATCACGGATGAGGCGGACACCGACGCGGCCCGCATAGGCCACGCATGCGCACACAGCATCGCCCGCTGCCTCGACGCACCGGCCCTCTCGGAGCCGGCCGCATGACCACCGCCGAGCGACCACTCGCCGATCTGCGCCGAGACCAGCGGACGGGCCACGGGACCGGCCGACGCCCCATCGGCACACCGGACCCCGCCTTCGCCCACGCGCTCTCCCCGGCCGCCCTCGACGCGCCCAACCCCCCAGAGGCATCCCCATGACCCCCCACACCGAGCGACTCCTCGCCGACCTGCGCCGGGACCTGCGCGAGGGAGGGCTGTACGGGTCCTTCCTCGTCCGGGATCTGCAGACGGGTGACGAGATCGGGATCGACCCCGACGTCGAGCTGCCCGTCGCGTCCCTCGTGAAGATCCCGCTCGCCCTGGTGACGCTGGAGCGGATCCGGCGCGGCGAACTCGACGGCGCCCGGGTGATAGAGGTGCCGCCCGGCCGGATCACCACCCCCGGCCCGACCGGCGTGAGCCGCTTCCGTCACGCGGCCCACATCGCCGTCGAGGACCTGCTCTACCTCAGCACCTGCATCAGCGACAACAGCGCCGCCGACGCCCTCTTCGCCCTCACGCCGCCCGGCCAAGTCGGTTCGGTCCTCCACGAGTTGGGGCTGCGCGGCATCGCCGTACGGCACACCATGCGCGAGCTGATGGAGACGCCGGTGGAGCGTTTCGACCCGGCGGACGTGCACCTCGCGCACGCCCTCGCGATCGACGCGGGCACCCCGGGCCGCGGCCACCGGGTTCCCCAACTCGACATCTCACGCGCCAACACCGGCACGGCACGGGCGTTCGTCGACCTCCTCCAGGCCCTCTGGCGCCCCGGCGCCACCGGACCCTCGGCGGTCCACCCCGAAGTCGCGGCACAGGTACGCGGCTTCATGGCCAACAACCTCGTACGCAACCGCCTCGCCCCGGACTTCGACTCGGACGCCTCCACCTGGTCGTCCAAGACCGGCATGCTGCTCAACCTCCGCCACGAGGTCGGCGTCGTCGAACACGCCGACGGCCAGACCTACGCGATAGCCGTCCTGACCGAGTCCCGGGTCGCCGCCGGCCGCCAGCCGGGCGCCGACGCCCTCATGGGCCAGGTGGCCCGGCGCCTGCGCGACGAACTCCGTTCGAGGTGGATCCAGGACCAGAACGGCCCCTAGGCCGTGTCCGGATCGATCGCCGCCTCAGCCGCTGCCTTGATCCGGGCGCCGAAGTCGTCGGCGTCCTTGCGGGCGGCGGCGAGCGCCAGGCCGACCAGGAGCTTGCCGAGGCCGTGGCCCTCCAGAACGTTGAAGACATGGACCCGAGTGCCGCCGTCGGCCAGCGGCTCCAGGTCATAGCCGCCTTCGCGGGCCGTCACGCTGTTCTTCGACACCTCCGCCCACCGGATCCTCACCGGGGATTCAAGGTCGGTGATGCGGAACTCCCTGGCACTCTTGATCCCTGCGTCCTTGACCGTGCTGCGGAAGGCGGTACCCACGGTGGTCGGGGCGTCGGGAACCCGCTCGATCCTGAGCACGCGGGGGCTGAACTGCGGATCGTTGCGTCCGTCGGCGAGGTAGTCGAACACCGTCTCGACAGGTCGATCGACCTCGATCGTCGTTTCGAACTGGCCTGGCATGAGCACTCCTCAAGCGTTCGAGCCGCAGCGTGCACGCGAAGGGCCGTGCCGCCTGTCCTGACAGGGCGGCACAGCGACCCTATGGGAGCAGTCGGCATCTCGCGAGGCGAGTGGCTGACCAGGACCGGGCGTGGGGCCGCACGGATGCGATCACGGCTCGCAGGGGTGACGCTGTTCCTCGTGGCATTGCCGCGCCGCCTGCCCAGTGGCAGGGCGCATGGGCGCTCTCGCCGGGCCGTTCACGAGCCGTCGCGACTCTCCCAGCCACGTGCCCCTGCCCGAACCCCACACGGCATCACCCACGACTTCATGATGCTCAACCCACTCAGCGACACCCACGCCACCCGTGCGGCCGTCGCCCAGGCCGTCGCGGTGCTGCGCGAGGCGCTGAGCAGTGGTGCCGCATCTCCTTGATCTGTGTCCGCCCACTTCGGGAGGCTCGGCATGACATCCGATTCCATCTGGCGGTCCGCAGCGCGGCAGTTGCCGGTCAGGCTCTGCGTCGGCACGTTCTTCCTCAACTCCGCGCTGTCGAAACGCGGCGCGGACCAGGCCACCGCTGAGGGACTGCATCAGTTCGCCACCACCACCTATCCCTTCTTGGGCAAGCTCGACGCCCAGCGGTTCGTCCGGTTGCTCTCCGCCGGGGAGGCCGCCGTCGCCGCCGCGTTGCTCCTGCCGGTGGTCCCTGCCGCTGTTGCCGGAGCCGCCCTGACCGCGTTCTCCGTCGGCACGCTCGGGCTGTACCTGCGCGCGCCGGGCATGCGCGAGGAGGGCAGCCTGCGCCCCACTGAGCAGGGAGTCGTGGTGGCCAAGGACGTCTGGATGCTGGGCATCGGCGTCTCCCTCATCATCGAGGGCGTCAGCGATCACCGGTGAGGACGAGACGGACACGGCCTGCGCACCCGGTCCTAGCGGGCCGTCACCGCCAGCTTCGCCCCCAGCGCCACGAACGACCCGGCGAAGCCCCGCCGCAGCCAGGTCATCACCCGGGGCCGGGAGGTGACATGGCTGCGGACGGATGCCGCGAGGATGCCGTACGCCGCGAAGACCACGAACGTCACCAGCATGAACACGCCGCCGAGCGCGAGCATGCGCGGCAGGGCGTTCGCCTCGCCGGGGTTCACGAACTGGGGCAGGAACGCGAAGAAGAAGATCGTCAGCTTCGGGTTGAGAACGTTGATCAGAACGCCCCGCACGACCACACGCCCGGCCGAGACCGGCGCGGCCCCCTCGTCCTCGTCCACGCCGAGCGCCTCCTTGTCCTTGAGCGTGGCCCAGGCCATGTACAGGAGGTAGGCGACACCGGCGTACTTGAGGATCTGGAAGGCCGTGGCGCTCGCGTGCAGCACGGCGGCGACTCCGGTGACGGTGGCCAGCATGTGCGGAACGATCCCGAGCGTGCAGCCGAGGGCCGCGACGACACTCGCCCGCCGGCCGCGGGAGAGTCCGGCGGCGAGGGTGTAGACGACGCCGGTACCGGGAGTGGCGACGACAACGAGGGTGGTCAGGAGGAAGGCGATACTCATGCGCCCCAGCCTGGGCGCGCGGCGGTCCCTGATACAGGGCCAAAGCGGCGCCTGTATCCGGGGCCAATGACGTGCGAGCGCTCCGGTCAGACGGACGCGGACAGCGCGTCCCGCTCGGACTCGGCCAGCAGCACGCAGAACTCGTTGCCTTCCGGATCGGCGAGAACGACCCAGCCCCAGCCGTCGGGTTTACGGCGATCATCGACCACCGAGGCGCCGAGCCCCAGCAACCGCTGGACCTCCTCGTCCCGCGTGGTGTCGGGGCTCAGGCACAGATGGAGCCTGTTCTTGGCCGACTTGGGCTCCGGAACCTGGTTGAAGTACAGGACCGGCCCACCGGGCAGCGTGACCGCGGTCTCCTCGTCGCCGGGCGCGTCCTCGGCGTCGACCGGGTGCCCGGTCACCTGCGCCCAGAACCGCGCCAGTTGGTAGGCGTTCGCACAGTCGATCGCTACGTTCTTCACCGTTGAGGCCATGCACGCGATCTTTCCCGGACGATGCCCCGCCCGCCACGCAAAAAGCTGACGGGAGACGCGACGTCCCCCGTCAGCTTCAGCTCACGAACAGGCCTTGGCTAGGCGCCGATCAGCCGGCTGGCCAGGTACCCCTCGATCTGGTCCAGCGAAATCCGCTCCTGCTTCATCGAGTCCCGCTCACGCACCGTCACCGCGTTGTCGTCCAGCGTGTCGAAGTCGACCGTGACGCAGAACGGCGTACCGATCTCGTCCTGGCGGCGGTAGCGGCGGCCGATCGCACCCGCGTCGTCGAACTCGATGTTCCAGTTCTGGCGGAGCGCCTGCGCGAGGCCCTTGGCCTTCGGGGAGAGCTCGGGGTTACGGGACAGCGGGAGCACCGCGACCTTCACCGGCGCCAGGCGGTGGTCGAGGCGCAGAACGGTCCGCTTCTCCATCTTGCCCTTGGCGTTCGGCGCCTCGTCCTCGACGTAGGCGTCGAGCAGGAAGGCGAGCATCGCGCGGCCGACACCGGCCGCGGGCTCGATGACGTACGGCGTCCAGCGCTCGCCGGCCTCCTGGTCGAAGTAGGAGAGGTCCTGGCCGGAGGCCTTGGAGTGCGCGCCGAGGTCGTAGTCGGTGCGGTTGGCGACACCCTCCAGCTCGCCCCACTCGTTGCCGCCGAACTGGAAGCGGTACTCGATGTCAGCGGTGCGCTTGGAGTAGTGGGAGAGCTTCTCCTTCGGGTGCTCGTACCACCGCATGTTCTCCTCGCGCAGGCCCAGGCCGGTGTACCAGTTCCAGCGCTGCTCCATCCAGTACTCCTGCCACTTCTCGTCCTCGCCCGGCTTGACGAAGAACTCCATCTCCATCTGCTCGAACTCGCGGGTGCGGAAGATGAAGTTGCCGGGCGTGATCTCGTTGCGGAAGGACTTGCCCATCTGCGCGATGCCGAACGGCGGCTTGCGGCGCGAAGTGGTCTGCACCTGTGCGAAGTTGGTGAAGATGCCCTGGGCGGTCTCGGGGCGGAGGTAAGCGATGGAGCCGCTGTCCTGCGTCGGGCCCAGGTGCGTGGAGAGGAGCCCCGAGAACTGCTTCGGCTCGGTGAACTGGCCCTTGTTGCCGCAGTTGGGGCAGTTGACGTCGGCGAGGCCGTTCTCCGGGAGGTGGCCCTTCTTCGCCTCGTACGCCTCCTCCAGGTGGTCGGCGCGGAAGCGCTTGTGGCAGGAGGTGCACTCGGTGAGCGGGTCCGTGAAGGTGGCGACGTGACCGGAGGCGACCCAGACCTCGGGGGCCAGGATGACGGACGAGTCGATACCGACCACGTCCTCGCGCGACGTCACCATGTAGCGCCACCACTGGCGCTTCAGGTTCTCCTTGAGCTCGACACCCAGCGGCCCGTAGTCCCAGGCGGCGCGCTGGCCGCCGTAGATCTCACTGCAGGGGAATACGAAGCCACGGCGCTTGCTCAGGCTGACGATGGTGTCGATCTTGTCGGCGGCCACGGTGCTCTCTTCATTACGACGACGGGCGACGAAGCGAGGCGCTTCACAGCGAATGCTTCAGGGTACCGGCGGGGGATCCCCCTCAACCAAATCGGTTGCCCTCTGTGGGCCGCTCATCACGCTTGTTGACAATCGTTTCCAATTTTGCTGAAAATGACTGTCATGAACGTACGACGACATCACATATCCGGCCTCGCCCTGGCGGCCGTCACCGCTCTCGGCGCCGGCACCCTCTCCGCCTGCTCCTCCGACAGCGCGGCCGCGGGCAACACGGACAAGTTCGACGTCGTCGCGTCGTTCTACCCCATGGCCTTCCTCGCCGAGCAGATCGGCGGCGACCACGTGAAGGTCTCCAGTCTGACCGAACCCGGCCAGGAGCCGCACGACCTGGAGATCAGCGCCCAGCAGCGGGCGCAGCTTGAGGACTCCGACGCGGCGCTCTACCTCAAGGGTCTCCAGCCGTCGGTCGACGAGGCCATCGGCCAGTCCGGCGTCAAGACCAAGATCGACGCCGCCACGCTGACCAAGCTGGAGGACCACGGCGAGGTCGAGGACAGCCACGGGCACGAGGGCGAGGAGGCGCACTCCGAGGAGGAGGAGCACGCCCGCGACCCGCACATCTGGCTCGACCCGGTGAAGTACGCCGAGGTCGCCAAGGGGGTCGGCGCGGCCTTCGAGAAGGCCGACCCTGACCACGCGGCCGACTACAAGAAGAACACCGAGGCCCTGGTCAAGAAGCTCGACGGGCTCGACACCGAGTTCGCGGACGGCCTGAAGAACACCAAGAGCAAGGTCTTCTTCACCAACCACGCCGCCTTCACCTACCTCGCCGAGCGCTACGGCCTGACCCAGGAGGCCATCTCCGGCCTCGACCCGGAGAGCGAGCCCAGCCCGGCCCGGATCAAGGAGCTCCAGCAGGAGGCCAAGGCCGACGGCGTCACCACCGTCTTCTACGAGACACTGGTGTCCGACAAGACCGCGAAGACCCTCGCCGACGACGCGGGCCTCAAGACGGACGTCCTCGACCCGCTCGAGGGCATCACCGGCAAGTCCAAGGGCGACGACTACTTCGAGGTCATGCAGGCCAACCTCACGGCCCTGAAGACGGCCCTGGGAGCCAAGTGACCAACGTACGGAGGACGGCATGACCGAGCCCGTGATATCGCTGCGCGGCGTCCGCGCCGAGCTGGGCTCGCGCCCCGTCCTGCGCGGCATCGACCTCACCGTGGACCGCGGTGAGGTCGTCGCGCTGCTCGGCGCCAACGGCTCGGGCAAGTCGACCGCCGTGCGCAGCGTCATCGGCCAGGTGCCGGTCAGCGCCGGCGAGATCGAGCTGTTCGGCACGGTCCGGCGCCGGTTCCGCGACTGGGCGCGCGTGGGCTACGTCCCGCAGCGCACGACGGCCGCGGGCGGGGTGCCCGCCACCGTCGGTGAGGTCGTCTCCTCGGGCCGCCTGTCCCGCACCCGCTTCGGCGTCTTCCGCAAGGCCGACCACGCGGCCGTACGGCACGCCCTGGAGCTGGTCGGCATGGCGGACCGCGTGAAGGACTCGGTGAGCGCCCTGTCCGGCGGCCAGCACCAGCGCGTACTGATCGCCCGCGCGCTCGCCTCCCAGCCCGAGCTGCTGATCATGGACGAGCCGATGGCGGGCGTGGACCTGGCCAGCCAGGAGGTGCTCGCGCAGACGCTGCGGGAGCAGGTCGCGGCCGGCGCGACGGTCCTGCTGGTGCTCCACGAGCTCGGCCCGCTGGAGCCCTTGATCGACCGGGCGGTCGTCCTGCGCGACGGCTGCGTGCTGCACGACGGCCCGCCCCCGAAGGCCGTGGGCCAGCACGCGCTGCCCGGCCACGACCACGTACACCCGCACGCGGCTCACGACGCCGAACCGATCCGGACGGGGCTGCTGAGCTGATGGACTTCCTGAACTACGACTTCATGCAGCGGGCGCTGCTCGCCGCGGTGCTGGTCGGCATCACGGCCCCCGCCGTGGGCATCTACCTGGTCCAGCGCCGCCAGGCCCTGATGGGCGACGGCATCGGCCACGTCGCGATGACCGGCGTGGGCCTCGGCTTCCTCCTCTCCTGGTCCCCGGTGTGGATGGCGACCCTGGTGTCGGTCCTCGGCGCGATCGCCATGGAACTGATCCGCTGGTACGGCAAGATGCGCGGCGACCTCGCGCTCGCGATGCTCTTCTACGGCGGCATGGCCGGCGGCGTGATGCTGATCAACCTCGCGCCGAACGGCTCGAACGCCAACCTGACGTCGTACCTCTTCGGCTCCCTCTCCACGGTCAGCGAGTCGGACGTCACGGCGATCGTCCTGCTGGCGGCTTTCGTGGTCCTGGTCACTCTCGGCCTGCGCCGCCAGTTGTTCGCGGTGAGCCAGGACGAGGAGTTCGCGAGGGTCACGGGCCTCCCGGTCCGCGCCCTGAACCTGCTGACGGCGATCACGGCGGCGGTGACGGTCACGGTCGCGATGCGCGTGGTCGGCCTGCTCCTGGTGAGCGCGCTGATGGTGGTGCCGGTGGCGGCGGCCCAGCAGCTGACGCGCAGTTTCGCGGCGACGTTCGCCATCGCGGTGGCGATCGGCATCACGGTGACGATCGGCGGCACGGTGACCTCGTACTACCAGGACGTCCCGCCCGGCGCGACGATCGTCCTGCTGACCATCGGCGCGTTCATCGCGCTGACCGCGCTGGCGGCCCCGCTGGCCCGGCGCAGGGCCCGGGCCCTGGCCGCCGCACAGCCCTCCGGCGACCCGGCGGAGTGTGCGATTCCGGCCAGCCGGGAGGCCGCGGGCAAGGTCGGCGTCTGACCGCTGACAGTCCGGGCTGGCACAATGGCCCGGCAAGTGCAGACGTGAGGAGGCAACCGGTGACAGTCGCTGGACCGCCCGTGAAGGGCCGCGCGACCCGGCAGCGGGCCGCCGTGGCGGCGGCCCTTGACGAGGTCGACGAGTTCCGCAGTGCGCAGGATCTCCACGACATGCTCAAGCACAAGGGCGACTCGGTCGGGCTCACCACGGTCTACCGCACCCTGCAGTCCCTCGCCGACGCCGGTGAGGTCGACGTCCTGCGCACCGCCGACGGCGAGTCCGTCTACCGGCGGTGCTCGACCGGCGAGCACCACCACCATCTCGTCTGCCGCGTCTGTGGCAAGGCGGTCGAGGTGGAGGGGCCGGCGGTGGAGAAGTGGGCGGACGCGATCGCGGCGGAGCACGGCTTCGTGAACGTGGCCCACACGGTGGAAATCTTCGGCACGTGTGCGGAGTGCTCCGCCGGTTGAGCCGGATCCTGTGCGGGTGAGTGGGGGTTCCGGGGGGGGCATCCCTGTAATTCAGCCCGGATGTCACACGCGGCGCAGGTGGTGGTCGAGCGTCGCGCGCAGCCGGTCGATGTCGGCCGGTTGGGCCGCCCCGCGCTTGACGAGCACCATCGCGCACCGTCCTCCCCGGTCGGGGCTGCGCAGGACGAAGACGCGATCGGACTCGGCGTAGCTGCCGAAGTTCCCCCAGCTCTGGTTCACATCGGCGTGAGCGCCGGTGGCCCGTATTCCCTCGGCGTCCACCGTCACGCGGACCAGGCCCTGGTGCTGCTGCGCCTTCAGCGTCGTACGGGCGGTCAAGTGCGGCGCGAAGTACAGGAGCACCGCGCACCCCAGGAACATCAGCGCGGGCACGAGGAAGTCCCCAGGGTGGCTCGCGTCCAGGACCAGCAGGGCCAGGCCCAGAAGTCCGAAGACGGCGAGAAAGGCCGGTCGGTAGACAAGAGCGGCCACCCCTCGCGTGCGCACGAGGGTCCTGATGCCGTCCACCAGGTCGGCGTGCTGGTGCTCGTACTCCAGCACGACCTGGTCCTCCCGCGGCTCAACGGTCTGCTCCTCGATCACGACCCCTCCTCGGTCCTTCGGTGACGAGCCGTGATCGTAGCCGCAGGATCCGACAGCGGGCCCGGGGCCCTACTCCTGCCTACCCTCCATGGCCAGCAGTTCCTCGTTCGGAATGGCCCCACCGAACCGCCGGTCACGCGAGGCGAACTCGACGCACGCACGCCACAGGTCACGGCGGTCGAAGTCCGGCCAGAGCACGTCCTGGAAGACCATCTCGGCGTACGCGCTCTGCCACAGCAGATAGTTGGACGTGCGCTGCTCGCCGCTCGGCCGCAGGAACAGGTCCACGTCCGGCATGTCGGGGTAGTAGAGGTACTTCGCGAAGGTCTTCTCGTTGACCTTGGACGGGTCCAGCCGCCCGGCCCGCACATCCTCCGCGAGCGCCTGCGCCGCGTCCGCGATCTCGGCCCGGCCGCCGTAGTTCATGCAGAAGTACAGCGTCAGCTTGTCGTTGCCCTTGGTCTGCTCCTGGGAGATCTCCAGCTCCTTGGCGACCGACTTCCACAGCTTCGGCATCCGCCCGACCCACCGCACCCGAACCCCCAGCTCGTCCAGCTGATCCCGGGTCTTGCGGATGAAGTCACGGTTGAAGTTCATCAGGAAGCGCACCTCGTCCGGCGACCGCTTCCAGTTCTCGGTGGAGAAGGCGTACAGCGAGATCGCGCCCACACCCATCTCGATCGCGCCCTGGAGCACGTCCAGCACCCGCTCGGCACCGACCTTGTGCCCCTCGGTACGCGGCAGCCCCCGCTCCTTGGCCCAGCGCCCGTTCCCGTCCATGACGATCGCCACATGCTTCGGGATCAGCTCACCGGGAAGCTTCGGCGCGCGGGCACCGGACGGGTGCGGCTCCGGCGCCCTGTACTCGCGCCGCCGACGCCCCAGGAACCCACTCACGGCCATGTGCTTCTCGTCTCCTCTTACCGCTTACTTTTCCACGTACCGAAGCGAGCGCAGCCCGCGCTCCAGATGCCAGTGCAGATAGGCGGACACCAGCCCGCTGCCCTCCCGGACATGCCGCGCCTCGCACGCGTCGGCCGTCTCCCAGTCTCCCGTGAGCAGCGCGCCGAGCAGTTCGAGGGTCTGCGGCGACGGTACGACGCTACCGGGCACCCGGCAGTCCACGCAGACCGAGCCCCCGGAGGCCACCGAGAAGAAGCGGTTCGGTCCGGGCATCCCGCACTTCGCACAGTCGCTGAAGGTCGGGGCGTAACCGTTGACGGCGAGGGAGCGCAGCAGGAACGCGTCGAGCACGAGATGCGGCGCGTGCTCACCGCGGGAGAGGGTGCGCAGGGCGCCGACCAGCAGCAGATACTGCTGCACCGCCGGCTCGCCCTCATGATCGGTGAACCGCTCGGCCGTCTCCAGCATGGCCGTCCCGGCGGTGTAGCGGGCGTAGTCGCTGACGATCCCGCCGCCGTACGGAGCGATGGTCTCGCTCTGCGTGCACAACGGAAGCCCGCGCCCGATCAGCTCGCTCCCCCGCGCGAAGAACTGCACGTCGACGTGGGAGAAGGGTTCGAGCCGCGCCCCGAACTTCGACTTGGTCCGCCGCACCCCACGGGCCACGGCCCGCACGCGCCCGTGCCCGCGCGTGAGCAGCGTGATGATCCGGTCCGCTTCGCCCAGCTTCTGGGTGCGCAGGACGATGCCGTCGTCGCGGAACAGACTCATGGGTTCATTCTCGCGTACGCCCGGAGTCAGCGGGTGCGGTCGGGGTGGCTGATGGTGTTCCAGGGGGCCAGGTTCCACGGGCTGGAACGATTCTCCCGGTCCAGCAGCGCCCGCAGGTGCGCGTCGGCGGTCGCCTGCGGCGCCGGGAAACCGGCGTCGGCCGTCCCCCGCAGCCCGTCCCGCCACACCTGCCGGCCGAGCAGGTAGTGAGCGGCGTACTCCTCCCAGGAGGCGTACGTCCCCACTACCGCCGGCACGATGTTCTTCAGTGCGGTCCAGGCGTCGGCCTCGTCGATCAGCCCGCACGCGAAGCCACGGCGGGCGATGTCGACGTACAGCGCGGCGTCCCAGGCGAGCGGCGAGACGCCGGTGACCCGGTACGCCCGCGCCCGGTACCCGCTGCGCGACAGCTCGTCGAGCCGGCCGACCAGCTGCGCACGCGAGGTGATCTCCCACTGCTCGGCCAGCCAGCGCCGGGCCCCGTCGTCGTCGATCCGCGTGAACGGGTACAACGTGGTCCGTGAGGCACTCCGGTCCCTGCTCACCGGCGCGCTCAGCGACACCATCCACAGCTGGTGCGTGGTGAGCGGCACGGGGTAGCGGCGGGTGGCCTTCGGCCCTCGTCTCCTCCATCTCCAGAAACCCATGCCGCCGCACCATACGGGACCGCCCCGGCCAGGGGGTCCTGGGTCAAGGAACCTCACCCCGACTTCGCGCGTTCGCGTACGCGGTCGCCGCGCGCAGCCGCTCGGCGGGGCTGGCCGTACGCACGACCCCGGGCTCGGCGTCCCACTCCTTGCCGCCGCCGTACGGTCTGAGTTGGACGTACGGTCCCTCGTGTCCCATGACGATGCCGATTCTTCCGTTGCGTGTGTCGACCACGTACGACCCGATGGGTGGCTTCATCGCAGTACCGCCGCGAGGCGCTGCGCGGTCTCGACCGAACACCGGCCCAATTCGACGAGCGGGCAAGGGGCTTCACGCGCAAGACTCGCCGGGTCGATCCGGAGTGTCGGGAGCGTAATTCCTGCCTTCTGCAGCACCGCCCGCAATTCCTTCACTGCTTCCTCCGCTTCTTCGACGCAGTGCGCCGAGTGTCGTGCCGTCACGTCACTCCCCCTCTATTTGGGTTTCACTCATTTCATCTCCATCCTGACCTGCGACGCCTACACTCGGCAGGAGTCTGTGCCCTACAAGTGCGGGGAAGTGCAAGGGGGTTGGCCATGGCCAATGCTTCACGTCAGGCGGCGTGGGAGTTCTTCGGCGCGGAACTGAAGCGGCGGAGGGAGGATGCGGGGCTCATTCAGGTGGAACTGGGGGCTCGGGTATTTGTCTCCGGCGGATACATCGGCCAGTTCGAACAGGCGATCCGGAAACCCCAATTGGACGTGGCGCAGAGGATTGACGAGGCGCTACAAACCGACGGTATTTTCGAGCGGATGTGGCGCCGGCTCATCAATGACCAGCGGTACGCGGATTACTTCGCAGAGGTGGTGGAGCTGGAGCGGCTTGCCACGAAGATCTGCGAGTTCGCGCCCACAGTGGTGCCTGGCCTGTTGCAGACATCGGCGTACGCCGAGGCGGTCACGCTCGCGGCCAACCCGTTCGTCACCGACGAGTACGTCGAGGAGACGGTTGCGGCCCGCCTGGAGCGCCAGCACATCCTCAAGGACGCTACAAGGCCCGAGTATTGGGTGATCATGCACGAGAACGTGCTGCGCACCCCGGTGGGCGGCCCGCCGGCCATGGCCGAGCAGTTGGAGCGAATCGCCAGGCTCGGGCGCGAGCGCGACGTCTGGGTGACGGTGCTCCCGTACGCGGCTGGGGCGCACGCGTCGATGGGCGGATCCCTGAAGCTCATGGACTTCGAGGACGCGCCGCCGGTCGCCTATACAGAGACGGAGTATTCGGGGACGCTCATCGACGATCCGGCCATGGTGAAGCGCACGCAGCGCACATACGATCTGCTCAGGGGCACCGCACTGTCGCCGTCGGCGTCCCTGGCCCTGATCGAATCGGCGGCTGAGGACTTCAGACGATGCGCGAGTACGACCTGAGCAACGCCCGCTGGCGCAAGAGCAGCTACAGCAACGGACAAGGCGGCGACTGCATCGAGGTAGCCGACGGAGTCCCCGCCACCGTGCCCGTCCGAGACTCCAAACTCGCCTCGGACAGCCCCGTACTCCTCATCCCCGCCCCCGCCTGGGACAGGTTCGTCACGTCTCTGCGGTGACCCGGGGAGCCCTGTGTGAGGCCGTCTGCTGACGCTCCGCCTCCGCCCACAGCTCGGCGAACAGGGTGACGTGGTCGTCGACATGGTCCGGCTCGGCGGTCAGCAACGTGCTGTCCGGGTTGTTCTCCTGGTCCGGCTTGATCTCGTGGCAGAGTTCGCCGTCGAAGACGATGAAGTCGCTCACCCTGGGGTTGGACTCCATCAGCGACCGCACCGCGATACGCGCGTCGATACCCCGCCTGCGCTGGTTGTCGCACAGCGCTCTGAGTTCCGGCGTGGCCTCGTCCTCGGTGCGCACGATGAACAGGCGCCGGATCTCCACGCCCCGCCGCTTGATCGCCTTCTCCTGTGCGGCGAGGTACCGGTCGGCGGGCCCGCTGCTCCAGAACTCCCGGTCCACCGACGTACTCGTGGCATCGAGGGTCATCTTGACGCAGTCGGTGATGTCGATCAGCCACTCGTGGTTCTCGCCGGGGCAGTCCGCGCTGCCGCTGCCGAGGCCCTCCATCATCTTGGCCAGGCGGCCCAGCTCCTTCTCGGCGAAGGCCTGCACGATGTCGCCGCCCTGCTCCCGGACCTTGGTGTAGCCGAGGACCAGCCGGGTCACCTCGTCGGAGCGCAGCACCGAACCGTCGACCTGGCTGAACAGCGTCGTCGCGGCGAGGATCTCGTTGAAGCGCGTGTCGACCTTCTCGAACCGCTCGCCGAAGTCGATCAGGAACTGCACGATCAGTGCCGCGCTGCCGATGACGATGGACGCGACCCACTGCCAGATGTTGCCGTCGTCCTGGTCAAGGATGCTGGTCAGCAAGAAGGCGCCGCCCGCCGCGCCGGCGGTGATCACGATCCGCCAGAACATCTTGGGCATGCGCGGCTCCTGACCCGGTGCCCCTTGCCCGTTGCCACCTGCTCCTAACGATGACGCTCCGCTCATTTCTCATCCCCCGTCGGGTAACTGGTTCGGGCCCCGTCCCTCAACTCGTGCTGAGCGCCTGCTGCGGCATCGCCACGGCCTGGAGGGCCAGTCGGTCTCTGATACGCCGGCTCAGGTTCTCCCACTGGCGGGAGAACCCGGGTTTGTCCTCCAACACGTCCCACAGGTGGGACAGCGCCGGGTCCACGTGTGCGCGCGGCATCCACAGATGCAGCAGATGGACCACGACCGGATGGAACGCCTCGACCACCGAGGGTCCGTCTATGGCTCCGATCCGGCTGTTGTCCAGCATGTGCTGAACGGTCGTCAAAAGCCAGTCGTGCAGGGCGAGATCCTCGCACAGGCCCGCTGCCGAGGCGGCCGCCACGTCCTCCGGCAGGCGTAGCTCCATGGTCCGCAGTCCGCCCTCGGCCACTGTGAAGTTCGCGAGCGACGCCCGCTCCCCCGCCGGCACCCGGCGTGCCACCCAACGCAGGCGCGTCGGGCTCGACTTGAACGGCACCCTGCGGTCGAGCAGCGCATGGCGCCGGAGCTGGGCCAGCAGGCCCTCGGAGATCATGCCGAGGTCGAGTTCGCCTCGCCCTGCTCCTCTCAACACGCCCTCGGCAGTGGCCTGTTGGGGCAGCTTGCCGAAGGGTTCCACCAGGCCGGGACGGACGAGGTACTGGCCCCAGGGGCGTCGGATGTCCGGGCCCGCCGCGGGAAGGCTGAAGTACGCCGTCGACTGGAGCAGCCGGCCCTCGGTCAGGACGGCGCGCGCCGCCACCGTACCGACGCCCCTGACCTTCGTGCCGTTGGAGGCGGGCAGTCGGCAGTCCACCCCGGTGAGGATCTCGGGGGAAAGGACGTACATGCTGGGCCGTTCGGAGACCCGGACGTGTTCGTCGGCGCGCAGCCTGAGCAGCTGGGCGGCGGCCCGGGCGTCCAGGGCCTGGACGGACGGCAGCAGACAGGTGCGCACCTCACCGCAGGCGAGGACCGAACGCGCCGGTTGGCCGGGGGCCGCCGTCATCTCAGGTCTCCTCGGCCTCGGAGGAGTCGCCGGGCTCCTCGTAGAAGACGTACGTGGCGCGCTGGGCGACCGCAGCCGGGACCGGCATCCCCTCGGCCGCCGACCGCTCGGCGACCTGTCGGAGCGCCCCGGCGTCGACGTCCGTCTGGTCGAGGATGAGCCGTACGGCGTCCTCGACGGCGAGGAAGCGGTTCGGCATCAGGGTGCAGGTGCGGTAGGCGCTGAAGGCCGCCTTGGTGTCGGTGAGCCTGGTCAGCGGGGGCAGCCGGTCCCAGTCGTGCGGGAAGTCCTCGCCCTCCCAGTCCGTCGGGACCAGCACGGGCTCGCCCAGGTGCCGTAACAGGCCGAGCCGGGCCAGTTGCCATACGGCCGCCAGGAAAGGGCAGGACCACAGCCGGCGTCCGTCCTTCTCGGACCACAGCTCGACGTCCATGAAGACCGAGTGGTTGCGGGCCGCGGTCTCCTGGGGCGGTTCCCAGCCCTTGACCGCGCCGAGGGCGCTGCGGGACGTCGAGGGGGTGCGCTGGCCGTTGGGGAGCCAGCCGGTCTGGCTGACGGGTGGGCGGGAGCCGTAGCTGCCGGGGGGCGGTGACTCGACGAGGCGGTGCATGACCGATTCCGCCAGTTCTATGCGGTCGGCGACCGCGCAGCTCGACTCGCGGGCCAGGTAGTCGATGACCAGGCCGGCCTTCTCAGCCTCCTTGAGGATCATCGGGATCAGCTCGGCCGGGGTGGAGAAGCGGGTGAAGTAGTCGTCGATCAAGAAGCAGGTGCTGATGCGTGGGCGCTTGCTGCGGCGGGCGGCCGAGGCGCGTACCGCGTCCGCCCAGACCCGTACCTCGGCGAAGTGCTCGCCCAGCCGCTTGGGGCCCGCCTCGAAGTCCTCCATGTAGAGGTGGCCGAGCTCCAGGGAGAGGTGGGCGAGCGGCACGGACTTGGTGACGGGCTCGGCGGTGGTCTCCCGGAAGGCGGTGTCGGTCATACCTCCTCCCAGTACTTGTCGTCGGTCAGCCGTACGGCGAGCCGGCTCAGCGCCTGCCAGGTCGCCTCGTTGGCGATCTGGCTGTCGAGCACGTCCTCGTCGGTGATGAGCTGCTCCCGCCACTGGAGGACCGGTTCGAGGGGGACTGAGCCGAGGACCTGGCTGTAGCCGATGCCGTGGGTGGAGGCGAGCTGCTTGAGGTCGCCGTCGGCCTTGCGCATCCACGCCGACTGGGTGGGCGAGACCTGGGACCAGAGGGGGGATTCGGGGTCGGGTACGGCGGCCCGCACGAAGCGGATGGAGTTGCGCAGCGCCTCTTCGTCGTGGCCTCGGTCGGCGCCGCCGGCGACGATGCCGCGCTTGCCGAAGACCAGGCTGGCGGCGGCCGCCACATGCTGGCGGGTCCAGCGGTGGAAGACCAGCCAGCGGGCCGTGACGTCGCGCATCTCGGGCTGTGCGGTGGCTTCCAGGGCCATGTCGACGGCGTAGGAGCGGCCGGCGCTGAGGTCGACGACGACCAGGTCGAACTCGTAGTACAGCGTCATCAGCAGGTCGACGCAGCGGCGCAGGTTGTCGTCGCTGGTGGCGAACTCGCCGCCGCTGACGTCGCCGGGCATCAGCACCAGCCGGCCGCAGCCGGGCGGCGGGAAGCGCAGCACCTGGTGCTCGGTGTCGGCCCAGACGTCGATCCGGGCCGGTTCGCTGACCTCGCCGGTCAGATAGGCGTGCAGGCCGCGGTCCTCGGTGGCCTGGCGGGCGTCGGCCACGTCGAAGACGGCCGCCGCGGTGGGCGAGCCGAAGTCGAAGTCGAGGTAGCAGACGTCGTCCCCGGCCAGCGCCCGGTGGTAGGCGAGGTTGGCACTGGTCACGGAGCGGCCCGTGCCTCCCTTGTCGGAGGCGGCGAAGATCAGCACGGTTCACACTCCCCGGTCCGCGGCCTCGCGGGCGCGGGCGAGCGAGTCGAGCTGTCCCAGCACGTCGAGCGTCAACGCGTAGGCCGTACCCGGCTGTTCGTCCACGAGGCTGCGGGCGCGGCGCAACTTGACCTCGATGTTCCTGATCTCCATCCCGTGCCGGCCGGAGTCCGTCGGCGCGGGTTCCATCTGTTCGTTGCCCAGCAGGTGGGCGGACTCGCTGAGCAACGCCCTTGCCAGTTCGGTGAGTTCGAGGCTGCGGATCGGGGGCTGCCGGTACATCTCGTGCGCCTGGACCATCACCTCGGTCACCCGTTCGGTGATGCTCCACGACACCGGCACGCGCCGCTTGAGGATCTCCGCCTCGGGATAGGCGGCGTGGACGTTGTCCCACAGGCCGACGCCCTCGCCGTCCCGGATGCGGCGCCGCCACATGTGGTCGAAGATGTCCTCGGCGAGTCTGAGCAGCCGGTCGTGCGAGGAGAGGTTGCGCGACAGCGTGCACAGCTGGACGGTCCGCTTCAGCAGCTGCGCCGAGAAGTCGGTCATGGACCACGTCAACGGCGGGCCGAGCCGCTCGCTGCCCTGCAACGGCAGGGCGACGCCCACGTTGTGCAGCTCGTGGACCATGGGGTCGTCGCGCGTCATCCGGCTGGTGATGCGGCCGCGCTCGGCGAGGCGTTCCATGATGCCGACGGTCCGGGACAGGTCGTCGTCGGTGGCGCGGCGCCGCATCAGGTCGTGCACGAGGATGGCGGCGACGGAGAGGGAGAAGTACGCGGACTCCAGCTTCTGTCCCGTCGTACGCCAGGGAATGTCCTCCAGGGGCCAGCGGTCGTCCTCGAAGCGGGCGATGCCGGACCAGTACTGCTGGGTCAGCTCCCACCGCAGCCGGAGCGCCTCGGCGAGCTTCTGCTGCTCGGTGTTGAGCAGGCCGAGGGTGAGGGTGCGGTCGGAGAACAGGTCCTGGATACCGTCGAGGGCGACCACGGTGAAGTACAGGTACGGCACGGCGCCCGCGACGCCCTCGGGCTGCGGCCCGATGGGTTCGCTGGTCTCGATCTCGGGGGCGCCCTTGACCATGCTCCACGCCCAGCCGCACTCGAAGAGCTGGCTCTCGTCCTTGAGTCCTTCCTGGACGTCGATCCCGAGGAAGACACTTTCGTTGAGCGCCGCGCGCAGCCAGCGGAAACGGTTCTGGAACTTGCTCAGCACCTGCCGCTGCGACAGCCGTCCCTGGCCGAGGAGTTCACAGAGCGTACGGCCCTGGGGGGCGTCGGTGTCGAAGACATTGACGGTGAAGGAGCGCAGCAGGCTCACCATGGCGGCGGTGAGCCGGTTGCTGGTGGCCTGGCGCAGGTCGGAGATGGTCTCCTTGATGTCGCTGCGCCGGGTCCTGGTCTCGTAGACCTTGAGGAAGCCGAGCGTGGCCAGGCACAGGGTGATCGACATGGAGAACGAGTCGGTCACGCCGAGCTGGCGTTGTTCCTCGGTGACTTCCTTGGTCTTGTCGGCGGATCCGAAGTAGTAACCCCCGGCGAACGTCGGCCTCTTGTCGTCACCGGTGTGCGTCCGCATGAAGTCGGCGGCGGCCGTGACGAGGTTGGCCGGGACCTCCAGCCGTCCGCCGGCTCTCTTGAGGACCTGCTGGACGTCCTCCTGTGTGGTGTCCGGGTCGTCCAGCCGGAAGGCGGGGATCTCGGTGGCCGGGTACAGCAGGCAGAGCAGCCGCTCGGCGTCGGCCACACTGCTCTGTCCGCCCCAGTCGCCCCACGCCCACTCTCCCCCGTCGAAAGAGTGGCGGGCCACCGCCTGCCAGATGTCCAGCAGATGCTGGCGTGGCTTGATCTGCATCCCATGCCCCTCACACAGGCCGCACTGCCATCATTTGAGGAATATCGCTGTGCTGTTGTGAAGTTTCACCGCCCGGCCGAACGCGTCAGCCGAGCGGAATGAGCGCATCCGAATTCCGCCAACCGCAGGCGACGATCATTCCCGAATATCCGTCGCGCAACTCTGCCGCGGATTCCAGTCGTTGCACCTTAAAGTCACCCGCGAATGCCTCAAGACTCGCGCGCACCTCGGATTCTCCCACGTCACACGCCGGGAAGAAATGGTCACCCGTGTGATACCCCTTCGAATGTTCCATGAAGGCGGCAGCGAAGGGGGCGCCGGGGGCCAGCGCGCGCATGAAGCGCTCGACGCCGAGTGAGAACTCCTGGTGGGAGGTGGTCATCGACTCGGCGACGAAGAACATGGTCCCCATGGACCACTGGCGCTTGTACCCCGCCAGCTGGAAGAGGTCACCCTGCTCGACCGAGACGACCTTGTGGAATCTCTCACGCGGGTCCACACCAAGGGAGTTGTACGCCTCGGACTCGCACAGGACGTCCCAGAACTGGTCCCAGTTCGGGTCGTAGGAGTCGACCTGGCGGGTGAGGTAGGCGACGTTCGCGGGTGAGCGCTCGAAGAGGGTGATCTCGTCGCACCACGGCAGCATCGCGAGTGCGGGATAGAGATTGGCACCGGCGCCTACGTCGATACCGGAAACCGGGCCGACGCCCTGCTTCCGGAAATGATCGCCGAAATGATCCCGGATCATGTTCAGGATCTCCGCGTCCTCTGCCTGTAAGTCGCGGTAGTTGTGATCAACGTAGGCGATCGGGTCGAACGCCGCCCAGCGCACATCTTTGTTCTTCAACTGGACGTCCCCCGACGATCTCTGGGTCATTCACTCACGGTACCAAAAGAAGGCGCACTGGGAGCGCGTCGAGGCATAACACCCTCGCGCTCTTGTTCCGCGGAATCGCCCTGCTCAACCATGGGCTGATCTCGAACCGAGCGCCTGAAACGGCAGGCAACGGGTGCTCACCCGCACGAGTGACTCCAATCCATCACATAGGGGGCAGTTGATGGCTATGCCGGAGGAACGTTTCCCTGCGCTGAGTCGCCGCTCCGACCAGGCGTTCTTCGCCGACAGCAGTGATCGGCCGTTGACCATGAGGGGCGTCACCGAGGCGGATCTGCCCGAGCTCCTGCGCGTGGACAGGGAGGTCTTTCCGGAGGACCCGTACCCCTACTTCGTACTGCGCCAGCACCTGGACGTCCACGGCGACCGCGTCCTCGTCCTGGACGACGGGGAGTGCCTGCACGGGTACGTCCTCTTCGTCACCACCTCGGACGGCTATGTGACATGGGTGCTGAGCCTGGCCGTCAGCGCGGACCAGCGGGGGCGGGGGCTGGGCAAGCGGCTGATGCTGGAGGTGCTGCGGCAGCTGCGCAGGGAGCGGGTGCACGAGGTGCGGCTGACGGTGGAGCCGACGAACGCGGCGGCGATCATGCTGTACCGGTCGCTGGGGTTCGCCGCCGAGGGCGGGGTGCGCAGGGACTATCTGGGGCCCGGGGAGGACCGGCTCATCATGAGACTGGGGTTGGGGTCAGGGATGGGACAGGGCCGGGGGTAGGTGAGGACCGGGGCAGGAGAGAGTCGGGGGTAATCCCCCGCCCTCATACGGGAGTTACCGGGATGTGACGTTCCGTCAATCTCGGCCAGGCTGCTGTGCATGAAGCAGATCACGAAGAGTGCCGCCCTGATCGCCGCCGCCTCCGGAGTCGTCTTCGGGCTCGTCACCCCGCTCACCGCGTCCGCGACCGGCGCGCCCGCGCCCCTGAAGTGGGGCGAGTGCGAGGGCGAGGGGCTCGATCCGCGCCAGCGGTGCGCGACCGTGTCCGTACCGATGGACTACTCCGATCCGGGTGGCGAGCGGATCGACATCGCCGTCTCCCGCATCCCCAGCGAGAAGCCGTCCGCCCGTCGGGGCGCGCTGCTGATCATCCCCGGTGGGCCCGGCGGGGACAGCCTCGCGGAACCCTCGGACAAGGGGCAGCGGTTGCCGAAGGATGTGCGGGAGGCCTACGACCTGATCGGGTTCGCCCCGCGCGGCAACGCGCCCTCCACGCCGGTCAGTTGTGACGTCGAGCAGCGTGACCTCGCACGCACGGCCCTGCGCCCCTGGCCCGCCCCGGACGGCTCCGTCACCGAGAACATGGCCACCGCCCGGCGCATCTCGGACGCCTGCGCCCGCAACGGCGGTGAGCTGATGAAGCACATCAGCACCAAGAACAACGCCCGCGACGTCGACAGCATCCGAGCCGCGCTCGGCGAGCGCAAGCTGTCCGCCTGGGGGGACTCGTACGGCACCTACATCGGCGCCACCTTCGCCACGCTGTTCCCGCACCGCACCGACCGGATCGTGCTGGACAGCAACGACAACCCCGACCCCGTGCGGGCGGAGCGCGCCTGGCTGGAGTCGTTCGAGGCGGGCGTCGAGGACAACTTCCCCGAGTTCGCCAAGTGGGCCTCCAGGCCCGGCAACCCCGACCGCGTCGCCGGCACCCCGGCCGGGGTCCGCTCGCGCTTCCTCGCCCTCGCCGCCCGCCTGGACCGCGAGCCCCTCCCCTGGCCCGGCGGCAACCCGGCGCAGCTGGACGGCAACGGGCTGCGCCAGACGATGCTGGACAGCCTGTACGACCCCGAGGACTACCCGGTGCTGGCGAAGCAGATGCTGGCCGCCGAGGCCGGCGAGCTGCCACCGGCACCGGCGAACCCGCCGGAGGCGCTGCTGCAGAACTACGTGGCGGTCGGCGCCGCGACCATCTGCAACGACGCCGCCTGGCCGAGGTCGGCCGCGGTGTACGAGAAGGGTGTCGCAGAGAGCCGGGCGAAGTACCCGCTGACCGCCGGCATGCCGAGGAACGCCATGGTCTGCGCCGCCTGGCAGTGGCAGCCGAGCGAGGCGCCGCCCCGGGTGACCGACCACGGACCCTCCAACGTCCTGATGGTGCAGAACGAGCGGGACGTGGCCACTCCGCTGAGCGGCGCCCTGAAGATGCGCGAGGCCCTCGGCCGACGGGCCGTCATGGTCACCGTGAACTCCACCGGCCATGGCGCCTACCTGGAGAACGGCAACGCGTGCGGCGACGCGACCGTCTCCCGCTTCCTGGCGACGGGCCAGCGACCTGCCGAGGACCACTACTGCAAGTAGCGGCACCGGGCCGGGCACGCCCGACGAGACCCCGGCACGGACCGGCGACGGCAGGCGGCCATGGCGAGGTGCCGCCTGCCGTCGCCGGCCTCACGCGGTGGCGCACCGCGACCGGTCAGCGTTCGGCCAGTGAGGCCGGGGCCTCCTGGACTGCCCAGCCGTTGCCGTCGGGGTCCTGGAAGAAGAGGAAGCAGTTCCAGCCGGCCTCGCCCCGGCCCTCCGCCCATCCGGACGCGCTCACATGCATCACGGGGGTCACCTCGACGCCGCGTCCGGTCAGCTCGGCCCTGGCGCCCTCGATGTCGGTGACACAGAGCTGGAGCCCCCTCATCGAGCCGGGGGCCATCCGTGGCTGTCCGGGCGATGGGGGCATGCCGGACTCCAGCACGACGGAGCAGCGGGAGCCGGGCGGAGTGAGCTGGACGAAGCGGCCGACGCCCTCGAAGAAGGGCGCGTCGATCTCCGCGCGGAAACCGCACTGGTCGACGTAGAAGGCCTTGGCGCGGTCCAGGTCCGTGACCGGCACGACGATCACTTCCAGGGTCCAGTCCATGAGCGCACCTCCCAGGGACATGGTCCTCCCGGGCGGGGGGCTACGCCCGTCGGCCGTAGCGGCGGGCCACCGCGTGGAAGGCCTCCTTCGGCTCCCAGTGCCAGCCGGAGGCCGGGTCGTCGGGGCGGTCCTTGATCGGCTTGGTGATGGCGTAGCTCGCCAGGTCCAGGTCGTGGCGCGGGCTGTCGGGGCGGTGCGGGGCGTCCGGGGTGACGAACTCGAAGGCCATCGCCGCGTACAGCCCCATCGACTCGAAGACGTCCAGCAGATCGCCCAGGTAGGCGGCCTGGGTGCGCTCGCTGCGGACGACGTGGCCCTTGATCTCGTTCGGCTCCTTCGTGTAGTCGACGATGTTCCAGCCCATGCCGCCCGCCTCCGGCGCTCCGACGTACGCGCACGTGCCGAACTCGGTGATGGCCAGGGGTTTGCCCCAGCGCAGGTAGCGGCGCAACTCCCGTACGTAGTCCGCGTGTTGGGGGAAGTAGGAGTAGTAGTCGATGCCGATGACGTCGAAGAGGTGCCAGTCGACCGGTTCGAACTCCTCGTCCTGGGCGGCTGCGTAGCTGAGGCGGCCGTGGAAGACGGAGCGGCCGACCTTCGCCGCCTTCGCGGTGAAACGGGCCAGACGGCGCTGCATCCTCGCCATGTCGACCGTGCCCTTCTGGAGGTTCTCGACACGCTCCAGAACCGTCTCACCGGGGATGATCCCCGGCACGAACAGCCAGAACTCGCAGCCCACACTGAAGTCGACGCTCGCGCCCTGCCGCCGCAGCCGTTCCGCGAACCGCCCGCACTCGGCGATGCTCTCCAGGATCTCCCGCTCGGGCACGTCCCCGAGGGTCGGCTGGAGCCAGACGTGCAGCCCGCGCTCGGCGGCCTCGGATGCGGTGGCGACGAGGCGGTCGACGCCGTCGCCGGTGACGTCGAGGGTGTCGGCGTGCAGGTCGTCGCGGATGGCCCGGACGTCCTCGCGCATCCGGGCGGCGCTCCACGCGGTGCCGGGCGTCTCGCCCGCGCCGACGGTGTAGACGACGCCCCTGCGCTTCAGCCCCTTGCCCCCGCGCTCCGGCTCGCGCGCCGTCGCCGCGGACTGCCCCGCTGCCTGCCCCGCGGGCAGCACCGCCCCCGCCAGTCCGGCGGCCGCCGCCCCCGCCAGAAACCCCGCCCTGCTGATCCCCGTGGTGTTCTCCATACGGTCCATACGGCCACTGTCGCGAGCGCGGACCCGGACCGCCGTCGGCCGATGGTCTACGGCGCCGCAACCAAGGAATGACATACGGCGTCGATCACTGAAGAGATCGTCACCACCCGTCAGCCGAAATCCGAACGAAGGAGACCGAGATCTTAGGCCGCCGCACCCTGCTGACCGCAGGTACCGCCACCGCCGCCGCGCTCCTCGCCGGCGCCCCGGCCCACGCCACCACCGACCGCCTCCGCGAGCTGGAGGTCCGGCACGGCGCCCGTCTGGGCGTGTTCGCCCACAACCTCGCCACCAGGCGGACCGTCCAGCACCGTGCCGACGAGCGCTTCCCGGTCTGCTCCCTGTTCAAGACCCTCGCCGCCGCTGCCGTACTGCGCGACCTCGACCAGGACGGCGAGGTGCTCGGCAAGCGGATCCACTACACGGCGGACGACGTGGTGGAGAACTCCGACATCACCGAGGACCACATCGCCACCGGGATGACCGTCGCCGAACTCGCCGACGCGGCCATCCGCTTCAGCGACAACACGGCCGGCAACCTCCTTCTGCGCGAACTCGGCGGCCCCCGCGCGATCACCCGTTTCGCCCGCTCCCTCGGCGACCCGGTGACCCGCCTCGACCGCTGGGAGCCGGACCTCAACTCGGCCGAGCCGTGGCGTCGCACGGACACCACGACCCCGCGTGCGATCGGGCGGACGTACGCGCGTCTGGTCCTCGGCGACGCCCTGAACCGGCCCGACCGCGACCGCCTCACCCAGTGGCTGCTGAACAACACCACCAGCGTCAACCGCTTCCGCGCCGCCCTGCCCGAGTCCTGGGCGCTCGCCGACAAGACGGGCGGTGGTTCCTACGGCACCAACAACGACGCCGGGATCGCCTGGACCGACGACGGCACCCCGCTCGTCCTGGTCGTCCAGACGACGAAGCCGGAGCAGGACGCCGCACCGGACCACGCCCTGATCGTCGAGACGGCCGAACTCCTGGCGGAAACCCTCACCTGAGGCACCACCGCACATACCGGCCTTCCTTCGCCCCCCGGTCCTCGTCCTCGAACGCCGGACGGGCTGAAGTACTCAGCCCCTCCGGCGTTCGAGGAGCGGGGTCTGGGGCGGCGCCCCAGAAGGATGGGACGGGTAGGGGCGGCGGGGGAGAGGAACGAGTCACCGTGTCTACGGCTCGCCGACCGGCATCGCTCCGTTGACCGCGGCCGCCAGGCTGAACGGGGCCTCCCGCTTCCGCAAGGGCCTGGTCACCTGCTTCGCCACGCACGCCGGGATCCCGGCCGTCGCGTCCGCAGTGGCGTCGGCCGCCTGCCGCCGGTAGGCACTCGGCGACATCCCGACCAGCTCGGTGAACCGCGTACTGAAGGTGCCCAGCGACGAGCAGCCGACCTCGAAGCACACCTCGGTGACGCTGAGGTCGCCGCGGCGCAGCAGCGCCGTCGCGCGCTCGATGCGCCGCGTCATCAGATAGCCGTACGGGGACTCGCCGTAGGCGGCCTTGAACTCGCGGCTGAGGTGCCCGGCCGACATGTGCACGCCCCGCGCGAGGGCCTCGACGTCCAGCGGCTGCGCGTACTCCCGGTCCATCCGGTCACGGACGCGGCGCAGCGCGACGAGGGTGCGCAGACGCTGTTCCTCCGACGTCGAGGTCGAGGACGGGTGGCTGGATCGCACACCCGTATCTTCCCGGGCCGTCTCCCACCTCGTCCACTCCCGCGTCCGGCTCTCGCGGGCGCGGGAGGAGAGGAGGGCCATCACCGGTGTCGTGGTGAGACACATCGCGGTCAGCCGCCGACGTAGGCCGCGAGGTGCTCACCGGTGAGGGTGGAGCGCTCGGCGACGAGGTCGGCGGGGGTGCCCTCGAAGACGACCCTGCCGCCGTCGTGGCCGGCGCCGGGGCCGAGGTCGATGATCCAGTCGGCGTGCGCCATGACGGCCTGGTGGTGCTCGATGACGATGACCGACTTGCCGGAGTCGACGAGCCGGTCGAGGAGACCGAGCAACTGCTCGACGTCGGCGAGGTGGAGGCCGGTCGTCGGCTCGTCGAGTACGAAGACCTGTCGGCCGCCGCCCTTGTCGGCCATGTGCGTGGCCAGTTTCAGCCGCTGGCGCTCACCGCCGGACAGGGTGGTCAACGGCTGGCCGAGGGTGAGGTAGCCGAGGCCGACGTCCGCCATCCGCTCCAGGATCTTGTGGGCGGCCGGGGTGCGGGCCTCGCCGGCGCGGAAGAACTCCTCGGCCTCGGTCACCGGCATCGCGAGCACCTCGCTGATGTCCCGGCCGCCGAGACGGTACTCCAGCACCGACGCCTCGAACCGCTTGCCCTCGCAGTCCTCGCAGGTGGTGGCGACACTCTGCATGATCGCCAGGTCGGTGTAGATGACACCGGCGCCGTTGCAGGTGGGGCAGGCGCCCTCGGAGTTGGCGCTGAACAGGGCCGGCTTCACGCCGTTGGCCTTGGCGAAGGCCTTGCGGATCGGGTCGGCCAGCCCGGTGTACGTGGCCGGGTTGCTGCGCCGGGAGCCGCGGATCGGGGTCTGGTCGACCGAGACCACGCCCTCCTCGGCGGGGATCGAGCCGTGCACGAGGGAGCTCTTCCCGGAGCCGGCGACACCGGTGACGACGGTGAGCACGCCGAGCGGGACGTCGACGTCGACGTGTCGGAGGTTGTTCGCCGTCGCGCCGCGGATCGGGAGCGTGCCGGTGGCCTTGCGGACGGTCTCCTTCACCGCGGCCCGGTCACCGAGATGACGCCCGGTGACGGTGTCGCTCTTCCGCAGTCCCTCCAGAGTGCCCTCGAAGCAGACGGTGCCGCCCGCCGTTCCGGCGCCGGGACCGAGGTCCACGACATGGTCGGCGATGGCGATCGTCTCCGGCTTGTGCTCGACGACCAGCACGGTGTTGCCCTTGTCGCGCAGGCGCAGCAGCAGGTTGTTCATGCGCTGGATGTCGTGCGGGTGCAGTCCGATGGTCGGCTCGTCGAAGACGTACGTCACGTCGGTGAGCGAGGACCCGAGGTGGCGGATCATCTTGGTGCGCTGCGCCTCGCCGCCGGAGAGCGTGCCGGAGGCCCGGTCCAGCGAGAGATAGCCGAGGCCGATCTCCACGAACGAGTCGAGGGTGTGCTGAAGCTTGGCGAGCAGCGGCGCCACGGAGGGCTCCTTCAGCTTCCGGACCCACTCGGCCAGATCGCGGATCTCCATCGCACAGGCGTCGGCGATGTTGATCCTGCCTATCCTGGAGGAGCGGGCGAGCTCGCTGAGCCGGGTGCCGTCGCAGTCGGGACACCGGGCGAAGGTGACCGCACGGTCCACGAAGGCCCGGATGTGCGGCTGCATCGACTCGCGGTCCTTGGACAGGAAGGTCTTCTGGAGCTTCGGGATCAGGCCCTCGTAGGTGAGGTTGACACCGTTGATCTTGACCTTGGTGGGCTCGCGGTAGAGGAAGTCGTGCCGCTCCTTCTTCGTGTACTTCCGGATCGGCTTCTCCTTGTCGAAGAACCCGGACTCGGCGATGACCCGGACCACCCAGCCGTCCCCGGTGTAGGTGGGAATGGTGAACGGGTCCTCGGACAGCGACTTGGAGTCGTCGAAGAGCTGCGTGAGGTCGATGTCGGAGACCGTGCCGCGGCCCTCGCAGTGGGTGCACATGCCGCCGGTGCGGCTGAAGGAGACCTTCTCGGTCCTGGTCTTCTCGGCACCCCGGTCGACGGTGAAGCCGCCGCTCGCCGAGACCGAGGCGACGTTGAAGGAGTACGCGGCGGGCGGGCCGATGTGCGGTTTGCCGAGGCGGCTGAAGAGGATGCGCAGCATCGCGTTGGCGTCGGTGGCGGTGCCGACGGTGGAACGCGGGTCGGACCCCATGCGCTGCTGGTCGACCGTGATCGCTGTCGTCAGGCCGTCGAGTACGTCGACCTCGGGGCGGGCGAGGTTCGGCATGAACCCCTGCAGGAAGGCGCTGTACGTCTCGTTGATCAGCCGCTGCGACTCGGCGGCGATCGTGTCGAAGACGAGCGAGCTCTTGCCCGAGCCGGAGACTCCGGTGAACACCGTCAGACGGCGCTTCGGGATCTCGATGCTGACGTCCTTGAGGTTGTTCTCGCGAGCGCCGTGCACCCGGATCAGGTCGTGGCTGTCGGCGATGTGCGGCGCGGTCATCGTCTCTCCATCTACAGGTGAGTGAGTGCTCAGCTTCGGGCCTGGATGCGGATCAGGTTGCCCGCGGGGTCGCGGAACGCGCAGTCGCGGATGCCGTACGGCTGGTCCGTGGGCTCCTGGACGACCTCGGCGCCGCTCGCCTGCACCTTCTCGAACGTGTCGTCGACGTCCGCGGTGGCCAGGAGGATCCAGCCGTAGGTTCCCTTGGCCATCATCTCGGCGATGGTGCGGCGTTCGTCGTCGGTGATGCCGGGGTCCGCGGCGGGGGGTGCGAGGAGGATGGACATGGCGGGTTGGCCGGCGGGGCCGACCGTGATCCAGCGCATTTTGCCCTGGCCGACGTCGGTGCGGACCTCGAAGCCGAGGGCGTCGCGGTAGAAGGCGAGAGACGCCTCCGGGTCGTCGTGCGGGAGGAAGCTGGCGTGAATCGAGATGTCCATGTCCGTCACGCTAGCCGTGGGCCGGGGGCGCCGCTTCTCGATTCCTGACGAACACCACCGCCCCGTTTTGCCTCGCCCCCGCCGCCCCTACCCGTCCCATCCTTCTGGGGCTCCGCCCCAGACCCCGCTCCTCAAACGCCGGAGGGGCTGGATATCAGCCCGTCCGGCGTTTGAGGACGAGGCCCGCAGGGCCGACAGCGGGGGCCTGGGGGCGCAGCCCCCAGGGATGGGACGGGTAGGGGCGGCGGGGGCGAAGGAACGTCAGTCGGGGGTCGCCGTGCGGGTTGCGATGCCGTGGAAATGTACGGTCATCGCCCGCTGCGCCCCCTGCACGTCCCGCGCACGCAACGCGGTCACGATGTCACGGTGCCAACGGGCGGTCAGCGCGGGAGACGGATCCTCGGGGCGCCCCCGGGCGCCGTTGACCCGCCGGAACACCGTCCAGAACGCGGCCAGCAGCTGCGGCACGAGATCGTTCCCGAGCGAGGCGTACAGCAGCTCATGGAACTCACGGTCCAGGTCGGGAAAGGGCCGCCCCGCACGCCCCGCGACCTCCATCCGCGACACCACCGCCTCCAGCCGATCCAGCTCGACCTCTGTCACGGTCGCCGCCACCCGCCGGATCAGCCCCTCCTCCAGCACCTCCCGCACCTGAAGGATCTCGGCCAGCGCCCCCGAGTCGTCGCGGTCGTGCCGGACCAGCGTGCGAAAGGTCAGCCCGTCGATCAGCGGCGTGAGGGAGGCCTGGCCGACATACGTCCCGTAACCGTGCCTGATCTCCACGATGTCGAGGGCCTGGAGGGCCTTGAGCGCCTCGCGGACGGAGTTGCGGCTGACGCCGAGGTCGTCCATGAGCTCGGCCTCGGTGGGCAGCAGCGCGCCCGCCTGGAGCCGGCGGTCGATGATCAGCTGCATGACCTGGCGCTGGATCCGGCTGTTCCTGGACTCCGGCTCCTCGGACGTACGACTGTTCCTGGGCTGCCCGGGCATGCGGCGCATCGTACGCGCACCTGGACGTCCCACGTCCCATGTCCGCGGTTCGCCGACCTGACAGGGGGTCAACTCGCGCCATTTCACAGCACCATTGGTCCGACCTGTGGCAGATGCGCCATTCGTGTGAGATCCCTTGACCGCCCCCATCACCCCACCTATGGTCGCGCTGACCGGGAGGACGTAGGACGTCGTATCTCCTCACCGGGGCACGACGCATCCAACGCATCCCTCGTATCCCTCGCTGGAGGACCCGTGCGCGACGTGACCCACGACGTGCCGGCGCTGCACCGCCGGTCGTTCCTGAAGTACACCGGCGCGCTGGGCGCGGCCGCCGCCGTCTCCGCGTCGTTGTCGGCCTGTTCGTCGGGGCCTCAGTCCACGAACGAGACCGGCGAGGGCGGTGGCCGGGACAGGACGCTGACCGCGGTGATCGGCTACGGCAACGACGGCAGCTGGGACCCCACCCAGACGGCGTCCGCGTTCTGCATGGCCGCCAACAACCACATCTACGAGGGGCTGCTGGACACCGACCCGATCTCCCGGGAGCCGTACGCCGCCCTCGCCACCCAGGTGCCGGCCGACCCGAACGCCACCACCTGGAAGTTCACCCTGCGCGCGGGGGCGAAGTTCCACGACGGGAAGCCCGTCACCGCCGATGACGTGGTCTTCGTCTTCGACCGGATCCTCGACCCGGACACCCAGACCCTCGCCAAGGGGTTCTTCGCCAGCTGGCTGAAGGAAGTACGCAAGGTCGACGCGCAGAACGTCGAGCTGGTGCTCAAGTTCCCCTTCCCGGACGGGCTTTCACGGCTCACCCTCGCCAAGATCATGCCGAAGCACGTGTTCTCCCAGCCGGGTGCCTGGGAGGACGCCATCAAAGGCAGGGCGATCGGCTCGGGGCCGTACCGGCAGACCGCGCACCATCCGAAGTCCAACACGACTTTCGAGGCGTTCGCCGACTACAACGGCCCGCGCAAGCCCGCCTTCAGGAAGATGAACTGGCTGACGATCGTGGACGCGGCGCCGCGCGTGGCCCGGATCTCCGGGGCGAGTGCGGGTGCGGAGATCGCCGACAACATCCCGTACGCCAACATCCAGCAGCTGGAGAGCGGCGGGCTCACCGTCGCCGGCGGTGCCGGGATGAACAACCTGTTCCTGATGTTCAACACCAACCACAAGCCGTTCGACGACGTCCGTGTCCGTCAGGCCCTGCACTACGCCATCGACACCGGCAAGATGATCGAGGTGGCTCTCAAGGGGCATGGGAAGGCGTCGAGCTCCTTCCTCAACGAGGGCAACCCCAGCTACCGGCGCGCGAAGACGGTCTACGACTACGACCCCGACAAGGCGAAGGCGCTGCTGAAGGCGGCCGGGGTCAGCGGTCTCGAGATCGAGATCCTGGCCGTGAACGTGAGCTGGATCGTGGACTGTCTGCCGACCGTCAAGGCGTCCTGGGACGCCGTCGGGGTCAGGACGACCCTGTCCCCGCAGGAGACGACCGCCGTCTTCACCAAGATGGACCAGAAGCAGGACTACCAGGTCGTCGCCGCCGCCTCGAACCCCAACCAGTTCGGCCTCGACGCCGACCTGATCATGCACTACAACTACGGCCCCGAGAACCTGTGGATGCAGTACACGCGCTGGGCCGACGACTCCGTCGCCAAGGCACTGTTCAAGGACATGGACCGGGCGACACGGGAGCCGGACGCCGAGAAGAAGAAGACGATGGTCCAGGACTACATCGACATCGTCGCCGAGCAGGCGGTGCTCTACCCGGTCGTCCACAACGAGCTGATGACGGCCTGGAACCCCAAGCAGCTCAGCGGGATAAGGGCACAGCCGTATCCCGGTATCAACCTCCTCCAGGCCAAGTGGGCCTAGGAGCCGGTCCGTGATCGCCGTCGTCAGGATCCTGGCCCGCCGTGTCGCCCTGCTCGTGCCGCTGATGCTCGGCATCGTGCTGTTCGTGTTCCTGGTCATGCGCTTCTCGGACGTCGACCCGGCGTCCGCGTTCTTCCAGGGCGCCAACCCCACCCCCCAGCAGCTGCACGACTTCCGCGAGGAGAACGGTCTGCTGGATCCCCTCCCCGTCCGCTACGTCGCCTTCATCGGCGACCTGCTCCACGGCGACATGGGCATCAGCGCCCTGACCCGGGCACCGGTCGTCGACCAGGTCATGACCGCGCTGCCGCTGACGCTCCAGCTCACCTTCCTGGGCCTCGGCATCGCGGTCGTACTGTCGCTGCTGGGCGGCGTGACGGCGGCCATCTACCGCGACCGTCTGCCCGACCAGGTCATCCGCGTCGTCTCCCTGACCGGGGTCGCCGCCCCCGGCTTCTGGCTGGCGCTGCTGATGATCCAGTACCTGGCCGTCGACCTCGGCTGGTTCCCGACCGGCGGCTACATCAACCCGGCGGACTCCTTCACCGGCTGGCTGAAGACCATGACCCTGCCCGCCCTCGCGCTGTCCCTGCCGGTGGCGGCACAGCTGACCAGGATCGTGCGGACGGCGGTGGTGGAGGAGCTCGACAAGGACTACGTCCGCACGGCGATCGGCAGCGGGCTGCCGCCGCGCGTGGTCGTCGGCCGCAACGTCCTGCGGAACGCCCTCATCAACCCGCTCACCGTCCTCGGGCTGCGCGTCGGCTATCTGCTGGGCGGCGCCGTGGTCATCGAGACGATCTTCTCCCTGCCCGGGATGGGGAAGCTGATGATCGACGCGGTGAAGAACGGTGACCCCGCGGTCGTCCAGGGCGTCGTGCTCACCACGGCGACCGGCTTCGTCGTCGTCAACCTCGTCATCGACATTCTGTATCTGCTGGTCAACCCGCGCCTGCGGGAGGCGACATGACGTTCAACCGGAGGCGTCTGGCCGACGCCCTGTCCCGGCCCGGCATCCGGCTGCGCGGCCGGCGCCGGCTGCCGCTGCTGTCGAAGGTGGCCGTCTGCTTCCTGACGGTCGTGGTCCTGCTGGCGCTGTTCGCCCCGCTCCTCGCTCCGCACGACCCGCTGGACCAGCAGCCGCCCGTCGGCGGCACCGGGCATCCGTCCGCCGACCACTGGATGGGCCAGGACAGCCTCGGCCGGGACATCCTCAGCCGGCTGATGTACGGCGCCCGCTGGTCGCTGGCGATCGGGCTCGGCGCGACCGGGCTCGCACTGGTCGTGGGCGCGCTGATCGGGGCCGTCGCGGCGACCTCCCGCAAGGCGGTCGACGAGACGCTGATGCGCTGCCTGGACGTGGTGATGGCGTTCCCGGGCATCGCGCTGGCCGCGGTGCTCGTGGCCGTGTTCGGCGGTGGGATCACCGTCCTGATCTGCGCCATCGCCTTCCTCTTCACACCGCCCGTGGCGAGGGTCGTCCGGGCGAACGTCCTCGACCAGTACGGCGAGGACTACGTCACGGCGGAACGGGTCATCGGCGCCCGCACGCCCCACATCGTCATCAAACACGTGGCGATCAACTGCGCCGCGCCCGTGCTGGTGTTCTGCACGGTCCAGGTGGCGGAGGCGATCGTCTTCGAGGCGTCGCTGTCCTTCATCGGCGCGGGCGTACGGCCGCCGGACCCGTCGTGGGGCAGTGTCATCGCCGACGGCAAGAACATGGTGCTGACCGGCGGCTGGTGGGCGACCGTCTTCCCCGGCCTGCTGATGCTGGTGACGGTGCTCTCGCTGAACATCCTCTCCGAGGGGGTGTCGGACGCGTGGGCGGCGCCCTCGGCGCGCGAGGTCGACGTACGGGACTCAGCGGACCGGCTGGAGGCGCCGGAGCCGGGCAGCGGTGAGGTGCTGCGGCTGCCGGGGCTGCCGGAGGCGGCGGCGCGGCTGCGGTCCCGGGCCCGGCCCCTGCCGCGGGGGCGGCTGCCGGTGCTCGCGGTCGAGAACCTGGCGATCGGGTTCGAGGGCCGCCATGGCGGCGTGGACATCGTCGACGGGATCAGCTTCGAGGTGCGGCCCGGTGAGGTACTGGGGCTGGTCGGCGAGTCGGGCTGCGGGAAGTCGCTGACCGCGCTCGCGGTGATGGGTCTGGAACCGAAGGGTGCCCGGGTGCGCGGCCATGTCCGCTTCGACCAGCGGCAGTTGGTGGGCGAGCCGATGCGCGTGCGCCGCAAGCTGCTGGGCCACGAGATGGCGATGATCTACCAGGACGCCCTGTCGTCCCTGAACCCGGCGATGACGATCCGCTCCCAGCTGGGGCAGGTCGTACGCCGAGGAGGCCGCCGTACCCCGCACGAGCTCCTGACGATGGTCGGCCTGGACCCCGACCGCACCCTGCGCAGCTACCCGCACGAACTCTCCGGCGGCCAGCGCCAGCGCGTCCTCATCGCCATGGCCCTGTCCCGCGACCCCAAGCTGATCGTGGCCGACGAGCCGACGACCGCGCTGGACGTCACCGTGCAGGCGCAGATCATAGAGCTGCTGCTGAGGCTGCGGGAGGAGCTGGGCTTCGCCCTGATCCTCGTCTCGCACGACCTCGCGCTGGTCGCGGACGTCACCGACCGGGTGATCGTGATGTACGGCGGGCAGATCGTGGAGACGGGCGTGACCGCGGACCTGGTGGAGTCCCCGGCGCACCACTACACGCGCGGCCTGCTGGGCAGCGTGCTGTCCCTGGAGTCGGCCCAGGAACGGATGACGCAGATCAAGGGCGTCGTCCCCTCCCCCGCGGACTTCCCGGCGGGCTGCCGCTTCGCCGACCGCTGCCCGCTGGCGAGCGAGGTGTGCCGCACGACGGCCCCCGTTCTTACCGGCCCGCCGACCCACACGGCGGCCTGCCACCACCCGGCGATCGCCCTGGCGCCGACGGATCGCTCCGAAAGCGGGGTCGTCCAGTGAACGCGCTCGTGGAGCTGTCCGACGCGCACGTCGTGCACAAGGCCCGCAGCGGCGGGCTGTTCACCCGGGACAAGGTGTACGCCCTGACCGGCGCCGATCTCACCATCGCGGCCGGCGAGACGGTGGGCGTGGTCGGCGAGTCGGGGTGCGGCAAGTCGACGCTGGCGAAGGTGCTGGTGGGGGTGGAGCGGCCGACGGCCGGAACGGTGTCCCTGCGGGGCCGGGACCTGTGGGCGATGAGCCCGGCCGAACGCAGGACGGCGGTCGGCGCCGGAACCGGGATGATCTTCCAGGACCCGGCGACCGCGCTGAACCGCCGCCTGACGATCCGGCAGATCATGCGGGACCCGCTGGACGTGCACGACCGCGGGACGCGAGCCCAGCGCGAGGAGCGGGTACGGGAGTTGATGGCCCTGGTCGGCCTGCCCCGCGCCCTCACCGACGCGTTGCCCGGTCAGCTGTCGGGCGGTCAGCGCCAGCGCGTCGCCATCGCCCGGGCGCTGGCCCTGGACCCCGATCTGGTGGTGGCGGACGAGCCGACGAGCGCGCTGGACGTGTCGGTGCGCGCCCAGATCCTGAACCTCCTCCTCGACCTGAAGGAACGGCTGGGCCTGGCCCTGGTGTTCGTCTCGCACGACATCCAGACGGTACGCCGGATGAGTGACCGGGTGATCACGATGTACCTGGGCCGGATCGTCGAGGAGGCCCCGGCGGACGGTGTCACCGACGGCTCCCGGCACCCGTACACCCGTGCCCTGTTCTCCGCGACCCCCGGCCTGCTGGACCCGATCGACCCGATCCCGCTGGTCGGCCCGGTCCCGTCGGCGACCCGGCCGCCGAGCGGGTGCCCCTTCCGGACGCGCTGCTGGAAGGCGGACGAGGTGTGTGCGCGGGAGATGCCGGACTTCACGGCCGCGTCGAGCCCGGAGCACCGTTTCAGGTGCCACCATCCGGTGGAGGAGGACGAGGCCACCCGCGACCTCGTACGACAGAGCAACCTTGCCAAGGAGCCCTGATGACGTTCCCCACCCCGCTCACCGGTGTCGTCCCGCCCGTCTGCACTCCCCTGACACCGGACCGCGAGGTGGACGTCCCGTCCCTGCTCAGGCTGGTCGACCACCTGGTGCAGGGCGGGGTGCAGGGCCTGTTCGTGCTGGGCTCGACGTCGGAGGTGGCGTATCTGACGGACCGCCAGCGCAAGTTGGTGGTGGAGTCGGTGACCGGGCATGTGGCCGGTCGGCTGCCCGTCCTGGCCGGTGTGATCGACATGACGACCCCGAGGGTCCTGGACCGTGTACGGGACGTCACGGACGCGGGTGCCGACGCCGTGGTCGCGACAGCCCCCTTCTACGCCCGCACCCACCCCGCCGAGATCGCCCGCCACTACCGCCTGATCGCGGCCGCCTCCCCGGTGCCGGTGGTCGCGTACGACATCCCGTCCGCCGTCCACACCAAGCTCCCCGCCGAAGTCGTCCTCGACCTGGCAGCCGAGGGCGCCCTGGCGGGCCTGAAGGACTCCAGCGGCGACCTCGCCGGCTTCCGTGAGGTCGTCGTCGGCGCCCGCGGCCGTCCCGACATCAAGGACTTCAGCGTGCTGACCGGCTCCGAGCTCATCGTCGACGCGGCACTGGAGGTGGGCGCGGACGGGGCGGTGCCGGGGCTGGCCAACGTCGACCCGCACGGATACGTCCGCCTCGACCGCCTGTGCCGGTCCGGCGACCTGGAGTCGGCCCGGGCCGAACAGGAGCGGCTGTGCGGGCTGTTCGGCATGGTGAGGGTCGGGGATCCCGGCCGGATGGGCGGCAGTTCGGCGGCGCTGGGCGCGTTCAAGGCGGCGCTGCACCTGCGGGGCGTCATCGACTGCCCGGCGACGGCGGAGCCCCAGGTGCCGCTGTCGGCGGCGGAGGTGGAGCGCGTGGGGAAGTACCTCGCGGGGGCCGGGCTGCTGTAGCCGGCCCGGCCCCCGCGTCCCCCGTTCCCCCGTTCCCCCGTCAGGCGGCCCAGCTGCCGGTGGACTTCGCGTCCGAGCGGAACTCGAAGGCGAACAGGGCGCCGTCCCGCACGTTCGTCGCGATCACGTTCCACTGGCCGGCGCGGGCGAGCTTGTAGTTCGCCTGGCACTCCAGGCGGCCGTTGGTCTCGAAGCAGACCTTCACGTACCGGTTGGTGTTGGGCTTGATGTTGATGTCGGCGCAGGCGCTGGAGGTGCTGAACACATCGCCCGCCGGGAGCCAGTACGTGCCGGCCGGCTTGAGGTAGCCGTTCGCGCTGCCGTAGCAGGAAGCCGGCGCGATGTCGCGTGCCTGGGCCGCCGGGGCGAGGCCGATGGCGCCGCCCGCGAGCAGGGCCGAGACGGCGGTCGCGGCGATGCGCTGACGCATGGGCATGACGTATCCCCCTGGGATCGAGAAGTCGGTGGACGGATGCTCCGGCCGGGGCAGCACCGAGCCTGCCGGGGCGGGCCGGACCGGAACAAGGGGCATCGCTGTCCCGGACAGCCCGCTCGCTGTCCGGCCTGGTCAGCGCCTTGTCCGGGTCTCTGTCCGGAGCCGGGTGACGCTGGCGGGAAACGGGATTGTGCGACCGTTCGGGCAGGGCCGACCATGTGCGTCATGGAGACCAGGGGGGACACGGATCCGCAACAGGCGCGTGACACCGCCGAGTTCGTCGCAGCCCTGCGGGAGCTCAAGGACCGGTCGGGGCTGACGTACCGCCAGTTGGAGGAGCGTGCCGCCGAGCAGGGCGAGGTGTTGCCGCGCAGCACCCTGGCCGACGTGCTGCGCGGCCGGACCCTGCCGCGGCCGGAACTGCTGGCCGCCTTCGTGCGGGCCTGCGGGGACGGTGAGCGGTCCGCGCAGTGGCTGACGGCCCGGGACGAGCTGGCCCGGGGCAAGGGCGCCGAGGAGGGCAGCGTGCCTCCCGTGCGGGGCGGACGCCTCGGTGCGCGGGTGTTCGGGGTTCCCGTGCTGCCGGCGTCGGTGGTCCTCGTGGCGCTGCTGGGCGCCGCCGCCTGGGTCCTGGTCCCCTCCGGGGGCGCCGGCGGCACGAAGGGTTCCGGGGACGGGAGCCCCGCCGCGACGGACACGCGGTCCGAGCTGCCCCGGGGCCGTGCGCAGATCCGTCCGGCCCTGGCGGACGGCCTGTGTCTGACGGACGGTTTCGGCAGCCGGTACGAGTCGCTGGTCGCCGTGCAGCGGCCGTGCGACGAGGTAGCGCCCCAGGAGACGACGCTGGTGCCGCTCGGCAGGAACACCTTCCGGATCCGCTGGTACCACCCCGACCACGGCCCCGGCTGCCTGACCGCCCTGGCCGAGGGGCCGGGCGCCGGGCTGCTGGAGCCGTGGGACGACTGCGGGCGGACCACCCCGTTCCGTATCGAGCCGGCCGGGCCCGACGGCAGCCGGCGGTACTCGCTGCGCGTCGACGGCCGGGGCTGCGTGGCCATCAGGGACGCGGACACCGCCGAGGGAGCCGAGGCCGTGGTGGAACCGTGCCGTCCGAAGGACAGTCAGGTCTTCGTCATCCGGTCGGCCCCGTGACGGCCCCCTGAAGCCCGTCGACCGGCAGCCGCCGGAACTCGATCGACTCGTAGGGCCCCGCCACCCCGGTCTCGTACAGGATCCCGACCGTCCGCCGGCCGAGCGGCACCAGGTCCGAGTACGCCGCCCGCTGCCCGGACAGCGTCAGCGCCTTCGTGAAGCTCGCTCCGCCGTCCGTGCTGCGCCACACGGCCATCGACTGACGGGCGGTGGGCACGGACGGACCCGAGAACAGCAACGGGCCGCCGGGGCCGGGGAGTTGGAGGACGCTTCCCTCCACCACGGGCACGTCGTTCAGCGAGGACTGGACGGTGTACGGGCGGTCCAGGGTCTGTCCGCCGTCGCCGGAGAGGCTGTCGAGACGGTTCCCGGTGCTGGTGCCGTGCTGGTCGCGGGAGTTGAAGTACAGCCTGCCGTCGGGGAGTTCGGCGGCGGTGGATTCGTTGGCGTTGGTGTAGCCGTCGTAGGTGTCGTCCACGAAGCCGGTCCGCCAGGTGCGTCCGCCGTCGTCGCTGTAGATCGCGTGTGCGCCGTAGTACTTGGCCTCCTGTCCCGTGTCGGGGGACCCGTTCGCCGGGGCCACCGAGTGGTTCGACGGGACGACCAGCCGTCCCGCGTGCCTGCCGCGGGTGAGCGCGACCGCGTGGCCGGGGCCGGTCGCGTACCAGCGCCAGTTCGCCGGCTTCACCTGCCGCGTGATGTCGCGCGGCGGCGTGAAGTGCCGCCCGTCGTCCGCGCTCCGCTGCACGAACACCCGACGGCTCTGCTCCGCCGTCACCTCGCCCCGCATTATCTGCGCCTCCGTCACGTCCCCGCTGTTGTAGGACGTGACCAGCACGACCGCGCCGGTGGCCGGATCGACGACCGGCGCCGGGTTGCCCCGCGTGTCCCCCTCTCCGGCGGCGACCACCGTCACCGGGCCCCAGGTGCAGCCGCCGTCGAGGGAGCGTCTGAGGACGACATCGATGTCACCGGTGTCGCCCGCGCCGTCGTGCCGGCCCTCGGCGAAGGCCAGGACCGTGCCGCGCGGGGTCGTGAGGATCGCCGGGATGCGGTACGTGTCGTGGTCGCCCTCGCCCGAGACGTACGGGACGGAGGACGTGCAGCCGGTGTCCGCCGAGGCGGTGCCGGTCGTGGTGAGCGGGGTGGTCAGGAGGACCGCGGTGACTAGGTATGTACGACCGAGTGTGCGGCTCAGGATGGTCATCGAGTTCCCTCGAGTTCCCTTGACGGGGTGTCAGCATCGACCTGTCCGTCACAGGCTTCCCGGTGTCACCATCCCCGACTCGTACGCCACGATGACCAGCTGTGCCCGGTCCCGTGCCCCGAGCTTGCCCATGATGCGGCTGACGTGTGTCTTCGCCGTGAGCGGGCTGAGCCCCAACGCCTCGGCGACCTCGGTGTTGTTGAGGCCGCGCGCGACCAGGGTCAGCACCTCGCGCTCGCGTTCGGAGAGGCATTCGGGTCCGGCCGCCGTGGGGGCGGAGGGGCTGCGCAGGAACCGCTCGATCAGCCGTGCGGTCGGGCCGGGCGACAGCAGCGCATCCCCCGCGGCCACCGTGCGGATGGCGTCGAGGAGTTCGGCCGGGCGGGTGTCCTTGACGAGGAACCCGGAGGCGCCGGCGCGCAGCGCGTCCACGATGTTCTCGTCGGTGTCGTAGGTGGTGAGGACCAGGACCCGCACCCCGGCCAGGTCCTCGTCCGCCGCGATCAGCCGGGTCGCCTCGATGCCGTCGAGGTCGGGCATGCGGATGTCCATGACGACGAGGTCGGCGCGGACGCTGCGGGCCAGGGCCGCGGCCTGACGGCCGGTGGCCGCCTGGCCGACGACCGCCATGTCCGGGGCCGACTCGACCAGCATGGCGAACGCCTCCCGTACGAGCGTCTGGTCGTCCGCGAGCAGGACGCGGATCATCGGTCTCCTCCCCCGTCGGCGACCAGGTCGGCTGCGACCGGCAGCACGGCGTTCACCTCGAAACCCCCCTTGTCACGCGGTCCGGCGTCGAGTGTGCCACCGACGCTGCGCGCCCGCTCGCGCATACCGACGAGACCGTAGCCGGTGCCCTGTGCGCCGGGGACGGGGCAGGGGCCGTCGTCGGTGACGGACAGATGCAGGGCACCGCGCTCCTCGTACAGCTCGACCCGTACGGCCGGTTCGGGTCCCCCGTGCCGGACGACGTTCGTCAGCGCCTCCTGCACGATCCGGTACGCGGCCGCTCCCACGGCGGGCGGCGCCTGACGCACCCGTACCGTCGACTCGACCCGCGCCCCCGCCAGCCGTGCCGCCGCCACCAGGTCCGGCACCCCGTCGAGGCCGGGCAGGGGACCGCGTGTCTCGCCCGCGGCGCCCTGTTCGCGCAGCACCTCCAGCGTCGTACGGAGTTCACCGCGGGCCGTGCGGCAGGTCTCGGCGATGTCGTCGAGGGACTTGGCGATCGACCGGCGGTCCAGCCGCTCCGGGTCCGCCGCGAGGACGTGTGCGGCCACCGACGTCTGCACACCGATGAGGGTGATGCTGTGGGCCAGCAGGTCGTGCAGGTCGCGGGCGATGCGCAGGCGCTCCTCGGCGACACGGCGGCGGGCCTCCTCCTCGCGGGTGCGTTCGGCGCGTTCGGCGCGTTCGACGATGGAGGCCACGTACTGGCGGTAGTAGCGGACGTCGATGCCGCAGAAGAGGAACGCGAAGACCCAGCCGGAGATCCGCAGGAGCTCCATCGTCCCGTCGGGATTGGTGAGGGCGTTGAGGAGCAGTGTCACGCCGAGGACGGCGGCGCCGGTGAGCAGCGTGCGGCGCACCGTGCCGGTCGCCGCGACCGTGTACAGCACCACCATGGTCGCGAAGATCGGCGCGGCGTGGTTGTTCTCCAGGGCGTGGTACGGGGCGATGCAGAGCATCACGGCGAACAGCACCGGCAGCGGACGGCTGCGCCGCCACACGAGCGGCACATGGGCGGCGAGCAGCAGGGTCCAGCCGAGCGCGTCGGGCCGCATCCCCTTGTCGCCGAGCAGGGCGAGGACCGTGGCGAGGACGGCCCACGCGACGGCCAGCAGCGCGTCGTTGCGGGTGCGGTGCGGGGCGGTCAGGGGGTCGCGGTTGATGGCGGCCATGACCCGCTCGCCGACGCGGGGCCGCTGGGCTGTCGTGGTTGCCTGCACGGGGTTCATCTTCCGGGACGGCGGCGCCCCTCCGTCAGGGGAGGGGCGCCGTTCGGTCAAGGCACGGGTACGGCCATGGGCTCCGGTTCCTTCGGCGGGACCGGCGGCCGGGGCCCGTCGGGTTCGCGGGAGAGCCGTCCCGGCCACCACACCTTGCGGCCCAGGGCGACGCTCGCGCTGGTCACCAGGTAGGTGCGCACCAGGAACGTGTCGAGCAGCACGCCCACCGCGATGACGAGGCCCAGCTCGACGAGGGCCACCAGCGGCATGCTGGTGAGCACGGCGAAGGTGGCGGCGAGGACCAGCCCGGCGGAGGCGATGACGCCGCCCGTCGTGCGCAGCGCGGTGAGCGCGGCCGACGCCGGTTCGGCGCCGTGCAGGCACTCCTCGCGCATCCGGTGCATCAGGAAGATGCCGTAGTCGACGCCGAGCGCCACCAGGAACACGAAGGACAGCAGGCCCAGTCCCGGATCGGTGCCCTCGAAGCCGAAGAGCGGCTCGAAGAGAAGCCCGCCGATGCCGAGCGCCGCGCCCCACACCGCGACCACGGCCGCCACCAGGATCAGCGGCGCGACGACCGAACGCAGCAGGGCGACGAGGATCAGCAGCACGGACAGCAGCACGATCGGCACGACGACCAGCCGGTCCCGGGCGTTGGTGTCCTTCAGATCGATCTGCTCGGCGCTCGCCCCGCCGACGTAGGAGCCGTCGAGCTTGTCGCGCAGGGCCTCGATGGTGGCGGTCTCCGCGGCGGACTGGGGCGGCGCGGCGGCGAGGACGGAGATCTCGGTCCAGCCGTCTCCGGTACGGCCTTCCCGAGCGCTTTCGACACCGCGGGTGCCGCGGATCGAGGCGAGGGTCTCGTCGGCCCGCTCCCGCGGCGTGATGACGCTGATGGGCTGGGTGCCGCGTTCGGGGTAGGCGGCGGTGAGGGTCTCCATGGCGGCGACGGCGTCGGGCTTGCTGGTGAAGGAGTCCTCCTGCTTGAGGCTGCCGGGCAGGTTGAGGGCGCCGAGCGCGAGCGCGCCGAGCAGCACGGCGCCGGCCGCGAGGACGGTCAGCGGGCGGCGTCCGGCGGAGCTGCCCATCGCCGTGAACAGGGACCGGCGGGCCTTGGGTGTGCTGCCGTAGCGCGGCACGAGCGGCCAGAACACGCGCCGGCCCAGCAGCACCAGGATGGCGGGCAGCAGCGTCAGCATCGCGGCGAGCGCGCACAGCACACCGACGGTGCCGAGCGGGCCCATGCCCCGGCTGGAGTTGAGGTCGGCGGCGAGCAGGCACAGCAGTCCGGCGGCGACGGTGCCGGAGGAGGCGAGCACGGCGGGCCCGCAGCCCTTGAGCGCGGCGGCCATGGCGTCGTACGGCCGCTCGATCCGCCGTAGCTCCTCCCGGTACCGCGAGACGAGCAGCAGGGCGTAGTCGGTGCCCGCGCCGAACACGAGGATCGTCATGATGCCGGAGCTCTGGCCGGACACGGACGTCCCGAACCCCTGGTTGAGGCCGTAGGCGACGCCCATCGACAGATAGTCGGCCATGCCGGCCACGGCGAGCGGGACCAGCCACAGGAACGGGCTGCGGTAGATGAGGATCAGCAGCAGCGCGACCACGGCGGCGGTGGTGTAGAGCAGCGGTCCGTCGAGCGAGTTGTAGACCTCGCTCGCGTCGGTGGCGAGCGCGCCCGGCCCGCCGACGTCGACGCTCAGCCCGTCGCCGCCCCGCGCGATGTCCCGTACCTCGCCCACGAGCGCGTCCCGGGCCTTCTCGTCCTGCCCCGGCTCGGTGCTGGCGACCGGGTACATGAGGGTGGTCCCGTCCCGGGACGGGATGCCCTGCGGCTCACCGGTGAGCCGATGAGCGCCGGCGATCCGCTCGATCTGCCCGGCGGCGGTCGCCCGGTCCTGCGCGGTCAGCCCACCGTCCCGGTGATAGACGACGACCATCTCGGTCGCCTCACCACCCGGCAGCCGGTCCTCGATCCTGGCCACCTGCGTCGAGTCGGCGCTCGCCGGCAGATAGTCGACGGCCCGGTCCCGCTGTACGTCCGCGAGCTTCGAGGCGAACGGCGACGCGAGTGCGAGCACGGCGATCCAGAGCCCCAGCACGAGCCAGGGCACGGCCCGCCTCCGCCGTGTGCTTGTCCTTGCGGCCCCCATGCGACGGGCCTCCCTCCGGGTCGGATGTCTGGGTCGGTTTCCAGACTTCCGGCGCCGAGGTGCGGATTCGTCGGACGGGAGGGCGAGTTGGGGCCTACTGCCGGGGGCGGCACGACGGCGCGATTACTCCCTGGGGAGTACGGCGGGACGCGGCGCCTGAGTATCCGTACTCGTCGCGGCCGCGTCCGCGGCGTACCGCTGCTGTCCGGGGCTACGGCCGCCAGGGCCCGATGGTCCGCCGGACAGGCCTAGGACGGCGTCCGGGCCGCCGCTGCCAGCAGGCGGGGCACGTCCTCCGCGCCGATGGTGAGGGCGGCGCCGACCGTCGCCAGGACGTCGCGCTCGGCGGGGGTGTAGGGGCCGTCGGCCAGGGCGATACGTGCCCCCTGGAGCAGGATCGACTCCCGGCCGGGCGGTGCGAGGTGCGGGGCCAGCGGGTCCAGCGCTTCGTGGAGCTCTATGGCCAGCCCGGCACCGCAGGGCTCGGAGAAGACGCGTCCGGTGTCCGCCGCGAGGGCCTCCACCAGGGCGTTGAGCTGTTCCTCCGTGCAGTCGTCGAAGCCGGCCGCGCGCACGGTGACCGCCGCCGTCTCCAGGGCCGGCCGGGCACAGGTGCCGCCCGCCGCCAGCACCGCGAGGGCGACGGTGTGGACGGCGTCGCGGAGCATCGCGGAGAAGCGGGTGGTGGTCGGATGGTCGAGCGCGTCGGTGCCGAAGTGCCGGCGACAGGCCGCGCACTCCACGACGGGCCCGGTCTCGCCGCGCGGCAGCACCGGCACGCCGAGGAAGGTGAAGCGGCGATGCCCGCTCAGCCGCTGGTAGTTGCGGTCGCCTCCGCAGCCGGGGCAGAAGAACTCCCCGTCCCCGACGGCCGACCATGCGGTGCGGGTGCCCAGGATGCGCGCAGCCCTGGCAGCACGGCCGTCTCGTCCCCGTCCTGGCAGCACGTCGCACCTCCGTAAGCCCACGGCAACGTCGCCGCGCTTGCGTGATGTTAGCCACATCAGGGACGCGCAGTCAGTACCCCGAACGAGACCTTTCCGTGACCTGCACAGGTCAATGGCCGGAAAACGACGGGCCCCGCCCGCCAGGAAACGGCGGACGGGGCGTCTGAATCCGGGGCACGACAACGCCCTAAAGGGGCGCCGGGAGCTGCGCGACAAGCCACGACGAGCCCGCACGCACCCACTCTCCAGTGGACCTACGGCGAGAACGAACCGTCAACGAGCAGCCCGGTTGACGGCGGAGACGACCGCCTTCAGCGACGCCCGAGTCGTGTTGGCGTCAATCCCGATCCCCCACAGCACCTTGCCGTCGATCGCACACTCGATGTACGAAGCGGCCTGCGCGGACGCGCCCTCGCTCATCGTGTGCTCCTGGTAGTCCAGCAGCCGCACGTCGATCCCGATCGACTGCAGCGCGTCGAAGAAGGCCGAGATCGGACCGTTCCCGGACCCGGTCAGGACCGTGTCCTGACCATCCACCGTGGCCTCCACCTTCAGCGTGTCCACACCGTCGGTGTCGGTCGTCGACTGGTTGTTCTTGACCTGCACGCGGCCCCAGGGGTTCTCCGGGTTCGGCAGGTACTCGTCCTGGAAGACCGCCCAGATGTCGCCGCCGGTGACCTCGCCGCCCTCGGCATCCGTCTTGGCCTGGATCAGCTTGGAGAACTCGATCTGCATCCGGCGCGGCAGGTCCAGCTTGTGGTCGTTCTTCAGGACGTAGGCGATACCGCCCTTCCCGGACTGCGAGTTGACGCGGATGACCGCCTCGTAGGAGCGGCCGACGTCCTTGGGGTCGATCGGCAGGTACGGCACCGCCCACTCGATGTCGTCCACCGTGACACCCCTGGCCGCCGCGTCGGCCTCCATCGCGTCGAAGCCCTTCTTGATGGCGTCCTGGTGGGAGCCGGAGAACGACGTGTAGACCAGGTCGCCCACGTACGGATGGCGCGGGTGGACCTCCATCTGGTTGCAGTACTCCCACACCCGGCGGATCTCGTCGATGTCGGAGAAGTCGATCTGCGGGTCGACGCCCTGCGAGAACAGGTTCATCCCCAGCGTGACCAGGTCGACGTTGCCGGTGCGCTCACCCTGCCCGAACAGACAGCCCTCGATACGGTCGGCACCCGCCATCAGCGCCAGCTCCGCCGCCGCCACCGCCGTACCGCGGTCGTTGTGCGGATGGACCGACAGACAGACGTGCTCACGGCGGGACAGGTTACGGCCCATCCACTCGAAGCGGTCCGCGTGCGTGGACGGCGTCGAACGCTCCACCGTGGCGGGCAGGTTGAGGATGATCTCGCGGCCCGGACCGGGCTGATAGACGTCCATCACCGCCTCGCAGACCTCCAGGGCGAAGTCCAGCTCGGTGTCCGTGAAGATCTCCGGCGAGTACTGGTAGCCGAACTCCGTCTCCGGGCCCAGCAGCTTCTCGGCGTACTCCATCACCAGGCGGGTGCCGTCGACGGCGATCTGCTTGATGTCGTCCCTGGAGCCGCGGAAGACGACCCGGCGGAAGACGGGGGCGGTGGCGTTGTACAGGTGGACCGTGGCGCGCTTGGCGCCCTTCAGGGACTCCACCGTGCGCTCGATCAGGTCCTCGCGGGCCTGGGTCAGTACGGAGATGGTGACGTCGTCGGGGATCGCGCCGGGCTCCTCGATGATGGAGCGTACGAAGTCGAAGTCCGTCTGCCCCGACGCGGGGAAGCCGACCTCGATCTCCTTGTAGCCCATCTTGACCAGCTGGTCGAACATCCGGCGCTTGCGCTCGGGCGACATCGGGTCGATCAGCGCCTGGTTGCCGTCACGCAGGTCGGTGGAGAGCCAGCGGGGGGCGGTGGTGACGCGGTTCTGGGGCCAGGTGCGGTCCGGGATGTCGACCTGCTCGTAGCGGCCGTACTTGTGGATCGGCATGGAACTGGGCTGCTGGCGGTTCGCCATGATGCTTCGGGCTCCTCAGGGTGTCCGGAAGGACGGCCGACGACGCAACGCGAAGCTCCGCGGGGAGGGAGTCGACCTGGACTACAGGCCCTCGCCGCGGCAGCTAAGAAGAAGCAGCCCGAAACGCATGATGCGCAGCATGCTAGCCGAGCCGCTCCCCGTGCGGGGCGTCGTATCAGTATGCGGGACCCGGGGGACGAATAGGACAAAACGTGTTCCATACCACTTCGTCACAGAGCGTGCGGCTTCCTGTCCGCATATTTCACCAATCATGGTGGCGGGTAGTGACAGCACGGTGACCCAGTGCAAGGGTGCCGGGCATGACGACCAACGGGGGCTTCGAGCCCGTCTTCTGCACCGTCGTACCGCCGCACGTCCTCGACAAACTGGCCCGCAACGACGACCCCGCACTCTCCGGTCCGGCTCGCCGGACCCTGATGCGCGACAGCGAGCTGCGCGGCAGGCGCCGCGTGACGACCGAGTTCGCCCTCGCGGCCGCGCCGACGGCGAAGGCACCGTCGGACCAGCCGCTGCGCACCATCTTCGACGCCGAGCACCGCACCGCCCTGCCCGGCACCAAGGTCCGCGGCGAGGGCGAGGACCCGGGCCAGGACGCCACGGTCAACCGCGCCTACGCCGGTCTCGGCGCCACGTTCGACCTGTTCCTCAAGGCCTACGCCCGCCACTCCATCGACGGCGACGGCCTGCCGCTGGACGCCACCGTCCACTACGACGAGAACTACAACAACGCCTTCTGGAACGGCGAGCAGATGGTGTTCGGCGACGGGGACGGCGAGATCTTCCTCGACTTCACCATCCCGATCGACGTCATCGGCCACGAGCTCAGCCACGGCGTCACCCAGTACACGGCGAACCTCACCTACTACGGCCAGCCCGGCGCCCTGAACGAGTCCATGTCGGACGTGTTCGGCGCCCTCATCAAGCAGTACACGCTCGGCCAGACCGCCGCCGAGGCCGACTGGCTGATCGGCGCCGGACTCCTCGCCCCGGGCGTCACCGGCAAGGCCCTGCGCTCCATGAAGGAGCCGGGCAGCGCGTACGACGACGACGTCCTCGGCAAGGACCCGCAGCCCGCGACGATGGACGACTACGTCCGCACCGGCCGCGACAACGGCGGCGTCCACATCAACTCGGGCATCCCCAACCACGCCTTCTACCTGGCCGCCACCGCGCTCGGCGGCCACGCCTGGGAGAAGGCGGGACAGGTCTGGTACGACGTCCTGACCGGCGGCGAGCTGTCGGACCGAGCCCTGTTCACCGACTTCGCGAAGCTCACCGTGAAGGCCGCGCGCGAGCGCTTCGGCGACGGCGGCGAGGAGCTCCAGGCGGTGGAGAAGGCGTGGGAACAGGTCGGGGTGCGGATCCTGTGAGCCCGTACTAGACATTGACCTATGCGTATTCAGGTACAGCGCACGGGTGGGTTCGCGGGCATCGAGCGGCACGCCGAGGTGGACACCTCGGGGCGTCCCGACGCCCAGGAGTGGCATGCCCTGGCCGAGAGCGCGCTCGCGTCCGGCCGGGGCACGTCCCCCGTCGGGGTCCCGGACGGCTTCAGCTACCGGATCACCGTGGACGGCCGGACGGTGTACTGCGCGGATCCACGGCTCACCGACGAACAGCGGAAGCTGATCTCGCGGGTACTGAAAGAGGGCGCGTAAAGGCGCGTAACGGGCAGTTCACGCCGGGGCGTTGACTTCCGTTACCGCCGGTACGGATGATCCGGCGCATGGCGATCGATGAGCGCGGTACGCAGAGTCCGATACCCCGGTTCCCGGCCGGCTTCCTGTGGGGCGTATCGACGTCCGCCCACCAGATCGAGGGCGCCGCGAACGAGCGCGAGCGGTCCGTGTGGGACGCCTTCACGGCCGAGCCGGGACGGGTGAAGGACGGCTCCACGGCCGAGGTGGCCTGCGACCACTACCACCGCTACCCCGAGGACGTGGCGCTCCTCGCCGACCTGGGCGTGGACGCGTACCGCTTCTCGGTCTCGTGGCCCCGCGTGAACACCCCGAACGGCCTCGACTTCTACGACCGGCTGGTCGACGAGCTGTGCTCGGCGGGCGTACGACCGGTGCCGACGCTCTTCCACTGGGATCTGCCGGCCGGGCTGGACTGGCTCGACCGGGACACGGCCGACCGTTTCGCCGCGTACGTGTCCGTGGTCGCCGAGCGGCTGGGCGACCGTGTCGGCAAGTGGATCACGATCAACGAACCCGCCGAACACACCCTCCTGGGCCACGCCCTCGGCACCCACGCCCCGGGCCGCAAGCTCCTCTTCGACGCCCTCCCCGTCGCCCACCACCAGCTGCTGGCCCACGGCCAGGCCGTACGGGCGCTGCGCGCGGCCGGCGCGAGGGACGTCGGCATCGCCAACTCGCACGGCCCGACCTGGCCGGCCTCCCAGAAGCAGGCGGACCTGGAGGCGGCGGACTTCTACGACGTACTCCTCAACCGGCTCTTCGCCGACCCCTTGCTGCTCGGCGAGTACCCGGACGGCATCGGCGAGTTGCTGCCCGGGGACGTCGAAGCGGACCTGAAGGTGATCTCCGAACCTCTCGACTTCTACGGCGTCAACTACTACGCGCCGACCAGCGTGGGCGCCCCGCAGGGCACCGAGATCGAGTTCGGCGGGGTGCGGATGCCGGCCGAACTGCCCTTCTCGGTCCGGGAGATCGAGGGCGTGCCGACGACGGACTTCGGCTGGCCCGTGGTCCCCGAAGCCCTGACGGAACTGCTCACCGGCTTCCACGACCGCTACGGCGACCGGCTGCCGCCGATCGTCATCACCGAGAACGGCTGCTCGTACGAGGGCGTCGACGACCAGGAGCGGATCGCCTACCTGGACGGCCACATCCGCGCACTGCACCGGGCGGTCGAGGCCGGCGTGGACGTACGCGGCTACTTCGTCTGGTCGCTGCTCGACAACTTCGAGTGGGCCGAGGGGTACGCCCGGCGGTTCGGGCTCGTGCACGTGGACTTCGAGGACGCGGCGACGCTGAAGCGGACGCCCAAGGCGTCGTACGGCTGGCTGCGGGACGTGCTCCGGACGCAAGGATGACACTCGACGCCCTCGCCGAACCCGCGGACCGGGTCGGCAGGGGCTGGACCGCCGCGCTGTCGCTGGCCAACGTGGCGATCTGGGTGGGCTGGTACGGCCCGCTGCAGATCCTGCTGGCCCGGCAGGCGGAGGACTTCGCGCCCGGCACCGGGATGTCGAAGGAGACGCTGCTGGCGTGGGTGACCGGCGTCGGCGCGGCGGTGTCGCTGGCGGCCAACCCGTTCTTCGGCGCGCTGTCGGACCGCACCGCCGCCCGCTGGGGCCGCCGTACGCCGTGGATCGTGGCCGGCACGGCGGGCGGTGCGCTGTCGTTGCTGCTGCTCGCCGGGGCGAGCGGGCTGTGGGTGATGGCGGTGGGCTGGTGCCTGGTGCAGCTGACCCTGAACGCGGCCTTCGCGGCGGTGACGGCGGCGGTGCCGGACCGGGTGCCGCGGCTCCAACGAGGCTCGGTGGGCGGCTGGTTGGGGGCGGCGCAGATCCTGGGGGCGGTCGTCGGCACGGGCCTGGCGACGGCCGCGGGCGGGATCGCGGCGGGGTACGTGGCGTGCGCGGTGTTCACGGCGGCGGGGGTGCTGCCGTACGTGCTGCGGTACCGCGACCTGCGGCTCGGGGCCGCGGACCGTCCGGCGTGGTCCTGGGGTGCCTTCGCGCGCGGCCTCTGGCTGAGCCCGCGCCGCTATCCGGACTTCGGCTGGGCCTGGCTGACCCGCTTCCTGATCAACCTCAGCAACGCGCTGGTGCTTCTCTATCTGCTGTATTACCTGCGGGACCGCCTCCACCACGAGGACCCCGAGCAGGGCGTGCTGATCCTCACCGCCGTGGACACCGTGGCGCTGCTGGCCACGGTCGTGGTGGGCGGGGTCTGGTCGGACCGCGTGGGCCGCCGCAAGCCCTTCGTGAGGTGGTCCGGGGTGCTGATGGCGGCGGCCACGGCCCTGCTGGCCGGCTGGCAGACCTGGGTGGGCGCGATCGTCGTGGCGGCGTTGCTGGGCGTGGCCCTGGGGGTGTTCATGTCGGTCGACTTCGCGCTGATGACGGACGTCCTGCCCACGGCGCGGGACCGGGGCAAGGACCTGGGCGTCATCAACGTCGCCAACGCCCTGCCCCAGGTCGCGGCGCCCGCCCTCGCCGCGCCGATCGTCACCCACCTCGGCGGATATCGCGTGCTGTACGCGGTGGCGGCGGCGATCGGGTTGGCGGGGGCGGTGCTGGTGGGACGGATCAGGGGTGTGGACTAGAGCCTGCGATCAGCTCAGCATTCGCGGCCCCACCGTGCGCTGTGCAGGGTGACGGGGCCCTCGAAGGTCACCATGTTGGTGTCGTTCGGGTAGTGCAGGCACCCCTTGAAGTTGCCACCATTCTCCGGCGTGGTGGTGAGGTTGTACCAGATGTGGTCGGCACCCGGCTGGCGCACACCGTTGTTGACGATGGTCACCCCGTTTTCCGAGCGCAGGTCGTACAGATTCCCCTTCGACTTCCACGTCGGCTTGCCCGACGCCGTGTCGTTGTTCCACACGCAGACGTATTCCCTGGGGCAGTCCGCCGGGGCGGCCGTCGCCGACGGCGCCGCGGCCACACCCATGGCGCCCATCATCAGCACTGCCGCCACACCCATGCCGGCCTTCTCGCGCAACCGTGCCTTCACCATGTCGCCCCTCCGTTTTCGGTCACTCGGGGCAGCCGTGGTCGGTTGGGCCGCCCCCGAGTGACCCAGCATCGCGCGTGGTTCAGGGCGTCGGTCCCTGACATCTGTCAGGCAACCGGAGGCCGGTCACAGCGCTCCGGCCTCCCGGGCCGCGTAGACCGACGGGTACAGCGGGCGGTAGCCCAGCTCCCGGCGGATACGGACGGTGGAGGTGATCACGTGCCACGGGTCGGGGTCCGTGCGCTCGTACAGTTCGGCCGGGACGTCGACGCCGCCCAGCTGGTGCAACTCGACCGCCGTGACGGGGGCGTCGTCGGCGATGTTGTAGACGCGGCCCGCGATGCCCGGCGCGTGCAGGATGCGCAGCAGCGCCTGGGCGACGTCCGCGTGATGGCCCATCTGGAGCCGTTGGGTGGCTGCCCAGTGCCGGGCCCACATCAGCGACTGGGAGAGATGCGGATCGCCCTCGCCGTAGACGAAGGGGAGCCGGCCCACGCGCACGTCCAGGCCCTCCAGCGCGAGCAGCTCCCGCTCGGCCGCCGCCTTGGACTCCGGGTAGGCGCCCCACATCGGCCCGCCGGGCCGGATCTCGTCGTCCTCGGTCAGCGGGCGGCCCCGTCCGGTGCCGTACACCAGACCCGTGCTGACCTGCACGAAGCGCCGTACGCCGGAGGCCTGCGCGGCCCGGCCCAGCTCGACGGCCGCGTCCCGGTTGACCGCCCACGCCTCCTCGTCCGGCACCCCGCGGAAGGCCGCCGCGACATTCACGACCGCGTCGACCCCGGCGACCGCCTTGCCGAGCGCCTCCGCGTCCCGCAGGTCGCCGACGACGACCTCGGCGCCCAGTTCCGCGTACGGCTCACCCCGCGCCGCGTCCCGGACCAGCACCCTGACCTTCTCCCCCGCCCTGGCCTGTGCCAGCAGCCTCGGCACGAAGCGGCGGCCGACCTGCCCTGTCGTACCCGTCACCAACGTCAGCATGTCCTGTTCCTCTCGTCACCGACCACCCTCGGACGGGGCCGGGCAGAGCGGGAGAGACCCGTTGATCAGGGGATCGGCAGTCCCTGGATAAGCGGGGCGCGCTGTCGCAGGCTGGAGAGGTGAACCGAGCCGAACTCGCCGACTTCCTGCGCCGTGGCCGCGCCCGGCTGACCCCGTCGGACGTGGGCCTGACACCGGGTACCCGGCGTCGCACGCCCGGTCTGCGCCGCGAGGAGGTGGCGCAGCTGGCGGGTATGTCGGTGGACTACTACACCCGCCTCGAACAGTCCCGGGGCCCGCGCCCGTCCCGCCAGATGCTGACGGCGCTGGCCCGCGCGCTGCGCCTGGCCGACGTCGAGCAGGACCACCTCTTCCATCTGGCCGGCGAGGAGCCCCCGCGGCGCGAGACGGCGTCGGCGCATGTCCGCCCGGGGCTGCTGCTGATCCTGGACCGGCTGCACGACACCCCGGCGCAGGTGGTGAACGACTGCGGCGAGGTGCTGGCGCAGAACGCGATGGCGAAGGCCCTGGTCGGTGACGTGATGTCCCGCCCGCGCCGGGAGCGCAACCTGACCCGTCTCTTCTTCCTGGACCCGGCCGCGCGCACCCTCTTCCCGCAGGAGGACCTCGCGGGCCACGCGCGCTCCCACGTCGCCACCCTGCGCGCGGTGGCCGCGGCCCGCCCCGACGACCCGGAACCGGCCGCGCTGGTGGCCGAACTACGGGCGTCCAGCGAGGAGTTCGCCCGCCTCTGGGACGAACACGAGGTGTCCCAGCGCAACAGGGCGACGAAACGCTTCGTCCACCCCCTGGTCGGCATCCTGGAACTGGACTGCGAGGTCATGGTCAGCCACGAACACCACCACCTCCTGGTCGTCCACACCGCCCGCCCGGGCACGGAGGCCTACGAGCGCCTGCAACTGCTGCGCGTGGTGGGCTTTCAGGACATGTCGCCCAGCGTTCCGTAGTTGACCCATGGGTAGTTGAGGCCGGAAATCACCCTTGCCGACCCCCGCCCCACGCGCATCAATGGAAACGGCGGTTCCGACGGACCGTCAGATTCGGCTCTCCACGCAGTGTGTCCGTACCCACCCTGCCGAGCGCTCCACCACCCCCCACAGGCAAGGCAGACGGAATTCCCCCACCCCCGAAAGGGAGCGAATCCCCATGAGACGTATGCGCATCGGAGCTGGCGCGACGCTGGTCGCCGGAGCCCTCGCGGTCACCGGACTGGCCTTCGCGCCCGCCGCCCTCGCCGTGGCCCCCGGCACGGCCACGATCACCGCCGACTGCGGCAGCTTCGGCGGTGGCGAGGCCACCCTCACGGCGACGCAGGACGGCACCGCCGCCACCATCACCGTCAACTCCTCCGCGATCACCGCGCCGATCGCACTCGGGGAGGACTCGATCTCCTCGACGCTCACCCTCGTGAAGGCGAGCGGCGGAACCGTCGCCTTCAGCGGCACGGAGAACCCGGCGATGGCCGCCGGTGACCCCGTCCAGGTCGGCCCGCTCAGCGGCACCGTCGCCTCCGGGGACAGCCTGGAGGCCTTCGGCGGCTCGCTGCAGATGACCGTCTTCGGCATCACCATCACGTGCACGGCGACCGGGCCGCAGTCGCCGGGCCCGTTCGTGTTCGACTGACGATCAGCTTCGACTGACGATCAGCAGAGGGCGCGGTCCCCGGCGCCCGGCGCTCTACAGCGCGTCGGGGCCGCGCTCGCCCGTCCGGACCCGTACGACCGTGTCGACCGGCAGCGCCCAGACCTTGCCGTCACCGATCTTGCCGGTCTGGGCGGCCTTCACGATGGCGTCGATGACGTCGTCGGCCGCCGCGTCGTCGACGACGACCTCGATCCGGACCTTCGGCACCAGGTCGACCTGGTACTCCGCGCCCCGGTACACCTCGGTGTGGCCGCGCTGACGGCCGTAGCCGCTCGCCTCGGTCACGGTCAGACCGTGCACGCCGATTTCCTGGAGGGCGGTCTTGACCTCGTCGAGCCGGTAGGGCTTGACGATCGCGGTGATCAGCTTCATGCCTGCTTCTTGACCTTCTGCGCGGCGGGGACGGAGGTGGAGAGGGACGAGGTGACCGGGGCGCCGTGCGCCAGGACCCCGTGATCGTAGGCGCTCTCGGCGTGCACCGTAAGGTCCAGGCCCTTGTGCTCCTGCTCCTCGCTCGCCCGGAAGCCCATCACCTTGTCGATGACCTTGCCGATGCCGTAGGTGACGAGGAAGGCGTACGCCGCCACGACCACGATCGCCACCGCCTGCTTGCCGAGCTGCGCGAGTCCGCCGCCGTGCAGCAGGCCCTCGGCGCCGCCCGTCATGGTGGCGGTCGCGAAGACGCCGATCAGCAGGGTGCCGATGACGCCGCCGACCAGGTGGACGCCGACGACGTCCAGCGAGTCGTCGTAGTTGAACCGGAACTTCCAGGCCACGGCGTACGAGCAGACGACACCGGCGGCGAGGCCGATGACGAGCGCGCCCAGCAGCGACACCGAGCCGCAGGACGGCGTGATGGCGACGAGACCGGCGACCGCGCCGGAGGCGGCGCCCAGCGTCGTCGGGTGGCCGTCGCGCTTGTGCTCGACCAAGAGCCAGCCGAGCAGACCGGTGCAGCCGGCGGCGAGGGTGTTGAGGAAGACGGCGGCCGCGAGCCCGTTGGCGCCGAGGGCGGAACCGGCGTTGAACCCGAACCAGCCGAACCACAGCAGGCCCGCGCCGAGCACGACCATCGGCAGGTTGTGCGGCCGCATCGCGTCCTTCTTGAACCCGAGCCGCGGCCCGAGGACCAGGCAGAGCGCCAGTCCGGAGGCGCCGGAGGTGATCTCGACGGGCAGACCGCCGGCGAAGTCGAGGGCGCCGAGGTGTTCGAGGATCCAGCCGCCGGGGCCCCAGGTCCAGTGGGCGACCGGAACGTATACGAGCAGCGCCCACACCGGCACGAACACCACCCACGCCCCGAACTTCGCCCGGTCCGCGACCGCGCCGCTGACCAGCGCGGCGGTAATGATCGCGAAGGTCAGCTGGAAGGTGGCGAACAGGAGGGTCGGGACGGTGCCCTGGACGCTGTCCGGCCCGAGACCGGCCATCCCGGCGTGCTCCAGCCCGCCGATCAGCCCGCCGGCCGCGTCGGCCCCGAAGGCGAGCGAGTACCCGCAGGCCAGCCACACGACGGTGACGAGCGCGATGGACACGAAGCTCATCAACAGCATGTTGAGGACGCTCTTCGTGCGGACCATGCCGCCGTAGAACAGGGCCAGGCCCGGTGTCATCAGCAGGACGAGGGCGGTGGCGGCGAGCAGCCAGGCGGTGTCGCCGGTGTCGACGCTTGCGGCGGCGAGGGTCACGGTTGTCTCCAACGGTGCGAGGGCTCGTCAGAGATTCACCGGTTCGCGTTTCCGGCCGCGTACGGGTGTGTTTCGGTGACGTTTCGTTGCGCGGGGGTTTCCGGAAGCTCACCGGGCGGGCCGGGGTCGGGCGCATGTGCGGCAGGGCTCTGTGGATCAGGGAGAATGGGCGCCATGAGCGTTCGCAGTAAGTCATCCGAGCCGTCCGAGGCGCCCCATCGCGCCGGCTTCGCCTGCTTCGTGGGCCGCCCCAACGCGGGCAAGTCCACGCTGACGAATGCTCTGGTCGGCCAGAAGGTGGCGATCACCGCGAACCAGCCGCAGACGACGCGGCACACCGTGCGCGGGATCGTGCACCGGGACGACGCCCAGCTGATCCTGGTCGACACCCCCGGACTGCACAAGCCGCGCACCCTGCTCGGCGAGCGCCTCAACGACGTCGTGCGCACCACCTGGGCGGAGGTCGACGTGATCGGCTTCTGCCTGCCCGCGAACGAGAAGCTCGGCCCCGGTGACCGCTTCATCGCCAAGGAACTCGCGTCGATCAAGAAGACGCCGAAGATCGCGATCGTCACCAAGACCGACCTCGTGGACGGCAAGACGCTCGCCGAACAGCTCATCGCGATCGACCAGCTCGGCAGGGAACTCGGCTTCGAGTGGGCCGAGATCGTCCCCGTCTCGGCCGTCGGCGACAAGCAGGTGGGCCTGCTGGCCGACCTGATCGTCCCGCTCCTCCCGGAGGGCCCGGCGCTCTACCCCGAGGGCGATCTCACGGACGAGCCCGAGCAGGTCATGATCGCCGAGCTGATCCGCGAGGCGGCCCTGGAGGGCGTCCGCGACGAGCTCCCGCACTCCATCGCCGTCGTCGTCGAGGAGATGCTCCCCCGCGAGGACCGCCCCGCCGACAAGCCCCTCCTCGACATCCACGCCTTCGTCTACATCGAGCGCCCCAGCCAGAAGGGCATCATCATCGGCCCCAAGGGCAAGCGCCTGAAGGACGTCGGCATCAAGTCGCGGAAGCAGATCGAGGCGCTGCTGGGGACGCCGGTCTTCCTGGACCTCCACGTCAAGGTGGCCAAGGACTGGCAGCGGGATCCTCGGCAGCTGCGGAAGCTTGGGTTCTGAGGGCTCCGAGCGCTGGATCGGCCTGACCGCCGGCCATGAACATCCTCCACATCGTCGTGAAACCTCGCTGCTGAAAAGCCCTACGGCGTTGTCAGTCCCCCGGCGTACCCTGGAAATCGCCAGGCCGCCCATGTGGCGGGCGAGTCGTATCGAGGAGGACGAGCAAGGCCTACGAGCCGGCCCATGACTCAGACACCCACAGCTCACACACCCGCGCAGGGGCAGGCGAGAGCACAGTTCACCGTCCCCGCCCAGCACCCCATGGTGACCGTGCTGGGGTCCGGCGACTCCCTGCTGCGTGTGATCGAGAAGGCCTTCCCGGCGGCCGACATCCATGTCCGGGGAAACGAGATCAGCGCGGTCGGCGACGCCGCTGAAGTCGCCCTCATCCAGCGCCTGTTCGACGAGATGATGCTGGTGCTCCGCACCGGACAGCCGATGACGGAGGACGCAGTGGAACGCTCGATCGCCATGCTCAGAGCGAGTGAGAACGGAGAGGGGCCGGAGGAGACCCCGGCCGAGGTCCTCACCCAGAACATCCTCTCCTCGCGCGGCCGCACGATCCGCCCCAAGACCCTCAACCAGAAGCGGTACGTCGACGCGATCGACAAGCACACGATCGTATTCGGCATCGGTCCCGCCGGTACGGGCAAGACCTACCTCGCCATGGCCAAGGCGGTGCAGGCCCTGCAGTCCAAGCAGGTCAACCGCATCATCCTGACCCGGCCCGCGGTCGAGGCCGGTGAGCGGCTCGGCTTCCTGCCGGGCACGCTCTACGAGAAGATCGACCCCTACCTGCGCCCGCTGTACGACGCGCTGCACGACATGCTGGACCCCGACTCGATCCCGCGGCTGATGGCCGCCGGGACCATCGAGGTGGCGCCGCTCGCGTACATGCGTGGCCGGACCCTGAACGACGCCTTCATCATCCTGGACGAGGCCCAGAACACCAGCCCCGAGCAGATGAAGATGTTCCTCACCCGCCTCGGCTTCGACTCGAAGATAGTCATCACCGGTGACGTCACCCAGGTCGACCTCCCGGACGGCACCAAGTCCGGTCTGCGGCAGGTGCAGGACATCCTGGACGGCGTCGAGGACGTCCACTTCTCGCGGCTGTCGTCCCACGATGTCGTCCGGCACAAGCTGGTCGGCCGTATCGTCGACGCGTACGAGAAGTTCGACAACAAGCACGGCACCCAGAACGGCACGCACAAGGGGCAGAGCCGGGGCAAGTCCGGGCACAAAGGGAAGTAGAGACCGAGCAGCACCATGTCGATCGACGTCAACAACGAGTCCGGAACCGAGGTCGACGAGCAGGCGATCCTCGACATCGCCCGCTACGCGCTCGCGCGGATGCGCATCCACCCGCTCTCCGAGCTCTCGGTGATCGTCGTGGACGCCGACGCCATGGAGCAGCTCCACATCCAGTGGATGGACCTGCCCGGTCCGACGGATGTCATGTCCTTCCCCATGGACGAGCTGCGGCCCCCGTCGAAGGACGACGACGAGCCGCCCCAGGGGCTCCTCGGTGACATCGTGCTGTGCCCCGAGGTCGCCGCCAAGCAGGGGGCCGAGGCGCCCACGCAGCACTCCATGGACGAGGAGCTCCAGCTGCTCACCGTCCATGGCGTGCTGCATCTGCTCGGGTACGACCACGAGGAGCCGGACGAGAAGGCCGAGATGTTCGGTCTCCAGGCCGCCATCGTGGACGGCTGGCGTTCAGAGAAGGGCCTGACGGGTCCGTCGCCGGCCCCGACCGTGTCATGAGCCTTCCCCTCGTCTCCGGTGCCATCGCCCTGGTGATCGTGGCCTGGCTCGCCGCCTGCGCTGAGGCCGGCCTGGCGCGCGTCTCCAGCTTCCGCGCCGAGGAGGCCGTACGCAGCGGGCGGCGCGGCAGCGAGAAGCTCGCGCTGGTCGCCGCCGACCCGACGCGCTATCTGAACGTGGCGCTGCTGGTGCGCGTGGCCTGCGAGATGGCCGCCGCCGCGCTGGTCACGTACGCCTGCCTGAAGGAGTTCGACAGCACCACCGAGGCGCTGCTGGTCGCGATAGCGGTCATGGTGCTGGTGTCGTACGTCGCCGTCGGGGTCTCCCCGCGCACCATCGGCCGCCAGCACCCGCTGAACACGGCGACGGCGGCGGCGTACGTCCTGCTGCCGCTCGCCCGGATCATGGGCCCGATCCCGTATCTGCTGATTCTCATCGGCAACGCGCTCACCCCCGGCAAGGGCTTCCGCCGGGGCCCGTTCGCCTCCGAGGCGGAGCTGCGGGCGCTGGTCGACCTCGCCGAGAAGGAGTCGCTGATCGAGGACGAGGAGCGCCGCATGGTGCACTCGGTCTTCGAGCTCGGCGACACCCTCGTACGGGAGGTCATGGTCCCGCGCACCGACCTCGTCGTCATCGAGCGCTACAAGACCATCCGCCAGGCCCTCACCCTCGCCCTGCGCTCCGGTTTCTCGCGGATCCCGGTCGTCGGGGAGAGCGAGGACGACGTGGTCGGGATGGTGTATCTGAAGGACCTGACCCGAAAGACGCACATCTCGCGGGAGGCGGAGAGCGAGCTGGTGTCGACGGCGATGCGGCCCGCGTTCTTCGTGCCCGACACCAAGAACGCCGGTGACCTGCTGCGTGAGATGCAGAAGGAGCGCAACCACGTCGCCGTCGTCATCGACGAGTACGGCGGCACCGCCGGCATCGTCACCATCGAGGACATCCTCGAGGAGATCGTCGGCGAGATCACCGACGAGTACGACCGTGAGCTGCCGCCGGTGGAGGAGCTGGGCGAGGGCCGCTACCGGGTCACCGCCCGCCTGGACATCACCGACCTGGGTGAGCTGTACGGCCTCGACGAGTACGACGACGAGGACGTGGAGACGGTCGGCGGGCTGCTGGCGAAGGCCCTCGGCCGGGTCCCGATCGCCGGGGCGTCGTCGGTGGTGGAGCTGCCCGACGCCCGTGAACTGCGGCTGACCGCGGAGGCGGCGGCCGGCCGGCGGAACAAGATCGTGACGGTGCTGGTGGAGCCGGTGGCCCCGGTGCCGGCGGCGGAGGAGGAGCGGGAGGCGAAGGCGGAGTGAGCCCCGAGGAGCTGCGCGGCTTCTGTCTGTCGTTCAACGCCGCCGTGGAGGACTTCCCCTTCAACCCGGACATCTCCGTCTTCAAGGTCCTGGGCAAGATGTTCGCCCTGAGCTGGATGGACGCCCGCCCGCTCACCGTCAACCTCAAGTGCGACCCGGAGGACGCGGTCCGGCTGCGCGGCGAGCACCCCGGCCTGATCATCCCCGGCTACCACATGAACAAGCGGCACTGGAACACGGTGACGGTCGACGGCGAGCTCCCGGACCGGCTTGTCCGGGAGCTCGTCGAGGACTCGTACGACCTGGTCGTGGCGGGTCTGCCAAGGGCCGACCGGCTCCGTCTCGACCGCCCCTGAGCCGCACCCGTCACACCGAGCGGGCCGTCCGCCGGGTCCGCAGTCCGATCGCGACCAGCACCGCCGCGGCGAGCACGATCCCCGCGTTGAGCGCCAGCACCGTGCGGGTGCCGGACAGCAGGTCGTCGGAGGTCGTCGCGAGGACGCCCAGCAGCGGGATGCCGACGGTGAGTCCGACCTGCTGGGTCGAGGTGACCAGGCCGGTGGCCAGGCCCTGCTCCTCGTCGGGGACGCCTGAGGTGACCGTCAGGCCGTAGGAGATGATCGCGCCCAGGTGGAACATGCTCGCCAGCGAGACGGCGGCCGTGGCGAGCCAGACGGACCAGGTGTGGGCGTCCAGGAACACGAGGCCGGCGATGAAGGCGCCCTGCCCGGCGAGCGAGACGACCAGTGTGCGGCGGGCGCCGAGACGGCTGACGAATTTCGGGGTGAGCGTGCCCGCGAGCACCGACATGACGCCCTGGACCCCGAAGACCAGGCCGGTCTGCCAGGCCGAGAGGTGCAGGATCTCCTGGAGGTAGAGGGTGAGGACGAAGATCACCGTCGACATCATCGAGAAGGTGACCAGGCCGCCCAGGTTGCCCCAGGCCACCGTGCGGCGGCGCAGCATGGGCAGGGAGACCAGGGGTGCCGCGGTGCGGGACTCGACGACCGCGAAGGCCGCGAGGAGCGCGAGGCCGGCGATCAGTGTCGCGACGACGTCGACGCGGGCGAAGCCGTGGTCGGCGGCCGTAGTCAGGGCGTAGATCAGGGACAGCAGACCGCCGGTGACGGTGACCGCGCCCGGCACGTCGAGTTGCGGGCGGTCCGGAGTGCGGGACTCGGGCAGCAGGCCGGGCGCGAGCGGCAGCACGATCAGGGCGAAGACCGCGAGCAGACCCATGGTGGAGCGCCAGCCGAACGCGTCGGTCAGGACGCCGCCCGCGACCATGCCGATGGTGAAGCCGAGCGACATCAGCGTGCCGGAGATGCCGAGGGCGCGGTCCCGGGCGGGGCCCTCGGCGAAGGTGGTGGTCAGCAGGGACATGCCGGTCGGGACGATGACCGCGGCGCCGAGACCTTGCAGGGCGCGACCCGCGAGGAACGACGCGGGGTCCCAGGCGAACGTCGCGAGGACCGAGGCGGCGGCGAACAGGGCGAGGCCGGTGAGGAACAGCTTGCGGCGGCCGTAGAGGTCGCCGATGCGGCCGAAGAGCAGCAGGAACCCGCCGGACGGCAGCGCGAACGCCGTGACCGCCCACTGGAGTGCGGACTGGCTCATGCCGAGGTCGGCGCCGAGGACGGGCAGGGCGACGTTCAGGACGGAGAAGTCCAGCGCGACCATGAACTGGGCGGCGCACAGGACGAACAGGACGAGTTTGTCGCGCGTCGACATCCGGGGTTTGTCGGGCGGTGGGGTGGAACGGGTGGCCGGGTCGGAACCGGTGGTCGGGAGGGAGCCGGAGGGCGGGAGAGAGCCGGGGGTGTCGGGGGTCGTGGTGTCGATCGCCATGGGTAAGAGCCTGCTGGCGTCGGAATAGCCGTGGGGAGCGGCAAGTTGTGCTGGTGGTGGCACCACCAGCCAACAGAACGAGGGGGATCGGTACGTGTCCGTGGACACGCTGAAGAGTCATCGGCGGCGCGAGCTGCGCGAGTTCCTGATGAGCAGGCGGGCCCGGGTGACCCCGGCCGACGCGGGTCTGCCGGACGGTGGCGCGCGGCGCCGTACGCCGGGGTTGCGGCGCGAGGAGGTCGCCGTGCTCGCCGGGGTGGGTGCCTCCTGGTACCAGTGGCTGGAGCAGGGGCGGGACATCTCCGTGTCGCCGCAGGTGCTGGACTCGGTGGGCCGGGTGCTGCGGCTGAGCAACGCCGAGCGCCGGCATCTGTATCTGCTGGCCGGGCTGAATCCGCCGGAGCGCGAGGTGGAACCCGAGAAGCGGGACATGTGCGCCGGGTTGCAGCGGCTCATCGACACCTGGATGCCGTATCCGGCGCACATCATGGACCGGTACTACAACGGCGTGCTGTACAACGACGCGGCGATGACGGTGCTCGGTATGCGGCCCGGCAAGCGGTGGAACTGCCTGATCGACTTCTTCACGGATCCGATGTACCGGTCGCGGGCGAGGAACTGGGAGCACAACGCCCGTACGGTCGTGGCGCAGTTCCGCGCGCTCTGCTCGGCGTCGCCCGACGACGAGGGGTTCCAGGCGGTGCTGGCCGAGGCGCGGGCGTCCAGTGCGGAGTTCACCGAGTTGTGGGAGCGGCGGGACATCGAGGACGCCGGGCAGATCCGCAAGGAGCTGGACCATCCGTTGGTGGGGCTGCTGTGTCTTGAGTCGAGCGTGATGCAGATGCCGGCGCGGCCCGATCTGTCGATCGTGCTGCACACGCCGCTGGACGAGGCGAACACGGCGGCGAAGCTTCAGTGGCTGGCGTCGCCCGAGGGGCGGCGCGGGGCGATGTACCCCGTGGCCGGATAGGGCCGGTGGCGCTACGTATGCTCAGCTCATGACCGACAACAGCGCGCTCGACCCCGAGGACCGCAAGATCGTCACCCTGGCCCGTTCCGCGCGGGCCCGTAACGGCGTGGCCGAGGGGGCGGCCGTACGGGACGACACCGGCCGTACCTATGTCGCCGGGACCGTCGAACTGGACTCCCTGAAGCTGAGCGCGCTGCGGACCGCTGTGGCGATGGCGGTGGCTTCCGGGGCCTCGTCGTTGGAGGCGGCGGCGGTGGTGACGGAGGCGGAGGCCGTTCCGGCGGAGGATCGGGCGGCTGTGCGGGATCTTGGTGGGCCGGGGACGCCGGTGTTGGTGGCCGGGGTGGACGGGGCGGTGCGGTCCACGACCCCGGCAGGCTGAGGTCGGGCCCTTCCTCGCTCCCGCGCTGGTCGCGCCCACGCGGCGGAGCCGTAACCGGAGGGCTTCCTACAGTTCGGCCTCGCCCCACTTCTGGACGACCACCTCGTCGCCGACCGACAGCTTGCCCGGTCGCACCACGGAGAACTTCGCGCCGAACACCACGCCTCCGCTCGCCGCGCGCCGGTAGCCCGCGAGCGTACGCAGCGGCTCCGGCCCCTGCCGCGCCCCGGCCTCCTGGTCGACCAGAGTGACCGCGCAGCGCACCGCGAGCTTGGCGTAAGCCAGTTCGGCCCCGCCGATACCGATGCCGCGTGCGCGGTCCTCGGCGTGCGGTGCGGCCGCCCAGTCGCCACCGTCACTGCCATGACCTTGGCCGGGGCCGCTGTCCACGACGATGTTCGGGCGGAAACGGTTCATCGGCAGGGGCGGGGAGCCGCGCTCGGCCATCCGCCGGTTGAGGTGGGTGAGGGAGGCCCTGGACAGCAGGTGTACGGCACTGCTGTCGGCGTAGCCGGAGGGGCCGGGGGTCAGGCCGTCTGCGACACGGTCGTGCTCCGGGGGCACGCGGACCAGGCGGCTGGGGGTGCTGAGAACCTCCGAGAGCCAGGCAGCGGCTTCGTCGCCCTGGTCGATCCCCTGGAAGGTGGCGCCGAACAGGTCGACATCGCGTCGCGGCGCGGACAAGGCGACGTGGAGGCGCACTGTGCCGTAACGGCCCGTTGTGTCGGTCGAGTCGAGTGTGAGCCGGCTGCCGTCGGCGCTGACCGCGGGTCGGATCAGGGCGAGGCGGGGATGACGGCGCTGGGTGCGATAGACGCCCTCTTCGCTGATCACCATGAAACTGCGGTCGTGCGCGAGTCCCGCCGGGGTGAGGAGCGCATCGCTCATCGACGTGCCCGCACATCCCTTGACGGGATAGCAGATGAGATCTACGACGCCGGCCATGTGCTGCCTCCTTCGATCGACGGCCGGACCGGAACACCGGTCCTGACGGAGTGATGTCCTCAGTCTCGGAGTGATCCAACCGCGGCGGGGTGAGTTTCGGGGGGCGGGGGCCCGTGCGGGGTGTCAGGCTGAGGGCAGAGGATCTGTGAAGGGAATCGCCATGATCACCACCGATCTCACCCCCGGCTCCCCCTGCTGGCTGGACCTCGGCGCCCCCGACGTCACGACCGCCGCGTCCTTCTACGGCACGGTGCTCGGCTGGGAGTACGAGTCCATGGGCGGTTCGGAGGACTTCGAAGGCGGGATGTTCAAGAAGGACGGCAAGACCGTCGCAGGCCTGGGCAAGCTCACCGAGGAGGGGGCCCGCTCGGCCTGGATGATCTACTACACGGTCGACGACGCGGACGCGACGGCACAGGCCGTGGAGCGAGCGGGCGGCACCGTACGGGTGGCGCCGATGGATCTCGATGACTGGGGCCGGATGGCGCAGTTCAGCGATCCGCTGGGCGGCCAGTTCGCCGTCTGGCAGCCGGGCAAGAACTCGGGCTTCGAGCTGGCGGACGAGACGGGTTCTCTGTCGTGGACCGAGCTGTACACGAGCGACGCCGCGGCCGCGAAGGAGTTCTACGGCGGGATCTTCGGCTGGCAGTACAACGAGATGGAACTGCCGGGCGGCGGAGGCGCGTACACCCTCATCACCCCGGCCGGACGGCCCGAGGACCGGATGCAGGGCGGCCTGATGGAACTGCCCGCGGAGAACCTCGCGCTGGCGAACGGGAAGCCCTACTGGCACCCGGTGTTCAACGTCGACGACTGCGACGCGGCGGTGGCCAGGGTCACCGAGAACGGCGGCAGCGTGCAGATGGGACCGGAGGACGCGGAGGGCGTCGGCAGGCTGGCGGTCTGCCTGGACCCGGCCGGCGCGGACTTCGTGGTGCTGAAGCCGGCCCCACCGAGCTGACCGGCCGGGCCGACCGACCGAGCCGCACTCCGAGGGCGGGCCCTACCCCCTGGCCCCGTCCTCACGCCGACCGGCGGAACCCGATCGTCGGCACCGCCCGCCGCAGCGGCCAGGGTCTCCCCTGCTCTTCCGGCACCAGGTCCGCCAGGAACGCGTACCGGCGCAGCGCCTCGGGGTCCTGCCGGTCGAGGGACCGGACCTTGCGCCACCAGGCGCCGATCTCGGCCCAGCCGGGGGCGGACAGGGAGCCACCGAACTCCTGGACCGAGAGAGCGGCCGTGAGCCCGGCGAAGGCGAGGCGGTCGGCGAGCGGCCAGTCGGCCAGGGTGCCGGTGACGAAGCCGGCCACGAAGACGTCCCCGGCGCCCGTCGGGTCCAGGGCCTCCACGGCGATGGCGGGCACCACGGCCGTCTCCCCGGTCCGCCCGTCGACCGCGTACGCGCCCTCCGCGCCTAGGGTGACCACCGCGACCGGGACGTACGCGGTGAGGGCGCGGGCCGCCTCGCGCGGGCAGTCGGCGCCGGTGTACCGCATGGCCTCCTCGGCGTTCGGCAGGAAGGCCTCGCAGTGCTCCAGGTCTGCCAGTCCGGCCAGGTCCCACGCCCCCGTGTCGTCCCAGCCGACGTCGGCGAAGATGCGGGCGCCCTTGCTCGCGGCCTGCGCGATCCAGGGGGCCCGCCGGCCTGGCACGAGGGAGGCCACGGCGGCACGCGCGCGTGGCGGGCAGTCCGGGGCGGGCTCCTCCGGGGGCGGCTCGTGGCCGTGGGAGACCATCGTGCGCTCCCCCTCGTACGCCATCGACACCGTCACCGGTGAGTGCCAGCCGGGTACCGTGCGCGAGGGCGAGAGGTCGATGCCCTCGCCGTGCTCCAGCGCGTCCCAGCAGTACTCGCCGTAGTGGTCGTCGCCGAAGGCCGCCGCGAGGGACGTCTTCAGGCCGAGGCGGGCCAGGGCCGTCGCCATGTTCGCCACCCCGCCGGGACTCGACCCCATCCCGCGCGCCCAGGACTCGGTGCCGCGCACCGGGGCGGAGTCGAGGCCGGTGAAGATGATGTCGAGGAAGACCGTGCCGGTGAGGTACACGTCCCAGGGCGGGTCGGCGGGTGTGCGCAGACCGGCGAGGGGGTCGACCTGGCTCCGGCGGTACGGCTTGCCCGCCCTGGTCGACGGGCCGTGGGCCGGGGATCCCTGCGGCGAGGATCCCCTTCCGTTTCCGGTCTGCGCGGTGGACGCGGTGGGCGTGGTCACGGTGCGCTCCCTGACGTGGTGCTGATCTGGCCAGTGTGCACCACGTCACCGACAACGCCACGGTGATCCCGCCCGCGCCCCGCGTGGACGGCCGCGCCCGCCCGGTCGGTGGAGCCCTACCAGCGCGGCACCGAAGGCGTCACCCATCCGGGTTCCGCGACCCGCATCGCGGCGGCGTCGTCGCGGTCCCGCAGCGAGCCGTCGTCTTCCAGCCACCGCCGGTGCAGCTCCGCCAGCCGCTCGCGGTCCAGTTCGACGCCGAGGCCGGGCGCGTCCGAGACGGTGACCTTGCCGCCCTCGAGGGTGAGGCGCTCGGTGAGGACGTCCTCGGACTGCCAGGGGTAGTGGGAGTCGCAGGCGTGGTGGAGGTTCGGGACGGTGGACGCCACGTGGGTCATCGCGGCCAGGGAGATGCCCAGGTGCGTGTTGGAGTGCATGGACACGCCGACGCCGAAGGTGCGGCAGATCGCCGCCAGCTGCTGGGTGTTGCGCAGCCCGCCCCAGTAGTGGTGGTCGGAGAGGACGACCTGTACGGCCTCCTTGGTGAACGCCTCCTTGATCTCCGTGAACGTCGTCACGCACATGTTGGTCGCCAGCGGCACCCCGGCCCGCGCGGCGACCTCGGCCATGGCCGCCGTTCCGAGGGCCGGGTCCTCCAGGTACTCAAGGACGTCCCCGAGTTCCCGCGCCACCTTCAGCGAGGTCTCCACGGACCAGGCCCCGTTGGGGTCGAGCCGCAGGGGATGCCCGGGAAAGGCGTCCGCGAGTGCCCGTACGGCCGCGATCTCCTCGTGGGGCGGGAAGACCCCGCCCTTGAGCTTGAAGGAGGTGAAGCCGTACCGCTCGGTGAACTTGCGGGCCTGCTCGACGACCCCGGCCGGGTCGACGGCGGCACCCCAGTCGTCCTTCTCGGCCGCGACGCCCGCCGGGTGCTCGGCCCACTTGTAGAAGAGGTACGCGCTGTACTCGACCGCGTCGCGCACCTTGCCGCCGAGCAGCGCGTGCACGGGCAGTCCGAGCGCCTTGCCGAGGGCGTCCAGGCAGGCGACCTCGAATCCGGAGACGACGGACAGCCGCAGCTTGTCGGCGGTCTGGACGCCGCGCAGCCCGCCGACGTCGACCTGGCCCTGGACCCGGGACTGATCGACGGCAACCTCGTCCGCGACGGCGAACAGAGCGTTCAGGTCGCTGACTTGACGGCCGATCAGCTTCTCCGCGAACGGCCTGGCGAGCTCCAGGTACTTGGTGTCGCCGTACGTCTCACCGACCCCGGTGATCCCTCCCGCCGTCTCGACCTCCACGATCAGCCGGGGCGTGTAGGGCTGGTGGACGCCCTGGGTGTTCAGCAGGGGCGGGTCGGCGACCAGGATGGGCGTGAGGCGGACCTCGGTGATCGTGAGGTTCACAAGGCGGCTCCTACGAGGTCGAGGCCGGTGGCGAGGAGGGTGCGCAGGTCGGCGAGGTCGGCGGCCGAGGGGTCGGTGAGCGGGGCGCGTACGGGGCCGACGGGGCGGCCGCGCAGCCGGGCGGCGGCCTTGACCAGGGACACCGCGTATCCGGGCACCCGGTCGCGGATCTCGACGAGCGGGACGTAGAAGTCGCGCAGCAGCTTGTCGGCCGTGCCCTGGTCGCCGCCGTGGAGGGCGGCGAAGAAGGCGTTCGCGATCTCGGGGGCGAAGGCGTGGACGGCGGACGAGTAGGCGGGGACGCCGACGGTGGCATAGGCGCGGGCCTGGATCTCGGCGGTGGAGGCGCCGTTGAAGAAGAGGAAGCCTTCGGGGGCGGCGAGGGTGAGGCGCTGGAGGCGGTCGAGGTCGCTGTGGCCGTCCTTGAGCCCGATGACGTTCGGGATGCGGGCGATGCGCTTCAACGACTCGGCGGTGTAGGCGACTTGGCCTCGCTGGTAGGCGATGAGGGGCAGCCGGGTCCGGGCGGCGAGCTGCTCCAGCTGGGCGACCAGGCCGTCCTGCGGGGCGGCGACGAGGTAGTGGGGCAGGACGAGGAGGGCGTCGGCGCCGGCCTCCTCGGCGATCCGGGCGAACCGCGCTGCCTGCGCCCAGCCGTACCCGGCCCCGGCGACGACGGGTACCCGCCCGCCCGACTCCTCGACGGCGATGGAGACGACCTGCCGGTACTCGCCCTCGTCCAGCGAGAAGAACTCGCCGGTGCCGCAGGCCGGGAAGACCGCGCCGGGGGCGGTGGCGAGCTGGGCGGCGACATGGGTGCGGAAGCCGTCCGGGTCCAGCGTGCCGTCGTCGTGGAAGCTCGTGAGCGGGAACGACAGCACGCCCTGTGCCATGCCGTCCCGCAAGCGCCGGACCGTGACCGTATGCGCGCCGGTATCCGTATCGAGGCTCACCCTCGCCATCTCCCCATCTCCAGATGTAGATGTCATCCATGTATGAGAATCGAGATTAGGTAGGCGAACCACGACCGTCAATGGCACGGTCCGCCCGAGCGGCGACGATTACCATCGCCCCATGTCAGAGACAGGCGGCGTCCGCGAAGTGAAGTCGGCGGCGCGCACCGTGGAGTTGCTGGAGCTGCTCGCCGCGCGCGGCGACCGCCCCGCCCGCCTTCAGGAGCTGGCCGAGGCGCTGGACGTGCCGCGCAGCTCCATGTACGCCCTGCTCCAGACCCTGATCTCGCGCGGCTGGGTCCGTACGGACGTCACCGGCTCCCTCTACGGCATCGGCATCCACGCCCTGCTCACCGGCACCAGCTACCTCGACTCCGACCCGCGCGTCCGGGTAGTGCGCCCGTATCTCGACGAGGCGTCGCAGGCGCTGGGCGAGACGATCCACATGGCTCGGCTGGACGGCCGGGACGTGGCGTATCTGGCGACGCGCGAGTCACACGAATACCTGCGCACGATCAGCCGGGTGGGCCGGCGCCTGCCCGCACACGCGGGAGCCCTGGGCAAGGCCCTGCTCGCCGAACGCCCCGACGCCGACCTCCCCGACGGCCCGTACGAGCCCCTCACCCCGCGCACCCGCACCACCCGTGACGCCCTCGCCGCCGACCTCGCCGAAGTACGGGCGCGCGGCTACTCGATCGACCGCGAGGAGGGCGTCCCCGGCATCGTCGGCTTCGGTTTCGCGCTGCGCTACGAGGTCCCGGCCCAGGACGCGATCAGCTGCTCGGTGCCGGTGGCACGGCTGTCGGCGGGCCACGAGGAGCGGATCGTAGCGGTGATGCGGGAGATCAGGGCGAAGATCGAGGCGACGGCTCCCGGCGGGAGCGGCGGGGGCGGGGCTGTGCACTGGCGCAGGTGAGGGCATCTCTCCGGCGCAGGCGAGGGCACCTTCTACCCGTGATCCCCCACCCCAAACAGAACGTGCCTCAGATCACACCCCCCGCGCTTCTTCACGCCTCCCCCCGCTTGATACAAATTGCCCGCGCGTTCCTGTCCGTCGACGGCCTGCGCCCCTCCCCCTCTTGAGCCGCTCCTTTCGCATGCCCTGGGAACGCCCGTGTTCGCCCCTCGCACCACCCCCTGGCCCCTCGTCGCCCTTTTCACGGCCGGGTACCTCGCTCCGTATCTGCTGCCGACGGTCGTCGGCAGACTCGACTCCGGACTTCCGCTCACCCCCACCCAGGCGGGTGCCGTCGGCAGTGCGCTGCTGCTGAGTTCGGCGTCGGCGGGCTTCCTGCTGGCCTCACGGGTGGAGCGGGTCGGCGCCCGCAGGCTGGCCCGGACCGGGCTCGCGCTGGCGGTCGTCGGCTACGGCGCCGCGGCGCTCGCCCACGCCCTGCCGGCCGTGGTGCTGGGCGTCCTGGTCGGCGGCTTCGGCTCGGGTACGGCGACGGCGGTGGCCGCCACCGGGATAGCCGCCCTGCGGGAACCTCACCGGGCCACCACGCTCGGCCTCCTGGGCGTCTCCGCCCTCGCCGGCGCCGTCTATCTGACGGTGCCGCACCTCGGGGCGGGCCACGGCCAGCCGCTGGCCGCCATCGCCCTCATGGCGCTCGCCGTATGGCCACTGACGACCCGTCTGACGTCGAGCGGTGCCCCGCAACCCCGGACGCGGGCAGCCACCACCCGCCTCCCCCACCTCCGCCACGGCCTGGCCCTCGCCGCCTGCATGCTCTGCTGGTCCCTCGCCCAGAACTCCCTGTGGGGCGTCAGCGGCCGGATCGGCCTGACCCAGGCAGAGCTGACCGAGGCGACGGTCGGCGCGGTGTTCGCCGTGGGCCTCGGCGCCGGGCTGCTGGGCGTGACCGGGGCGGGAGCGCTCGGCCCGCGCCTCGGCCGCGCGCTCCCCATCGGTGCCGGTACGGCCCTGATCGCGGTGTGCATCGCGCTCAGCGCGTCCGCGACCGACCTGACGACCTTCGCGGCCGGCGAGATCGCCTGGAACACGCTCTACCCGATCGTCCTGTCGTACGTCATCGGCCTCGCCGCCTCCCTCGACCCGCGCGGCCGCTGGGCGGTCCTCGTCGGCTCGGCGTCCTCCCTGGGCACCGCGGCGGGCCCCCTGACCGGCAGCGTCCTGTCCGCCCAGGCCGGCTTCCCCGCCATGGGCACGGTCCTCGCCACCGGGCTGCTGATCGTCGCCGTACCGATGACGGTCGTGGCACTGGCCCGACGCCCGCAGGAGACGGTCGAGGTGGCCGAAGGCGTGGAGATCATGGAGGTCGTCGAGATCCCTCTGGACACCACCGAAGCCACCCCGACGGCCCCGGACCGCCTGACCGCGGCGACCTGAACCGTCTCCGGCCCGGCTACCCGAACTCGTACGCCTCCACCTCGGCCAGATACCGCCCCCGCAGTTCCTCGTCGTCCTCCAGGAAGGAGGCGAGGAACGAGTTGCGGGCGAGTTCGCGCAGCCGCTCATCGGACAGGTCCAGGCTCTGGTGGACCGCGTCGAAGTTGTCTCCCGCGTAGCCGCCGAAGTAGGCCGGGTCGTCGGAGTTGACCGTGCACATCAGGCCGGCGTCGAGCATGCCGGGCAGCGGGTGGTCGGCGAGGACGTCGACGGTCCGCAGCCGTACGTTCGACAGCGGGCAGAGGGTCAGCGGCACCCGGTCCCGGACCAGCCGCTCGACCAGCGCCGGGTCCTCCATGCACCGCAGCCCGTGGTCGACGCGCTCGACGCCGAGGATGTCGAGGGCCTCGGCGATGTAGGCGGGCGGCCCCTCCTCACCCGCGTGCGCGACGCGCCGCAGTCCGAGGGCGGCGGCGGCCTCGTACACCTCGCGGAACTTCACCGGCGGATGGCCGACCTCGGCCGAGTCGAGGCCGACGCCGGTGATCCGGTCGAGATACGGCTCCGCGGCCCGCAGCGTCTCCATGGCCGACTCGGCGGAGTCGTCGCGCAGGAAGCACATGATGAGCCGGGTCGAGATCCCGTGGTTCGCCTCGCTGTTCCCCAGCGCCCGCCACAGCCCCTCGACCACCGTGCCCAGCTCCAGGCCCCGCTTGGTGTGCGCCTGCGGGTCGAAGAAGATCTCCGCGTGCCGTACGCCCTGCGCGGCGGCCCGGGCGAGGTAGGCGTTCGCGAGGTCCTCGAAGTCCCGCTCGGTGCGCAGGACGGCCATGAGCTCGTAGTACAGGTTCAGAAAGGACTGGAGGTCCTCGAACTGGTACGCCTTGCGGAGCTCGCCGGTGTCGGCGTACGGCAGCTCGACGCCGTTGCGCGCGGCCAGTTCGAAGGCGAGCTCGGGTTCAAGGGTGCCTTCGATATGGAGGTGCAGTTCTGCTTTCGGGAGGGGCATCAAAGCATCGTACGGCGGTATTACCGACGTTTCGGCAGCGGCACCCGCAGGAGGTCGTACGCCACCGTCAGCTCCCCGTCGAAACCGGCGTCCCGCGCCTGCCGCTCGAACTCGTCCGGCTCGCTGTAGCGCTGACTGAAGTGCGTGAGCACGAGATGCCGTACGCCGCACTCCAGCGCGACGCGGGCGGCCTGACCGGCGGTCAGATGGCCGTGCTCGACGGCGAGTTCGACGTCGTCGTCCAGGAAGGTGGACTCGATGACGAGCATGTCGCAGCCGTCGGCCAGGGCGTACACCCCGTCGCACAGGCGGGTGTCCATGACGAACGCGAAACGCTGCCCGCGGCGCACTTCGCTCACCTCCGCGAGCGAGACCCCGCCGAGCACGCCGTCCCGCTGGAGCCGCCCCACGTCCGGCCCCTTGATGCCGTGCGCGGCGAGGCGTTCGGGCAGCATGCGGCGGCCGTCGGGCTCGACGAGGCGGTAGCCGTACGACTCGACGGGGTGCGACAGCCGGGCGGTGTGCAGTGTGTAGCCACCGGTGTCGGCGATGACCCCGTCCTCGCTGACCGGCGCCTGAGCGAGGTCGACGGTCTCCCGGTAGGCGGTGGCGTACCGCAGCCGGTCGAAGAAGCGCTGTCCGGAGAGCGGGTAGTGGGCGGTGACGGGGTGCGGGACCTTGTCGAGGTTGATCCGCTGGATGACGCCGGCGAGGCCGAGCGAGTGGTCCCCGTGGAAGTGGGTGACGCAGATCCGGTTCAGGTCGTGCGCCGCGACGCCGGCCCGCAGCATCTGCCGCTGCGTGCCCTCGCCGGGGTCGAAGAGGATCCCTTCGCCGTCCCATCGCAGCAGGTAGCCGTTGTGGTTGCGGTGCCGGGTCGGGACCTGGCTGGCCGTGCCGAGGACGACCAGTTCGCGTACGGACATGGTGAGTTACCCGGGGGGCCACTGCATGCCGCGGCCGCCGAGGACGTGGGCGTGCGTGTGGAAGACGGTCTGGCCCGCGCCGGCGCCGGTGTTGAAGACGATGCGGTAGCTCTCCAGCTTGTCCTCGTCGGCCACGGCCTGGGCCTCGCGCAGGACGTCAGCGGCGAGGGCCGGGTCGGCGGCGGCGAGGGCGGCGGCGTCCTTGTAGTGCGCCTTGGGGATGACCAGGACGTGGGTGGGTGCCTGGGGGTTGATGTCCCGGAAGGCGACGGTCGTGTCCGTCTCCCGGACGATCGTCGCCGGGACGTGCCCTTCGGCGATCTTGCAGAACAAGCAGTCGTCCCTCGGTTCCCCTGCCATGCGTGTGCCTCCTCACGCCGGGTGATCTCTTACGGGGCATGCTATCGCCGGGAACACAGGGTTCCTCGCCCCCGCCGCCCCTACCCGTCCCATCCCTGGGGGCTGCGCCCCCAGACCCCCGCCATCGGCCCTCCGGGCCTCGTCCTCAAACGCCGGACGGGCTGAAAAGATCCGGCCCGGCCCGGCAAATCCAGCCCCTCCGGCGTTTGAGGAGCGGGGTCTGGGGCGGAGACCCAGAAGGGGCGCGGGGAACTGCGCGACCAGCCCCCACTCGCCCGCACCCGAAGAAACGACCCGGGGTCGAAGGGGCGAAGCCCCTGGAGACGGGACGGGTAGGGGCGGCGGGGGCGAGGGGCTCACCGGTCCGGCAGTGGCGGTGCCGACTTGGCCGGCCGTTCCTCCAGCCCCGCCAACGCGAGCCGCACCGCCTCGTCCAGCTGTGTGTCCCGCCCGGCCACCCAGTCCTGCGGACGTTGCACCACCTCCACGTCCGGGTCCACCCCGTGGTTCTCCACGTCCCAGCCGTGACCCTCCAGCCAGATGGCGTACTTCGGCTGTGTGATCAACGTGCCGTCGACCAGGCGATAGCGGCTGTCGATGCCGATGACGCCGCCCCACGTCCGCGTCCCCACCACCGGCCCGAGCCCCAGCGCCTTGATCGCCGCGTTGACGATGTCGCCGTCGGACCCGGAGAACTCGTTCGCCACCGCCACCACGGGCCCGCGCGGAGCATCCGCCGGATAGCTGTACGGCCGCATCCCGCGCGGCAGTTCCCAGCCGACGATACGCCGGGCCAGTTTCTCGACGACCAGTTGCGAGGTGTGGCCGCCGCCGTTCTCCCGGACGTCCACGACGAGGCCCTCACGGGCCACCTCGACCCGCAGGTCACGGTGGATCTGGGCCCAGCCGGGCGCCTGCATGTCGGGGACGTGGAGGTAGCCGAGCCGGCCGCCGGACTTCTCGTGGACGTACGCGCGCCGGTCGGCCACCCAGGCGTGGTAGCGGAGCGGCTGTTCGTCGGCGATCGGTACGACGACCGCGTGCCGTACCTCCCCGCCCCCGGCCGGCGAGACCGTCAGCTCCACCGCCTTGCCCGCCGTGCCGACGAGCAACGGTCCGGGTCCGGTCACCGGATCCACCGGCACCCCGGCCACGGCCACGATCGCGTCCCCGGCCCGCACCGCGACCCCGGGTGCGGCCAGCGGTGCCCGGGCGTCGGGGTCGGAGGTCTCCGACGGCAGGATGCGGTCGATGCGCCAACTGCCGTCCTTGTGACGGGAGATGTCGGCGCCGAGCAGGCCCTGGCGGGCGCCGCCGCCGTAGCCGCCGCGCCCCGCGACGTACGCGTGCGAGGTGCCCAGCTCGCCCTGCACTTCCCAGAGCAGGTCGATCAGGTCGTCGTGGGTGGCGACCCGGTCGAGCAGGGGGCGGTAGCGGTCCAGTACGCCCGCCCAGTCGACGCCGCTCATGTCCGGCCGCCAGAAGTGGTCGCGCATGATGCGACCGGTCTCGTCGAACATCTGCCGCCACTCCGCCGACGGGTCGACCGTCTGCCGTACCCGCGTCAGGTCCACGGTGATGTTCGAGTCGCTCTCGTCGTCGCCGGAGGCACGCCGGTCGCTGGGGACGACCTTGAGCCGGCTGTCGGTCCACAGCAGCACACGCTTGCCGTCGCCGCTGACCTCGAAGTGGTCGGCGTCGTCGGCGAGATGCTCGATCCGCCGCTGGACTAGGTCGTAGCGCTCCATCTCGCTCTTGGGCTCGGGGTCGTCGGGCGTGGCCCGGGTGGCGCCGAGCGCGCCGCGCACGGGATGCCGCAGCCACAGCACGCCGTCCTTGGCGGCCCGCAGGTTGGTGTAGCGGGCGGCCTCGACGGGGAACGGCACGATCCGGTCGGCGAGACCTTCGAGGTCGATGCGGGTGGTCGGGGTGCCCTCGCTGTCGGGGGTCTCCTCCTTGTCCGGCGCGTCGAAGGGGCGGCCGTGCCGCTGCGGGCCGAAGGGGGACGGGGTGGTCGCGGCGAGGGTGATCAGGTGGGGGCGGGAGCCGACCACGAAGGCGAGGTCGAAGACGTGCTCGTCGTAGACGGGGTCGAAGGCCCGGGTGGACAGGAAGACCAGGTGCTTGCCGTCCTGGGTGAAGGCGGGCGCGTAGTCCTGGAAGCGCAGGGGGGTCGCCTCGGAGACGGACAGGTCGGTGGTGTTGGCGAGCTTCAGCTGGGACAGCGGGCGCGGGCCGGGGTGCGACCAGGCGAGCCAGGCCGAGTCGGGCGAGAAGACAAGACCGGACACGTCGCCGTCGGCGCTGCGGTCGACCTCGCGCACCTCGCCGGACTCCCGTTCGACGAGCAGCAGCCGCCCGTCGTGCCCGGCGACCGCCGCCCGGCTTCCGTCGGGTGCCATGGCGAGCTCCAGGACCCGGCCCAGCTGTCCGGCGCCGAGCCTGCGCGGCGTGGCACCCGGTGCGAGGCCGGTCGCCGGGGCGAACTCCAGGGCGTCGTCGCCCTCCGCGTCCGTCACCCACACCACCCACTCCTCGCCCTCCGCCCGGAAGGTGCGCGGCAGCCGGGCCCGTACGCCGGGCTCGGCGGCGAGGGCGCGGGCGGGTCCGGAGCGGTGGGTGACCCAGTGCACGGCGCCCCGGACGCAGACGGCGCTGCCGCGTGCGGTGTGGTCGGGCGCGGCCTCCCCGAAGGCGCGGGCGGCGTTCAGCGTGTACGTCTGCCGGTCGGTGCGCTGTCCGCCGAGCCGGATGTCGAGCCGGCGCGGCTCGGACCCGTCGAGGTCGTCCAGGAGCCACAGCTCCCCGGCGCGGGCGTACACGACGCGGGTGCCGTCGCTCGCGGCGTGCCGGGCGTAGAACCCTCCCCCATCCGGGGTGTGGCGTCGTAGGTCCGACCCGTCGGCGAGGGACGAGTACAGCGCGCCCACCCCCTCGTGGTCGGAGAGGAAGGCGATCCGGTCACCGGCCCACACGGGGTACTCGATGTTCCCGTCCAGGTCCGCGTGCAGCCGTACGAAGTCGCCGTCGCCCGCGAGGTCGATCCACAGCTTCCCCGCCGTACCGCCCCGGTAGCGCTTCCACCGGGCGGCCTCCAGCCCCATCGGCGCGGACGCGAGGACGAGCTGCGGCCCGTGCACGACGTCGGCGACGGGGCCGTACGGCAGGGTGGTGGCCGGGCCGCCGTCGAGCGGGACCGTGTGCGCCCAGGTGCGGCGGCTGCCCGCTTGGCCCCGGGTGCTGATGGCGAGGATCCGGCCGTCCGGGGTCCAGCCGCGTACCCGGGTCTGCCAGCTGCCCCAGTGGGTGAGGCGCTTGGCGGGGCCGCCGTCGACCGGCGCGATGTGCACCTCGGGGGCGCCGTCGCGGCTGGAGGTCCAGGCGACGGTCGTGCCGTCGGGGGAGATGCGCGGCAGGGTGACCGGCACGTTGTCGGCACTGACCCGCCAGGCCCGGCCGCCGTCGAGCGGGGCGAGCCACACGTCGTCCTCGGCGGTGAAGGCGACCAGGTCACCGTGGAGATGTGGATACCGGAGATAGGAAGACGATCCGGGCGTCGCGGGCTGAGTCACCCGCTCACCATAAGCAGGGGCGGCGTCCGGGGACAGACCTTTGGATCACTTGCCCAACTCCCGGCCGAAAGCGCTCACTTGCCCTCCGGCCAGCAGTTCGGGTGCTGCTTGCAGTAGACGGTCTTGGTGACGGTCACGGTGACGGTGGGCCCGGGCTGCTGTCCGCCGCCGGACGGGCTGACCGGCGAGGGCGTGGCGTCGCAGTCGCCCAGCCCGTTGACGTGGAACCACTCCTTGCCGCCGATCTCGGCGACGAGGTCCCCGCGCACACAGGAACCGCTGACCGCCCGGGTGATCCGGCCGGTGACGACGATGTCCTTGCCGTCGGAGGTCTCGCCCTCGCAGTCGACCTTGACGACGGTGTTCGCACTGGCCGTCGCCCCGCCGGACTTGCCGTCGCCGTTGTCGTACGAGCCGGTGCAGTTGAGCCACCGCACGTCGGCCTTCTGCCGCTCCAGCTCCGCCGTCACGGTCTGGTCGGTGGTGAACGCCACGGTCGCGCTGCTGAGCCCACCGGGATCACAGGCCGTCATCCCTCCGACGGCGAGCACGGCGACTCCCACCGCACCCGCCACTCGCGGGCGCCTGCCAACACGACCCCAAACCCTGCTGAAAGCCCCCATGAGAGGGCAGCCTGCCACTGTCCCGGCCGCCGCGGTAGAGCGCATACGGCCACTCGCGGGGCCTCCGGCAGGCGGCCCCTGTCCCAGGCTGTCGCCAGCTGCGTCAAGGGCCGCACCGAAGCTCCACGCACGTCGGCGTAGCAGCGTTGGCGCACTCGTCCGCGCGAAGGCAGACGATTCCGGTCCGTACCGTGCGCGGTACCACCTCGGGTTCCTGCTTCACAGGCCCTCGCCGTCGTCCCCGTAGGGCGACGGTCTTACGTGGGCCTCCACAAGCGTCACTTCCCGCCCGCCCGGCGGTAGGTCCTGCCGGACGCCATGACCGTGACAACACCGCACCGCACCGCCAATCGCGTGCGATCGGCCGAGCGCCACACCTCAAGGTGACAATATCGAACAAGCTACCGACGTCAGGACCAGCGGCCGGTGCGGCCGAGGAGCAGTGCCGTCGCCGCGGTTCCGGCCGTGGAGGTCCGCAGGACGGTACGGCCCAGACGGTACGCCTTCGCTCCCGCCTCCTCGAAGAGGGCCAACTCCTCGGGGCTCACGCCGCCCTCGGGTCCGACGACGAGGACGATGTCGCCCTCGGCGGGCAGCGACGCCGTGGCCAACGGCTCGCTGCCGTAGGCGCGGTCCTCGTGCAGTACGGCGGCGAAGTCGGCCCCCGCGAGCAGCGCCGCGACCTGCTTGCTCGTGGCCGGCTCGGCGACCTCGGGGAAACGCACCCGGCGGGACTGCTTGCCGGCCTCACGCGCGGTGGCCCGCCACTTGCCGAGGGCTTTCGCGCCCCGCTCGCCCTTCCACTGCGTGATGCACCGGGCGGCCGCCCACGGCACGATCGCGTCGACGCCGGTCTCGGTCATGGTCTCGACGGCCAGCTCACCGCGGTCACCCTTGGGCAGGGCCTGGACGACGGTGATACGGGGCTGCGCGGACGGCTCCTGCGCGACCGCCCCCAGCTCCACCACCAGCCGGTCCTTGCCCTCGGCCGCCTTGACGACGCCCTCGGCCCAGCGCCCGAGCCCGTCGGTGAGGACGACGTCCTCGCCGGCCCGCAGCCGCTTCACCGAGACGGCGTGCCGCCCCTCCGGCCCGTCGAGGACGTACTCCCCACCGGGGGCGACGCCTCGCTCCAGCGACTCGACGACGAACACCGGTGCCGTCATCGGCCGGCACCGCCCCGCGGGAAGGCCGACAACGCTGTCGACGCCGCGGCCAGTTCGGCGATCAGGACGTCGACCAGCTGTCCGGCGGGCAGGTCACGGGCCATGCGGTGCCCCTGCCCCGCCCACAGGGCCATGCCCTGCGGGTCGCCGGAGGAGGCGGCCTTCTTGCGCAGGGGTGAGGTGAGGTGGTGGATCTCGGGAAAGGCGGCGGGGGCGTACGGGCCGTGCTCGCGCATGAACCGGTTGACCAGGCCACGGGCCGGGCGGCCGGAGAACGCGCGCGTCAACTCGGTCCGGACGAACAGCGGGTTGGTCAGCGCCTGCTTGTGCAGGGCGTTCGCGCCGGACTCCTGGGTGGCGAGGAAGGCGGTGCCGAGCTGGGCGGCGCTCGCCCCGGCCGCGAGGGCGGCGGCGATCTGGCTGCCCCGCATGATGCCGCCGGCGGCGACGAGAGGCAGGCTCACGGTCTCCCGGACCTGTGCGACGAGGGAGAGCAGCCCGATGCCGGAACCGTCGGTCTCCGGGTTGTCGCGGTGCGTCCCCTGATGCCCGCCGGCCTCGACGCCCTGCACGATCACGGCGTCCGCACCGGCCCGCTGCACGGCGACGGCCTCGTCCGGGGTGGTGGCGGTGACGAGCGTGAAGGTCCCGGCGCGCCGCAGGGACTCCAGCACCTCGCCGCTGGGCACGCCGAAGTGGAAGGAGACGACCGGCACCGGGTTGTCGAGCAGCACCGCGAGCTTGGCGTCGTACCCGTCGTCCCGCCCGCTGTCCGGGTCCCCCAGCTCGGTCTCGTACCAGGCGGCCTCACCGGCGAGCTGATGGGCGTAGACATCCACGGCGGCGGCATCGGCGTACTCGGGCTGCGGCATGAACAGATTGACCCCGAAAGGCCTGCCGGTCAGCCCCCTGAGCTGCTTGATCTCCTGGTACATCCCGTCGGCCGTCTTGTACCCGGCGGCGAGGAAGCCCAGCCCACCGGCCTCGGCCACGGCAGCGGCGAGCTGCGGCACGGAGACGCCGCCCGCCATGGGGGCCTGCACGATCGGATGGGGGAAGAGATCGGTCAGCGCGGAGGACATGACGGCATGTTGTCACGTCCTCCGAACAAGTCCGAATCGGCCCTTCCCCTTGGCATAGGCCAGCAATTTCCCAAGGGGATCAGCACCCGTCGCCCACGGCTCAGCGCCCGTTGAACGCATCCTTCAGCCTGGAGAACAGCCCCTGCTGCCCCGGCTGGAACTGCCCCTGCGGACGCTCCTCGCCACGCAGCTTGGCCAGCTCGCGCAGCAACCGCTCCTGCTCGGGATCCAGCTTGGTCGGCGTCTGCACCTCGACGTGCACGATGAGATCGCCGCGCCCGCCGCCCCGCAGATGCGTCACGCCCCGCCCGTGCAGCGGGATCGACTGGCCGGACTGCGTGCCCGGCCGGATGTCGACCTCCTCCATGCCGTCCAGCGTCTCCAGCGGCACCTTCGTGCCGAGGGCCGCCGCCGTCATCGGGATCGTCACCGTGCAGTGCAGGTCGTCGCCGCGCCGCTGGAACATCGCGTGCGGCAGCTCGTGGATCTCGACGTACAGGTCACCGGCGGGACCGCCGCCCGGCCCGACCTCGCCCTCACCGGCGAGCTGGATCCGCGTGCCGTTGTCGACACCGGCCGGGATCTTGACGGTCAGGGTCCGACGGGACCGTACCCGCCCGTCGCCCGCGCACTCGGGGCACGGTGTCGGCACGACGGTGCCGAAGCCCTGGCACTGCGGGCAGGGCCGGGACGTCATGACCTGGCCGAGGAAGGACCGCGTCACCTGCGACACCTCACCGCGACCGCGGCACATGTCACACGTCTGGGCGGAGGTGCCGGGGGCGGCCCCCTCACCGTTACAGGTGTTGCAGACGACGGCCGTGTCGACCTGGATGTCCTTCGTCGTACCGAAGGCCGCCTCGTCGAGCTCGATCTCCAGGCGGATCATGGCGTCCTGGCCCCGGCGGGTACGCGAGCGCGGACCGCGCTGCGACGCCGTACCGAAGAACGCGTCCATGATGTCCGAGAAGTTCCCGAAGCCGCCCGCGCCGAAGCCGCCGGCTCCCGCGCCGCCCGCCTGGGACAGCGGGTCGCCGCCGAGGTCGTAGACCTGCTTCTTCTGCGGGTCCGACAGCACCTCGTAAGCGGCGTTGATCTCCTTGAACCGCTCCTGGGTCTTCGGATCCGGATTGACGTCCGGGTGCAGCTCGCGCGCGAGCCGCCGGAAGGCCTTCTTGATCTCTTCCTGCGACGCGTCGCGACGCACGCCGAGAACGGCGTAGTAGTCCGTGGCCACTTACGACTCCGCCAGGATCTGTCCGACGTACCGTGCCACTGCGCGTACCGCTCCCATCGTTCCCGGGTAATCCATGCGGGTCGGTCCGACCACGCCGAGCTTGGCGACTGCCTCGCCGCCCGAACCGTAGCCCACCGACACGACGGACGTGGAGTTGAGTCCCTCGTAGGCGTTCTCGTGCCCGATGCGCACGGTCATGCCCGAATCCCCGGCCTCGCCAAGGAGTTTGAGGAGCACGACCTGCTCCTCCAAGGCTTCCAGAACGGGCCGGATGGTGAGGGGGAAGTCATGTCCGAAGCGGGTGAGATTGGCGGTTCCGCCGATCATCAGCCGCTCCTCGTTCTCCTCGACCAGCGTCTCCAGGAGGGTGGAGAGCACGGCCGAGACGGTGCCGCGGTCCTCCAGGTCGAAGGCCTCGGGGAGGTCCTCGACGAGGGTCGGCACATCGGTGAAGCGCCGCCCGGCGACCCGGCTGTTCAGCCGCGCGCGTAGATCCGCGAGCGACCCTTCGCCGAAGGGGACCGGACAGTCGACCATTCGCTGCTCGACCCGTCCGGTGTCCGTGATCAGTACGAGCATCACGCGCGCGGGCGCGAGGGACAGCAGCTCGACATGGCGGACGGTGGACCGGGTCAGCGACGGGTACTGCACGACGGCGACCTGCCGGGTGAGCTGCGCGAGCAGCCGCACGGTGCGGGCCACGACGTCGTCGAGGTCCACGGCGCCGTCGAGGAAGTTCTGGATGGCGCGCCGCTCCGGCGGGGTCATCGGTTTGACGCCGGCGAGCTTGTCGACGAACAGCCGGTAGCCCTTGTCGGTCGGGATGCGGCCGGCACTGGTGTGCGGCTGGGCGATGAAACCCTCGTCCTCCAGGGCCGCCATGTCGTTACGGACGGTCGCCGGGGAGACACCGAGGTTGTGCCGCTCGGTCAGGGCCTTCGAGCCGACCGGCTCCTCGGTCCCGACGTAGTCCTGGACGATGGCACGCAACACCTGAAGCCTGCGTTCACTCAGCAATCGCGCACACCTCCAGAAGTCGTCCCCTTGGCGCCTCGCCTGGCACTCTGCTCAGGTGAGTGCCAACCGTCCCCGGCCAGTGTACGGCGGTGGGGTACGCCCCGGGCAAGGCCGGTCACGGACCACAGTGCCCGACGCTGTCGTCTTGGCTAGCGTCGCCGTATGACGGTGACTTGGGAAGAGCTGGGGTGGGAACGGCTGGCGGCGGGGGTCGGGCGGTGCCGGCTGCCGGGCTGGGACTGCACGGCGGGGCTGGTCGTCGGGGACGGTGGCGCACTGCTCGTGGACGCCGGGTCGAGCCTCGGGGAGGGCGTGCGGTTGCGTACGCAGGCGCAGTGGCTCGCCGGTCACCGTGTGACTCATCTCGCGCTGACCCATCCGCACTTCGATCATGTCTTCGGGGCGGCGGCGTTCGCGGGGGCCGAGGTGTACGGGGCGGTGGGCGTGGACACGGTGTTCGCGCACGAGCGGGCGGAACTGCGCGCGGACGCCGTACGCCACGGCCTGGACCAGGACGCGGCGGACGAGGCGATCGACGCCCTGGTCCACCCTCACCACCAGGTGAGCGGCGAGTGGACCCTCGACCTGGACGGCGGCCGTCAGGTCCTCCTGGCGAACGTCGGCCCGGCCCACACGGCCCACGATCTGGTCGTGCTCGTACCGGGCGGGACCGTCGGCGACCGGGAGGTGGTCTTCTGCGGCGACCTGGTGGAGGAGTCCGGCGACCCGCAGGCCGGCCCGGACGCCGTACCGTCGCACTGGCCGGCGGCCCTGGACCGCCTCCTCGACCTGGGCGGCGAGGACGCGCTGTACGTGCCCGGTCACGGAGCGGTGGTGGACGCGGAGTTCGTACGACGCCAGCGCGACGCCTTGGCCGCCCGCTTCGGCGTGTCGGGCTGAACGGCGGGACGCGCGGGCCGGGCTTCTCCTATCGTCATCCGAATGCGCCAGTACTCCCCCGACCTGACCCCGCCCTGGAAGAAGCCCAAGCCGGCCCCTGAGGTCCCGGCGGACCCGGGTCTGGTGGTGGAGGAGCCGGGCACGGGCTTCTGCGGCGCGGTGATCCGCTGCGAGGCGGGCACGGTGACCCTGGAGGACCGCTTCGGCAAGCACCGGGTGTTCCCGCTGGAGCCGCGCGGGTTCCTGCTGGAGGGCAAGGTGGTGACGCTCGTACGCCCGTCGAGCGCGGCTCCGGTACGGCCCACCCGCACGGCCTCCGGTTCGGTCGCCGTCCCCGGCGCACGCGCACGCGTGGCCCGCGCCGGCCGTATCTACGTCGAGGGCCGGCACGACGCCGAGCTGGTCGAGAAGGTCTGGGGCGACGACCTGCGCATCGAGGGCGTGGTCGTGGAGTACCTGGAGGGCGTCGACGACCTGCCGTCGATCGTGGCCGAATTCGCACCGGGGCCGGATGCCCGGCTGGGAGTCCTGGTGGACCACTTGGTGCCGGGCTCTAAGGAGTGGCGGATCGCCGAGTCGGTGACCAGCGAGCACGCCCTGGTCGTGGGCCACCCGTACATCGACATCTGGGAGGCGGTGAAGCCGTCGTCGCTGGGGATCGCCGGGTGGCCGAAGGTGCCGCGCGGGCAGGACTGGAAGACGGGGGTGTGCCGGGCGCTGGGGTGGCCGTCGGAGAACACCGGGGCGGTGTGGCAGGCGATTCTGAAGCGGGTGGGGTCTTACAAGGACCTGGAGCCGGAGTTGTTGGGGCGAGTGGAGGAGTTGATCGACTTCGTCACGGGTAGCGGTGGGGCCTGACGTCGGGGAACGTTCCGAACTCGGTGGTGTCCAGTTCTAGCCCCAGAGCCTCCACCGGCAGCGGCTCGCCGAACTTTACGATGTGCTGCTTTCGATAGTCGGCTTCCTCGCCCTTACCAACCGGATTCGTCAGCAGGACGCAGTGCGCCATGATCGGGTCGATGACAAGGTAGGCAGGGATTTGGCCCGCTGCGTAGATAGAGCGCTTGACGCAGTAATCCCGTTCGACGCTGGTCTTGGAGACGACCTCGACAACCATGGTGATCACCGTGGACGGCAGTAGGCGCCCCGAGGCGGGCAGGACCTCGGGCGCCACGACCACCAGGTCGGGGACAGGCTCGCTGGCCTCGTCGACAATGTCGATGTCCTGGGTCTGGAGGGGGTACCAGTGCTCGACGGGAATCTGCCTGCTGATCTGCAGCACGTTGATGTTGTGCACCAGATCAGGGCTCGCCATCATCACGATTACCCCCCGGAGTAGCTCGACCTTGACGCCCTCAGGGGCCTCAAGCTCCTCGAAGACCTTCGTCATCGCACGCTCGTCCACAGCGGTCATCTCCATGGCCTCCACATCCGCCGCGTCCTTTTAGCGGCAGCCTACGAACCAGGTTAGGGACCGAACCGACGTTCCGCACCGATTCACACGTCCGAGTGATCAGTCCACCAAATCCCTGACCACCGCATCCGCCAACAACCGCCCCCGCAGCGTCAGCACCGCACGCCCCTCCGCATACGGCCCCTCCTGCAGCAGCCCCTCCCCCAGAGCCCGCCGCGAGGCCGCGAGCCCCTCCTCCCGCAGCAGCTCCAGCGGCACCCCCTCCCGCAGCCGCAGCTCCAGCAGGATCCGCTCGACCCGCCGGTCCTCGTCCGACAGCAGCTCACGCCCCGCCCCCGGCGACCGCCCCGCCGCCAGCGCCCCCGCATACGCGCCCGGATGCTTCACGTTCCACCAACGCACCCCGCCCACGTGCGAGTGGGCCCCGGGCCCCGCGCCCCACCAGTCCGCGCCTCGCCAGTACAGCTCGTTGTGCAGGCAGCGGCCCGCTTCCGAGGTGGCCCAGTTGGAGACCTCGTACCAGTCGAAACCGGCCGCCGTGAACGTCTCCTCGGCGATCAGGTACCGGTCCGCGTGGACGTCGTCGTCCGTCATCGGGACCTCGCCGCGGCGGATCCGGCGGGCCAGCTGGGTGCCCTCCTCGACGATCAGGGCGTACGCCGACACGTGGTCCGGCCCGGCGCCGATCGCCGCCTCCAGGGAGGCCCGCCAGTCGTCGTCGGTCTCCCCCGGTGTGCCGTAGATCAGGTCGAGGTTGACGTGCTCGAAGCCCGCCGCGCGGGCCTCCGCGACGCAGGCCTCGGGGCGGCCGGGGGTGTGGGTGCGGTCCAGGATCTTCAGTACGTGCTGCTTGGCGCTCTGCATGCCGAAGGAGATCCGGTTGAAGCCGCCTTGCCGGAGCGTGGCCAGATACGCCGGGTCGACCGACTCCGGGTTCGCCTCCGTGGTGATCTCCGCGTCCGGCGCCAGTCCGAACTCGTCGCGGATCGCCGCCAGCATCCGTACGAGATCGTCGGCGGCCAGCAGGGTGGGCGTACCGCCGCCGACGAAGACCGTGCGGACCTCGCGCGGGTCGTCGCCGAGGACCTTGCGGGCGAGGCGGATCTCGTCGACGAGGGTCTCGGCGTAGTTGTCGCGGGAGGCCAGCACTCCGCCCGTGCCGCGCAGCTCGGTCGCGGTGTAGGTGTTGAAGTCGCAGTAGCCGCAGCGGGTCGCGCAGTACGGGACGTGCAGGTAGAAGCCGAGGGGGCGGTCGGCGGACCCGGCGAGCGCGGACGCGGGGAGCGCGCCGTCGGCGGGGACGGGTTCGCCGTCGGGGAGTGCGGAGGGCATGTCCTCCATTGTCCAGCACCCCGGAGGGTCCCGGTCCGGCCGGTCATTCGGCCTGCAGCACCAGCAGCGCCAGGTCGTCCTCCGGCGGGCGGCCGCTGAACTCGTGCACCAGCCTGCGGATCCGTTCCGCGATCAGCTGGGCGTTCAGCCCCGCGCACCCGGCGAGGGCGGTCGCGAGGCCGTCACCGTCGTCGAACTGGCGGGAGCCGCTGCGCCGCTCCGTCACCCCGTCGGTCACGCACAGCAGGGTGTCGCCGGAGCGCAGCTCGAAGGTCTCGGAGGTGTACGTGGCGTCCTCGACGACCCCGAGGAGGGTCTGCGGGTGCGCGGCGGTGTGGACCTCGCCGCCCGCGCCCAGCAGCAGGGGCAGCGGGTGTCCGGCGGAGGCGAGGGTGCAGCGGACGCCGCCGTCGAAGGGGGTGAGTTCGCCGTAGAGGAGGGACAGGAAGCGGGTCTGAGGGCCGTCGCCGGGGGCGACCGGGCCGACCAGGGCACGGGCCGCGGCGTCGGCGGCCTCCGTGGCGTCGTCGAGGAGGAGCTGGTTGAGACGGTCGAGGACGTCGGCGACGCGGTAGCCCTCGCGGGCGAGGAGGCGCAGCCAGGGGCGGGCGATGCCGATCACCACGGCCGCCTCGGGGCCCTTGCCCTGGACGTCACCGATGGCGAAGCACCAGCGGCCGTCACCGGCCGGGAAGAGGTCGTAGAAGTCGCCGCTCGGGCCGCCCTTGTCGCACGGCTCGTACACCAGGGCGCTGACCACCCCGGGGATCTCCGCGACCGCGCCGGGCAGCAGTCCGCGTTGCAGGACCCGGCTGATGGTGGCCTGCCGGGCGTACTGGCGGGCGGCGCCGATGGCGAGGGCCACCCGGCGGCTGAGGTCCTCGACGAGTCCGGTGACCTCGTCGGGGAAGCGCATGAGGTCGGCCCGTCCGATGACCAGCGTGCCCAGGGGGCGGCCTCCGGCGATCAGGCGGTACGCGAGCGCCGTGCCGTGCGCCCCGCGCGCCCCGAGCGCCTCACCCGGCCAGGGGTAGGGGACGGGGCCGGTGCCGTGGGTCTCGGGCGGAAGCGGCGGCTCCTTCTCCAGGGCGCGGCGCAGCTCCTCGATGAGGTTCTCCGAGCCGTGCCAGACGCGGGCCAGCCGGGGCCCGGTACCGGCTGTGCCGTCGATCGCCCAGCCGCCCTCGGCCTCGCCCGATCGGGGGTATCCCCAGCGCCCGGCGACCTCGTCCTCCAGCCACACCGCGCACCAGTCGGCCAGCCGCGGCACGATCAGCTGGCCGGCGAGCGCGGCGACCAGGTTCTCGTCGAGCTGTCCGGCGAGCAGGTCGGATGCCTCGGCGAGGAAGGACAGGGCGCCCCGGTTGAGCCAGTCCCGGTCTCGTTCGGCGCGCTGGGGCTCGGGCGCGAGGATCTCGGCGACGCGCAGCCCGCGCTCCAGCGCGCGCTCCTCCGTGTACGCCTCGATGTCGTCCCTGGCCGCCATGGGGTCTTCCGCGGGCAGCCGCGCCCACACGGTCTTGGAGCCGGTGCGATAGGTGACGCCCCAGGACTCGGCGAGCCGGGAGACAAGGCGCAGGCCGCGGCCGTACTCCGGTGTCTCGTACGGCGCCTCGACCTCGCCGTCGCGCGGGGCGCGCGAGGGGTGGTGGTCCAGGACCTCGACGAGCAGGTCGCCGGTCTCGTCCTCCAGGCGGCAGGCGAGCTCGACATCGGTACCGGCGTGCACGACGGCGTTGGTGACGAGTTCGCTGACGACCACGACGGCGTCGTCGACGAGCCGGTCGGTGAGGTGCTCGGTGCCGGGGAGACCGGAGGCGGCCCATTCGGTGAGGGCGCCCCGCACGAGGGTGCGCGCGGAGCCCGGGGAGAGCGCGCTGCCGGGGAGGGTGGTGCGGGTTTCCGCGCCCGCGCCCCCGTGCACAGGCACACCAGAGGCACGGGTAACGGTCTCCCGTTGCGCCGGAATGGCCCCCATGGACAGCTCCCCGAACGGTTCGGACGAATACGCCTCAGTCGACGCCGACAGAGTGACAGACTGGCCACGCCCATAAGCACCGAGTTACCGAAGTGGGCCGCCATGAGTGAGAACCGTGCTACGCGTGTGCTCGAAGACGGTCAGAAAGACGGTCAAATTCGAGCATCGGAGCTGCGCCCGCTGCTCGCCGCGATGACCGCGGCCCGGGACGGCGACTTCCGCAGGCTCCCGGAGGCCGGTGAAGGGGTGGTGGCCGAGCTGACGGCCGTCTTCAACCAGATCATGGACCGCAGCACCCACTTCAACGGTGAAGTGCAGCGGGTCAAAAGGGAGTTGGTGCGGCACGGCAGGCTCGACGAGCGGCTCTCGGCGAGCCCGGGTCAGGGCGACTGGACCACGCGCGTCAACGACGTCAATCATGTGCTCGACGCCCTGGTGGCCCCGGCGGCCAACGCGACGCGCGTGCTGGACGCGGTGGCCGGCGGTGATCTCACGCAGCGCGTCGACCTGCACGACGGCAGCCGCCAGTTACGCGGTGACCTGCGCAGACTCGGCCGGGCCGTGAACAAGATGGTCGACCAGCTCTCCCTGTTCACCGGCGAGGTCACCCGAGTGGCCCGCGAGGTCGGCACCGAGGGCCGGCTCGGCGGCCGGGCCAAGGTGCAGGGTCTGTCCGGAAGTTGGCGGGACGTGACCGAGGCCGTCAACACGATGGCGTCCCGGTTGACCGCGCAGGTCCGTGACATCGCCCTGGTGACCACGGCGGTGGCCCGCGGCGACCTGACCCGCACGGTCACCGTCGAGGCGACCGGCGAGCTGCTCGAACTCAAGCTGACCGTCAACACGATGGTCGACCAGCTCTCCGCGTTCGCCGACGAGGTGACAAGGGTCGCCCGCGAGGTCGGGACGGAAGGCCAGCTGGGCGGCCGGGCCCAGGTCCGGGGCGTGTCCGGCGTCTGGAAGGACCTCACCGACAACGTCAACTTCATGGCGTCGAACCTGACGTCCCAGGTCCGCAACATCGCCCAGGTGACGACCGCCGTCGCCAACGGCGACCTGAGCCAGAAGATCACCGTCGACGCCAAGGGCGAGATCCTGGAACTGAAGTCGACCATCAACACGATGGTCGACCAGCTCTCCGCCTTCGCCGACGAGGTCACCCGCGTCGCCCGCGAGGTCGGCACCGAAGGAAACCTCGGCGGACGGGCCCAGGTGCGCGGCGTCAGCGGGGTATGGAAGGACCTCACCGACAACGTCAACTTCATGGCGGACAACCTGACCTCCCAGGTCCGCAACATCGCCCTCGTCTCCACCGCCGTGGCCCAGGGCGACCTCGGCAAGAAGATCACGGTCGAGGCGAAGGGCGAGATCCTGGAACTGAAGTCGACCATCAACACGATGGTGGACCAGCTCTCCGCGTTCGCCGACGAGGTGACGAGGGTCGCCCGCGAGGTCGGCACCGAAGGAAACCTCGGCGGTCAGGCCCAGGTGCGCGGCGTCAGCGGGGTATGGAAAGACCTCACCGACAACGTCAACTTCATGGCGCTGAACCTGACCTCGCAGGTCCGCAACATCGCCCAGGTCACCACCGCCGTCGCCAACGGCAACCTGTCGAAGAAGATCACCGTGGACGCGCGCGGCGAGATCCTCGAACTCAAGGACACCGTCAACACGATGGTGGAACAGCTGCGTGCCTTCGCCGACGAGGTGACCCGCGTGGCCCGCGAGGTCGGCACCGACGGCCGGCTCGGCGGTCGCGCGCAGGTGCTCGGCGTCTCCGGGGTGTGGCGGGACCTGACCGACAACGTCAACTACATGGCGGACAACCTGACCTCGCAGGTCCGCAACATCGCCCAGGTCACCACCGCCGTCGCCAACGGGGACCTGTCCAAGAAGATCGACGTGGACGCGCGCGGCGAGATCCTGGAGCTGAAGACCGCCATCAACACGATGGTCGACACCCTGTCCTCCTTCTCCTCCGAGGTCACCCGCGTGGCCCGCGAGGTCGGCTCCGAGGGCCAACTCGGCGGTCAGGCACGGGTCGAGGGCGTCTACGGCACCTGGAAGCGCCTGACGACCAACGTCAACGAACTCGCGCTGAACCTCACCACCCAGGTCCGCGCCATCGCCGAGGTGGCCTCCGCGGTGGCCCAGGGCGACATGTCCCGCTCGATCACGGTCGAGGCGCGCGGCGAGGTCGCCGAGCTGAAGGACAACATCAACCTGATGGTGGCCAACCTGCGCGAGACGACCCGCGCCAAGGACTGGCTGGAGTCCAACCTGGCCCGCCTCGCCGCCCTGATGCAGGGCCACCGCGACCTGATGGAGGTCGCCGACCTGCTGCTGCGCGAGCTGACGCCGCTGGTCAACGCCCAGTACGGCGCGTTCTTCCTGGCCGACCCGGACGAGGAGAGCGCCTCGCTCCGTACGACCGTGCCCGCGAAGGGACTCGCGTTCATAGCCGGATACGGCTCGGCACAGGGCGCGACAGTGGAGACCGGCGGCCTCCCCGTGCACGGCCTGGTCCGGCAGGCGGCCCGGGAGAAGAAGCGGATCCTGGTCGAGGAGGCCCCGCCGGACTACATCAAGATCAACAGCGGGCTCGGCGAAGCGGCGCCCACCAGCGTCGTCATCATCCCGATCCTCTTCGAGGACAAGCTCCTCGGCGTGATCGAACTGGCCTCGTTCTCCCGCTTCTCCGACGTACACCTCGCCTTCTTCGACCAGTTCGTGAACACCATCGCGGTCGCCATCAACACGATCATCGCCAACTCCCGTACGGAGTCCCTGCTCGGCGAGTCCCAGCGCCTCGCCATGCAGCTCCAGGAGCGCTCCGACGAACTCCAGATGCAGCAGGCGGAGTTGCAGCGCTCGAACGCGGAACTGGAGGAGAAGGCGGCCCTGCTCGCGACCTCCTCCCAGTACAAGTCGGAGTTCCTGGCGAACATGTCGCACGAGCTGCGCACCCCGCTGAACTCCCTGCTGATCCTGGCGAGGCTGCTGTCGGACAACCCGGACGGGCACCTCACCGACCAGGAGGTCCAGTTCGCGACGACGATCCACCGGTCGGGCTCGGACCTGCTCCAGCTGATCAACGACATCCTGGACCTGTCGAAGATCGAGGCCGGCCGGATGGACGTACGCCCGAAGAAGCTGCCGCTCATCAAGCTGCTGGACTACGTCCACGCCACGTTCCGCCCGCTCACCCTGGACCGGGGGCTCGCCTTCGAGGTGGCGGTCGGCGAGGACGTGCCGCGCGAGATGTACTCGGACGAACAGCGCCTGCAGCAGATCCTGCGCAACCTCCTGTCCAACGCGATCAAGTTCACCGCGACGGGCCGGGTCGAGCTGCGGGTGACCCGGGCGAAGGACCCCGAGCACCACTACGTCCGCGAGGGCGACGAGGTGATCGCGTTCGCGGTGTCCGACACCGGCATCGGCATCGCGGCGGAGAAACTCCCGGTGATCTTCGAGGCGTTCCAGCAGGCCGACGGCACGACCAACCGCAAGTACGGCGGCACCGGCCTCGGTCTGTCCATCAGCCGCGAGATCGCGGGCCTGCTGGGTGGCCGTATCGTCGCCGAGAGCGAGCCCGGCAAGGGCTCCACCTTCACGCTGTACGTCCCGGTCGTCAGCCCCGGCCACGCGGCCACGGGCCCGGCACCGGCGGGCCGTCCGCTGCCGCTGCCGGAGCAGTTGTCGGCCGATCCGTACCCGGCCGCGCACGACGCCGAGGAGTCATGGCCGACGCCGGCCAAGCTGGAGGCGTGGCAGACGGGCCGGGCGGGCCAGGTCCTCCCCGGCCGACGCGTACTGATAGTGGACGACGACATCCGCAACGTCTTCGCGCTCACCCATGTCCTCGGCCGGGTCGGCATGCCGGTCCTCTACGCGGAGAACGGCCGCGAGGGCATCGAGACACTGGAGCGCAACCCGGACGTCGAACTCGTCCTGATGGACATCATGATGCCGGAGATGGACGGCTACGAGACGATCTCCGCCATCCGCCGCACCCCGCGCTGGACGGACCTCCCCATCGTCGCGCTGACCGCGAAGGCCATGCCCGGAGACCGGGAGAAGTCCATCGCGCGGGGCGCCAACGACTACGTACCGAAACCGGTGGACGTGGATCAGCTGCTGACCGTCGTCTGCGACCTCCTGGACCCCGAGGTCGCGGACCCGAGCACCGTAGGACCGGGACCGGACGCTTCCGAGGAGGAAGAGGTCCCGCCGACCATCACCGAATGAGGCCACTTCATCATGAGCGCTGAGGCAACGACCGACGAGCGTGCAGGCATCCTCCTGGTCGACGACATGGAGGACAACCTGATCGCGCTGGAGGCCGTCCTGGGGTCCCTCAACGAACCGCTCGTCCGCGCGCGTTCCGGCGAGGAGGCGATGAAGGCGCTGCTGCGGCAACGCTTCGCCCTGGTCCTGCTCGACGTCCGGATGCCGGGCATGGACGGCTTCGAGACCGCCACCAACATCAAACGGCTCGACCAGACCAAGGACGTCCCGATCATCTTCCTGACCGGCGCGGAGGACGATCCGGCCTACGCCTTCCGCGGCTACGCGACCGGCGCCGCGGACTACTTGACCAAGCCGTTCGATCCCTGGGTGTTACGCGCGAAGGTGACAGTCTTCCTGGATCTGTACCGCAAGAACAGGCAGTTGGAGCGCCTGCTGAGCCGAGAGCACGTCCACAGCAAGGAACTGAGCGCGCGGATGACATCCCTTGAGGAGCGACTCTCCGACGACGCACCCCCGGACATGACGGACCTCCGCGCAAGGGTCCACGAGATACGTCGACTTATCGAGAAAGGGTGAGCTGCCCAACCTCAAGGGGCGCGGGGCTGTATCGATGTGCGGCTCCGCCGCGTGGGCGCGAGCAACCACGTACCACCCGCGGCCGCCCGCAGTCCCCGCCACCCCTCCCCTACGGCGCTACGCCTCCCGCGTACCCGCGTACATCTCCTCGATCAGCCCCTTGTACTCCCGCTCCACAACCGGCCGCTTCAACTTCAGACTCGGCGTGATCTCCCCGTGCTCCACATCGAGATCCCGCGGCAGCAACCGGAACTTCTTGATGGTCTGCCACTTCTGAAGCCCCTCATTGAGCTTCTTCACGTACCCGTCGACCATCTCGACCGTCTGCGGCGCCGCCACGATCTCCGCGTACGACTTCCCGGAGAGCCCGTTCTCCTCGGCCCAGGCGACAATCGCGACCTCGTCCAGCGCGATGAGCGCCGTGCAGAAGTTCCGGTCGGCGCCGTGCACCAGGATGTTGGAGACGTACGGGCACACCGCCTTGAACTGCCCCTCGACCTCGGCCGGCGCGATGTACTTGCCGCCCGACGTCTTGATCAGGTCCTTCTTGCGGTCGGTGATGCGCAGGTACCCGTCAGGCGAGAGCTCCCCGATGTCACCGGTGTGGAACCAGCCGTCCGACTCCAGCACCTCGGCGGTCTTGTCGGGCAGCCCGTGGTAGCCCTCCATGATGCCGGGGCCGCGCAGCAGGATCTCCCCGTCGTCCGCGATGCGCACCTCCGTGCCGGGCAGCGGCTTGCCGACCGTGCCGGTGCGGTAGGCCTCGCCCGGGTTCACGAACGAGGCGGCGGAGGACTCCGTGAGCCCGTAGCCCTCCAGGATGTGGATGCCGGCGCCCGCGAAGAAGTAGCCGATCTCCGGGGCGAGCGCGGCGCTGCCGGACACACACGCGCGCAGGTTGCCGCCGAAGGCCTCGCGGATCTTGGCGTAGACGAGCGTGTCGGCGACCTTGTGCTTGGCGGCGAGCCCGAAGGGCGCGGAGTGGGTGCCGGTGCGCCGGAAGTTGTCCTGGGTGACCTTGGCGTACTCGCGGGAGACCTCGGCGGCCCACTGGAAGATCTTGTACTTGGCGCCACCGGCCGCGCGGGCCTTGGCGGCGACCCCGTTGTAGACCTTCTCGAAGATGCGCGGGACGGCGGCCATGTACGTCGGCTGCACGACCGGAAGGTTCTCGATGATCTTGTCGACGCGGCCGTCGACGGCGGTGACGTGGCCGACCTCGATCTGGCCGGAGGTGAGCACCTTGCCGAAGACGTGGGCGAGCGGCAGCCACAGGTACTGCACGTCCTCCGGGCCGACCAGGCCGGTCGCGGCGATGGCCTTCGCCATGTACGCCCAGTTGTCGTGCGGCAGCCGTACGCCCTTGGGGCGGCCGGTGGTGCCGGAGGTGTAGATCAGGGTGGCCAGCTGGTCCCTGGTGATCGCGCCGACCCGCTGCTTGATCAGCTCCGGGTCCTTCTCCAGCCGGGCCGCGCCGCGCTTCTCCAGCTCGTCGAGGGTGAGGATCCAATCGGCGGTCTCGACGCCGGCCGGGTCGATGACGACGACATGCGTGAGGTGCGGCAGCTCGCCGCGCTTCTCGACCGCCTTGGCCAGCTGCGCCGCGTCCTCGGCGATCAGCACCCGGCTCTCGGAGTCGGAGAGGATGAACGCCGACTCGTCGGCGTTGGTCTGCGGATAGACGGTGGTGGTGGCAGCGCCGGCGCACATGATGCCCAGGTCGGCCAGTATCCACTCGATCCGGGTCGAGGAGGCGAGGGCTACGCGCTGCTCGGGCTGGACCCCCAGCTCGATGAGCCCGGCCGCGATGGCGTAGACCCGCTCGGCGGCCTGCGCCCAGCTCAGCGACTTCCAGTCGTCCGGGCCCTCGCCCGAGGCCGGGGCCACGGGATGGCGATATGCCTCGGCGTCCGGTGTGGCCGCCACACGCTCCAGGAAGAGGGCCGCCACGCTCGGCGGACGGTTCTCGATCAGTGTCTGTGTGTCGCTCACGACATCCTCCGGGGGCCCGCGACTGTGCGGCTGGCTCAACAGCCGGCTGGAACGGCCGGCTCATTACGGCGGTCTTCACTCGCGTGCCGTTGTTTAACTCGCGAGTAACTATCGAGCAGGGATCAGAGTAAAGGTCGACCGGCCGACGCGTAAGGGTCCGCGGCTTGTCACTTCCACCAGAGAGTCACACCCTGTACCAGCCGGTACGCGCAGAGGCCCGCCGCACTTGCGTACGACGAGCCCCTGTTGCACCGGTTTGCCGGGCCACCGCCTGTTACCAGCGGTTACTTCTTGCCCTTGCCCGACCCCGCGCTGTCATCGCTGGAGAGCACCGCGATGAAGGCCTCCTGCGGAACCTCCACGGAACCCACCATCTTCATCCGCTTCTTGCCTTCCTTCTGCTTCTCCAGCAGCTTGCGCTTACGGGAGATGTCGCCGCCGTAGCACTTGGCGAGGACGTCCTTGCGGATGGCGCGGATGGTCTCGCGGGCGATCACCCGGGAGCCGATGGCGGCCTGGATCGGCACCTCGAAGGCCTGCCGCGGGATGAGCTCGCGCAGCTTGGCGACGAGCCGCACGCCGTAGGCGTAGGCCGCGTCCTTGTGGGTGATCGCGGAGAACGCGTCCACCTTGTCGCCGTGCAGCAGGATGTCGACCTTGACCAGGCTGGAGGTCTGCTCGCCGGTGGGCTCGTAGTCCAGCGAGGCGTAACCGCGTGTCTTGGACTTCAGCTGGTCGAAGAAGTCGAAGACGATCTCCGCGAGCGGCAGGGTGTAGCGGATCTCGACCCGGTCCTCGGACAGGTAGTCCATGCCGAGGAGGGTGCCGCGCCGGGTCTGGCACAGCTCCATGATCGAGCCGATGAACTCGGTCGGGGCGAGGATCGTGGCGCGTACGACGGGCTCGTACACCTCGTTGATCTTGCCCTCGGGGAACTCGCTCGGGTTGGTGACGGTGTGCTCGGTGCCGTCCTCCATCACCACCCGGTAGACCACGTTGGGCGCGGTCGCGATCAGGTCGAGGCCGAACTCGCGCTCCAGCCGCTCGCGGATCACGTCGAGGTGCAGGAGCCCCAGGAAGCCGACGCGGAAGCCGAAGCCGAGCGCGGCGGAGGTCTCCGGCTCGTAGACCAGCGCGGCGTCGTTGAGCTGGAGCTTGTCGAGGGCCTCGCGCAGCTCGGGGTAGTCGGAACCGTCCAGCGGATAGAGCCCGGAGAAGACCATCGGCTTGGGGTCCTTGTACCCGCCGAGGGCCTCCGTCGCCCCCTTCTGCTGGCTGGTGACGGTGTCACCGACCTTGGACTGGCGGACGTCCTTCACGCCGGTGATGAGGTAGCCCACCTCACCGACGCCGAGGCCGTCGGCGCTCAGCATCTCGGGCGAGTTCGTCCCGATCTCCAGCAGCTCGTGGGTGGCGCCCGTCGACATCATCCTGATGCGCTCGCGCTTGTTGAGCTGGCCGTCGATGACCCGGACGTAGGTGACCACGCCCCGGTAGGAGTCGTAGACGGAGTCGAAGATCATCGCGCGGGCCGGGGCGTCCTTGACGCCGACCGGCGCGGGGACCTCCTTGACCACCCGGTCGAGCAGGGCGTCGACACCGACACCCGTCTTGGCGGAGACCCGCAGCACGTCGCTCGGGTCGCAGCCGACCAGGTTGGCGAGCTCCTCGGCGAACTTCTCGGGCTGCGCGGCCGGCAGGTCGATCTTGTTCAGCACGGGGATGATCGTGAGGTCGTTCTCCATCGCCAGGTAGAGGTTGGCGAGGGTCTGGGCCTCGATGCCCTGGGCGGCGTCGACGAGGAGGATGGTCCCCTCGCAGGCGGCGAGCGACCGCGAGACCTCGTAGGTGAAGTCGACGTGCCCCGGGGTGTCGATCATGTTGAGGATGTGCGTGTTGCCGGGTTCGTGGGTGGGAGCCCACGGCAGCCGCACCGCCTGGGACTTGATCGTGATGCCGCGCTCGCGCTCGATGTCCATCCGGTCGAGGTACTGAGCACGCATCTGCCGCTGCTCGACCACACCGGTCAGCTGGAGCATCCGGTCGGCGAGCGTGGACTTGCCGTGGTCGATGTGCGCGATGATGCAGAAATTGCGGATCAGAGCCGGGTCGGTACGGCTCGGCTCGGGCACATTGTTAGGGGTCGCGGGCACGCAGGGTCCTGTCTCTTGAGGCGCCTTATGCCTCGGGTCGGATCGATACGTAGGTTCCATGGTCCCACGGGCGGCGACCGGGGACCGTTTTGGGCCGTCCGCCGGCCCACTGGTAGTCTGGGTGGCTGTGTCTCATGCCCTCTCAGCACGAGGCACATCCTCAAGAAATCACCTGGTACGGGACCCGGTCTCCTCGTGAGGCTCCTGTCCCCGTGCCTGAACCTGAAAAGGCTCATTCGTGGCGAACATCAAGTCCCAGATCAAGCGGATCAAGACCAACGAGAAGGCTCGGCTGCGCAACAAGGCCGTCAAGTCCTCCCTGAAGACCGCGATCCGCAAGGCCCGCGAGGCCGCTGCCGCGGGTGACGTCGAGAAGGCCACCGAGTACCAGCGCGCTGCCGCGCGTCAGCTCGACAAGGCCGTCTCCAAGGGCGTCATCCACAAGAACCAGGCCGCCAACAAGAAGTCGGCGCTTGCTTCGAAGGTCGCGACCCTCAAGGGCTGACACCTTTCTGATCTGACCGCCGGAGGGAATCGAGCGGGCCCTCTCTCATCCGCTCCCGTCCGGCACCCCGGATCCGCACGCGGCCTGCGTTCGCCACGCGGGTGCGGATCCAGCATCTTGATCCGAAGGCCCCGGCGCCCCACCCTTCCCCAGGGCGGGCCCCGGGGCCTTCGGCATGCCCACGTCCCTGTCCGAGTCACGACCAGACCGCGTCGGCCCTGTCCGTGTCACGACCAGAACTCGTTGGCCATGTCGATGTCCGCGACGCACTCGTCGAGATCGGTGATCTTGTCGCCGACGATCCGGAAGACGATCCCGCCGTTCTCGTCGATGTGCTTGGCGCCCCGGTCAGCGGTGAAACGGTGCACGGAGACGGCGTGCCCACGGCCGTCGACGAAGATGTCACGCAGCTCGACCCGGAACGACCCGCCCGTCTCCGAGTAGAGCCGCCCGTAGTACCCGTCGAGGATCGAGTCGATCCCCTTGAAGTCCCCCGACAGCGGGTGCGAGCCGGGCACATGGTGCTTGCAGTCCCCGGTCATCATCCCGCGCAGGGTGTCCATGTCCCCGCGCTGAAAGGCTTCATAGCCCTTGCGGACGAGAGCAGCGTGCGGGTGTTCAGCCATGACGGTCGCCACCTTTCCCAATCCGACGCTGTACGGCTGATACGCCTGATTGTCCCCTCTTGTCCTGGTGGGTGTCTTCTGGATCAGGGTGCTACGAGGAGCGGGATGAGGTCGTGGTGAAGCGGGAGCGAGGGGGTGGCGAGGCGGTGGCGGTGGTGCGGGCCCGGTCCTCGCGACGCCCGCTTGGTCCGAACGACAGGCCCTAGCCCCGCCCCCTGGAGCGAGCCGCGCGCGCGATGGTCACGACCGCCTTCTCCAACGCGTACTCGGGGTCGTCCCCGCCGCCCTTCACCCCGGCGTCCGCCTCGGCGACCGCCCGCAACGCCGCCGCCACCCCGTCGGGCGTCCACCCGCGCATCTGCTGCCGCACGCGGTCGATCTTCCAGGGCGGCATGCCGAGCTCACGCGCCAGGTCGGCGGGGCGGCCGCCGCGCGCGGAGGAGAGCTTCCCGATGGCCCGGACGCCCTGGGCGAGCGCACTGGTGATCAGGACGGGCGCCACGCCTGTCGCCAACGACCACCGCAGCGCCTCCAGCGCCTCCGCTGCCCGCCCCTCCACCGCCCGGTCGGCCACGGTGAAGCTCGACGCCTCGGCACGGCCCGTGTAGTACCGCCCGACCACGGCCTCGTCGACGGTCCCCTCGACATCCGCGACCAGCTGACTCACCGCGGACGCCAGCTCCCGCAGATCGCTCCCGATGGCGTCGACCAACGCCTGACAGGCCTCCGGCGTCGCGGACCGCCCGGTCGCCCGGAACTCGCTCCGCACGAACGCCAACCGGTCCGCCGGCTTGGTCATCTTCGGGCAGGCCACCTCCCGCGCCCCCGCCTTGCGGGCGGCGTCGAGCAGCTTCTTGCCCTTGACCCCACCGGCATGCACCAGCACAAGGGTGATCTCCTCGGCCGGCGCGCCCAGATACGCCGTCACGTCCTTGATCGTGTCGGCCGACAGATCCTGCGCACCCCGAACGACCACGACCTTGCGCTCCGCGAACAGTGAGGGACTGGTCAACTCCGCCAGTGTCCCCGGCTGCAACTGGTCCGAGGTCAGCTCCCGCACATCCGTGTCCGCGTCGGCAGCCCGTGCGGCAACCACCACCTCCCGCACGGCACGGTCGAGCAGCAGCTCCTCCTGACCCACGGCGAGGGTCACGGGGGCGAGGGGATCGTCGTTCGCACTCTTCCTGGCCATCGCGACAAGCATGGCACGGGCCACTGACAGCCGATGCCTGTGGAAGGGTGGGGGGTGGAGTGCTGACTCGTGCCGGGCGCGGGTGCGGGTGCTGGTGCGGGTGCGGGTGCTGACTGGCGCCGGGGCGCGAGTCCCAGGCGTCCAGTGCCTCGCGGGATGCCCCCGCGCCGGTCGCCGGTCTCCGGTCGGGCTACGGCTCCTCCCGCCAGCCGTCCCAGCCCCCTACGAACTCGTTCAGCTCCCCGGGTTCGAGCCGCTCGGCCTCGTCCCGCAGCAGCACCAGCCACTGCGCGTCCTCGGCGTCGTCCTCCCCCGCCAACGCGTCCCGCACCAGCCGCGGCTCCTCGTCGATCCCGAACCGCTCCCCGAGCGCCTCCGCGACCTCCTCCGCCGCGTCACGATCGGGCAGCACCAGCACATGTCTCACATCGCTCACGGGACAATTCTCGGGCACCGAGGAGCGCCGAACGCGTACCGGGGTCGCGCACTCCGCACCGTCGCGGGCGCCCCCTGCCTGATCAGCCCTCCCGGCCGGACTCCCGCACCGTCGGCACCCGGTCCAGCTCGATTCCGAACCGTTCCCGGTACACCCCCAGCACCTCCTCGTCCGTGTCCAGCTCCCGCTCCTCCCGTGTCCCGTCGGCCGCCGTCGCCTTGAACGTGCGGCCGCTGAGCGTGATCCGCCCTCCTTCCTCCGTCACCCGCGAACACACCAGCGACTGAGTGAAGTGCGAGGCCGGTGAGGTGCTGTGCCACCACGCCCCGGTCACGAAGTCGCCGAGCACCCGCGGCCGCCGTTCCAGCCGGTACTCCGGTCTGCCGTCCATGACGACATCCAGGTCCGCCACGCCCACCGCGTCGTGCCCGCCGCGCACCCCGGCCGCGTCCGGCCCGGCCTCGACGATCCGGAACACACCCGCCGGGTCCTTCTGCTCGCCCCGCGCCTCGAACGCCAGCGGATGGTGGCTGTGCGCCCCGAAGCCGACGTCCGCCAGCCAGGTGCCGCCATCCACCGTCCGCACCTTCAGCGCCATGTGGTCGTAGGGAATCCCGAGCTTCCCCTCCGGCCCGTGGACCCGAGCCGCCAGCAGCGTCACATCGAAGCCGAGCGCGCCGAGCAACGCCCCGAACGCGCCGTTCAGTTCGTAGCAGAACCCGCCCCGCCCCGCCCCCACCACCTTGTCCAGCAGCCGCTTCTCCTCCAGGACGATCTCCTCGCCCCGGTGGACCGACAGGTTCTCGAACGGCACGGTCTGCAGATGGCGCAGATGCAGCTCACGCAGCACATCCACGGTGGGCCACGCCGGGTGCTCGACCCCCAGGCGCCGGAGATAGGCATCAACCTCAACGGAATCCATGCCCTCAGTCTCCCGCCACCCGCAGCCGCGCGCCCGTACCCGCGACCGCCAGCGCCCCGTCCTCGTCCGTCCGCAACACCACCGCGCCCTGCGCCCGCAGCGCGGCGACGGTGCTGGGAGCCGGGTGCCCATACGGGTTGTCCGCACCGCAACTGATCAACGCCAGCCGCGGCGCCGCCCTGCGTATCAGCTCCGGATCCTGGTACGCCGAGCCATGATGGGCGACCTTGAGCACATCCACGCCGCCCAGCAGCGCCCCGGCCGGTGATCTCAACAACGCCCGTTGGGCCGGGGGTTCGAGATCCCCGAGCAGCAGGAGCCGCAGCCCCGCCGACCGCACGAGCAGGGTGACACTGGCGTCGTTCGGGCCGTCCGGGGTCATAGCCACGGGTGACGAGTGTGCCGGCGGCCAGACGACCCGCCAGCTCAGCGCCCCGGTGCGCCGCTCTTCCCCGGCGACGGCCCGCGTCACGGGGATGCGCCGAGCGGCCGCCTCCCTGCGCACGAACTCCACCTGGTCCACCGGCTCGTGGTGCCCGGTCGTCTCGATCGCGCCCACCGCACGCCCACGCAGGACACCGGGCAGCCCCGCCACGTGGTCGGCGTGGAAGTGGGTCAGGACGACGAGCGGGATCCTGGTGATGCCGAGTGCGCGCAGACAGCGGTCGACCGACGCCGGATCGGGGCCGGCGTCCACGACCACGCCGGTGCCCTCGCCCGCCGCGAGAACCGTCGCATCGCCCTGCCCCACATCGCACATGGCGAACCGCCACCCCGGTGGCGGCCAACCCGTGACCACCCTGGTCAACGGTGCCGGCTGCACCACCACGAGCAGGAGCAGCACCCCGCAGACACCGCACCACCAGGGGTGCCGCAGCAGCCGTCTTCCGACGAGCAGGGCGATCACCGTGGCGAGGGCGAGCAACGCCGCCCCGCCCCAGCTGCCGGGCCAGTCCACACCCGCCCCGGGCAGTGCGGCACCCGTCCGCGCGACGTCCGCGATCCACCCGGCCGGCCAACCCGCGCACCAGGCCAGCATCTTGGCCAACGGCATCGCGAGCGGTGCCGTCGCCAGCGCCGCGAAGCCCAGCACCGTGGCCGGTGCGATCGCGAACTCCGCGAGCAGATTGCACGGCACCGCGACCAGGCTCACCCGCGCCGACAGCACCGCCACGACCGGCGCGCACAGGGCCTGCGCGGCAGCCGCGGCCGCCAGCGCCTCGGCCAACCGTGGCGGCACCCTGCGCCGCCGCAACGCCGCGCTCCACCGGGGCGCGAGGGTGAGCAGGGCGCCTGTGGCCAGGACGGAGAGCAGAAAGCCGTAACTTCGGGCCAGCCACGGGTCGTACAGCACCAGCAGCAGTACGGCCGTCGCCAGCGCCGGGATCAGCGATCTGCGGCGTCCCGTCGCCAGGGCGAGCAGCACGACGGCCCCGCAGGCAGCGGCCCGCAGCACGCTCGGGTCGGGCCGGCACACGATCACGAAGGCGAGGGTGAGCGCGCCGCCGAGCAGCGCGGTCGTCCGCAGGGAGAAGCCGAGGCGGGGCGCGAGTCCACGGCGCTCGGCCAACTGCGCCCTCCCGGGCGGTCCGATGAGCAGCGCGAGGATGATCGTGAGGTTGCTGCCGGAGACGGCGAGCGTGTGCGCGAGGTCGGTCTCCTTGAACGCCTCGTCCAACTCCGGGGTGATCCGCGAGGTGTCGCCCACCACCAGCCCCGGCAGCAGCGCCCGCGCATCCGCCGACAACCCGTCGGTCGCCTCCCGCAGCCCGGCCCGCAGCCGCCCTGCCAGCCGCTGCGCCGCCGACGGCTCCCCCACCACCTCCGGAACCTCCGGGTCCCGCACCCGCAGCACCGCCGCGACCCGGTCGCCGTCCATCAGCGATGGCGCGAGCGTCGCGGTCACCCGCAAACGCGTGGAGGGCAGAAGCCCCAGCCAGGGCGAAGGCCGGCCGTCGGCGGACCTCGGCGGGGCGTTGGCTTTCCCGGGCGCGCCCGGCCTCTCGCCGACGGCCCTGGAGGACCGTGACTCCCACGCCGCGTCGATGATCATGAGCACCGGCGCCCGTGTGACCAGCGCCGTGCCGTCAGCCTCCTCCACCCGTCGTACATCCGCGTTGATCAGCACGGAGGTCGGCGCGATGTGATCGCCCTTGACCCGGGGCCGGGTCAGCCGGGGGTCGGAGGTGAGTTCGACCTCCGCGGTCACGGTGGCGTACTCCCGCGCCAGCCCGGGCACCGGTCCACGCCGCAGATCGGCCCCGTGCAGCCCTGCGGAGACAGCGGCCGCGGCGACGCAGAGCAGCACCGCGGCGAGCGAGCTGCGCGGCCAGGTGGTGCGCAGGGCCGCAGGGCGCTGACCTCGCCGCTGAGTGACGTTGACGTGGGTGAGCCGGGTGGCCTGAGTGGCCGTGGTGACCTTAGCGGCCGTGGTGACCTGTGTGGCCCGGCCCCGGGTGGTCTGAGTGGCCCGGGTGGCCTCACCATCGCTGGTCCCCTCCTCGGCCCCTCGCCGCACCAACAGCAGGACGACTGCCGCGACCACTCCCACCACCGCTGCACCGACCGCCCACTCCGGTGACGCGTCCAGCATCAGTGCCGCCGTCGCCCAGGCCGCCAGCGCCGGAGGCACGAGTCGGAGGTCCGTCGGCCCTTCCTGCCGGGGGTGGGAGGCACCCAGCCGACTCCCGGACGCGACGTGAACCGCGGCGCGGTCGAGTGCGCGAACGTCGCGCCTGATGACCGTCCTAGCCGTCCCGGCCGTCCTGGCCGTCCCGGCCGTCCCGGCCCTCATGGCCGTACGAGATTTCGCAGATCGGCGAACCTGCGGTCGCCGATGCCATTGACCTCGCGCAGCTCGTCCACCGAGCGGAAGCCGCCGTGCTGGGTGCGGTAGTCGAGGATGTGCTGGGCCAGCACCGGGCCGACGCCCGGGAGGGTGTCGAGCTGGTCCACGGTGGCCGTGTTGAGGGAGACCGGTGTGGTGGGTGCCGCCCCGGTGACCGCCGAGGTGCCCGCGCCCGCACCGGCAGTGGTCCCGGGCACGGCGGCCGGGGCGCCGACGATCACCTGCTCGCCGTCCACCAGGAAGCGGGCCCGGTTGAGGCTGTCGGTGTTCGTGCCGGGACGCACCCCGCCGGCCACACGCAGCGCGTCGGCGACCCGCGAGCCGGCGGGCAGACGGTGAATACCGGGTTCGCGCACCTTGCCGCTGACGTCCACGACGATCTCGGGCGTGGACGTGCCCGCCGGCCCCGGAGCACCCGACGCACCCGTCCCGGTCTCCCCTCCCCGCTGTTCTCCGCCGTACGAGGTTGCCGCCCGCACGACCTCGGGCGCCCGTACGGACTGCGCCCGCCCGGCCCAGAAGTGCTGCACCGCGAATCCTGCGGCGAGGACGAGCACCACGGTGAGCGCGACCACGCTCCGCCGCTCCAGCCCACACCTCGCCTGCAACCACACCGGCATCCGCTCCCGCAAAGCCGCCCCGGCCCGCGACCGCCGGGCCGCCGCCCCGCCACCCACATCACCGGCAGAGCCCTCGACTCCGGCCCAGGTCCCGGCCCCGGCACCCGAGTCCGAGTCGGCACCGGCGTCCAACACCTCGGACCTCTCGGACCAGTCGGTGTGCCCACCGCTCCCACCCCCTGGCGGTCCCGCTCCCGACTCCCGCCACTCCTCGGCCCGTTCGGCGAAAATGACCTCCGCCCTGCGCCGCAACTCCGCTGCCGACGCTTGGTGCTGCCGCGCCCGCCCCCGGACTTGCATGCGTCGCCGGTGGCGGGCGCGGCTGTCGGAGTGGGGGCCGCGGCCCGGGCCGCTGGTCACCATCGTGGTACGTGTGCGTGATCGAAGTGCCATGCGACGAGGATCGGGCACCTCGCCCCACCTGCGATGATCTTGCTCAATTCCCGGGGATTACCGGCCAGTTGTGGAAAACCCCGCCACCCACACGAGTGGCTCCCCTCTCAGAGAAACCGTTCCCTGAGCGGCCGTCCCATGAGCAGCCGTCCGCTGAGCCCTCGTCACCGCGGTGAGACCACAACCCCCAACAACCCAGGCCCGGTATGCGCCCCGATCACCGCCCCCACCTCGCTCACATGCAGGTCGGCGAGCCCCGGGACCCGCGCCCGCAGGCGGTCCGCCAGGGCCGACGCCCGGTCGGGAGCGGCGAGATGGTGCACCGCGATGTCGACCTGCGCGCCGCCCGCCCGGTCGGCCGCGATCTCCTCCAGGCGCGCGATGGCCTTGGAAGCCGTGCGCACCTTCTCCAGCGGGCCGATCCGACCGCCCTCCAGCTGCAGCAGCGGCTTCACGGCGAGCGCCGAGCCCAGCAGGGCCTGCGCCGCGCCGATACGGCCGCCGCGGCGCAGATAGTCGAGGGTGTCGACGTAGAAGTAGGCGGCCGTGCTTCCGGCCCGCTTCTCGGCGGCCGTGACGGCCTCGTCCACCGTGCCGCCCGTCTCCGCCGCCTCGGCCGCGGCGAGCGCGCTGAACCCGAGCGCCATCGCGACCATCCCGGTGTCGACCACCCGCACCGGCACCGGCGCCTCGCGCGCCGCGAGGACCGCCGCGTCGTAGGTGCCGGACAACTCGGCGGACAGATGCAGGGAGACGATGCCGGTGGCGCCGGCCTCGGCGACCTTGCGGTAGTGCTCCGCGAAGACCTGCGGACTGGGGCGCGAGGTGGTGACGGGGCGTCGCTTCTGCAACGCCTGGGCGAGGGAACGGGTCGAGATCTCGGTGCCCTCGTCCAGCGCCTGACCGCCGACGACCACGGTCAGGGGTACTGCCGTGATGCCGTGGCGCTCCATCATCCGCGGCGGCAGGTAGGCCGTTGAATCGGTGACGATCGCGACATGGCGGGACATGAGCTGGAGGTTACCTGGCGTAGCGCCCGGGCGGCAGCCCGACCCCGCTCACCTGGAAATGCCTTGACCGGATCAACTCGCGTTCACCCGGGCTCAAGTCGTGCTTTCGGGGCGGGGTTTCTTCTGCCAGGGATAGCTCTGGCGAGGGCCGGGCGGGGTGATCGCGGGCCGCGTGGGCTCCTCGGCCCGCTGCGTCCGGGAGGTGTCCGACCAGGTCTGCTCGGGCGCCGGATCGGCCTGCGCGGCGGGGGCCTCCGGCCACGGGGGCGGGGGCGTCGCGGAAGGGGTCGATGCGGAAGGGGTCGAGGACGACGAGGAAGACGGCGTGGTCTCCTCCGTCTGCCAGTGCCGCAGGGCGCCCGTCTCCACGTCGATCTGGGCGCTGAGGGTGTCCAGGTCGTCCTCGGCGAAGCGGCGGGCCCGGTCGCGGGCGGCCCAGCGCAGCGAGTCGGCGGCATGGACGATGCGCTCGGTGCGTTCGCGCAGGTCGGGCAGCCGCTCGGCGAGCGTGGCGCGGTCCGGCTCGGACTCCAGGCGCCGCAGTTCGGCGTCCAGTTCGTGCCCGTGCGCGCTGAGGCGGTGGAAGAGACCGAGGGACTCCTTGAGGGACTCGTCCTCGGCCACGCCCGCGTGCAGCGCATCCTGGGTGGCCCGCATGGAGGTGCGCAGCTTCAGCCGCAGCTGGGCGAGCTCGCCGGCCGGGCCGGGCTGGGCGAAGGACTTGGCCCGCAGGGTGTGGTCCTCGACCGTGCGCCGGGCGTGGGTGATGGTGTCGTCGACGCGGCGTTTGGCGGCGCCGACCACCTTGACCGTGGCGTAGGCGCCCAGCACGACGAAGAGCACGACCAGCAGGGCCACGACTGCGATCGCTGCTTCCACGAACTCCTCCTCCGGCCGGTCGCGGCACACACCGCGTCGCTCTTCAACGGTAAACGCAGCGGGCAGGCCCGGAGTTCCAGCAGAACCCCGAACCTGCCCGTAGGGGATCACCCCGAGCGAAGATCAGGCCGAGCCGAAGGCCGAGGTCATGACGCCCCCGACCGGCCCACCGCACGCACGGCTGTCCAGCAGGGCCCACCGCAAGCACGGCTGGTCAGCACGGCACGCCGGCCTCCACCTCCCGCAGACCTACGCCGGAACGATGTTCACCAGCTTCGGCGCCCGCACGATCACCTTCCGGATCCCGGCGCCGTCCAGTGCCGCCACGACCTTCTCGTCGGACAGGGCGACCTTCTCCAGGTCCTCCTCCGAGATGGCGGGCGAGACCTCCAGGCGGGCCTTGACCTTGCCCTTGATCTGCACGACGCAGGTCACGGTCTCGTCCACGACGTAGGCCGGGTCGGCGACCGGGAAGTCCTGGTGCACCACCGAGTCCTGGTGGCCCAGCTTGCGCCACAGCTCCTCGGCGACGTGCGGGGCCAGCGGCGCGACCATCAGCACCAGCGCCTCGGCGACGGAGCGCGGCACCGCCCCGCCGGCCTTGGTCAGGTGGTTGTTCAGCTCGGTGACCTTGGCGATGGCGGTGTTGAACCGCATGCCCTCCAGGTCGCCGCGCACCCCGTCGATCGCCTTGTGCAGGGCACGCAGCGTGTCCTCGTCGGGCTCGGCGTCCACCACCGTCACGGCACCGGTCGTCTCGTCGACGACGTTGCGCCACAGCCGCTGCAGCAGCCGGAACTGGCCGACCACCGCGCGCGTGTCCCACGGCCGGGAGACGTCCAGGGGGCCCATCGCCATCTCGTACAGCCGCAGCGTGTCCGCGCCGTACTCGGCGGCGATCTCGTCCGGGGTGACCGCGTTCTTCAGGGACTTGCCCATCTTGCCCAGCAGCCGGGAGACCTTCTCGCCCTGGTAGTAGTACGCGCCGTCGCGCTCCTCCACCTCGGCGGCCGGTACCGCGATGCCACGGCTGTCACGGTAGACGTAGGCCTGGATCATGCCCTGGTTGAACAGCTTGTGGAACGGCTCTGCGGAGGAGACGTGGCCCAGGTCGAACAGGACCTTGGACCAGAAGCGCGCGTACAGCAGGTGCAGCACGGCGTGCTCGGCGCCGCCGACGTACAGGTCGACGCCGCCGTGCGGCTGGCCCTCGCGCGGGCCCATCCAGTACTGCTCGATCTCGGGGTCGACCAACTGCTCGCCGTTGTGCGGGTCCAGGTAGCGCAGCTCGTACCAGCAGGAACCGGCCCAGTTGGGCATGGTGTTGGTCTCACGCCGGTAGCGCTTCGGTCCGTCGCCCAGGTCCAGGGTGACGTTGACCCACTCCTCGTTGCGCGACAGCGGCGTCTCGGGCTCGGTGTCGGCGTCGTCCGGGTCGAAGGTGCGCGGGCTGTAGTCCTCGACCTCGGGCAGCTCCAGCGGCAGCATCGACTCGGGCAGGGCGTGGGCGATGCCGTCCTCGTCGTAGACGATCGGGAAGGGCTCGCCCCAGTAGCGCTGACGGCTGAACAGCCAGTCGCGCAGCCGGAAGTTGACCGTGCCCTCGCCGACGCCGGACCGCTCCAGCCACTCGGTGATGCGCACCTTGGCCTCGGCGACGCCCAGGCCGTCCAGGGTGATGTCGTCGTTGGCGGAGTTGATGATCTTCGCGTCGTACGACGAGAAGGCGTCCTCCCACGTGGAGGTGTCCGTGCCACGGCCGTCGGTCGGCTCGACGATGCAGACGATCGGCAGCTCGAAGGCGCGCGCGAACTCGAAGTCACGCTGGTCGCCGCAGGGTACGGCCATGATCGCGCCGGTGCCGTAGCCCATCAGGACGTAGTCGGCGATGAAGACGGGGACCTTCTCGCCGTTGACCGGGTTGGTCGCGTACGAGCCGATGAAGACGCCGGTCTTGTCCTTGGCCTCGGCCTGGCGCTCGACGTCGGACTTGGAGGCGGCCTGCGCGCGGTAGGCGGCGACGGCCTCGGCCGGGGTCGCGTGGCCGCCGGTCCACACGTCATGCGTGCCCTCGGGCCAGGCGTCCGGGGTGAACTTCTCGACCAGCGGGTGCTCCGGCGCCAGCACCATGTAGCTCGCGCCGAACAGGGTGTCGGGGCGCGTGGTGAAGACGGTGATGCGCTCGCCGTCGATCGGGAAGTCGACGCGGGCGCCCTCGGAGCGGCCGATCCAGTTGCGCTGCTGCAGCTTGATGGCCTCGGGCCAGTCCAGCTCGGCCAGATCGTCCAGCAGCCGGTCGGCGTACGCGGTGATGCGCATGTTCCACTGGCGCAGCTTGGCCTTGAAGACCGGGTAGTTGCCCCGCTCGGAGCGGCCGTCGGCCGTGACCTCCTCGTTGGCCAGGACGGTGCCCAGGCCGGGGCACCAGTTGACCGGCGCGTCCGAGGCGTACGCCAGGCGGTACCCGCCCAGGACGTCGGCGCGCTCGGCGGCGCTCAGCTCGCTCCACGCGCGCGTGCCGCCGTCGGAACCGGGTACGGCGCGCTCACCGGACTCGAACCGAGCGATCAGCTCGGAGATCGGGCGGGCCTTCTTCGCCTCGTCGTCGTACCAGGAGTTGAAGATCTGCAGGAAGATCCACTGGGTCCACTTGTAGTAGTCCGGGTCGATCGTGGCGAACGACCGGCGCTTGTCGTGGCCCAGGCCCAGCCGGCGCAGCTGGACCTTCATGTTCTCGATGTTGGCCTCGGTGGAGACACGCGGGTGCGTGCCGGTCTGCACGGCGTACTGCTCGGCGGGCAGGCCGAAGGCGTCGAAGCCCAGGGTGTGCAGGACGTTGTGGCCGGTCATGCGCTGGAAGCGCGCGAAGACGTCGGTGGCGATGTAGCCCAGGGGATGGCCGACGTGCAGGCCCGCACCGGAGGGGTACGGGAACATGTCCATGATGAACTTCTTGGGCTTGGCGACCAGCTCGGGGTCGCCCGCCAGGTCACCCTTGGGGTTCGGCGCCGCATAGGTGCCCTCGGCGTCCCAGAAATCCTGCCAGCGTGCCTCGATGTCGGCCGCCATGGCGGCCGTGTAGCGGTGCGGCGCTGCCACCTCGGCGGTGGCAGCGGGGTTCGTCTCGCTCATGATCCTCAAAGCTCCATCGATCGTCTCTGCCGGCGGCTGCGGTTCTCTGGAAACGAAAAATCCCCTCGCACAGGAGGGGACGCCGCGCCGATTCCGACCATCCGATTCGCCCGGTGGTCGGGAATGATCAGCGCGGCCCGCTAAGCAGAAGGCGTACGGCACGCATGGCGTCAGGGTACCGCAGCGCCCGAGCGGGTCGCGACGGGCTTCCGGCGGGGCGCGCGACAGGGGTCACGAGAGGGCTCACGCCTGAACAACCGCGCCGCCTGCTGCGTACCTGAGAGTTGTGAAGACCTCGAAAAGCTGAACAACGTTCAATTGTTACCTGGCGTAACAGTCACTAAGGGGCATCATCAGCCCCTCGCCGTCCCTGGACAACAACCCAATAGCTCAAACGCCGTACCCATCGGTATGGAGCCACTTAGAGTGCGGCAGCGGGACCGCCTTCCCGAACCGTTCGGAGTTGCCCCCATGAACCCTCGTCCTCACAGCAGCCCGCCCCCCAGGACGGATCTCCCGACCCGGGGGGCGTCGGTCGCTGACACTCGGTCGCCCATACCCCTCGTCGCGCTTTCGGGAGGTATGCCGTGACGACGGATCCGAACGACAGCACGATGGACGACACGTTCCTGGAGTTCCTCAACTTCGGCGCCGGCGTACTGTCCCTCGTCTGCCTGACCTGCTCGGTGATCTGGGGCCTGATCGCCCAGGACCGTATGATCCTCGACACCCGGCAGCGGATCATCGCCCAGGCCATCCACCGGGTGACCGCGGTGGCCTCGATCGCGTTCCTCGTCGTGCACATCATCACGAAACTGGCACTGGAGCACACCAGCTGGATCGCCGCGGTGATCCCCTTCGGGCTGCTCATCTCGGGCGGGGACGAGGTCACCGGCACGGCATTCCTGATCGGCCTCGGCACCCTGGCCGCCATGCTCATGATCTTCGTCGGCATCACCGGCGTGCTGCGCAATCGCTTCGCCTCCCCGGCGCCGGTCGCCGCCCGCTGGCGCGCGATGCACATGCTGGCCTACCCGGCCTGGTGCGCGGCGCTGGTCCACGGCCTGTTCGCCGGCCGCCCGGCGAAGACGTTCTTCATGGTCTGCTACGAACTCTGCGTGGTCGCCGTCGCCGCGGCCCTCGCACTGCGCGCCGCCCCGCGCCCCGTCAAGCGCAAGTTCGCCGACCGGGTCGCCCAGTTCATCGGCCGCGACGAGTCCGCGGGCCGCGAGGACCTGGAGGAGAGCCGCGCCAGGGCGTCGTCCGGGTCGGCGCTGCCCGGCTACGAGAGCCGGCGCCCGGCGCGGGGCTCGCGCGGTGAGCGGCCCGCACGCGACGAGCGCCCGGGCCCGCTGCCCGGGATGCCCTCCCAGGCGCCCGCGTCGGCGGAGTCCACGGGCGGCTTCGCCGCCGCCTACCGCGCCGTCTCACCCCGCTCCCGCGGGCAGCAGCAGCCCTACGCGGCCGACCAGACCGCCCGTATGGACCTGCCCCTGGACATGCAGCCGACGGAGGCGATCCCCCGCGTCGACGGCGGCGGCAGCACCTCGGGCAGCTGGCCGATCCCGTCCCCGCCGCCCGTGGGCGAGGCGCCTCCGTCGTCCTACGACCCGCTCAACGACACGGGATACAACATCCCCGTCTACGGCAATTCGGGCACCCAGGGCTATGACTCGGGCGCCGCGGGCTACGGGTCGAGTGATGTGTACGACACCGCTGAGACAAACGCCGTCTTCGGTACGTACAACCAGAACGACACGTACAACAACAGCGGTCCCGCCACTGAAACACTGCCCGGTGCGTCCTACGACTTCGATGCACCGGGTTCGGGCGAACCTTGGAACACGCCTTCCGGAGGCTTTAAGTGAACGAGGCCCTGCCCGACGTACCCGAAGTCCGCGTGGTCGGTCTTCCCCAGCTCACGTCGGGCTTCGACCTTGTCGAGAGACTCGATCTGCCCATGCATCTGAAGGTGCACGGGCCGCTCGAACCGATGGGTGGCGAGCAGCTCGCGAAGCTCGCCGAGAACATCAATCTGAAGGGCCGCGGCGGCGCGGGCTTCCCCTTCCACAAGAAGCTGCGCTCGGTCGCGGAGGCCGCGATCAAGCGCGGCGTTCGGCCGGTCGTGGTCGTCAACGGCAGCGAGGACGAACCGGCCTGCCGCAAGGACACGGTGATGATCAACCGTGCCCCGCACCTCATCCTGGACGGCGCGCTGCTGTGTGCCGAAGCCCTGGGTGCCCGCACGCTCGTGGTGGGGGTCACCCGGGAATCGACCCAGCGCTCCATGGAGGCCGCCCTCGCCGAACGCGGCCTCAGCAACAGCCGCCGCTCCGCTCTACGCGCGTGGGTGCAGCGCAACCCGGTCCGCATGGTCACCGGCGCCGCCGCCTCCCTGATCCGCTCGATCGACGGCGGCCCGGCGATCCCGCCCGGCCGCAAGGTCAGCGCCTCGCAGAACGGCGTCGGCGGCGCCCCGACCCTGCTCTCCAACGCCGAGACGTTCGCCCAGCTCGCGATCGCCGCCCGCATCGGCCCGGAGCGCTACGGCAACACCGGCCTGTACGACGAGCCGGGCACCGTCATGCTCACCGTCTCCGGCGCGGTGGCCCGCCCGATGGTGATCGAGGTCCCCACGGGTGTACCGCTGCGTTACGTCCTCCAGCTCGCCGGCGCCCCGCCCGTCCCGCAGGGCGTGCTGACCGGCGGCTACCACGGCAAGTGGATCGACGCGGCGACGGTCAACGAGGCGATCGTCTCCCGCAACTCCCTGGACGCGGTGGGCGGCGCGCTCGGCGCCGGCGCGATCCTGCCGATCACTCAGGAGACGTGCCCGCTGGGCGAGTCGCTGCGCGTCGCGCAGTGGCTGGCGGAGGAGAGCGCGGGTCAGTGCGGCCCCTGCTACCTCGGCCTGCCGGCCGCCGCGCGCGGCATGGAGGACATCCTCAACGGCGGCGGTCCGGCCGCCCTGGAGGCGCTCAAGCAGGTCGCCAAGAACGTGAAACGGCGCGGCGCGTGCTCGCACCCGGACGGCTCCGCCATGTTCCTGGAGTCGACCATCAAGGCGTTCACCGACGACCTGGCGGCCCATGTCCTCGGCAACGGCTGCGGACGGCCCGTGGAGGGCGTTCTGCCGCTCTTCGAGGGCGGCAGGGCCCCGTCGGGCATCCCGGGCGGTGGCGAGTCGGAGGAGAACGGCCCCAGCCGTCAGAAGATCTACGTCGACTGGACGCTGTGCCGCGGCCACGGCCTGTGCGCGGACATCCTCCCGGAGGTCTTCCAACTGGGCGCCGACGGCTTCCCGACCGTCGCCCAGGCGAAGGTCCCGCGTTACGCCGAGGCCAAGGCCCTGCGCGCGGTACGCCGTTGCCCCGCGCTCGCCCTGCGCATCGAGGAGGACACCCGCGCGGGGGACTCCTCCCGCAACAACCTGCCGGTCCTCTCCCAGGGCCGCGGAAGGCGCGCGCTGGGCCGCTGAAGCCCGGCACGCACGCGTAGAGGGGCCGTCCGATCCGGACGGCCCCTCGTTCGTTCCCCAACCGCCCCTGGAGCCAGCGGTGTTCGGGCACGAAAAAGATCCCGCCGGATCGAACTGATCCGGCGGGATCTCACTGTGGAGCTAAGGAGAATTGAACTCCTGACCTCCTGCATGCCATGCAGGCGCTCTACCAACTGAGCTATAGCCCCTTGCTTGGTCCGCCCGGTTTCCCCGGCGGCGACGCCAACATTACCGGGCGATCCGGTGCAGCACCAAATCGTTTCCACCCGGTGTCGATACGCACGCAAATGTCGGATTCCGTGACCGTGATCGCGGCGACCGGAGTCCACCGCCGCGCACCGGCCGCCCTGGGCGCCTGGCACTGGTGGCTCGTCGTATGCACCGTGGATGCCCCCACGACTCTGGACGGCACGAACTGCACCAGAACGGCATCGAGTTGCTTCCGGAACCCCGGCGGGGGGCTCAAGCCGTGACGAAGGAATAGAAACGCTTGAGCGTGCAGTGCTCTTCGAGGAGACGGCCGTAGATCGGTTCGCCCTCGAGTTCACGGTAGGTCTCGATCGGGTCGCCTTTTATGATCAGCGCCCGCGCGCATTCCTCGCACCAGTACTGGTAATCGGGGTTCACCGGTTCCATGTCTCGGACGATCGGCGTTCCGCTGCCGCACCAGTCGCACTTTCGCCTGTGTGCACCCATCGATCAGCTCCAGCTGTGGCCGCAGGCCGTGCACACGTAGGAAATTCCGCCGTTGTCGCCAAGCAGCTGGGCGACATGGACGGAGCCGCAGGAAGGGCAGCTGAGGCGCGTGATCGTATCCCGTGTCAAAGCTGCTTCGAGGAGGCCACCGACCTCCTCGAGGATGCTCGCAGGCATCACTACTCCCTCCCGTCGGGCCGCGCTCCCTTCCGGCCGTTTGATTCTGCCACGGCCGGACCAATACGGTCAGCGACGCCTCAGTACCAGTCCGGACACGGCAGCCTTCGCCGCCGTACGGACCGTGCGGACCCGCACCCCAAAGCGCCTCATGAGAGGTATACGCCTGGCGGGGCCCGAGTGACTCAAGCCGGATCCGAACAGTTCGGCGAAGGCCGGAGCCGTGCGCGAACCGGACACACCGACCCGGCCGTTGATCCGGGCGCCCGCCGTGGATACCAGAAGATCCCGCCGATCGAAGCGATCGGCGGGATCTTGTTGTCTCGCTGTGGAGCTAAGGAGAATTGAACTCCTGACCTCCTGCATGCCATGCAGGCGCTCTACCAACTGAGCTATAGCCCCCTGGTCCCACGCGGCGGAGCCGCATGGTGTTTCGCCCCGCTCGGCGGGGCGAACAAGAAGAACTTTAGCCTGCGACCTGCCAGAAAGTGAAATCCGGGCCGGCGTCAGTCGTCGTCGCCGAGGACCGGCTCCGGCAGGGTGCCGGCATTGTGCTCCAGCAGACGCCAGCCGCGGGCGCCCTCGCCGAGGACGGACCAGCAGCAGTTGGACAGGCCACCGAGACTCTCCCAGGACCGGGGCTCCAGTCCGATGAGGCGGCCGATGGTCGTACGGATCGTGCCGCCGTGGCTGACCACGACGAGCGTGCCGGCGTCGGGGAGCTTCTCGGCATGCCGGAGCACCACGGGGGCGGCGCGGTCGGCGACCTCGGTCTCCAGTTCACCGCCACCGCGGCGCACCGGCTCGCCGCGCTTCCAGGCCGCGTACTCCTCGCCGTACCGCTCGATGATCTCCTCGTGCGTCAGCCCCTGCCAGGCGCCCGCGTAGGTCTCGCGCAGGGCCTCGTCGTACGTCACCTCCAGGGCGGTGAGCGCGGCCAGCTCGGCGGCCGTGCCGGCGGCGCGCTGGAGGTCGGAGGCGATGATCGCGTCCGGCTTGAGGCCGGCGAGGAGGCGGGCGGCGCGGCGGGCCTGGGCGAGGCCGGCCTCGGTGAGCGCGACGTCCGTGGTGCCCTGGAAGCGGCGCTCCACGTTCCACGAGGTCTGGCCGTGCCGCCACAGGATGACGCGGCGGCCGGGCCTGACCGTGGGGACCTCGTCGGTGGTGCTCATCGCCACTCACCGCCCAGCTCGGCCGCCTCCTCGGCTGCCTGGTGCTTGGCGTGCTCCGCGGCCTTGCCGCGGGTGGCCTTGGCGTCCTCGGGCAGGTCGAGCTCGGGGCAGTCCTTCCACAGCCGCTCCAGGGCGTAGAAGACGCGCTCCTCGCTGTGCTGGACGTGGACGACGATGTCGACGTAGTCGAGCAGCACCCAGCGGGCCTCGCGGTCGCCCTCGCGGCGCACCGGCTTGGCGCCGAGCTCCTTCTGGAGCCGCTCCTCGATCTCGTCGACGATCGACTTGACCTGGCGGTCGTTGGGCGCGGAGGCCAGCAGGAAGGCGTCCGTGATCGACAGGACGTCGCTGACGTCGTAGGCGATGATGTCGTGCGCGAGCTTGTCGGCGGCGGCCTGGGCGGCGGTGTTGACGAGCTCGAGGGAACGGTCGGTAGCGGTCACTACAAGGCTTTCGGTCGGCGGACACTTGGCTTTACTCGACCTCAAGGGTCTCACGGACCGGTGACAACACCCCACGTGATTACCGGATCACGTGGGGTGGCCTGCGGTTTTGTGCGGCTTCGGTTACGAGGACGACGGCTTGTAGTCCTGGCCGAGCACCACCGAGACATCCGCGTTCCCGGACACTTCGCCCTTCGTGACCGCGTCGGCGGACAGTCCGAGGGTCTTGGCGACCTCGGTGGCGTCGGCCTTGTCGGCGGCGTCTGCGTAGACGACCTCGGACGTGCCCTCGGCGGACGCGGTGCCGCCCTCCAGGAAGGTGAAGCCGCCGTTCAGCAGCACCACGCGGGCCTTCTCGGTGTTGTCCTTGACGCCGGTGGCATTACGGATGGACACGCGGACCGCGGCGTCCTTGTCGGGGCTCTTGGCGGTGCCGCCGAGGACGTCCTTGACGACGGAGGAGCTGGCCTGGGCGCTCAGTGTGCCGTCGGTCTGGACGGGCAGCATGGCCGTCCTGTAGTCGCCGCCCTTGGCGAGCTCGGCGAGCTTGGCGAGGAAGGCGCCGAGGTCCTTGTCGGTCAAGGGCGGCTCGATGATCATGCCCAGCGTCTGCACGGTGACTGTGGCGCCCTGGGTGTCCGAGGTCAGCTTGCGCAGCGTGGCCTGCATGACCTGCCCGAACCGCTCCAGCTGCGCGTTCTGCGTCTCGCCCGAGCCCTGGTAGGTGGCGTAGGCGACGGCCATCTTGCCGCTGAGGGTCTGGGCCTTGCCCTTGCGCACGAGGGGCGCGCTGCCCTTGGCCTCGGCGTCCGGGTCCGGCACGTCGGCGTTGGTGTCGACCTCGATGTTGCCGACCAGGTCGACGAGGTTCTGCAGATACGGGGTGTCCAGGCGCCAGGTGCCCTGGATCTCGGTGCCGAGGACCGTGTCGATGGCGTCGCGCGTCCCGGAGGACCCGTCGTCGTCGACCGACTTGGCCAGCGTGGTCGTCCCGTCGTCGCCGGTCAGGGCGAGGGAGTTCGGCAGCAGGACGGTGGTGCCCTGGTTGGTGGTGGTGTTGTCGACGAGCAGCGCCGTGGAGGTGCCGCCCTTCTTGGTGTTGTGCAGATGGACGACGATCACGTCACGCTTCTGGGCGCCCACGGCCGTCGCCGTGCCCTCCTTGCTGTCGCTCGACGACAGACCGGGCAGCTTCCCGGCGTACCAGAGGTAGCCGACGCCGCCTGCCGCGGCGACCGCCAGGACGACCACGAGCGCGATCACACGCGCGCGTGCCCGTCGCCGGGCCTCCTCGCGGCGCTCGGTGCGGTTCTCGGTGAACTTCAGCCAGTCGATGACGTCCTCGGAGTCACCGTCGGGTTCCTCGACGAACGCGAACTGCTCGGTGTGGTACTCCCGGTCGTCCCGGTCGCCCCGTTCCTGCGGCTGCGGCTGCGATTCCTCGACCGGGCCGGCCTGCTGCGGGATGTAGGCCGTCTGCTCGGCGACCCGGTGCTGCTGTCCGCTGGTGGCGGTTCGGCCGTACGGGTCGTACGGCGGCGAGTGCGCGCCGGCCTGCTGGGGGTGCGTGCCGGTGCCGTACGGGTCGTAGGACGGCGTGGGCGGCTGACGGCCGGTGTCGCCGGTCCCGTAGGGGTCGTACGGCGGGACCGGCTGCTGCCGGCCGGTCGCGTACGGGTCGTATCCGTAGCCCTGCTGTGCGTACGGGTCGTACTGGTGCTGGGGTGGCTGCTGCTGGGCCGGGATCTGCCGGTAGACCGGCTGCCCGTACTCGTCGTAGCCGACGAGTTCGTACTGGTCGGCCTCGTATCCCGCGGCCCCCGCGTCGTATCGGTCGTTCACCGGTCGCCCCTCTCGGCTCACTCGCCTCACTCGCCGCGGTACAGCTCGCGCTTGTCGATGTAGCGCACGACTCCGTCCGGCACCAGATACCAGATGGGGTCGCCCTTTGCGACTCTCGCGCGGCAATCGGTGGACGAGATGGCCAGAGCGGGAACCTCGACCAACGACACGCCGCCCTCCGGGAGCCCGGCGTCGGTGAGGTCGTGGCCGGGCCGGGTGACCCCGATGAAGTGCGCGAGGGAGAACAGCTCCTCCGAGTCCCGCCAGGTCAGGATCTGGCCCAGGGCGTCGGCGCCGGTGATGAAGAAGAGGTCGGTGTCGGGGTTGAGCGCGCGTAGATCACGCAGGGTGTCGACGGTGTACGTCGGGCCGCCGCGGTCGATGTCGATGCGGCTGACGGAGAACTGCGGGTTCTCGGCCGTGGCGATGACCGTCATCAGATAGCGGTCCTCGGCCGGGGAGACGTGCCGGTGGCTCTTCTGCCACGGCTGGCCGGTGGGCACGAACACGACCTCGTCGAGGTGGAACTGCGCGGCGACCTCGCTGGCCGCGACGAGGTGGCCGTGGTGGATCGGGTCAAACGTTCCGCCCATGACGCCGAGGCGGCGCTTGCCGGGGTTCGACGGGCCGTTTCCGGGGCCGGTAGGCATGTCCTGCTCTCCCATGCGTGCAGACCCTACCGGCCCCGCCTGAGGGCCCAGGCCTGTCCGTGACTCAGCGGTCGCGGTTGAAGCGGGTGGTGATCCACAGCAGGAGCAGCAGGATGACGAAGGCGCCACCCCCGGTGAGCCACGGGCTGATGCTGTTGTGGTTGCCGCCGTGCTCCTCGCCCTCGGCGGCGAGGGTGACCAACTGGGCAGCGGCGCTGTGGAAGCTCATCTTCGGCGTGACCTATCGGGTGTGGGCGGGATAAAGACGTCGGCCCATCGTAAGCGGGCGCCCTGACGGCGATCACGCCGACTCCACCGTTGGAGCGCCTGCGACGGCCCGCGGGGAACCTTCCGGGGGGCTCAGTCGTCCTTCCGCCTGTAGCCCCGCAACAGGAACCACGCGGTCAGCACACAGCCCACGACCATCACGATCAGCACCACCCGGAGCAGATTTCCCGCCCCCTGCTGCTCGGCCGCGCTCGCGGCCTCGGTGAGCCAGGCGGCCGGGGGGTTGTGCTCCATGACGCGGAACTCCTTCGCTGTAGTGCCCGTCCAAGGTAACTCCGCTTAGGCTGGGCTCTGCTTCGGGGGCGCAAAGGGCGGAACAAGGCTCTGCAAAGGGCCGCAGAGAGCCGTAGAGAGCCATCCAGACGCACATGGGGGAAGACATGTCCGACGGCCACGAGCAGCACGGGCACGAGAACGTGCCGAGCAGGCAGCGCAGGCGTTTCCCGGGGATCTCCTCGCGTGCGTACGAACACCCGGCGGACCGCTCGGCGCTGGTGGCCCTGCGCAAGCTCAGCGGCTTCGACACCGTCTTCAAGGCCCTGAGCGGCCTGCTGCCCGAGCGCAGTCTCCGGCTGCTGTTCCTGTCCGACTCGGTCCGGGTCTCGGACCAGCAGTTCGCGCACCTCAACGACATGCTGCGGGACGCCTGTTACATCCTGGACCTGGAGAAGGTCCCGCCGATGTACGTCAACCAGGACCCGGTGCCGAACGCGATGTGCATCGGCCTGGACGAGCCGATCATCGTGGTCACCACGGGGCTGCTGGAGCTGCTCGACGAGGAGGAGATGCGGGCGGTGGTGGGCCACGAGGTGGGCCACGCCCTCTCCGGCCACTCGGTCTACCGCACGATCCTCCTCTTCCTCACCAGCCTCGCCGTCCGGGTCGCCTGGATCCCGCTGGGGAACATCGCGATCATGGCGATCGTGACGGCGCTGCGGGAGTGGTTCCGCAAGTCGGAGCTGTCCGCCGACCGGGCGGGCCTGCTCGTCGGCCAGGACCTCACCGCCTCGATGCGCGGCCTGATGAAGCTCGCCGGCGGCCACCATCTGCACGAGATGAACGTGGACGCGTTCCTGAAGCAGGCCGAGGAGTACGAGGCGGGCGGCGACCTGCGCGACTCCGTCCTGAAGATCCTGAACGTCCTGCCCCGCTCCCACCCCTTCACCACGGTCCGCGCGGCCGAGCTGAAGAAGTGGGCCGAGTCCCGCGACCACCAGCGGATCATGGACGGCCACTACCCGCGCCGCTCGGAGGACAAGGACACCTCGGTCACGGACTCCTTCCGCGAGTCGGCCTCCCACTACGCCACCCATGTGAAGTCCTCCAAGGACCCCCTGATGAAGCTGGTCACGGATATCGCAGGCGGTGCGGGAGACCTGGGCGGCCGGGTACGGCGGGGTTTCGGTGGCTTCACGGGTACGGGCCCCAGGGAGGAGCCGCGCCGGGACGACGGCGAGCGGGACGACACGGGGGACAACGCCTGACGGCCACCTGTGGCTTGCGCGGCGGGTTCCTCGCCCCCGCCGCCCCTACCCGTCCCGTCCCTGGGGGCTGCGCCCCCAGACCCCCGCTTCGGCCCTGAAGGGGCCTCGTCCTCAAACGCCGGACGGGCTGAACAACCCAGCCCCTCCGGCGTTTGAGGAGCGGGGTCTGGGGCGGAGCCCCAGAAGGATGGGACGGGTAGGGGCGGCGGGGGCGAGGAAACCGCCGGCTCACACCTTCGGCTGCGACCCCACCGCCAACGACCCGCACAGCGCCGTCGCCCCACCCGTGGCATACGGATCCGTCCCCGCCGGTCCTCCCTCCTTGGCCGTCTGCCCAGCCAGCAGCGGATGCAGCCGGTTCGTAGAGTCCTCGGCGCAGGACAGCGGTCCCGCCTGGACGTAGGAGACGACCAGCTGGGTCTGGCGCAGCCGCAGGTCCTCACGGTCGAAACGGAAGTGCAGCTCCCGCCGCACGGTGAACAGCGAGGCCTCCGCCGCCTTCTCCCCCGCTTCCGCCGCCCGCAACGCGTACACGAACGTGTGATCTGCGGTGACCTCCAGCGTCGCGGAGTCCGTCTCCGCCGCCTGGAGTGTGCCCTGCACCCGGATCCTGCGGTCGGCCAGCTCGGCCTGGGAGGCGTCGAAGCGAACCAGCCAGCCGGTCGGCGCATGCCGCCCGTCCGCGGCCGGATGCCCGAAGCTCTGGTCGAACTGGTCCAGTTGGTCGGGGTCCAGCAGCACCCGGACCGGGCGGATCTGGTCGCCGGTCAGCACCTCCGGATACAGCGCGGAGCGCACGATGTAGTCCTTCGCGATACTCAGCGCGTTCGTCACCTGACTGTCCGAGAAGTGCGCGGTGCGTCGCGCGGCCGGCAGCGGGATGCCCTCCGCGCCGATGCGGAACTGGGCGGCGGGACTGCGCGCGTACAGGTACTCCGGGTCGGTGGCCCCGGGTACCTTGCCCTGCGGGGCGAGCGGGATGACGGTCATGCGCAGCGGCTCGGCGGGCGGCCCTGAGTTCGCGGGGGTCTGGTAGGGGTGCCGTACACCCATGTAGATCGCCGTACCGAAGGCCACGGCGATCAGCAGGACCAGGACCAGCGCCTGCCGGGACAGGCCCCTGCGCATGGGTGCCCGGCGGCGTACGGCGGGCGCGTGGTCGGCCAGGCGCTCCTGCGCGGAGAACTCCTGGAGGTGGGCAGCACGCACGAACGACTCGTCGAAAACGACGGATCGGTACTCGTCCTCGCCACCTCCGGGGCCGCCCTCGGGTGTCCCCTCAGGTGGGTCTCCTGGCCCTCCCATATCTTCAGGGTAGGTCGCCGGAAGGTCAGGTAAACGCCCTGGTACACGACAAGTTCTGACAGGTTCTCACCAGGACGGGAAGGCTGCCCTCCGTAGTGCTCAGGCCCTAGATCGGGTTCCGGTCAGGGCGTGCGCGGTGTCGCCGAGGCGGCCGGCTGGGAGTAGTCGGCGGACGCCGAGGGCGACGCTTCCCTGCCCTGTTCGAGGCCCGTGGAGGTCGGCGGCGGAACCTGGTCCCGGCTGTTCGAGGAAGCGCCCCGGTAGACCGCCGTGAAGGCCAGCGCGACCATGCCGATGCCCATGACGAGGGCGAGCATCCAGGCGACGGGACGGTGCCAGCGGACCTGTTTGCCGTACGTCCCGGGGGCGCCGTAACGATCTTCGAGGATGTCCGGGTCGTCCAGGTCGTCCAGCTCGGGGTCATGGCCGAAAGCGGTGCGGCCGTCGGGGCCGTACCCCTCGTCGTACCGCTCGCCCCGGCCGTGCGCCCGGCGGGCCTCCGCTTCGGAGGCCTCCGCTCTGGCCTGGGCGGCGGCAAGGAGGCGCTCCACGGCGGTCGGCTCGTGCACCACGGCCGCCTGCACGAAGGCCTCGTCGAAGACCACGGAGGCGAACTCTTCGTCCGACACCCCGCGGTCGTGGTCGTCGTCGGGCTCCCAGCCGTCAGGGAACGGCGTGCCCCCCACGTCCTCCGGCACGGATCCAGAGTAGTCCTGGGGGGTCATTTTGGGCAGACGGTATGGAAATTCGTCCGGCTGGCGAGACGCCTCGCGTGCGTTGCGCGCCGAACGGCGCGCTGACGCGCCCCCTGTCAGCAGGGACGCGCCCCCGGGCGCGGGGGATTGCTCAGCGCCGTACGTGCCCGTCCCCGGTGACGATGTACTTGGTGCTGGTCAGCTCGGGCAGCCCCATCGGCCCTCGGGCGTGCAGCTTCTGCGTGGAGATGCCGATCTCCGCGCCGAAGCCGAACTGGCCGCCGTCGGTGAAACGGGTGGAGGCGTTCACGGCGACCGTCGTGGAGTCGACCAGCTGGGTGAAGCGGCGGGCGGCCTGCTGCGAGGTGGTGACGATGGCCTCGGTGTGACCGGAGGTCCACAGCCGGATGTGCTCGACGGCCTTGTCCAGGGAGTCCACGACCGCGGCGGCGATGTCGTACGACAGGTACTCGGTCTCCCAGTCCTCCGCCGTGGCCTCGACGACGGTCGCCTTGGAGTCCTTGGCGTACGCCAGCACCCTTTCGTCGGCGTGCACGGTCACCCCGGCCTCGGCGAGGGCGTCCAGGGCGCGCGGCAGGAACTCGGGGGCGATGTCCTGGTGGACCAGGAGGGTCTCGGCTGCGTTGCAGACGCTGACGCGCTGGGCCTTGGAGTTGATCAGGATCTCGATCGCCATGTCGAGGTCGGCGTGGGCGTCGACGTAGACATGGCAGTTGCCGGTGCCGGTCTCGATCACCGGGACGATGGACTCGGTGACGACGGTCTGGATGAGCGAGGCGCCGCCGCGCGGGATCAGCACGTCGACCAGGCCACGGGCCCGCATCAGCTCGCGCACGCTCTCCCGGCTCTCCCCCGGCACCAGCTGCACGGCGTCGGCGGGCAGCCCGGCCCCGCCCACGGCGTCGCGGATCACCCGGACGAGTGCCGAGTTCGACTCGTACGCCGAGGCCGAGCCGCGCAGCAGCACGGCGTTGCCGGACTTCAGGCAGAGGGCGGCGGCGTCCACGGTGACGTTCGGGCGGGCCTCGTAGATGATCCCGACGACGCCCAGCGGGACGCGGACCTGGCGCAGGTCGATGCCGTTGGGGAGGGTGGAACCGCGGACGACCTCGCCGACCGGGTCGGGCAGCGCGACGACGTCCCGCACGTCGGAGGCGATGGCCCGCACGCGCTCCGGGGTCAGCGTCAGCCGGTCGATGATCGCCTCGCTGGTGCCGGCCTCCCGGGCCTTGGCGATGTCCCGGGCGTTGGCCTCGACGATTTCGCTCGTACGGACCTCCAGCGCGTCCGCGATGGCGAGCAGCGCGTCGTCCTTCTCGGCCCGCGGCAGCGGGGCGAGGTCGGCGGCGGCGGACTTGGCGCGGTAGGCGGCCCGGTTGACCGGGGACATGGAGTCGTACGGCGAGAGCGTGGTCATGAAAGAAGGGTAGTGCGACTGCGAGGCCGGTTCAGCGCTCGTTCCAAACCCCGAGACAGCACCACAGGTCACCCAAGGCCGGTCAATAGGGATGTACTCCCACCGGGCTCGCCGGTGGTAGCCCGTACCCCTCCGCGATCCGCTGGTGGTAGGTCTCGCGGTCGATGACCTCCAGGCCGACGATCTCCCAGGGCGGCAGCCCCGCGCTCTGCCGGTGCTCGCCCCACAGCCGCAGGGCGACGGCGGCCGCGTCGTGCAGGTCGCGGGCCTCTTCCCAGTAGCGGATCTCGGCGTGGTCGTTCGCGTACCGGCTGGTCAGCAGAAAGGGGTGGTCATGGGCGAGCTGTTCGAGGGCGCGCCGCACCTCCTTCAGCGGGGCCTCCCGGCCGGAGACGCTGAGGGTGACGTGCCACAGGCGGGGCAGGTCCTTGGGCTCCTCGTACCGGTCCCCGGCCGCGACGCTCGTCAAGGCACGCTCCTCACCGGCCGCGCGGGACGAGGCCCCACCGGCACTGCGGGACGCCGTCCCAGGGCGCACTCGTCTCACGACGGCCTCCTTTACGCAGTGACCGACTCGGTGGTCGTGCGGAATGTCCCTGGGACAAAGTTGAGCAGGCCGCACGGGCTCGCGGGGCGGTTTTGCGGAACGTCCACCTCAGGGCGACGTTTGAAGCGGGGCGTTCCCCCCGTTTTCGGCCGGGGGTCCGGGGGTTGGCCCCCGGGGCGATGCAGCGCGGAACGTCCACCTCAGGGCGACGTTTGAAGCGGAGTGTTCCCCCGTTTTCGGCTGAAGGACGTCGGGCGGGTGCCGGCTCACCGAGGTGGCTACGGCTCCAGGATCACCAGGTCGTCCCGGTGTACGACCTCGCGCTCGTACTCCGCGCCCAGCTCCCGCGCCAGCTCCCGCGTCGAACGGCCGAGCAGTTGCGGAATCTCCTTGGCGTCGAAGTTGACGAGCCCGCGTGCGACGGCGCGCCCGGCGGTGTCCCGCAGTTCGACGGGGTCACCCGCGCTGAAGTCGCCCTCGACGGCGGCGATGCCGGCCGGCAGCAGCGACTTGCGGCGTTCGACGACCGCCCGGACCGCGCCGTCGTCCAGCGTCAGCGAGCCCTGCGGGGTCGACGCGTGCTGGAGCCAGAGCAGGCGGTCGGCGGAGCGCTTGCCGGTGGCGTGGAAGTAGGTGCCGGTGTCGCCGCCGTGCAGCGCCTCGGCCGCGTGGATCGCGCTGGTCAGGACCACGGGGATGCCGGCGGCGGCCGCGATCCGGGCCGCCTCGACCTTGGTGACCATGCCGCCGGTGCCGACTCCGGCCTTGCCCGCGCTGCCGATGTCGACGTGGGCGAGGTCCTCCGGGCCGCGCACCTGAGCTATCCGCGAGGTTCCCGGCTTGCTGGGGTCGCCGTCGTACACGCCGTCCACGTCGGACAGCAGGACCAGCAGGTCGGCGCGGACGAGGTGGGCGACGAGGGCGGCGAGGCGGTCGTTGTCGCCGAAGCGGATCTCGTCGGTGGCGACGGTGTCGTTCTCGTTGACGATCGGGAAGGCGCCCATCGCGAGCAGCTTGTCGAGGGTGCGCGAGGCGTTGCGGTGGTGGGCACGGCGGCTCATGTCGTCGCTGGTCAGCAGCACCTGGCCGACGCGGACGCCGTGCCGGGCGAAGGACGCGGTGTAGCGGGCGACGAGCAGGCCCTGGCCGACGCTGGCGGCGGCCTGCTGGCGGGCCAGGTCCTTGGGGCGGCGGCGCAGGCCCAGCGGGGCGAGTCCGGCCGCGATGGCGCCGGAGGAGACGAGGACGACCTCCTTCTCCCCTCCGCTGCGGCTCTTGGCGAGGACGTCGACGAGCGCGTCCACGCGGTCGGCGTCCAGTCCGCCGGACGCGGTGGTCAGCGACGAGGAGCCCACCTTGACGACGATCCTGCGGGCCTCGCGCACACCCTGCCTTGCCCCTGCCACCTGTGCTCTTTCCCCTCGCGTCCATCCGGTTGCCTGCTCGGCAATCTACGCGAAGTGGATCGTTCGGCGCGCGGGGATTCCAGCCCCCGGACAGGCCGGCGGCGACCATCCGCGCTCATCCCTGGACCCCCGGGACACATGCGTGTCGTCTGCATGCCGCCGCGCGTTAACCCGGGCGCACGACGTCCCGCGCCGACCTTGGAGTGACCGCGTTGCCCGTACCCCTGTCCCGCATCCCGGCCAGAGCATTCGTCACGGCTCTCCTGGCCGCCGCCTTCTGCGCCCAGGTCGTGGCGGCGCTGCGCCCGCACGTCCCGCTGCTGCTCGCCTCGACGGTCGTGTCCCTGGCCGTCGAGGGCGTGCTGTACCGCTGGCACCGCGGCGTACTGTCGGTGTTCGCCAAGTCTCACGCGGACATCACCGTGCGGCATGTGCTGCGGGACCTGCTGCTGGTCGTGGCGCTGCTGCGGCTCGGTGAGCAGCAGCGGGAGACGCTGTACACGCCGCTCGTCGCCGGGCTTCTCGCCTTCTACGCCCTGCACTGCGCGATCCAGGCGGTCTCGGTGCTGGTCCGCCGCACCCGCACGCTGCCGGTGGTCACCCGCAACATCGACGCCTCCGCCCTGCGCCTGTCCGCCGCCCCGTCGGTCCTGCTGCGTCGCCCCGCCCACCGGCTGCTGGCCTTCGGCCTGCCGGCCACGGCGGGCCTGCTGGCCACGGCGGCCACTGACGATCCGCGCTGCGGGGCCCTCGGCATCGCGCTGTCCCTGGGGCTCGCCCTCCTCGGCCTGTACGACCTTCTCGTACGGCTGCTGCCGAGCCGTCGCCCGGCGAGCGAGCGGGAGGCGCTGGAGTGGCTGGACGCCTGGCTGGCGGAGTACCGGCCGACGGCCGGGCTGTACTTCTCCGGCGGCGCGTCCTCGGCGTACCAGGCGAACATGTGGCTGGAGCCGCTGGCGAAGCTGGACGGCCGGCCGCTGATCGTGCTGCGCGAACGGTTCATGGTGCAGAGGATCGCGCCGACCGACGTCCCGATCCTCTGCCTGCCGAAGGTCTCCACGCTGATGCGCCTGGAGGAGTCCACCCTCCAGGTCCTCATCCACCCCTCGAACTCCGGCAAGACCTCGCAGGTCCTGCGCATCCCCACGCTCAAGCACACGTTCGTCAACCACGGGGAGAGCGACAAGCTGTCGTCCTGCAACCCGTACGCGAAGGCCTACGACGAGGTGTGGGTGGCCGGTCCGGCGGCGCGCGAGCGGTACGCGCTGGCGGACGTGGGCGTCGAGGACGACGACGTGGTGGAGATCGGCCGACCTCAGCTCGACGAGGTGCGGCCGTACGCCGGGCCGCCCACCGGCGCGTACATCACCGTGCTGTACGCGCCCACCTGGGAGGGCTGGGACGGCAACCCTGGCAATACGTCGGTGATTGCGGCCGGCGAGAACCTGGTGCGGGCCCTGCTCTCCGAGCCGCATGTGCGACTGCTGTACAAGCCGCACCCGCTGACCGGTTCGGTGGATCCCCGGGCGGGCGCGGCCGACTCGCGTATCCGGGAGCTGATCCGGGTGGCGAACCGGGGACGGTGCGGGCCGCGCCCCGCTCCCTCGGCGGAACTCTCCCGTCTCACCGTCGAGTTGGACCGGCTCACCACGTCCACGTTCCGGTCGAGCGCCGACCATGTCGAGCGGATGCTGGCGCAGTCGGCTCCCGAACCCGGCCGCGCTGAGGCGGTGGCGCGGACGACGGCTGCCTGGGAGGAGGCCTACTGGGCGTCGCTCCCGGAGGGGGAGCACCAGATCGTCACGGACGTCCGGCCGGCGCTGTACTCCTGCTTCAACGTCGCCGACCTGCTGATCAGTGACGTGTCAAGCGTGATCAGCGACTTCCTGGCGAGTGGGAAGCCGTATGCCGTGGCGAATACGAGCGGATTGTCCGAGGCGGCGTTCCGCGCGGCGTTCCCCACGGTGGCCGCGGCGACGGTGCTGGCACCGGACGCGGCGGGGGTGCCGGCGCTGCTGGAGTCGGTGCGCGATCCGGAGAAGGACGATCTGGTCGAGGCACGAGCGGAGTTGAAGCTGCGCCTCCTGGGTCCGGCGGAGCCGACGTCACAAGAGCGCTTCGAGGCGGCGGTCGGGGCGTTGTGCTCGGCCGCGAGGGACCACCGGGCACGGATGGCGGGGCACCTTCCGCCGGAGCTTCCTGATCAGCGGCAGGGGGATGTGCCGGACGCCGTGGCTTCGGGGGCGGATGTGCCGCGGTGACGAGGCCGGGGTGAGGCGGAGGCGCAGCCGGACGGCAAGGCCGAGGGAATCCTCTCGCCAAAGCGTCACCACTTGCACCGACCTCGACCGCCTCGACGACTGGCTCGAACGCGTCGACACCGTCGAGCGGGCGGAGGAGTTGTTCGGCGAGGAGTGAGGGGGCAGGCGGGGCCTGCGTCTCTGACTGGAAGATGTCCAGAAGCCCCGCTGAGAGTCGCTCAGCGGGGCTTCTGGAGCAGTGACTCACGGTACTGCCGACTTCCGTATGCCCTGCTTGTCAGGTGACGGGCTACGGGGCTCCTATTCGCAGAAATTCACCATAGATTCGATGCAGTAGAACCGCGTACCGATAATGACTGTCGATGACTTCTCGCTCTTCCGTGGTCGCGCCTTCGCCGAATCGTTCCAGGCGAGAGACGATCCCTTCGAGCAAACCCATGACGTCCCCCCGGGCGGGCTTGAATATCCCCTCGTCGACAAAAAGGATCACCTGGGTCACATGTTCGTCAGCGAGAGCTAGGTCGCCATGAATGAGTGCCAGGTTCTCGCCCGCGCGCAACAGATTCTGGCTGCGGCGTAGATCGGGGAACGGCAAGCGCCGCCAGAGAGCGTAGTCCTCCATGAAATCCGACAACGACTCGTCCCTCTCATCAGTCGGCGCCATACCAGAAGGTCACGGCCTTGCCGTCGGGGCCGACGATCCCGCCCTTACCCGTCTGGGGGTCCACGTATTTTATCCCGCGCGACCCGTCCGCCAGCGTCTCCAAGCTGGCGTTGAGCCCTCTCTTTCCTCCTGGCTGGGCAATGCTCGCCGCCCAGCCCTGCGCATCCTGGAGGTACTGCTCACGCGTGAAACCGCGCGCCTTTGCATGCTTGTCCCAGTGGTATTCGAACTGATCCTGAGAGGATCTGTCGCTGGGGTTGTAGAAGACGCTGTCGATTTTCTCGGTGCACAATCCTGCGTTGTGCACCAGTACGGGCACTGTACCGGCGAGCACATAGTACGTGTGCAGGCTCTCGACCGTGAGGTTGTACGTACGGACGTGGTCGGTGTACGCGCGGTTCGCCGTGACCCTTACCTCTGAGCCGTCGGACGTGCGCAAGGTCATGCCCGGCTTGAGGTTGCCGGCCTGGATCCAGTCGTGTGCGGACGGGGACCAGAAGGGGTGTTCGCGGGTGGCGGTGAGGTGTTCGGTGCCGTCGGGGGTGGCGATGGAGAGCTCGTTGAACTCCTTGTCACTGTCCGTGACGATGAGCTTGGTGACCTTTCGCGCGGACGTTTCGCCCGTGCGCGGGTCGGTGGCCAGGACCTTGTCACCGACCTTGATGTCCTCAATGTCCTTGGTCTTGCCGTCGGCCATGAGGACGTCGGTGCCGGCGAGGAAGCAGTTGCAGCTCTTGCCCAGCTTCTTGAGCCACCCCTTGATGGCCTCCGTGCCCTTCTTGATCACCGAGTCGGGAACAAGCTTCAGGGCCTTGCCGAGGGGGAGGTCCGTCCCCGCCATGACGCAGCTCTCGGCCCCAGAACCGGTAAAGCAGTCCTTCCAGTTCTTCGGGTCGGGCAGGAAGGTCTTGGCCAGGAACTTGAAGACCGTCTCCGCCGACCTGTCGGGAGGCTCGAACCTGGTCACCTTGCCGAGCGGCGGCAGGTCGCTGCCCCACCTGCTGACGTTGTTGAGGGAGCCGTTCGAGTTGTAGAAGTAGTGGGAGTACTCGTAGTGCTGCGACCACGTGCCGTCACCGTTCGGGGTCATCCAGTCCCGATAGGTGTTGCCATTCCCGTCGGAGCAGCCGTACTCGCACAGGGTGATCGGCCTGAGGCCGTCCGGGTCGCCGTAGACGATCGGGTTGTTGACCGAGTACGAGTACGCGTTGAGGTTCTGCGGCGCGTACGGCGTGATCAGCGGGTCCGGGCTGAGGAAGCGGCCGAGGTTCGCGTCGTACATGCGGGCGCCCAGGATGGACAGGCCCGCCGTGTCGTCCTCCGGCTGGCCGAGGAAGCCCCGGTCGGTGCCGGCGGGCAGTGCCGTGCTGCCACGCTGGGCGCCGAAGGGCAGGTAGCGGCGGCGGGACGGGGTGCCCGTGGCGGTGTCGATGGTCAACTGGGTCGACGCCTGGTCGTCGGACGTGACCCAGCTGAGCTTGCTGGTGGTCGCGTCCACCGCCGTGCGCGACGCGACGACCGCGGTGCCGGCGCTGTAGGAGCGGGTCGCCTTCGGAGTGACGCCCGGGGCCTTGTGGATCTCCTGGCCCGGGAGGTACAGCACGTTCTCGTTCGGTGAGCTGCGCAGCAGGACCGTGCCGGCGGCGTCGTAGACATAGCCGGTGGTGGTGGCGCCGTTGGTCGCGGTGACCTGGTGGAGGGGGTTCCAGACCAGGTTGGTGGTCGCCGCGCCGACGGTGCGGGTCCGCAGCTGGCCGGCGTCGTCGTAGGTGTAGCTGTCCGTGCCGGTGGGGGTCTTCACCGAGGAGACGGCGTGCGGGCGGGGGGCGCCTGCGGTGTACGCCGACTGGTCGGCGGAGTAGCCGGGGTAGACGTAGTCGCGGACGCTGCTGCCGGTGGCCGTGGTGCTGGTGACCTTCTGCAGGTTGCCGATGCCGTCGTAGGTGTAGTCGAGCTGGTAGGGGTCCTGGCCGGTGGCCAGGTCGGGGGCGAAGGGGCCGGCGCAGCCGGTCGTCGCCGCCGAGGTCCAGGACCGGGTGAGGCGGTTCAGCTCGTCGTAGGTGTAGCACTGGTGCTGGCCGGTGAGCCGGTCGGTCAGGTCGGTGGTCTGGCCGGCGTTGTCGCGGACGTAGGTGTCGTTCTGGACGGTGCCCTTGGTGCTGGTGGTCGTGGTGATGTTCGACAGCCAGCCGGTGCCGTTGGTGTCGTCGTAGGTGTACGACCGACGGGCGGTGGTGCCGGTCGTGGCCGTGGTGCCGTACGTGCGGTCGGCCAGACGGCCCACTTTGTCGAAGCCGGTGGCGTCGATGTACACCGCGTTGCCGAGGTCGCTGGTGACCCGTTCCAGGTTGCCGAGGGTGTCGTACGTCGTGGTGACGGTCTCCTGCGGCAGGTCGCCGACGGCCGGGTACGTCACGCCGGTCTGCTGGCCGGCGATGTTGTAGGCGTAGGCCGTCGTGTAGGTGCCCTGGAGGCCGCTGCCGTCCGTGGGGATCGTCGCCCGCGTCCCGGTGACGTTGCCGTCGACGTCGTAGGCGGTGACAGCGGTGGTGTACGCGTAGCCGCCGGAGTACGACGTCGAGGTGGCGGGCAGACCGATGCCGCCTGTCGCCGTGTCGTAGCTGTTGCGGGTCAGCACCGTCGACCCGTTCGCCACGGTCAGTGGCCGGTTCAGGGCGTCGTACGTGTACGTCAGGACGGTGCCGTTGCCATCCTTGGACGTCTCGATGTTGCCGTTGGCGTCGTAGGTGGTGAGGCCGACACCGTTCGGGTCGCTGTCGGGGTCCTTGCCGCCGGTGCGCTCACCGAGCCAGTTGTAGGCGTAGGTGCTGACGTTGCCCTTCGCGTCCGTGATCTTCGCGAGCTTGCCGCTGCGGTTGTGCTCGTAGTACGTCGAGTACGTGGACGGGCCGAACTCGACGATCCGGGTGATCTGGCCGAACACGTCGAAGTACGTGTTCGTCCGCTCCCCGACCGCCGGCACCGTGGTCGTGTAGTCGCCGTGGTAGTTGGTGACCGTGCGGCCCTGGCTCTGGGCTGTGCCGTTCACCAGGATGCGGGACTCGGTGGGGCGGCCGGCGAAGTCGATGAGCAGGTCGGTGTAGGAGGGCAGCGCGGCGACGGTCGGCAGGACCATGTCGCCGGTGCCGCCGGCCGTGCCGGAGTTGTAGAACGGGGCGCTGGTGCCGGTGACGTTGCCGGAGGTGTCGTAGCGGGTGGAGACCACGGTGCGGCCGGTGCCGGTCGGTGCCGGGGCCTGGGTCTCACGTGTGCGGCCGAGGCCGTCGAAGTACTCGTAGGTGGAGGTCTTCTTCCCGCTGCCGTCCAGCAGGGTCGTCGTGGTGATCTTCGGTGGCACGGTGGAGACCAGGCTCGGCACGCCCGCGCTGTTGGCCGTGGCGACGATCTCGTAGTCGTACTGGAGGGACGGCAGTCCGTCCGGGTAGGCGGCGATGCGCGACGGCTTGAACACCTTCGAGACGCGGCCGACCGCGTCGTGCACGATGCGGGTGGTCTGGCCGTTGGCGTCCAGGATCCGGTACGGGGTTCCCCACAGGCGGGAGTACCACGTGGTGGAGGACTGCGGTCCGGCCCCGGACGTGGTGCCGTCGGGGTCGGGGGTGGTGACCTTCACGCCGTTGATCGGCCAGGACGTCGCCGGGGAGTACGTGGTCGTGGTGGTCTTCTGCTTGCCGTCGGTGGCACTGGTCTGGCGGCCGGCCTGGTCGTACGCCGCGGTCGCGCTGCGGTAGTGGGTCGCGTCGGTGTACGCGCGCACCTCGGTGGCGTTGCCGTCGGCCGGCTTGTTGGCCGTGACGGAGGTGGCGCCGTCGTACAGAGTGACCGTGTAGGCGTCCTGGTTGGCCGACGAGCGGGCCGCGCAGTCGGCCGCGTAGTGGCGGGTCTCGTCGGGCAGGACCATCCAGCGCTGGACCTGGGAGTCGGGGAAGTAGTCGGTGTTGTAGGCGCGGCCGTAGGTGGTGCAGCGGTTGTCGTCGGTGTCGGACAGGCCCCAGTCGTTGGTGCGCAGGGGCAGGCCGTACTTGGTGCTGGCCGGCTCGGCGGTGTCGTACTCGTCCTTGACGATGTGCTCACGCCAGCCGCTGGAGGTCAGCTCGTGCGTGGTCGTCTTGGACTCGCGGACGAAGCGGGCGTCGGGCAGGCCCTCGTAAGTAGCGGTGGTGTGGACCCAGTACTCGTGCCAGACGCGCTTGTGGGACTGGCCGGAGCCGTCGCGGTTACTGGTCTCCAGCGTCCTGCCCCGCAGCCAGGCGGAGTCGGTGACGGCCGGGTTGCCGCTGTCACCGTCATCGACGGTGACGCTCCGCTTGGCGGTGGGGTCGGTCTTGGAGGTGCGGTCGCCGTCCATGCCGCGGTACAGCCAGTAGTAGGTGGAGGCCGCGTTCGACTTGGTGCCGGTGTGGACCTCGACCTGCTGGTAGCCGCGCCATTCGGTCCAGGACTCGTTCTCGTCCTTGGTCAGCGGGTCGTTGGGGAACGCCCAGGCCGGCTTTCCTACGTAGTCGTACGTCGTGGTCATCACGGGGTCGCCGTCGTTGCCGGAGCCCGCGCCGGGGCCCGGGTCGACGCTGACCTTCGACACGACGTACTTCTTGAACCAGCCCGTCTGCTCCTCGGTGGAGCCCTCCGGCACCCAGCGCTGCTTGAAGCAGGCCTGGGTGTTGTTGGACTCCGTCGGCGGGTTGTTGATGTCGCAGGCGTCCTGGTCGTCGTAGTTGCGGTAGGTGACGTTGACGAACGAGCCGAGGTCGCCGTGGATCTGAGTGACGCGGCGGAAGTTGAGGACGCCGCCGCCGAGCTGGTTGTCCCGCCAGTCACCGTTGATGTTGATGGTGGGCAGGGTGATGTCGTCGCCGTCGCCGTAGCCCCTGCGCTGGACGTAGTCGAGCCAGAGGTTGGCGTCGACCACTCCGTCGGGGTTGGGCAGCCCGTACTTCATCTGGTACTGCATCGCCGGATCCCACGCCGAGCTGTCGTTGTCCCGGACGAAGGTCTTGATGTCCCACAGCATCTGCTTGGCGAAGAAGGTGGGCGAGTAGGTCTCACCGGTGATGGTGCGGCAGCCGTTGTCGGCGTTCGTGCCGTCGCAGATCAGGTCCGTGGGAACGTCCGGGTAGGAGTCCGGGTCGGAGGAGATGGCCGGACAGGCCGCCGGCTCACTGGCCAGCGGATCCGTGTCCGACATGCGCTCCACACAACGGCCCACGTACCGCAGGTCCACCTTCGCCGGCAGCTGAGCGCCGGGGATCTGGGAGGCCCAGCCATACTCGATCTTGACCGGGTAGGCGGCGGCGTCGTAGGGACGGGCCTGGTCGGTCAGCAGCACCGAGCGGTAGTGGTTCTGCTCCTTCTCGTAGAAGTAGGCGCTCTCCACCTCGCGGGGGTCGACGACGCGGTCCAGCTGCCAGCGATAGGCCTGCGTCGTGACGCCGATGCCGCCGTTGTAGCCGGGCTCGCCGGGGTCGTTGCCGAAGACGGGCACCGTCAGCACCGAGTTGGTGGCGCCGCTGGTGCGCTCGGAGCGGCCCCAGCCGAAGTAGTAGCGCATGCCGTCCTGGGCGGAGATCACCCAGTACTCGTCGTCCGAGCCATGACCGCCCGTCAGGTGCTGGACGCGCCAGCCCGGGTCCGCCTGGACGTGGTAGGAGCCGGTGCCGGTGCCGTCCTGGACGAGGGCGGAGGTCATGCCGTTGAAGCTGATGACATACATCGCGCCGTCGGGCTCGGCGGTGGAGTTCGGCGAGTCCCAGCACAGGTCGCCGACCCAGCCGGTGCCTGTGCCGTCGTCCTGACAGCCGCGATAGCGGCGCTCGATGAAGCCGATGCCACCCAGCTCCCAGCCCAGCCCGGCCCAGTTGGCCTGGGTGTTCTGGGACGACGTCATGGCGTCGACGGACTGCGAGTTGTACGACAACGAGAGGGAGGGCGCGTTGCCCGTGGGCGGCTTGGGAGCCTGGATCGGGAGGTCGTAGGTGAAGGCACCCGAGCCGGTGGAGACGTTCCACGAACCGGACGGCTTCAGCGACGAGGCCCGGTAGTCACCCGCGTCCGACGACGAACCCGACGCCACCGCGTACACCGTCCCCGAGTCAGCGGCAGCGGTGCTGAAGGACTGCGTCGACTGGAACTTCGACAGCGCCGAGCTGTTCGACTCGATCAGCGAGACACCGGCGTCCGGGTCACCGTCCGCCTGCACCGTTGCCGTGATCGTGTCACTGTCCGTGTCGTTCGTGATCGGCACGGACTTGGCGTCGTCCGGCGAGCAGCCCTTGGCCTTCGGCGTGGTCAGCGCGCAGGCCGGCAGGGCGACCAGGCGCAGCCGGGAGGCGAAGTTGCCGCCGTAGGCGTACTTGAAGTCGGAGTAGTCGATCGACAGGCGCACCGGGCCTGAGACTCCGGTGCCGTCGCGCCGGGTGACCTGCACACCGACACCGATCCCCGCGGCCTTCGCCAGTTGGGCGTGGTCGAGGACCTTGACATCGACGTCCTGCGGGGCGGGGGTGCGCAGCGCCGACTGGGACCGGGCCATGGCTGACACCGGGGCCGGGCCCACCCGGACGGTGGCCTCACCACCGGCGGACGGCGCCACCGGGGCCGACTTGCCCGCCGCCAGGCCGGACAGAGAGATCCGCGCCTGGGCGGCCTTGGGCCACTTCGGGCGGACGGGCTTGGTCCGCGTCGGCTCTGCCGCCTCGTCCTTCGGTACGGCACCGGCCTCCCCGGCCGGAACGTTCACAGGCGGCTTCGGCTTCGTGCCGGCCGAGGACGCCGCGGCTGTGGCCTCCGGCGTCGGTACGGCGGCCAGAAGTGAGGCCGCCATGGCTATGGCCAACGCCCAAGGCGTCGCTTTCCCCCGTGTGCGCGTGCTTCGCACGGACCATCCCCAACCAGACGAAGCCGGGACCCGGTCCCGGCATGACAGCAGAGCGAACGGGCCGTGACTTCGCGGTGCCGACGAGGAGACGGCTGCTCAGGGGCCAGATCAGATCCGCACGTTAAGCGATCACAACAAGGCGTGACAGTCCCGCAAAACGGAACGATCAACCGCAATCACCCTTCACACCCTCTTTACATATGTGACGTCGACCACAATTAAGCCGGATCGGGAACCGTTCGCCGGTCTGAGCAGATGAAGGCTGGTGCGCGAAGAGGGCAGAGTGATTCAATCCTGCGTCACATCACCGCAGCGGGAGGATCCCGAGTCAGATGAACGGCGAGACGTCCGGCCCCAGCAGACGCCAGATACTCCGACGGACCGGCGGGCTGGCGGTCGCCGCCCTCACCGGGTCCCTGGTCCTCACCCAGGCCGGCACCGCGTCCGCAGCCGTACCCGGCTCCCAGCGGTTCGACCTCACCGACGGCTCGGACAAATGGCTTCGCGAAATTCTGCTGAGCGAGACGCGGATCCTGCAGTCCTTCGCCTTCGACAACACCAACAAGCACCTCTACACGGCACAGTTGGTGCAGGCCGGGCGCATTCTCCCCGGGGAGACCCGGACCTACACCGGCACCGAACGCTCCACCAACGGCGACCTGTGCATCACCCGGCTCGACTGGCAGGGCTACATCATCGGGCGGATGTATCTGAAGGGATTCGGTCACGGCGTCTCCATCGGTGTCGAGCCCTCCGGCAACAGCGCCTATGTGTGGACCGAGACCGACTCCGTGCCCGACAGCCAGAACAACGGCTACGGCACCAAGGTCGCGCGCTTCAAGTTCGCCAACGGGGCCGTGTTGCAGCCCGACTCGTCCCAGGTCACGCGGTTCGATCCGGTGCCGGGCTCGGACCACAACACCGTCGCCATCGACCCGGTCAACAACCGCCTCGTGCACCGGCACCGGATCAACGGCGCCTGGAAGTTCAGCCTTTACGACCTGGCCACCTTCAGGGCCGGCACGTTCACCCCGCTGGCGACCATCGCCCAGCCGGACGTCCTGACCGGCAAGACCTTCCAGGGGTACACCAGCCTGGGGCAGTACCTGTATCTCCTCGACGGCACCGCGTACACCTACGACGCCGGCGGCAACCAGACCAGCGAGAGCAACACCTACCTGACCTCCGTCGACTGGAACACCGGCATCGTCTACGAACGACGCTGGAGCAACGCCGCCAACAGCCTCTTCTACCGGGAGCCGGAAGGCCTGGCCGTCCAGATCCCCGACATGGCCAACACCGCCGCCGCCCGCCTCCACATCGGCTTCGGCTCCGAGGAATCTCTCACCCAGACCGACAAGAAGGCCACCTTCTACTACAAGGACCTTCTCGTCTGAGCCCCGCTATGTCAGAGCCCGCCCGGACGACCGGGCGGGCTCTGACACTCTGCCGGGCGGAACTCCCCGCCGCGTCACGTCACGCGCGGCGGTGCCGCCACCCCTGCCAGGCCGACTCGATCATCTCGTCCACGCCGTGGCGGGCCGACCACCCGAGTTCGTCGTGGATGCGGTCCGCCGAGGCCACGACGCGCGCCGGGTCGCCTGCGCGACGGGCGGTCACGTCGGGGGTCAGGTCCTCCCGGCCGGTGACCTTGAGGATGCGGTCGACCATCTCCCGCACCGAACTGCCCTCACCGCGGCCGATGTTCAGTGTCAGGGCGGTGCCTGCCGCGGCCTCCTCCAGACGCCGTGCCGCCGCGAGGTGGGCGGACGCGATGTCCTGCACATGGATGTAGTCGCGGACACATGTGCCGTCGGACGTCGGGTAGTCGTCGCCGAAGATCCGCGGCGACTCCCCCGCCTCCAGGCGCTCGAACACCATCGGGATGAGGTTGAAGACTCCGGTGTCGGACAGCTCCGGCGAAGCCGCTCCCGCCACATTGAAGTAGCGCAGGGAGGCGCCCCGGATGCCGTACGCGGCGGCCGCCGCCTTGATCAGCCACTCGCCGATGAGCTTCGTCTCCCCGTACGGGCTGAGGGGAACGCACGGAGTCTCCTCCGTGACGAGGTCCACATCGGGCATGCCGTAGACGGCCGCGGAGGAGGAGAACACGATCTTGTCCACGCCGGCCGCGGACATGGCCTCAAGGAGCGTCTGCAGGCCGGTGACGTTTTCCCGGTAGTAGTGAAGCGGCCGTTCGACGGACTCCCCGACCTGCTTCTTCGCTGCGATGTGCACCACACCTGTCACGGCATGGTCACGAATTGCCTGCTCCAGCAGGTCGCGGTCCGCGACGCTGCCGACCACGAGGGGGACCCCCTCCGGAACCCGGTCCGCGCTGCCGGTGGACAGGTCGTCGTACACCACGACGGACTCGCCGCCGTCGCGCATGGCGCGCACCACATGTGCGCCGATGTACCCCGCCCCACCGGTGACCAGCCAGCTCATCCTCATGCCTCCAAGATGTAGTCCGTGCGTGCAGACTCTTCTGTGGAGCCGGGAAAATCGAGTCGGACAGATGAGCCATAAGGGACATAAAGGGGAGATCCACTATGGCCGCGGAGATCCTCCCGCCTTCACCGGGGGAACAAGAACCTTGTGAAATCGGATGATTCCGGCATTGGCCTGGCCTCGGCCGTCCCGCTACCGTGCCCACGGAAACTTCGCGTGAATCCTTTACGCTAATGCGGCCAGACCCTGCGGACCCACCGACGTCCACAGCGGTCCCACTCCAGCCCGTGCGCACGTGGTCAGTTCTCGGAACAGGTTGAAGGATGCCCAAAATCTCGCTCGTCGTCCCTGTGTACAAGGTGCAGGGCTATCTGCCCGAGTGCCTTGACTCCATACTCGGGCAGGACTACACGGACTTCGAGGTCATCGCCGTCGACGACTGCTCGCCGGACGGCTCGGGCGCCATTCTCGACCGATACGCGGAGAGAGACGCGCGCATTCATGTGATTCACCTCACTGAAAACGTCGGTCTGGGGCGGGCGCGCAACGCGGGACTGGAGAAAGCCCAGGGTGATTACGTCCTGTTCCTGGACAGTGACGACACGTTGTCCGACGGAGCGCTGGCGGCGATAGCCGACCGCCTCGCGGCGACCGGGGACCCGGACATACTCATCTACGACTACGTGCGCACCTACTGGGACGGCAAGGTCAACCCCAATCAGCGAGCGGACCTGCTCAGGGACGAGGGTCCGGACGTCTTCCGCCTCGCCGACCGCCCGCAGCTGCTCGACCTGCTCCAGATCGTCTGGAACAAGGCCTACCGGCGCGACTTCATCACCCGCGTCGGCCTCACCTTCCCACCGGGGTACTACGAGGACGCTCCCTGGACGTTCTGCTCGCTGATCAGCGCCGAGCGAATAACCGTCCTGGACCGCGTCTGCGTGCTCTACCGGCAGCGCCGCGAAGGCGGCAACATCCTGAAGACCGTCAGCCGCAAGCATTTCGACGTCTTCGACCAGTACCGCCGCGTGTTCGACTTCATCGCGGCCCACGAGGAACTCGACCAGTGGCGGGCGCCGTTGTTCCGCAAGATGGTCGACCACTATCTGACCGTGCTGGAGCGTCCGGGCCGGCTGCCGCAGAACGCCCGGGCGGAGTTCTTCCACCGCGCGGCCGCCGACTACCGCGCACGCCTGCCCCGGGGATTCCAGCGCCCGGGCGGCGGCCGCGGCCACAAGTACACGATGCTGGAACGCGACGCGTACGCCGCCATGGCGAGCACCACCGCGGCGGTGAAGTTCCGGCACAAGGTGAGGACCCGGACCCGCAAGGCGGTCAACCTGTCCAAGCGCAGCGCCATGGGCGTCTTCTACCAGTCCCAGCTGCGACTGCCTCTCGACGAGAACCTCGCGCTGTTCTCCGCCTACTGGAGCCGCAGCGTCTCGTGCAACCCCGCCGCCATCGACGCCGAACTCGCCCGTCGCGCCCCGCACATCCGCCGGGTGTGGGCCATCCGGCCGGACGCGGTGGACCAGGTGCCCAAGGGCGTCGAGTACGTCCGCGTCGGCTCCCGGGAGTACTGGACGGCCTTGGCACGGGCCAAGTACCTCGTCAACAACGTGAACTTCGCGGACGCCGTGGTCAAGCGGGAGGGGCAGGTCTATCTGCAGACCCACCACGGCACTCCGCTGAAGACGATGGGCCTGGACCAGCAGAAGTACCCGGCGTCCACCGACATGGACTTCAACAAGCTCCTTGAGCGCTCTGACCGCTGGGACTTCAGCCTCAGCTCCAACAGCTTCTCGACGGCCGTGTGGGAGCGGGTGTACCCGTGCTCCTACGTCTCCCTGGAGACCGGCTACCCGCGCAACGACGCGCTGGTGAACTCCACCGCCGCGGACGTCCGGCGGGCACGCACCCAGCTGGGGCTCGCCGACGGCACCAAGGCGTTCCTGTACATGCCCACCCATCGCGAGTACCAGCCGGGCTTCGACCCGGGCCTCGATCTCGCCCGGCTCGCCGACGAACTGGGCCCCGACGTGACGCTGCTGGTGCGGGGCCACTACTTCTACGGCAGCTCCCCGCACGTGGCCGAACTGCGGCGCAGCGGTCGGATCGCCGACGTCTCGGCGCACCCCCGGGTGGAGGAGCTCTACCTGGCCGCGGACGCGCTCATCACGGACTACTCGTCGGCGATGTTCGACTACGCCGTCCTCGACCGGCCGATCATCATCTACGCGCCGGACTGGGACATCTACTCCGCGGTCCGCGGCACCTACTTCAACCTGCTGGAGGAGCCGCCCGGTGTGGTGGCCACCTCGCAGGCCGAGCTGATCCGGCTGCTCGGCTCGGACGAGCACGGCGGGCCCGAGGCGGCGGAGCGACGTGCCGCGTTCCGGCGCCGCTTCTGCGAGTTCGACGACGGGCGTGCAGCCGAAAGGGTGGTGCGGCGCGTCTTCCTCGGTGAGGAGACTCCGCTGCCGTTCGTCCCGTTCCCCGAGCGTTCCCACGCACCGACCCCCGACCAGGCGCTCGAACTGGTCGAGCGGGCCTGACCCGAAAGGAAGAACACCAAGCCATGGCCCCTCGGCTCAGTGTCATCGTCCCCATCTACAACGTGGAGATGTATCTCCCCGCCTGTCTGGACTCGTTGGCCGCGCAGACCTTCCGCGACCTGGAGGTTCTGATGGTGGACGACGGTTCGCCGGACGACTCCGCCGCGATCGCCGCGCGGTACGCGGCCAGCGACCCCCGCTTCAAGCTCATCCGCAAGGAGAACGCCGGCCTCGGCGCGGCGCGCAACACGGGCCTGACGCACCTGGCGCCCGAGGCCGAGTACGTCGCCTTCGTGGACAGCGACGACATGATCCCGCCGGACGCGTACCGGCTCATGGTGGAGAGCCTGGAGGAGAGCGGCTCGGATTTCGTCACGGGCAACGTCCAGCACATCAACAGCACCAAGATCTGGCAGTCCCCGATGCACCGGATCCTCGCGGGCGGCGCGGTCAAGCGCACCCACGTCTCGCGGAACCGGAAGCTGCTGACGGACCGAATAGCCTGCAACAAGGTCTTCCGCCGCTCGTTCTGGGAGAAGCACGAGCTCGCCTTCCCCGAGGGAGTGCTGTACGAGGACGTCCCGGTGATGCTGCCGGCGCAGTTCCTCGCCGAGGCCGTCGACATCATCAGCGAGCCCACGTACTACTGGCGGCTGCGCGAGGGCGAGGCCGCTCCCTCGATCACCCAGCGCCGGACCGAGCCGAAGGCCGTGCGCGACCGCGCGGCGGCCGTGGAGTCCGTCAGCCGGTTCTTCGCCTCCCAGCCCGGAGAGCTGGCCGCCGAACTCAAGCGGGAGTACGACCACTCCGCGCTCACCGGCGACCTGCGGATCTTCATCAACGTCCTGCCCGAGGGCGACGAGGATTTCCGTGCCGAGTTCCTGCGGGTGATCAACAAGTACCTGGACCAGGTCGACCCGCAGATCGTCATGGCGCTTCCCGCCGCCGCCCGCATCAAGTGGCTCCTCGTCCGCAAGCACGCGGTGGACGAGATCGTGGAGATGATCAGGACCGAGCGCCGCGGCGACCGGGTGGAGATCGACGGGCTGATCCGCAAGTACATCCGCTACCCCGGCCTGGAGTCGGCCGTCGCTCAGCTGCCGAAGAAGGCCCGCCGTGTCGATCCCGACCTCAAACTGCACGCCCCGCTGCAGGACATCCGGTGGGACGAAAACGGCAAGCTGCTGCTTTCCGGGCATGCATGGATCAACCAGATCGACGAGTCGACCAAGCGCAGCGCGGTCAAGGTGCTTGTCCTGAAGAAGGACGGTTCGCGCAGGGTCAACGCGCTGCCCCTGCGTAACACCTACGCTCCCGAAGCCACATCCCTGTTCGGGAAGCGGCACACCAACTACGACTGGTCCGGCTGGGAGCTCGCTCTCGATCCCGCGAAGCTGCGCCGGAGGGGCCGCTGGGAGGAGGGCACCTGGCGGGTGGGCATCGGCATCACCACCTCCGGACTGGTACGCAAGCGCGCGGTCCAGGTGAAGGGGCCGACGCGGGCCAACCACCCGCCTTACCGATGGCTGGACGAGGACTTCCGGCTGCTGCCCACCCCGGAGAAGGGCGCGCTGCGGCTCGTCATCGAGCGGGTGCGCGCCCTGGTCACGGACCACCGCGCGGTCGGCACGGACATCGAGATCGACGGTGAGATCCGGGTGCCGCTGGTCGCGGGCGAGACCGTCTCGCTGCGGGTCACCAACCGCAAGAGCGGCGAGCAATTGCACTACCCGGTCAGCCTCGGCAGCGGTTCCGGCACGCACACGGCGTTCACCGTCCGCGTGCCCATGCTGGACATCGCCCTGCTGCGTGAGCACCAGGACGTCGTCAAGGAGGAGAACGCCGCCGGAGGCGCCGACCCCGTGCTGACCTCGCGCCGCAACTGGAGCACGCAGCTCGTCGCGGTGGCCCCGGACGGGACGGAGCGCCGTCTGTCCACCGTGGTGCGCGAGGGGCTCGCCGACCGACAGGTGCGGCTGCCCGCGTCCCTCGCCGAAGGCTCCGATCGCAACGAGATCGCGCTGATCGCGGGAAACAACGGCTATCTGAAGTTCTCCGGCCGGCCGCTGCAGGCCAGGATCACCGAGGTGGTGTGGTCCGGGGACCGCTACGTCGTCCGGGGCAGCACCCCCGCCGACATCGACGACGCGGTCTTCGTGGTCAAGGCCCGTGACCGCTTCGACGAGAAGACGGTGGAGCTGCGCACCTCGCCGGACGGCTCGTTCCAGGCCGAGTTCACCCCCGCGTCCATGTCCGGGCCCGACGGGACGCTGCCGCTGAAGAGCGGACGCTGGAACTTCTTCCTGCGCCCCGCGGACGGCGGCTACGACATCCCGTTCGTCGTCGACCGGCTGGCCGTCGACAGCTTCCCTGTGCTCGGTTCCGCCAAGGACCGGGAGTACGAGTTCGAGGCCCGCTGGCACGACTTCCCGCAGCTGCACTGCCCGTCCGACCTGTCCATCCTGGAGCGGGGCGCCTACCGCCAGGAACGGCTGCGCAAGGACGTCTACGAAGCGGGCAGGCACAAGCCCCTCCGGGACGCCGTCCTTTTCATCAGCTACAACGGCAAGCAGTACTCGGACTCACCGCGCGCCATGCACGAGGAACTGCTGCGCCGGGGAGCCGACCTGGAGTACCTGTGGCTGGTCCGCGACGGCCAGGTCAACCTGCCCGACACAGTGCAGAAGGTGCGGTTCTGGAGCACGGAGTGGTACGAGGCCCTGGCCCGCTGCCGCTACATCGTGACCAATGCCCACCTGCCCCACTGGATGGAGCGGCGCCCCGGCCAGGTGATCGTGCAGAACTGGCACGGCACCATGCTGAAGAAGATCGGCCTGGACATCGAAGCGCCGAAGTTCGACCCGCAGTACCACGAGCGGCTCATCCAGGAAGCCCGCAACTGGACCATGCTGGTCTCCTCCAACCGGTTCAGCACGCCGATCCTGAAGCGTGCCATGGCGTACGACGGGGAGATCGTCGAGACGGGCTACCCGCGCAACGACTACCTCTACTCCCCCGAGCTCGATCAGCGCGCCAAGGAGATCAAGGAGCGCCTCGGCGTGCCCGCCGACAAGCGCGTCGTGCTGTACGCACCGACGTGGCGGGACGACCTGTCGCATCGGCGCGGCCAGTTCAAGTTCGATCTGCGCCTCGACGTCGAGGACGCTCGCGATCGACTCGGTGCCGACCACGTCCTGCTGGTCCGCCGGCATTCCAACGTGGTGGACAGCATCCCCGGCGCGGGCAACGGCTTCGTCTACGACGTGTCGGAGTACCCCGACATCGCGGACCTGTACATCATCGCGGACGTGATGGTCACGGACTACTCCTCGGTGATGTTCGACTACGCGCATCTGAAGCGGCCCATGCTGTTCTTCACGTACGACCTGGAGCACTACCGGGACAAGCTGCGCGGTTTCTACTTCGACTTCGAGAACGACGCGCCGGGCCCGCTGATCCGGACGTCGGAGGAGTTGGTCAGCGCCCTGTGCGACATCGACAAGGTGTCCGCCTCGTACGCGGAGCGCTACCAGCGCTTCCACGAGTTGTTCTGCGACCTCGACGACGGCAACGCCGCGGCCCGGGTCGTGGACCGGATGCTGGAGCAGGCCCGCGAGGTCTGAGCCCGACCGGCGGAGCCGAGAACAGGGGTGGGGCCCCGGAGGACGTTTCCTCCGGGGCCCCACCCCTGTGGTGTCACAGGGGGCCTCCAGGCCGACGTCAGCGGGTGACCGTCTTGAAGGCCAGTTGCGCGGCCGTCGTGTAGTACGGCCGGATCTCCACCTTGGTGGACGCGGCGGGGCTCTGCGCACCACGGTCGGTCCGCAGGAAGCGCCCACCGAGCCGGGGCGCCGGGCTCACCACGGCGGGCCCGCGACGCTCGCGTACGGGACGCGGATAGCGGAACACCTTGTGCGGCTCCAGGACGTCGGTGACGAGCTTGCCGATCCGCGCCTGGCTCCCTCCTGTCGGCCGCACCCAGAGGTCCCAGACCTCCTCCTCGTCATCGTGTTCGGCGACGAGGGCCTCCAGCGGTATCTCGCAGCGGAAGAGTGGCCCTTCCGCCCACACCACGGGGAAGGACAGCACCCGCCCTCCGTCACTGCGGTGAACCGCCGTGACGACGTCGTTCACGGTGACGGCCCCGCCGCCCCAGAACTCGCCCTCCACGAGGACGTCGTGCTCACGTGTCTCCAGCAGACGGACCTCGGCGTGCGCCGCCCGCACCCGGCTGCGCACTCGGAGCCGGCCGTCCCCCTCCGTGTACGGCAGCAGCACTTCCATGGCTCCCGAACCCGCTTCCCAGCCGGGCGCGACGAGGTTCCCCGCGTCGCAGTGCTCGGCCTGCAACTGCCTCTCATGTCCTGCCGCGGAGGCGACGACGAGTTCCCAGGTGCCCTCTGCGAGCGTGCGGCGACGCGGGACGATCGCAGTGCCTCCGTCGAACGGGAGCGTGACGGGCTTCTCCTTGCCGCGCACATCACGGCAGAGCAGGGACAGCTGGTCCGGGACGCCCCCGTCCGCGCCGTCCCGCGGGCGGAGGCTCACCTGCATGTCGCCGGAGGTGAGGACGGTGCAGTCGGCCGTGCCGGGCAGCTCCCGCACGGCGGCGGCCTCGGCCAGGATCGCCTCGAACCGATCGGCGCTCGGGCCCGGACCGAACCTCTCCGAGGTCAGCCTCGCCTGCCGGCCCATCCGCACACGCCGGTCGTCGTCCTCGATCAGCTCGATGATCGAAGCCGCCATGGCCTCGGTGTCTCCGAAAGGCACGAGGAGACCGTCCGTCCCATGGGTGAGGATGTTGCGCGGCCCGTGGTCGCAGTCCATGCTGACCACCGGCAGACCCCGGGTCATCGCCTCCACCGTCACGTTTCCGAACGGCTCGCGCAGCGACGGCAGGACGAAGATCGACCCCTTGGCGAACTCGGCGGTCACCGGAAACGCCGGGCCCATCAGGTGGACGTGGTTGTAGAGATCCTTCTCCTGTATCCCGCGCCGCATGGCCGCCTCCTCGGGGCCGCTGCCGTAGATCCGCAACTGCCAGTCGGGGTGGCGTGCCACGACGGTCGCGAAGGCGTCGATCAGACCGTGGAAGTTCTTGTGCGGCTTGAAGACACCCGCGGTCACGACCACCTTGTTCCTGCCGTCGGACCGCCGGCCGCCGGGGTCCGGGATGCAGTTCGGCATGACGTGGATCCGGTCGCGGACGTCCGGGACCAGGCCGCCGAGCCTGTCCCGCTCCTCGGGCGAGAGCACGGTGATCGCGTCGAGCCTCCGGTAGGACTCCTTGAACAGCGCCTGCCGCAGCGGAGCCTCGTAGATACCGGGCATCGAGTGCTCCTGGGCGACCTTCAGATATCCGCCTGTCGCCATGGCCAGCAGCGTGGTGATGCGCGGATTGGAACTGACCACCACGTCGGCGTCCGTATCGGCGAGATAGGCGAAGAGCCTCTTCTCGGCGAGCCGGCTGACCACAGGCTTCTTCTCGCCCTCCGGGTACGGGTAACGCACCGGGAACTCATGCGCCAGCGGATCGTCGCCGTCGTACACCGGCGAGTGCGCCCGCAGGTCGGTGAGCGCCCGGAGGCTCACCCTGCTGTCGAGCGCGAAGTGCGACCTGTCGCGGACCTTGCGCAGGGCCACGATCTCCACATCATGCCTGTCGGCGAGCGCACCCGCGAGATTCTGAGTGGCACTCACAACTCCCCCCATGTGGCACAGATCACGGACCAGGAATGCGATTCTCATGTGTGGAGCTCCCCCGGGCGGCGCGTTCCCGCGGCCGCCCCGTCGATGGCATTGCATGTTTTTTGATCTGCATCGACAAAGAAAGGTTGCCCGAAGCCCGCGTATCGTTCGGGCAACGTTCATGAGGCGTCCGGGAACGCGCAATACCCGGCGTGTGCCCGATGGTTTTCTGCTGGGACCCGCACCGACGACACGGGCGCCAACCACGGCGCGAGAAGGGCGGCCGGGTGCCGCAGGGCCTGACGGCCAGTCACCGCACCTGTGGAATGGCCGTTGCACCACATCGTGGCACCACCCGAGACGACGGCCGCAGGTACCCGTCGAGGCGAGCGGCGATCGCGCGTCAGGCGAGGGCGCATCCGACCTGGTAGCGGCCGCCGGCCAAGCGGACGAAGGACGATCCCGTCGCGCGCGACTCGGTGACGACCACGTCCTGCTGGCCCGCCCGCACTCCACCATGGTGGGCGGCGTCCCCGTACAGACATCCTGTGTCGCGTTGCCTCACAGGCTCAGCACGTCAGCGCCCCACCCCGCCGCCATCGCGCACGTCACCGGAGCCACCAGCAGCGCCACGCCCAGCATCAGCGGGAACCTACCCCGCCCCCGCACCACCTGACGCGCCGCGAACGCCTTCTCCACCGCCGCCGATGTCCCCTTCGTCGACAGCGGCGTAACCACAGCCGGTACCACCAACGCCACTTCACGCCACCGCAGTCGTGCCTCGCCCTGCGCGGGAAGCGTCCATGACGACACCCACCCACGGAAGGGCACGAGCGCCACTGCAACACCCCACAGGAAACCGGTGCTTGCGGCGAAGGTGACCGACCACGGCACCTGTGCGACGTATCGCAGACTCAACGCCAGCAAGACGATCGCCGGAAGGGGCGTCGCCGCCATCCACCGCTCGTGCGTCACCGGAAGCCACCGCAGCAGCATGCAGGTGACCACCAGTTCGGTGAGCAGCACCGTGAAGACCCACAGGGGGAGAACCACCGCCAACTCCTTGTCAGACAGTGCGGTGAGCGTCAGTCCCTCACAGGATGAACGCCACCAGGACCAAGGTGGCCAGAAAGGTGAGGAGGAAGATCGTGTTCTGCTTGCGGGTGACCTCCTCCGTGGGCTTGCCCGCCCGCTGCAGTGCGAGCTGACGGCTGATGTACCCGGCGAAGACCAGCCGCAGGATCAGCATGATGATCATGGCTGCCGTGTACAGCACCAGCGGGGTCCGTCCCTCGTACCCACGCGCCGCCGATCCCAGGGCGATGGAGACGGCGACGGCGAGCGGAACCGACAGCGCGATCAGCTTGTCCCTCTTCTTGATGGCCATGGACTGCGCCGCGGCTCCCAGGGCGAGGCCCGACACGAGGGCGGGTATCCACCACTGGTCGGCGGACAGCGTCGATGTCAGCATGCACATTCCTCCCCTTGGATCCCCGCCGAAGGCGCGGCCCAGGCCGCCGTGCCTGGTGGGCCGGGACGGGGGCGAAACCGTCACGGCCCACCGGCATGGGATTCCTTACCAGTCCAGCCAGCCGATCACTGTGGTCGTGACGTTACCGGCGATCTCGGACACCTTGGCCCCGACGTACTTGGTCACACCGGTCTTCTCGAACAGCTTGCCCTTGCCGAAGAAGATACCGCCGATCAGAGTGATGCCGAGCGCCTCCTGGAATTCGGCGCTGCCCCAGCCGTAGCCGAACCCCTTGAAAACGGTACTCACACCCTGCAGGCCCAGGGACACGAGACCGACTACTCCCGCGGCAGCCCAAGCCGGCGGGAAGAAGATGCCGACGACACCGAGGCCCACCGAGATGCCGCCGGCAACGGTGCTCCAGTGCCCGGTGGCGTCCGCCCAGTCCTTGGGGTCGGACATGTCCTCCGGCCACATACCGAACCACTTGGTGTCGCCGTCCGTGTCCTCGTTCTGCTTGACGGGGGTCGTTCCGGAGTCCTGGTGCTTTCTCGCCGCTTCAGCTGCGGCCTTCGCGGCGGCTGCGGCCTCGGCCCGACGTTTCGCAGCCTCGATACTGCGAGCCTGGCTGGCGGCGGTGGCGGCTGCCGCCGCGTCCTTGCCGGCCTGGATCTCCGCGGCACGCGCCCGGGAGGCGGATGCCTGGGCACTCGACGCTGACGCCACCGCCTGCCTCGCGGACGCCACCGCCTGCTTCATCGCGTAGGTGGCACCAGCGGCGGCGCCGCGTGCGACGGTCGCCGCGCTCTTCGCGTCCTTCGCCGACTGGGCCGCGGACGCCGCCGACTTGTCCGCGGCGTCCGCGTTGACCTTGGCCTCGGCTGCCGCGTCGGAGGCGTCCTTGGCGTAGCCGTTCGCCTTCGTCGCCCAATCGGCCGCCTCAGCCGCTGCCTGGCGTGCCTCGGCCGCCGCCTTGGACGCCAACGCGGCGTCGTACAGCGCCTTCGCCGCGATCTTCGAGGCATGGGCGATGGAGGCGCGGATGGCGGCGATGTGGGTGACGTGGTCGTGGTCCAGACGGGCGATGTTGTACTTGCCGTGGCTGACGAAACTCCGCCGCATGCGGGCGGAGCCTTCCAGGACGATCTGCGCCGCTGACCGCATGTAGGGGCCGCCGGAGTCGAGGAGGCGGAAGATCTCGACCTGGTCGTCCTCCTTGACGGCGTCGATGAGTTCGACCGTGAGGAAGCGGTGCAGGGCCTGGGCGGTTCCAGCACTGAGGGCGGCCTGGGCCTTCTCCTTGACCGCGCTGCCCGGGTTCTCGCCCAGCATCCGGAAGATGATGACGCGGTTCTCGGTGGCAGCCGCCTCGATGACACCGTGGTCGAGGAAGTTGCGCGCGGCGTCGGGGTCCTCGCTGGCCAGTGCCTGGTGGGCGGCCTCGGCGACATCAGCCTTGGCGGTCTTGGCGATGGTCAGGACGCTTTCGCGGTCGTCCTGCCGCTGCGCGAGCAGTCGGTCGGTGTCGATCCAGTTGACCATGTCGTCGTCGGCGCCGGAGAGGGCGTACTCAGCGGCTTCGCGGGTCCACGAGCCGGTCGAGGCGAGGAGCTTGACGGCGGCCTTCCGGCCGGTCGCGACCGCCGTGGCGGTGTCTCCGGCCTGAAGCGCCGTCTGGGCGGCGGCGAGGAGGTCCTTGATCTCGGTGGAGGTCCTGTCCGCCTCCGTGCGCTCCCTGTTGGCCCGGTTGACGTCGTCGAGCTCCGCCTGCGCCCTGAGGCGAGCCTCCTCGACCCCGATCTCCGTGTCCTCGGCGATGCGTGCGGTCTCCGCGTCGCGGGCCGCCTGGTCCACCTCCTGGGCCTCCTTGACCGCGTTGGCCGCCGTGGTGGCGGCCTGCACGGCCGCCTCGGCGTAGGCGGTCGACCGCTTCGCGTACTCGATCGCCTTGCCCGCGTTGTCCGCTGCCTCGTCCGCCGCGTCCGCGGCCTTCCGCGCGTGAGCCGCGGCGCTCCGTGCGGCGTCGCGTGCCACGCGCGCCGCCGCAGCGGCCCGGGTGGCCAGGCTCTGAGCGGTGTTCGCGGCCCGAGTGGCCTGCGCGGCCGCGGCGTTGGCCTCGGCTGCCGCCTGCCGTGCCTTGGCCGCCTGGGACTGGGCGGCGCCTGCGGACGCGGCGGCGTCGGCGGCGGCGTTGGCGGCCGCGGCGGCGTTCTGGGCCGCGTTCTTGGCGGCCGATCCGGCGGCTGCGGCCTGGCTGGTCGCGATGGCCGCCTGGTCGGCCGCGGCCGCCGCGGTCTCAGCCCGTGCGGCGGCGTCCCGGGCGCCCTGGGCGGCCGCGCGGGCGGCAGATGCCTTGGAGGCGTCCTTGGAGGCGGCGATGGCGGCGTTGTAGGCGCGGGAGGCGGCGTTCCCGGCCGACGCGGCGGCGGCAGCGGCAGCCTGCGCGGCGCGTGTGGCGCGGCTGGACGCCTCCTGAGCAGTGCGGGAGGCGGCAATCGCGGTGGTGGCGGCTCTGGCGGCTCCGCGCGCGGCACTCGCCGCGTTGTTCGCCGCCCTGGCCGATTTACGCACGTCCTCCTGGGCCGCCCTGGCCTCCTCGGCAGCCTTCAAAGCGGCGGCCTTGGCCCGCTCGGCGGCCTCCTTCGCGCGGTCGGAGGCGGCGACGGCCTGCTCCGTCTTCAGCTGCGCCCGCTTGCCTTCCCGCTCCACGATCTCGACCAACTGCTCGACCGTCGCGGACTCTTCGTCGCGGGCGCGGGCGATGTACTGACCGGAGACGAGGAACTGGTGGATCGCCTCGGGGGAGCCGTCGCTCAGGGCACGTTCCGCGTACAGCTTCACCTGCGGGGACCCAGTGTTGAGGATGCTGAAGACCTCGACCTGCTCGTCCTCTTGCTGAGCTGTGTACTGGGTCGTCTCCAGGAACGTCCGCAGAGCGGCCTCGGTCCCTGCCTCGAGCGCCTTGGTCGCCTCGCGCTCGACCGCGACGCCGCCGTTGTTCAGGACGGTGAATACGGCCGCCCGCAGATCTGTCTCGACGGGTTGCAGGTAGCCGTCCTTCAGGAAGGCGGCGATTGCGTCATCCCCCGCGGACAACGCCGTTTCGGCCGCTTCGCGGGCGGACGAGCCCGCGTAGGTGAGGGTGCTGATGACAGCGAAGCGGTTGTCCTCCGCCGACGCGGCCGGCAATTCCTCGGACAGAAAGGCGGATACCGCGGCCGACGAGCCGGCGAGAGCGATGGCGGCGGCCTCGCGGACCGCCTCACCGCCCGTCTTGAACGCCCATACGGCCCTTCCTCTGTCGGTTTCCGGAAGGCCGGTGTCCGTAGTGTCCGTATCAGCGGCATGAGCGGGTGTGGCGGTCAGGGTGAGTATCGAGGGCAGGGCGGGCACGGCGGCCGCTCCGGCGACGGTCGTGAGAATCCGGCGTCTGCTCCACAGTGACGCTGACAAGGTAAGCATCCTTCCCGTAGCGGGATATGACGATGCGGACATGGACGCGACGCCCCAACTCCACCCGGTTGCATAAGGGTTGGGGCATCGCATCGATCCAGCGATACAGGCGGGAACATTACCCGGTCAACGCTGAATCGCCGCCTGCTTTCGCAAAGGTCAATTCCCGAAGCGGGTTGGGGCGTGCGCCTCAAATACCGAACCAAAAACGGAATGTTACCTACCGTATATTCACCCTCCACAGAACATCCACAATCTCCCGCACAACTTTCCCAATAGGTGACGCAGGTCACGTGTCGCCTTCGACATGTGACCCGTTTGTCGTGCTTTTTCTCTGTGGACAAGCTTGGCAGTTGCGGTTTTATATGCCTGAGGCTGCGGGAATAAGCATTGCGTTACGGCCCTCGAATCCATCTCGGATGAGAGCGCTATCCCGCTGCGACACGGGGAAATCGGGGGGTGATTTCGTAACCATGCGCATTTCTGTTCGCGTGCATTGTCTGAGAAAATGGTGGACCTTGGCGCCGCAGCCTTCACGCCCGTTTTGAATCTGTTCCGGACCGTCGATCGGAACCGAACCGCTAGGACTGTGATGAAGGCACGTAGTACAACCGCGTCAAGAACCAAGCGCCTGATGGGGCGCACTCTGGGGGCCGCAGTCGCCGCGGGCGCCCTGGCGTGGCTCGCGATGGCGGCAGGCCCGGCGGGAGCACCCTCGGGGCACGGCGCCACCTCCGTCGAGGCGGTCGCCGACGAGGCCCCGGGCTACGCGGTCGAGGACTTCAACTATCCGCAGGCGGACAAGATCCTCGAGGAGCGGGGCATCGTCCTCAAACGCGGTGACGGTCACATCACCGTCGCCGACTGTGTCAGCGGTACCGGCCAGCTGGAGATCTACTCCCGCACGAACTCGAAGGTGTGCTTCCGAGTCACCGGTGACACCGGCTGGCTCACGCTGGAGATCGACAGGGTCTACGGCGTCCAGACCCCCGCCTACGACACCCAGCTCAACCTGACTGTCGGCACGGAGGAAACATCGGTCGACGTTCCCGCCAACACCTGGGAGGGAGTGGGCGAGATCGACGACCCGCAGGCGCGTCCGCACACGCTCGTGGAGATCAGGACCTCCAAGTAGCGCCCAGCCACGATCCCCTGCCCGACCTGCCACCAAGGAACTGAACCCATGCGACACACCAGACCCGTGCGCCGCGCCGCACTGGCCGCCGCCCTGACCGCGGGATCGGTCGTGCTGACCGCCGTACCCGCCGTCGCCGTCACCGGCCCCGCCTCGCCCTCCTCCGACACCACCCACGCCTACACCGCCCAGCTCGTCATCGGCGACCACGACCGCGGCTGCTCCGGCGTCCTCGTCGACCGAGAGTGGCTGCTGACCGCCGCCAGCTGCTTCGCCGACAACCCCGCCGCCAGCCTTGCCGTGCCCACGGGCAAGCCCCGGCTGAAGACCACCGCGACCATAGGCCGCTCCGACCTCACCAGCAGCGCCGGCGCGGTCCGCGAGGTCGTGGAGCTCGTGCCCCGCACCGACCGTGACGTGGTGCTGGCCCGGCTGAACCGCCCGGTCACCAACGTCACCCCCATCCCCCTGGCCTCCGCCGCTCCTGCCGCCGGCGAAGAGCTGAGGCTCGCCGGATACGGCCGCAGCGCGGACGAGTGGGCGCCGCTGAACCTGCACACCGGCGCGTTCTCCGTCGGCGCCTCCGCGGCCACCACCGCCACGGTCACCGGCAAGGACGGGGCAGCCGCGTGCATGGGCGACACCGGCGGCCCCATGGTCCGCGTCACGGGCGGCACGCACCAGCTTGTCGCCTTGGCCAGCCAGTCGTACCAGGGCGGTTGCTACGGCATCGCCGAGTCCGTGACCAGCACGGACGGCATCGTCGCCCGCGTCGATGACCTGGCCTCCTGGGTGAACACCAAGATCGGCGCGCCCGGCGTCTCCGACTTCAACTGTGACGGCGTCGAGGACATCGCCGTCGCCGACCCCGCGGCGAGTGTCGGCGGCACGTCCGGCGCGGGTCTCATCCGGATCGTGTACGGCGGCGGCAAGGGCACCGCCGAGATCAGCCAGGCCCTCGACTGGGTGCCCGGCGCCCCCGAGACCAACGACTGGTTCGGCGAGACCATCGACACCGTCGACTACGACCAGGACGGCTGCACCGACCTCGTCGTCGGCACCCCGTCGGAGGACCTCGACAGCACGGCGGACGCCGGCGTGGTCGACATCCTGCACGGCGCCGTCGGCGGCCTGGGCACGGGCACGGTGAAGAGGACCCACTTCCAACAGGGTTCCGGCAACGGGTCGATGGCCAACTCGGGAGCCGAGGCCGGCGACCGCACGGGCCAGACCGTCGCCGCCGGCGTCAGTGCGGCCGGAGAGCCGTTCGTCGTCATGGGCGCGCCCGGTGAGGCCATCGGCAGCGTCGCCAAGGCCGGCATGATCTTCTACGCGTACGGCTCCACCAACATCGCCGTCTCCCAGGACAGCACGGGTGTACCGGGCGCCGTGGAGGCCAACGACGCCTTCGGCACCGCGCTGGCCGCCGACGCCAACCACATCGCCGTCGGCGCCCCCGGCGACGCCATCGGCTCCGACGCGAACGCCGGCAACGTGCAGGTGTTCTCCCACACCCTGAACTCCGAAGGCCGTCCTGCCGCGATGTTCGGCCTCGACCAGGACCTGGACACCGTCTCCGGTGGCGCCGAGGCGGGAGACGACTTCGGCAGGTCCCTGGCCATCGTCACGCACCGCCCGTCGGGCGCCGCGACCGCCAACGAGTCGATCCTCGCAGTCGGCTCGCCCGGCGAGGACCTGACTGTCGACGGGGTCGCCAAGGCTGACGTCGGCTCGGTCCTCACCTTCCGCATCACCGCCGCGGGCACGTACAGCCAGCTCTACGGGGTCTCCTCGGGTACCGCCACGGACGACGTCTCCGGTACCTCCGAGGCCGGTGACCGCTTCGGCACGACGGTGACCGCGGTCAACACCGCCCCGCGCGCGGTGAGCACCACCGCCACGATGAAGCTGGCCGTCGGCGTCCCGAACGAGGCCATCGGCTCGGCGGCGAACGCCGGCGCGATCCAGACCTTCTCCCTGCTGGGCACGCCCGGTGCCAACGACAGGTGGCTGGAAGTCGGCGACGGCGACGGTATCCCCGGCACGCCGGGCGCCAACCAGACCCTGGGCCGCAGCATCCACTACACCGGCACCCACCTGTACGTCGGTATGCCCTACGGGCCCAGCACCTACGGCACCCTGTACGCCCTGCCGCTGTCCAACGTGACCGCCGACGGCGCGGTCGCCCCGGTCACCACCTACAAGCCTGGCCAGAGCGGCCTGCCCTCGGCCGGCGCCCGCTTCGGCTACGCGGCACGGTAGAAGGCCCTTACGGTCCCACGAAGACGGGGGCGCCCGGTGAACTCCGGGCGCCCCCGCGCGTGCGAATCCGGACCACCCGCGCTTCGCCTAGAACGGCTCGAAACCGTCGAACTCCTGCTCCGCCTCGTCCCGTTCAGCCTGCCGGTCCCGACGGCGCTGCGCGGCAGGGCGGGTGCCCTCGAACCGGTGGTCCTCGCCACGCCGGCCGAGCATCTCCGCCCCGGCCGTCATCGACGGCTCCCAGTCGAAGACGACCGCGTTCTCCTCGGGGCCGATGGCCACACCGTCGCCGCCGCGGGCACCCGCCTTCAGCAACTCCTCCTCGACACCGAGGCGGTTGAGCCGGTCGGCGAGGTAGCCGACGGCCTCGTCGTTGTTGAAGTCGGTCTGCCGCACCCAGCGTTCGGGCTTCTCACCGCGCACCCGGAACAGTCCCTCGTCCTCGCGCGTGACGGTGAAGCCCGCGTCGTCCACGGCCCTGGGCCGGATGACGATGCGCGTGGCCTCCTCCTTGGGCTTGGCGGCGCGGGCCTTGGCCACCAAATCGGCCAGCGCGTACGACAGCTCCTTCAGCCCGGTGTGGGCCACCGCGGACACCTCGAAGACGCGGTAGCCGCGCGACTCCAGGTCGGGCCGGACCATCTCGGCCAGGTCCTTGCCGTCAGGTACGTCGATCTTGTTGAGAACGACGATGCGCGGACGCTTGTCCAGACCGCCGTACTGCCGCAGCTCCTCCTCGATGACGTCGAGGTCGGAGACCGGGTCGCGGTCGGACTCCAGGGTGGCGGTGTCCAGGACATGCACGAGTACGCTGCACCGCTCGACGTGACGCAGGAACTCCAGGCCGAGACCCCTGCCCTGGCTGGCACCGGGAATGAGGCCGGGCACGTCGGCGATGGTGTAGACGGTCGAACCGGCCGTCACCACGCCCAGGTTGGGAATCAGTGTCGTGAAGGGATAGTCGGCGATCTTCGGCTTGGCGGCCGACAGGACCGAGATCAGCGACGACTTGCCCGCGCTCGGGTAGCCGACCAGCGCCACGTCGGCGACCGTCTTCAGCTCCAGCACGACGTCCTGCAGGTCGCCCGGCTCCCCGAGCAGCGCGAACCCGGGCGCCTTGCGCCGCGCGGAGGCCAACGCCGCATTGCCGAGCCCGCCCCGGCCTCCCTGCGCGGCCACGTACGACGTGCCGTGCCCCACCAGGTCAGCGAGGACGTTGCCCGCCTTGTCGAGGACCACTGTGCCGTCGGGCACGGGCAGGACGAGGTCCTGCCCGTCCTTGCCGGAGCGGTTGCCGCCCTCGCCGGGCTTGCCGTTGGTGGCCTTGCGGTGCGGGGAGTGGTGGTAGTCCAGCAGCGTTGTCACCGACTGGTCGACCGTGAGGATCACGTCGCCGCCCCGGCCGCCGTTGCCGCCGTCCGGGCCGCCCAGCGGCTTGAACTTCTCTCGGTGGACGGAGGCACAGCCGTGGCCTCCGCTACCCGCGGCGACATGCAGCTCGACGCGGTCCACGAAGGTGGTCATGGTGGGTGCCTCCAGAGACGTAAAAGGATGGTTCCTGCTTAACACGCGAAAGGCGGACCCACCTTCCCGGCCGGGAAGTGAGGTCCGCCTCGCGAAACGAAACGTCCGGGTCAGGCGACCGGAACGATGTTCACGACCTTGCGGCCACGGCTGGTGCCGAACTGCACCGCACCGGCCTGCAGCGCGAACAGAGTGTCGTCGCCGCCCCGGCCGACGCCCGCACCGGGGTGGAAGTGGGTGCCACGCTGGCGGACCAGGATCTCACCCGCGTTCACGACCTGACCGCCGAAACGCTTCACGCCGAGCCGCTGAGCGTTGGAGTCGCGACCGTTCCGGGTGGACGATGCGCCCTTCTTGTGTGCCATCTGTTCTCAGTCCCTTACTTCGCAGCCGCGGGGATCTCAGTGACCTTGATCGCCGTGTACTGCTGGCGGTGGCCCTGACGACGGCGGTAGCCGGTCTTGTTCTTGTAGCGCAGAATGTCGATCTTCTGGCCCTTGTGGTGGTCCACGACCTCGGCCTGGACCTTGATGCCGGCCAGCACCCACGGGTCACTGGTCACAGCGTCGCCGTCGACAACGAGCAGGGTCGAGAGCTCGACCGTGTCGCCGACCTTGGCGGTGGAAATCTTGTCAACCTCGACGATGTCGCCGACAGCAACCTTGTGCTGACGACCACCGCTGCGCACGATCGCGTACACGCGGAACTCACTCTCTACGCTCGAAGAAACGGCACCCCCGCAGGCCAGCCGCCCGCACCGCGGACAGCCTCTCCCGGCCAGCTCTGGGCCCGGGAGGAAAAGGTTTACGGGGATGTGGCGGGTCAGTGGACACGCCGACGACCAAGGTTACGGGGGCCCGCCCCGCAGGGTCAAACCGGACCCTCTCGGGCCGACCGGCTCCCACTCAGCCCGTGAGGTACGCCACGGAGGCGACGTACTCGGCGTACGTCTGTCCGATCCGCTCCGGCGACAGACCGAGATGCTCCAGGATCGTGTACCGGCCGGGCCGGGTCTGAGGCGCGAACTCCACGGCGCGGATGAACTCGTCGTCGTCGAACCCGATCTCCCGCGCCACGACCGGCAGCCCGTGCCGGTGCAGGGTCTCGGCCATCATCCGGGAGGCCTCCTCGTCACCGCGCAGGTACATCGCGAAGGCCGCGCCGATGCCCACCTGCTCGCCGTGGCTCGCCCGGCGCCCGGGATAGAGCAGGTCGATCGCGTGACTTATCTCATGACAGGCCCCGGACGAGGGGCGGGTGTGCCCTGCGATCGACATGGCGATGCCCGACAGCACCAAGCCCTCGGAGAGCACGGTCAGGAACCCGTCGTCGCCGCAGCCGCCGGGGTGGCGCATGACCGCCTCACCGGCCTGGCGGGCCATCGCGGCGGCGAGGCCGTCGATCCTCTCTCCGTTGACCCGGTTGGCCAGCTCCCAGTCCGCGACCGCGGAGATGTTGGAGAGCGCGTCGCCGATCCCGGAACGGACGAACCGGATCGGCGCTTCGCGGATCACGGACAGGTCGACGACGATCGCGATGGGCGTCGGCACACCGTACGACCCGCGACCCGCGTCGTTGTCGAGGATCGACACCGGCGAGCAGATGCCGTCGTGGGAGAGGTTGGTGGCCACCGCGACCATGGGCAGGCCGATGCGGGCGGCAGAATACTTGCCGCAGTCGATGACCTTGCCACCGCCGAGCGCCACGACCGCGTCGTAGCTCCCGCCCTTCATCTCGTCGGCGAGCCGCACGGCGTCGTCGATCGTGCCCCCGCCGACCTCGAACCAGGTGGCACCGGGCAGCGCCGGGGCCAGCCGCTCGCGCAACCGAGCCCCCGAGCCGCCGCTGACCGCGACGGCGAGCTGGCCCGACTGGGATATGCGTTGGTCCGCCAGGAGACCGCCCAGGTCGTCAAGGGCGCCCGACCGGATGTCGACGACGACGGGCGAGGGGATGAGCCTCGTCAGTACCGGCACGCGATCTCCCGGCCCTTGGCGAGGTCGTCATGGTTGTCGATCTCCACCCAGCTGACGTCACCGATCGGTGCCACGTCGATCTGGAAGCCACGGTGGACCAGCTCCTGGTAGCCGTCCTCGTAGTACAGCTGCGGATCGCGCTCGAAGGTGGTCTTGAGGGCGTCGGCCAGCTCGGCGGCGGCCTCACCCTCGATAAGGGTCACGCCGATGTACTCGCCGGTCGCTTCGGCCGGGTCCATCAGCTTGGTGATGCGCTGTACGCCCTTCTCGGGGTCGGCGACGACCTTCATCTCCTCGTCGGCGAGCTGCTTGACCGTGTCCAGCGCGAGGATGATCCTCTTGCCGTCACCACGGGCGGCGAGCAGCGTCTTCTCGACGGAGACCGGGTGCACGGTGTCGCCGTTGGCGAGGATCACACCGTCCTTGAGGGCGTCACGGCCGCACCACAGGGAGTAGGCGTTGTTCCACTCCTCGGCCTTGTCGTTGTCGATGAGGGTGAGCTTCAGGCCGTACTTCGCCTCCAGCTCCTCCTTGCGCGCGTACACGGCTTCCTTGCGGTAGCCCACGATGATCGCGACCTCGGTCAGGCCGACCTCGGCGAAGTTCCCCAGAGTGAGGTCCAGGACACTCACCGCGTCCGGCGAACCCTCGTTCGCCACGGGCACCAGGGCCTTGGGAAGCGTGTCGGTGTACGGCCGCAGGCGGCGGCCGGCGCCGGCAGCGAGTACGAGGCCTATCATCGCGGTTCTCTCCTTACGACGGGGGTGCGGGCGCGAAGCATACGACGCCCGGGCGGGACCTGGCGGCCCCCGGGGAAGCGTGTGGTCCTGTCCGCGCGGGACAGGACCACACAACGTGACAACGCGCCTGGCTCAGCCTTCTTCGGTCGTGGCACTGACCGCCGAGGGGCTGGACTGCTGCGCTGCGGCGGTCTTCTTGGCCGCGGCCGTCTTGACGGTCTTCGCCGCCTTCTTGGCCGTCGCCTTCTTCGCCGTCGCCTTCTTCGCGACCGTCTTCTTGGCCGCGGTCTTCTTGGTGGCGGCCTTCTTCGCCGTCGCCTTCTTGGCCGTCTTACGGGCCGTCTTCTTGGCCGGAGCCGTCTCCTCGACGACCTCCTCGGCGGCCGGGGCCTCAGCGGTGGCCTCGGTCTCCGCGGCCGGGACGACCACGACGGCCGTGTCCTCGGCGGCGGTCGGCGCGGTGGCCTTGCGCACGGCACGGCGCCGCGGGCGGGCCGGGGCGGCGCTCTCGGCGGGCGCCTCCGCCTGCTCCGCCGGAGCCTGCGCCACCTGCTCGGACGCCTGCGACGCGGTCTCGGCGACGGTCACCACGGTGGCCTCGGCTCCCGCGGGCGACCCGGCGGGCGCGGACACCTTACGGGTGGCGCGACGCCGCGTACGCCCCTTGGGCGCGGCCTCCTCGACGGCCGGGGCCTCGGTGGCCGGGGTCTCGACGACCGCGTCCTCCACGGCAACCGGCTCGGCCTTCGCCTCGGCGGCCGACTCCGGCTGCACCGGACGCTCGACCTCGTCGGCGACGGTCACGTCCTGGGCCGTGGGAACGGCCTCGGACTTCCTGGGCGCACCCGCGGGGGCCGACGCCCGTCGACCGCCGCGGCGGCGCGAACGACCACCACGGCCGGCCGCGGCCTCCGCCTCGGCGACGCTGCTGTACAGCTCCTCGTCCGGTGCGAAGGCGGGCTCCGGGAGCGCGGCGGGCTGGGCCGCCTCGGCGGCGACCTCGGCCTCGGTCTCCGCCTCCTCCTCGGCCGTCTCGACCGGCTCGACGGCGACGGCGGCCTCGTGGACGTGCTCAGGCCCGGCACCGGCCCGCGCACGCTTCTTGCGCTTGCCGCCACCGCCGGTGGACGTCGGCTGCTCCATGTGCACGATGACACCGCGGCCGTTGCAGTGGACGCAGGTCTCGGAGAAGGACTCCAGCAGGCCCTGGCCGACCCGCTTGCGGGTCATCTGGACCAGGCCCAGCGAGGTCACCTCGGCGACCTGGTGCTTCGTACGGTCCCGGCCCAGGCACTCCAGCAGTCGCCGCAGCACCAGGTCCCGGTTGGACTCCAGCACCATGTCGATGAAGTCGATGACGATGATGCCGCCGAGGTCACGCAGCCGCAGCTGGCGCACGATCTCCTCGGCCGCCTCCAGGTTGTTCCTGGTGACGGTCTCCTCCAGGTTGCCGCCCTGGCCGGTGAACTTGCCGGTGTTGACGTCGACGACGACCATCGCCTCGGTCCGGTCGATCACCAGCGAACCGCCGCTGGGCAGCCAGACCTTGCGGTCCAGCGCCTTGGCGAGCTGCTCGTCGATCCGGTACGTGGCGAAGACGTCGACCTCGCTGGTCCACTTCTGGAGCCGCTCGGCCAGGTCCGGCGCCACGTGCGAGACGTACCCGTGGACGGTCTCCCAGGCGTCGTCTCCGCTGACGACGACCTTGGAGAAGTCCTCGTTGAAGATGTCGCGGACGACCCGGACGGTCATGTCCGGCTCGCCGTACAGCAGCGTCGGGGCGTTGCCGTTCTTGGCCTTCTTCTGGATCTCTTCCCACTGCGCCTGGAGCCGCTCGACGTCACGGCGCAGCTCGTCCTCGCTCGCGCCCTCGGCGGCGGTGCGCACGATGACGCCCGCGTCCTCGGGGACGATCTTCTTGAGGATGGTCTTCAGCCGCGCGCGCTCGGTGTCGGGCAGCTTGCGGCTGATGCCGGTCATCGAGCCCTCGGGGACGTACACGAGGTAGCGGCCCGGGAGGGAGACCTGGCTGGTCAGACGCGCGCCCTTGTGCCCGATCGGGTCCTTGGTGACCTGGACGAGCACGGACTGGCCGGACTTCAGAGCGGACTCGATGCGCCGCGGGCCGTTGGCCATGCCGAGCGCCTCGAAGTTGACCTCACCGGCGTACAGGACGGCGTTGCGGCCCTTGCCGATGTCGATGAACGCGGCCTCCATCGACGGCAGCACGTTCTGGACCTTGCCCAGGTAGACGTTGCCGACGTACGAGGTCGCCTGCTCCTTGTTGACGTAGTGCTCGACGAGCACGTTGTCCTCTAGGACGCCGATCTGCGTACGGTCGCCGTGCTGGCGGACGACCATCACCCGCTCGACGGCCTCACGGCGGGCCAGGAACTCGGCCTCGGTGATGATCGGGACGCGGCGGCGGCCCTGCTCACGGCCCTCGCGGCGGCGCTGCTTCTTGGCCTCCAGACGCGTGGAGCCCTTGATGGACTGCACCTCGTCGGACGGCTCGGCCTTCGGGCGGGGCTCGCGGACCTTGACGACGGTGCGCTCGGGGTCGCCCTCGCCGGGCTCGGTGTCGGTACCGGAATCACCGGCGCGACGCCGGCGGCGACGGCGGCGACGGCTGCTGGAACTGGAGCCACCGCCCTCCTCGCGGGCGTCCTCGGCGTCCTCTTCCTCCTGCTCGGCGGTGTCCTCGGCGTCCTGCTCGGCCTGCTCGGCCGCGGCCTCGTCACCCTCGGTGTCACCGCCCTCGGACTCTGCGTCCGAGGCCTCACCGCGACGACGACGGCGGCCACCGCGACGGCGGCGCCGACGCGAGCCGGTCTCCTCGGTCTCGTCGGAGTCCTCGCCCTCGACGACGTCCTCGGCGACCCCCTCGGCTTCCTCGGTCTCGTCCTCGGCAACGGTCTCGACGGGGGTCTCGACGGCCTGGGCCTCGGTCTCCTCGCCGTACCCGGCGCCCCGGCGCCGACGACGACGCGGTGCGGCCGCGGGCTGCTCCTGAGCCTGCGCCTGCGTCTCCGCCACGTCCTCGGTCTCCGACTCGGCGGCAGCCTCGGCAGCAGCCCGCTGGGGCGTCTGGAACTGCGGCTCGGTGAACACGGGCGCCTGGAACACGGCCACGGCGGGGCGCGCCGGACGCGGAGCCTCGGGGGCCTCGGAGGCGGGGCCCTGAGCGGGCGCGGCGAATCCGGCGGCGGCCCGGCGGACGGCCCGGCGGCGACGGCGGGGGCCGGCCTCCTCGTCGGCCTCGGCCGCGGGCGGCTCGGCGGACGTGCCGACACCGGCGACCGCGGCGGCCTCGGTCTCGATTCCGGGGGCCACGGGCGTCTCGGCCGTCACCGAGGTCTCGGCGGGAGCCTCGTCGCCTGTGGCCTCGGCGGGCGCGGAGACACGGCGGGTGGCACGCCGGCGCGTACGACGCGGGGCGGCCTCCTCGGCCTCGGTGGTCTCCTTCGCCTCCGCGGGGGCTTCGGCACTCACGGGCGTCTCGGCGCTCTCATCGGCCGGAGCGCCCTCGGGTGCGGACACCCGGCGCGTGGCACGGCGACGCGCACGACGGGGGGCGGCCTCCTCGGCGGCCTCGGCGCTCTCCTCCGCCTCGGCAGGGGCGGCGGGCACCTCGGCGGGGGCGGCGCTCTCGGCGGCCTCGGCCGCGGCGGGGGCGCCGGCAGGGGCGGACGCGCGGCGCACCGCACGACGACGCGTACGAGGCGGGGCCGCCTCGTCGCTCGCCTCGGTGCTCTCGGCCGCGGCCGGAGGCTCCTCGGCGACCGGCGCGGCGGCGGCCACGGGCACCACGGTCTCGGCGTCCTCGGCGGCGGCCGGGGCCCCGGCGGGCGCGGACGCGCGGCGCACCGCACGACGACGCGTACGGGCGGGAGGCGCGGCTTGCGCCGCCTCTTGCGGAGCTTCGGTCCTCGCGCTCTCCTCGGCTTCGGCGGCCTCAGGAGTCACCTCGGCCTCGACGGCCTCGACGCTCTCGTCCGGCTTCTCGGCCTCGTCGCTCAGCGCCGCCACATCGGCGGTCTCGGCGACCGGTATGGCCGGCTCGACCACCTCTGCGGGCTGGGTCTCGGCGCCAGCCGTCGGCGGGCCCGCCGGGCGGGACGCGGCACGACGCCGACGACGCGGCGGCAGGGTGTCGCTGGGAGTGTTCAGTTCGGAACCCTCGTTGGGTTCGGTCGGTTCGAGCATGCGGGCGTTTCTCCCGTCAGGCTCCCGGGCGCCGCACCTGGTCCGGCGGTATGCCGGTGACGTCCGCGGCTCGCGCGTCAGCGCGACTGCCGCCGTCCGGGGCGCGGGCGCCGCACGGGAGCTCTCTGTGTCCTGTCTCGCCGGTTCCGTACGCCGAATGCGTACGGCCTGGCGAAAGTCTTCTGGTCGGTGCGCTGCCCGACCCAGGTGGCTCCCGAGTACGAGGGCGGCGCTTCGACGTCCGTCCCTACCGGAACCTTCCTTACGCCGGCGCCGTCGCGGCGGCAGCGTTCTCGGCCTCGGTTGGGGCCGTCGCTGCCTCGCGGTCGGGCGCGAGCGGGTCGGTCACCGTGCCGGTCTCTTCATCGAACAGCCCCTGCGCCAGCCTGGTCACCGCTGCGGGGACCGGCGGCGCCAGGTCGGCCACGGCGCGGAGACCGGACAGGACGTCGTCGGGTCGTACGGCAGGCGTCACGTGCCGAACAACCAGCCGCAGTATCGCACAGGGCTGGTCGGTCGGCCTATCAGCCTCCGAACTGTGTGTTTCTGTTCCGTTGGTGCTTTCCAGGTGGACGACCGCCGGACGGGCGTCGAAGGTGCGTACGCCGTTCTTGGTCATGCGCTGGACCTCGACGGCCTTTGCGGCGTTGAAGACGGCGACCGCGCGGTCGGCCTCGGCCGGGTCCACGCCGTCGAGCCGCAGCTCCCAGACGGACGCCGTGAGCCGGTCGGCGAGCCCGGAGGTGCGGGCCTCGACCGACTCGACGACATCGAGCCCGGCGGGCATCGACTCGTCGAGGAGCAGCCTCAGCTGCTCCGGATCGCGCGCCTCGGTGAGCGCGATCTCCAGGTACTCCGCCTCACTGCCCGTGCCGGTGGGTGCGGCATTGGCGTACGACACCTTCGGATGCGGCGTGAACCCCGCCGAGTACGCCATCGGCACCTCGGCACGGCGCAGCGCACGCTCGAAGGCGCGCTGGAAGTCACGGTGGCTGGTGAACCGGAGGCGGCCGCGCTTGGTGTAACGCAGTCGGATGCGCTGCACCGCGGGTGCGGGCGGCGGGCCTACGGGCTGTCGCTTGCCCAGTGTCGTTCAGTCCTTCGTGAGAGCGGTCGTACTGCTACCAAGAGTACGTGTCTCGCGGCCCCGAGGTTCCCGCCGGGCGACTGCTTCCGGCTGCTTCGGCTCGCCGAAGAGCATCCGGCGGAAGTCGGCCCGCGCCTGCCGTACTGACTCGCGGGCGGCGGTGAGGGCCTGCCGGGTGGCCCGGCCCATGCTGCGCGCGGCCTCCGCGACGGGACGCAGCACCGCGTCCCGGACGACGTGCCCGACCGGTGTGAGCACCGTCCGGTACACCCAGCGCACCGGCTCCACGAAGGTCCACCGCAAGAGGCTCGCGAGGAACCGTCCGACGGCGAGCGAGATCCGTCCGGCGACCCGCCAGGCGTGCCCGAGCGCGTCCCGGATCTCCTTGCCGACGACCGCGAGCACCCGGCCGACGGGCGCGAGGACCCAGCGGTACAGGGCCACCGCGGGCAACACGAACAGCACACGCGCGGTCCAGTACAGGGCGATCCCGATGCCGGTGACGATCGTGCTCAGGAGCCACACCAGGCCCCTCGCGCACCAGGCGACGGCGTGCCCGACCGGTGTGAGGATCCACTCGTACACCCACAAGACGGGGACGACGAGGAGATACCGCGCCAGCCAGGCCACCGCGGTGAAGATGCCGAGCCCGATCGCGGCGAGTACGGCGCCGAGGCCGCGCAGCACCCACATCACCGCGTGCCCGATCGGAGTGAGCACGCGCGCGTACAGCCATCCCAGACCGGCCCCGATCCCCCGCGCCACCCACGCGCACGCGTGCCCGACGGGGGTCAGGACATACCGGTACAGCCACACGAGCGGTACGACGAAGAGGACGTTCCCCAGCCAGGCGAGCCCCTGCGCAACCGGTACCACGACGTACCGCCACAGCGCCACGAACGGCCACACGAACAGTGCCCGCCCGAGCCACAGCAGCGCCCGCCCCACCGGCCGGAGCACCGTGTCGTTCAGGAAGCGTCCGGCGACGACGAGCGCGTCCCACGCCATCCGTACCGGCACGACCAGCACGAGGACGACGATCCGCACCGGGACACGGATCGCGACCACCAGGCACCCCTGGGGTTCCTGGGGTGCCGGGCGCTGTGGCGGGGGTGGCTTTTCGAGATCCATACCGTCGTAGACGCACCTGACCGGCTGGTCGGATGCAGGTCAGGGACACGATCCGGCAACTACTGCGCGGACGCGTGAGCTGCTGCTCCGCGCTACTTCGCGTACGCCGTGAGCAGTCCGGCCAGCAGTGCGGTCCGTGCGGGGACGTGGTCGAGCAGGACGTGCTCGTGGCGGGCGTGGGCGCCGCCGCCGACCGCGCCGAGGCCGTCCAGGACGGGCCGGCCGAGGGCGGCGACGAAATTGCCGTCGCCGGCACCGCCCACGGAGGTCTCCCCCAGGAACTGGGAGATCGCGAAGGAACAGCACCAGGACCGGCGCCATCTCACGCAGCCCCTTCGCCATGTGGTCGGGGATGTCCCGGCCGGTGCGCACGGTGCGACGGCCCGGCCGTACACGGCGCCCGCGATCAGGAATGCCACCGCGAGCACGACCGCGATCCCCGTCAGCACCGGCGGCGACTGCACGATGCTGCCGCCCTCGCCCCGCAGCGGTGAGGCGCCCGGGACCATCGCCGCGACGACCACCGCGACGTACGCCAGCAGCGCCCACCCGGCGTTGCGCAGCCCGCGCCGCTCGCCGGCACCGAGGGTCAGGGGCGTCGGCGCCCTCTCGCCGCCGTCGGTGTCCTGGTCCGCCGGCTCGGGCTCGTCCGGCATGGCCGCCACACGGCGGGCGATGACCTTCTCGGTGACGACGGTGATGACGGCGGCGAGCACCACCGCGCCTGCTCGCCGCGGACGGCCGAACCACCGCCGCCCAGGTCTCCCGCCGGCTGGACATCGGCCGGTCCACGGCCTACCGCCTCACCCAGTCCCTGCTCCAACGCGGCCTGGTCCGCCCCCGGGTGGAGATCGAACCGTCCCTGCTGGGCTACGCCCTGGAGGCCGTCGTGGCCCTCACGGTCTCCCCCGGCGCGATCACGGACGTGGCCACGTCCCTCTCCACCCACCCCTCGGCACGCTACGTCTCCACCACCGCGGGCCACTCCTGCGTGGTCCACCAGGGCGTCTTCCGCGACGAACGCGGCCTCGCCGCCTTCCTCACCCACGACCTCGCCCGGCTGCCCGGCGTGACCTCCTTCGACGTCTCGATCGTCCTGGAGGCCCTGCGCCGCCACTGGCTGGACCGCGAGGACGGCCGCCTGGCGGACGCCACGGACGGCGGGCAGCGCTGAACGCCCTCGTCACCGCGGCAGCAGCGCCAGGGCCGTCTCGGCGATCGCCTCGGGAGCCGGTCCCACGTCGAGCACGGCGCCCCGTTCGTCCGGTTGCAGCGGTTCGAGCGCGGCGAGCTGCGAGTCGAGCAGCGTCTTCGGCATGAAGTGGCCGGTACGGTCGCCGATCCGCTGTTCGAGCACCTTCCGCTCGGCGGTCAGCTGCAGGAAGAAGGCGCCCGGACAGGCCGCGCGCAGGGTGTCCCGGTAGCGTCGCTTCAGCGCCGAGCAGGCGACCACGCAGCCGGTGCCGGCCGCTTCGCCCTCCCGCAGTCTGCGTCCGATGGACTCCAGCCAGGGGCGCCGGTCCGCGTCGTCGAGCGGGATGCCCGCCGACATCTTGGCGATGTTGGCCGGCGGATGCAGGTCGTCGGCCTCCGCGAAGGGAAGGTCCAGCCTCTCCGCGAGAAGGCGCGCCATGGTCGTCTTGCCCGTCCCGGAGACTCCTATGACCACGAGACACAAGGGGCGACGGCCGGAACCGGGGGGCACCCCGGCGTGTTCGCGCATCGACGGAGCCCTCAGACCTCGTCCGGCGGGGCCGCCGGCTCGTGCAGCAGGTCCTCCCGCCGCTGGAGGCCGTCCTCGTACGGCGAGGGTGGCGGTGGCCCGTCCGAGCCTGCCGGGTACTCCTCCAGCGGGACGAGGTCCTTCTCCCAGGCGTCCAGTACGGGTTCGAGGACCCGCCACGCCTCCTCGGCCTCGTCGCCGCGGATGGACAGCGCGGGGTCTCCCCGGAGGACGTCGAGCAGGAGCCGGCCGTAGGCGGGCAGGTCCGGGGGTTCCATGCCCGCGGTCAGCGAGAGCGGGGTGAGTTCGTGCGCCTGGGAGCCGATGCCGGTCAGGTCGAGGGTCAGGCCCTCCGGTTCGAGCTGGAAGCGCAGCACATTGGGCAGGGCCTCGCCGCCGTGGCCGAACGGCAGATGGGGCACGGCGCGGAAGCGCACCGCCACCTCCTTGCGGTCCTCCTTGAGGGCCTTGCCGCTGCGGAGCCGGAAGGTGGTGCCGGCCCAGCGCCAGCTGTCCAGTTCCAGCTCCACCTCGGCGAAGGTCTCGGTACGGCGCTCGCTGCTGACGCCCTCCTCGTCGACGTAGGCCGGAATGTCGTGGTCGCCGATCCTGCCGGCCAGATAGCGGGCGCGGCGGGTGCGGTGCACGACGTCGTACTCGGTGAGCAGCCGCACCGACCGCAGTACGTCGACCTTCCGGTCGCGCAGGTCGCGTTCGCCGAGGGTGATCGGCGGTTCCATGGCCACCAGGCAGAGCAGTTGGAGGAGGTGGTTCTGGATCATGTCCTTGAGCGCGCCTACGTGGTCGTAGTAGCCGGCCCTGCCCTCCAGGGCGAGCGTCTCGTCCCAGGTGATCTCCACCTCGGCGATATGGGTGCTGTTCCAGATGGGCTCCAGTACCCGGTTGGCCAGGCGGCTGCCGAGCACGTTCTGGACGGTCGTCATGGCCAGGAAGTGGTCGACGCGGAACACCGCCTGCTCCGGCACCAGGTCGGCGAGCAGCCCGTTCAACTCCCGCGCGCTCGCCAGGTCTTCGCCGAACGGCTTCTCCAGCACGATCCGGCTGCCCTTCGGCAGGCCCACCTCGTGCAGTGCGGTGACCACACGGGGGAAGAGGGCCGGCGGCAGAGCGAGATAGACGGCGACCGGGCCGCTTCCGGCGACCGCCGCGGCGATGTCGGCGGAGCTGGTGACGTCGGCCCGCACATAACGGGCCCCGTCCACGATCGCCTCCCTCGCCCCGGCCGGATACGTTCCGCCGTGCCGGTCCAGCTGGGCGGCCATCCACTCCCGGAACCGGGCGCTGCTCCAGTCCTCCCTGCTCGCGCCGGTCAGCTGGAGCCGCTCGCCCAGATGTCCCGCCTCCTGGAGGGCGGCCAGCGCCGGCAGCAGGTAGCGGGCCGTGAGGTCCCCTGTCGCGCCGAGGACGGCGAGCCGGTCGATCATGCCGGTGCCCCCGCCCTCGCCCGGGCGAGGTTCACGCCGCCGGCGATGATCCCGATGTGGCTGAACGCCTGGGGGAAGTTGCCCATGAACTCTCCTGTGGACGGGTTGATCTGCTCCGACAGCAGTCCCAGCGGGCTCGCCCGGGCGCGTCCGCGCACCGCCACGGGGCTCCAGGTCCGCTCCCAGCCGACGTGCCCGTCCAGGCCGACCAGCGCAGCGGTCGTGCCGTCCCCGACGAGGCCGAGGTCCGCCAGCGGCAGGTAGCCATCCCGCCGGCGATCGGCCGGAACGGTGGATCGGGATCGTGCATGCCGCCTCGTTTCGGCTGTCGCGGGAGGTCGGTGTCCTGGAGGCGATGGTGAAGGTGCTCTTGGGGGTCACCGCTGCCCCACCACGGTCCCGGGGATCGCGGGGGATCGCGATCCGGGAGCCGGGTCGGTAGTGCGTTCCGGTGACATCGGGGACCCGCTCACCGCGGGGAGAGCGGCACAGCGGGACCACCGCCCCGAACTCACCGTCCACCGCCACCTCCGCCGCCGTCGTCCCCCTCCCCACCGCCGCCGGCCCCCTCCCGGAACACGACGACCGGACAGGCCGCATGCTGCGCACAGTGCTGGGCGACGGATCCCAACAGCAGCCCCGCGAACCCGCCGAGCCCCCCGGCTCCCGACCACCAGCAGGGACGCGTCCCGGGCCATACGCAGGAGCACGCTGGCAGGCGTGCCGTAGTGCACCTCGGTACGCACCTCCACCCCTGGCCGTGCCCCCACGGTCTCCTCGACAGCCCGCTCGAGGTCGTCACGTGCCCGGCCTTCCAGCGCCCCCTCGTCACTGCTCGACGGCGGCAGCCAGCCGAGCGCGCCATGAAACTGCGGCATGTCCCAGGCGGTCACCGCCAGCACCTCACCCCGAGTGAACCCCGCCTGCCGCACCGCCCACCGAAGGGCCTGCTTCGACGAGTCCGAACCGTCCACCCCGACCACGATGCGGTCCGCCCCGTCGCGCCGGTCAGCCATGGTTTCTCCTCGACAGATCCGAAGGGGCCGGGCCTTGTCCCATCGTCGGGTCCGGATACGCCGCTCGCGACCGGGAACTGCCGCCCAGGCGACGAACGGCGGTTCGGGCATCGTCGAGACCACGCGCATCAGCGCCTTCGGCCCCAAGCCGAACTACGCGCAGATCTGGTACGACGACGGCCTCTGACCAGGGATCCGGTCAGGAGCCGTCGTACGTGTGCGGCACGTCGGTGAACCTCCGTCGGTGCGAGGCAGGCCCAAGAGGCGGCGCGTGGCGGCCGGACACGGATACCGTGGAGGCCGAGCCGCTGTGACGATGGTTTGGCCGGTGGTGCGAACGGCCCGAAGGGGGACTGTCGGATGGTCGAACTGTCGCCGGACGACAGGTCGGCGCTCATCGCCGTACTCAAGGAACTACCGGAATTCGCCCGCGAGGTCGATCGGGGCGAGTTCGTGCGGAACGCAGGGCTGGCGCGGTTGGCCCCCCACGTCGACCTGAGCGGATCGCCGTACGTGGCGGCGAGCAGACTGGTGACCCACGCCCTCGCGTACGGGCGGGTCTCCCCGGAACACGAAGCCCTTGGGCGGCTCGTCAACGAGATGACGCTGCTCGTGGGAGTCGAGCAGCGCGCGCTCCTCACCGGGCTCCTCGATCGCTACGGCCTCATGGTTCCGGTGGCCGCCCAGCCCGAGCCGAGCGGGGCTCTGAGCGACCGGGACGTCGCCCAGTTCCAGGAGAAGATCATCGGCGAGAACACGCTGCGGCCCATCTCCTTCCTGGCCGAAGGACTGCGCGCGGCGGCTGCCGTCGCCTACGTCGAGACGACGACAGGGCGCCGCAGGTGGTCGGGCACGGGATTCCTCATCGCCCCCGGAATGTTCCTGACGAACCATCACGTCATCGGCGACGAGGAGCAGTTACGCGGATCGGTCTTCCGTTTCGGCTTTGAGGACGACGCCGGAGGCCGCGCCCGACCGGTCAGCGAGTACCGAGCGGCCGACGCCGGACTCCTGCACACGAGCCCGGCCGACGAACTGGACTACTCGCTCATCGCGATCGACGGGGAACCCGGGCGGCAGTGGGGATGGCTGAGCCCTTCGAAGACGCCCCCGCGGACCGGGGACCGAGTCAACATCGTGCAGCATCCGGCCGGCCAGCCCAAGCAGGTCGCCCTGCAACACAACCGGATCGCTTATCAAGGAGGGGACGTCATCCAGTATCTGACGTCCACGCTCCCCGGCTCCTCGGGCTCCCCGGTTCTGAACGACGATTGGCAGGTGGTGGCGATCCACCACAGCGGGGGCAGGATCCCCGAGCCGACAACCGGCCGGCTCTTCTACCGCAACGAGGGCATTCTGCTCTCCAGCGTGCTCGCCCACCTTCCCGACGGACTGCGTGAACAGACCAGCGTTCCGATCTGCACCTCAGGGGGATCCGATGACAACCATCTTCCCGCGTGACTTCGATTGCCCCAACTGCCGTACGACCTTCCAGTCCTACGTCACCGGCAGCACCAACAATCTGGGCGGCGTCACCACCGACTTCCGCGAAATCGCGAGCGGATCCCAGCCGGACGGGGGATTCATCCACACCTGCGACAACTGCGGTTTCACCGGCAGCACTGACGCCTTCGAGGGCCTCGTGGACGAGAAGGTGTCCCGGCTGATCGCCGAGCGCATCACACCCTTGGTGCGCGACGAACGTTCCTCGACCTCACGCCGGTTCGAATACGCCGCGTGGATCGCCAAGTGGAGAGGCCATGACGCCGAGAAGATCGGAAGCCTCTACCTACGGGCGGCTTGGGCCTGGGGTGACGAACCAGAGGTGGAGAGCACCGAAGGCCAGGAATACCTGCGTCGGCAAGCGATCGAGCACTTCGAGAGGGCAGTCGAGGACAACTGCGTCACCGGCGAACATGCCCAGACCATCAAGTATTTGATCGGCGAGCAGTACCGCAGAGTCGGTGAGTCCGAGGCGGCCGCACGCTGGTACGACCGCGTTGTCGAGGAAGCCGGGAACGACCCGGAGCAGCGCCCGCTCGCCGACCTCGCCCGGCAGCAGAAGTCCGACCCTCAGGAATTCCTGCGCTGAGATGACCGACCCGCACCACCGAGCCTTACCGGGCCGAATACGCCGACAGGCACAGCGTCTGCTGCGCCGCGTCCCGGGAATCGACAGATCCGGTCTGCGCCAGGCGCTGCTCCAGGAAGCCGCGTTCGACGCAGACCTTCTGGACAGCATCCCCGTGGACGGCTCGACGATCGAGTTCTGTGCTGTGGTCGTGGACCGTTGCGCCCGCCACCACCAGGCAACCGGCACGGAACCCCCACTGGTATCGCTCCTGCGCGCCGCAGTAGAACTCGTCGGCTCCCCTCTCGACGCCGAACTACTCGCGCTGGCACAGGAGATCACAGCCATCGCCGCAGCCGACGTGCCCGAGAGCAGGACGCTGGACGACTTCCTCGACGAACTCGGCCTGGACCGCCATGCCGAGGCCAGCCCGTACACACAGCTCACCTCGGTGTTCGTGCCTCCCCAGCGGTACGACGACATGGTCGCCACCCTGGAGCGGCATCACGTCGTGTTCATCGTCGGCGATCCCCACGTCGGAAAGACGTTCACCGCCGTCGAACTGCTGTGGAAGCTCTACTCGCGGTCCGGATTCTCTCCCAGCTGGGTGAACTCCCAGCAACTCAGTCTGACGCTCAGCACATCGCAGGGCAGGTTCGAGGACCGGATCGCGAAGCTCTTCCCGAACGACCAGGCCATCTATCTGGAGGATCCTTTCGGGGCGACGGTGCCTGTGGACATGCCCGAGTTCGTCACGAACCTACGGCGGTTCCTGGACCTGGTGGCCGCCAGGAGATGCCGGGTCGTCGTCACATCACGCTCCGCTGTCTTCGACAAAGTGATCATCGACTCGTTCGCCGAGTACACGATCACGCTGAGCCAGCGGCTGACCGTGGAGACCGCCTACACCAGCGCTCAGCTGAACGAGATCGCGGAGCGGTATGTCGCCTGCTACCGCCCGAGATGGGCTCCCGTGCCGTCGTACGTCATCACACGCATCACCGACGCCCTGCCCGTACCGCACAACGTCGAACTGTTCATCCGCAACACCAGGGACGTACCCGACGCCGAAGAGGCACTGACCCGACTGCCCGGATACCGGGACGTCTCCTCGGAGTTCGGCCGCCAGGTCCGGCTTCTGCCGCTCGTGGAACAGGCGTTCCTGTATCTCGTCGCGACACTGTCTTCGGAGCACGTCGATCGGGACACGGTCCGTCGGCTCTTCGAGAGCGCGGCCCGGGACGGTGACTTCGGACATGTGGGAATCACGTCCTTCCACATGGCCCTGGACTCGTTGCGCGACTACGTCCTGTGGCACGGCACCCTCACCGGCGGCTACCACGCACTGCGACATCCGAGCATTGAGGAGGGGCTGGACCGCTGTGTCCGCGCCGATGCGCAGCTCACCGAGGTGGTACGCCGACTGGCGCGGCGGATGGCGGACAGCAGCGTGGTCGGGGTACGCAGTGCCGCCCTCCAGGGTTTCCTCCGGCACGCCGACATCATGTGGACCGCTCCCTGGGGCCAGCGCGTCTTCCGTGAATTCCTGGACGCCCCCGACGTGGCGATCCGCCAGGCCGCACGCAACCGACTGATCTCCGGCTTCGGCAAGGTGCCCACATCGGCGCAAGTCCCCCTGCTCGACTACGTCGAGGAAACCTGGAACGAACGCTATCTGCTGCGGCTGATACTGATCGCCCCCGTGCCCGCACCATGGCGGGGACGCATTCTCGACCGCCTGCTGGACACCTGGGACGACTGGGTCCGATTCCGGGTCGCCCGCAACCTGGCCCACCTCTTCAAGGACCCGGCGAGCGACCCGGCGGTTCACCGGCTTCTGGCCGACCCGACGCGGCAGATCGCCAGGGCCGCGGCACTGGGACTCCTGGACGAACTAGCCCGGAACTCCGACACCCCGAACTGGCAGGCGATCAGACTGCTGCACGACACCGGCCTGGCCGCAACCTTCCCCGAGATCGCCGACCAACTCGGCACGCTGCTCACCGCCGCCCGCAGCACCTGCTCCGAGATACCCGAGGACCTCCCCTCCACCACGGCCCGCCCTCCGGACCCCGACCGATCCACCTCAGAGGCCCCCTAGGCGCGTGCTCACCAGCGTCCACCATGTGGGGGCCGGTGCGGCTCAGCAGCGCTACTCCACTTCGATTCCGTATCCCCCGACGAGTTGTTCAAGGCCGAACCGCATAACGCTGGGCATCACGACGCCTAGGACAGCTTTGAGCCCCCTCCCGATCGAGAGGGGGCAGGCTCAGCCTCGCCCACCTCAGTGCGAGTGACCGCCAGGCGCCGGCGCCGCGTTCTTGACCGTCAGCGGCAGCAGCTTCTTGCCGGTCGGGCCGATCTGGATGTGGGTGTCCATCTGCGGACACACCCCGCAGTCAAAGCACGGCGTCCACCGGCAGTCCTCGACCTCGGTCTCGTCGAGGGCGTCCTGCCAGTCCTCCCAGAGCCAGTCCTTGTCGAGGCCTGAGTCCAGGTGGTCCCAGGGGAGGACTTCCTCGTAGGTCCGCTCGCGGGTGGTGTACCAGTCGACGTCGACGCCGAAGGGGGCCAGCGCCTTGTCGGCGCAGCTCATCCAGCGGTCGTAGGAGAAGTGCTCGCGCCAGCCGTCGAAGCGGCCGCCGTCCTCGTAGACCGCGCGGATGACGGCGCCGATGCGGCGGTCGCCGCGGGAGAGGAGGCCCTCGACGATGCCCGGCTTGCCGTCGTGGTAGCGGAAGCCGATCGAGCGGCCGTACTTCTTGTCGCCGCGGATCTTGTCGCGGAGCTTCTCCAGGCGGGCGTCCGTCTCCTCGGCGGAGAGCTGCGGGGCCCACTGGAAGGGGGTGTGGGGCTTGGGGACGAAGCCGCCGATGGAGACCGTGCAGCGGATGTCGTTGGAGCGCGAGACCTCGCGGCCCTTGGCGATCACGTTCATCGCCATGTCGGCGATCTGCAGGACGTCGTCGTCGGTCTCGGTCGGCAGGCCGCACATGAAGTACAGCTTCACCTGCCGCCAGCCGTTGCCGTAGGCGGTGGCGACGGTCCTGATCAGGTCCTCTTCGCTGACCATCTTGTTGATGACCTTGCGCATGCGCTCGCTGCCGCCCTCGGGGGCGAAGGTCAGACCGGAGCGGCGGCCGTTGCGGGTCAGCTCGTTCGCCAGGTCGACGTTGAAGGCGTCCACGCGGGTCGACGGGAGGGACAGACCGATCTTGTCCTCCTCGTAGCGGTCCGCGAGGCCCTTGGCGATGTCGCCGATCTCGCTGTGGTCGGCCGAGGAGAGGGACAGGAGGCCGACTTCCTCGAAGCCCGTCGCCTTCAGGCCCTTCTCGACCATCTCGCCGATGCCGGTGATCGAGCGCTCGCGCACCGGGCGGGTGATCATGCCGGCCTGGCAGAAGCGGCAGCCGCGGGTGCAGCCGCGGAAGATCTCGACCGACATCCGCTCGTGGACCGTCTCGGCGAGCGGGACCAGGGGCTGCTTGGGGTACGGCCACTCGTCCAGGTCCATGACGGTGTGCTTGGACACGCGCCACGGGACACCGCTCTTGTTCGGTACGACCCGGGCGATACGGCCGTCCGCGAGGTACTCGACGTCGTAGAACGCGGGGATGTACACCGAGCCCGTCTTCGCGAGGCGGAAGAGGACCTCCTCGCGGCCGCCCGGCCGGCCCTCCGCCTTCCAGTCGCGGATGATCTTCGTCATGTCCAGCACGGCCTGCTCGCCGTCGCCGATGATCGCCGCGTCGATGAAGTCGGCGATCGGCTCGGGGTTGAAGGCCGCGTGGCCGCCGGCCAGGACGATCGGGTCGTCGACGGTGCGGTCCTTGGACTCCAGCGGGATCCCGGCCAGGTCCAGGGCCGTGAGCATGTTGGTGTAGCCGAGCTCGGTGGAGAAGGACAGGCCGAACACGTCGAACGCCTTCACCGGCCGGTGGCTGTCCACCGTGAACTGCGGGACGCGGTGCTCCCGCATCAGGGCCTCCAGGTCCGGCCACACGCTGTACGTGCGCTCGGCGAGGACGCCCTCCTGCTCGTTCAGGACCTCGTAGAGGATCATGACGCCCTGGTTGGGCAGCCCGACCTCGTACGCGTCGGGGTACATGAGCGCCCAGCGGACGTCACAGGACTCCCACGGCTTGACCGTGGAGTTGAGCTCTCCGCCGACGTACTGGATCGGCTTCTGCACATGCGGGAGCAGAGCTTCGAGCTGCGGGAACACAGACTCGGCGGCCGCAGCGACTTCGGCAGACATCTCGCGAACCTTCGTGAGCTGGACTGAACTGACAGGGGTGACCATCTAGCCTAACGCGACCGCGACGGCCCGCCGCACGCTCAGATGCTCGTCCCGCCCTTGATCTCCTTCCACAGCCCGGGCAGGCCGGCCTCGTCCTCGGCCGCCCGGCGCTCCTCACGCCCGTACAGCAGCCCGTACGTGAACGACGGCTCCCCCGCGCCGTGCGCCTGCCGGGCCAGCTCCCGCAGCGCCTCCCGGGTCATCACGCTGTCCTGGTGGTCGCCGAGCAGGTTCTGCAGGCTCTTCATCGACTTCACCAGGGCGGTGGCCGGGTCACCCAGCGCCGGAACCGCCGACTCCGCCGAGTACCGCGTCCGCTTGGCCTTCTTCCGCGCCTCGTGCAGCGCGAGATCCCGCTCCTGCCCGGGCTCCAGCTCGAACGCCCGCTCGACCAGCCGGGACACCTTCGCCAGATCCTTCCGTACGGCCTTCCCGATCACCTTCTCCGGCTTCTTGCCGGCCGCCTTCAGCAGCGGCGGATCGGCCACCAGGGCGTCGAGGGACTCCAGCAGCCGCAGATACCGTGTGCCGTCGAGCACAGTGGTCAGACGCCGCCGCGTTCCCCCGCTGCGGGCTCGCGCCCAGGTACGCAGCCGGGTACGGACGGGCCCGACCATCAGCGCGCGCGGCAGCTCGTCGACGGCCGCCGTCAGCCGCTCGGTCAGCACCTCCTGGTCCCGGTCGACGCCCAGCTCCCCGGCCAGCCACTTCAGCTCCTCGCCGATCTGGTCGGTCACCTCGCGGTCGAGGACCTTGCCGTACGACTTCAGGGCGCTGCGCATTCGCCGGGTGGCGACCCGCATCTTGTGCACGGAGTCGTACACGTCCCGCCGCACGGCCGGATCGAGCTCGACGATCGCGTTCAGCTGTGCGCGGAGGTAGGCGAGGGCATGATCCCCGGCGGTGACCAGCTCCGCCTGGGTCTTGCCTGCCTTCTTGCCCGGCTTCTTCTTCGGCGCCGTCTCCGCCAGGGCCCGCTTCAGCTTCGAGGTCGAGGCGGAGGGCCGTACGCCCGCCTTCCTCAGCTTCTTCTCGACCTTGTCGAGGAACGCCGGGTCGGTGCCGTCGGCCAGTTCCACCTCGATCTCGGTCCACTGAGCGGTACCGCCGCCTCCGGTGAGGCGCTCCGCCTGTACGGCGTCCACGCCGACCTCGGCGAGCAGCCGCCCCTCGGCGTCCACGAGGTCGCGCACATCACGGTCGGAGCGCAGCCGGACCACGGGCACCAGCTCGGCGTCCCGGACCCGGGAGCGGACGAGTCCGGCGAGGGTGCGGGGCAGTATGTCGGACAACGGGGCCTGAATCTCGTCCCGTACGCCCGGCGCCACGGGGAACTTCAGATGCCAGCCGGCGTCCGAGCCGCCCGTTCTGCGGCGCAGCGTGATCGACGAGGCGTCGAGGCGTTGGTCCTCGGTGTCGTAGTAGGTGGCGTCCAGATGCGCGACACCCTTGTCGATGACGGCCGCGACCCCTGCGACGCCGGTCAGGTCGGGCAAGCCACTGTCGTCGGATTCAAACTTCCGCTCGATTTCGCGCTTCGTGTCCGCCATGACCTGAATCTAGTGGCAGTCCCGACCGGAAGACAGGGCTTACCAGCCATGGACCGCAGGCGAACAGGCGGATACCGGGGCGAAAACCGACCGACGCGGCCGGGCCCCGCCGAGGCATCGGCACCGGTGGGTGAAGCGCACGGGAGACGGCTCCGCTGGGCGGCGCAGACCGATCGCCCGCGCCCCCCTCCACCGGGTCCTCTGCGCACCGAAGCCCGGCCGGAACGCCACGTCCCGGCAGACGCCCAGCCCTCGCGGCGCCGCGGCCCCCATCCGGTACGGACACCGACACCGGCGCATCAGCCCGGCACTCCAAGCAGCCCTGACCGGCACCCGGCCCTCGGCCAGCCCCTTCCCAGCCCGGGCCGGTGCCCACCCCAGGCCGACACCGCAACCCCGGCCAGTGGCCCAGCCCCGGCCAGCGCCCCCTGCTCAAGCCCAGCGCAGCGGCTACGCCGACATGGGCCGCTGCACCCGAATCGACTGCAGCAACCCCACCGCCACCCACACCGCGAACATCGACGAGCCTCCGTACGACACGAACGGCAGCGGCAGGCCGGTCACCGGCATGATGCCCAGGGTCATCCCGATGTTCTCGAAGGACTGGAAGGCGAACCACGCCACGATGCCCGCGGCGACGATCGTCCCGTACAGCTCGGTCGTCTCGCGGGCGATGCGGCAGGCACGCCAGAGGATCACGCCGAGGAGCAGGATGATCAGCCCGCCGCCGACGAAGCCCAGTTCCTCCCCCGCCACGGTGAAGACGAAGTCGGTCTGCTGTTCCGGCACGAACTGGCCGGTGGTCTGCGAGCCGTGGAACAGCCCCGAGCCGGTGAGACCGCCCGAGCCGATCGCGATACGCGCCTGGTTGGTGTTGTAGCCGACGCCCGCCGGGTCGAGTCCGGGGTTGGCGAAGGCCGCGAAACGGGCGATCTGATAGTCGTCCAGGACGCCCAGCTGCCAGACCGTGACCGCCCCCATGGTGCCCGCGCCGATCAGCCCGAAGACCCAGCGGTTGGAGGAGCCGGACGCGAGCAGCACGCCCAGCACGATCACCACCATCACCATGACCGAGCCGAGGTCGGGCATGAGCAGCACGATCAGCATCGGAACGGCGGCCAGGCCCAGCGCCTGCACCACCGTGCGGTGGTCCGGGTACTGCTTGTCTCCCGCGTCCACTCTCGTCGCCAACAGCATCGCCATGCCCAGGATGATCGTGACCTTCACGAACTCCGAGGGCTGGAGCGAGAAGCCGCCGGGCAGCTTGATCCAGGAGTGGGCGCCGTTGATGGTGGAACCGAGCGGGGTGAGCACCAGCAGGATCAGGAAGACCGAGACGCCGTACAGGATCGGCACGGCGGTGCGCAGGGTGCGGTGGCCCAGCCAGACGGTTCCGATCATCAGCGCGAACCCGATACCGGTGTTGAGGATGTGCCGGATCAGGAAGTAGTACTGGTCTCCCTGGTTGAGCTCGGTGCGGTTGCGGGTCGCCGAGAAGACGAGGATCGAGCCGATCAGGGACAGCGCGATGGCCGACAGCAGTATCGGCCAGTCCAGCCGACGGGCGAGCGAGTCACGGGCGAACAGGCGGGTCCAGCCCGCTCGTTCCGGCCCGTACCCGGAGACCTGGAAACTGTTGGCGCCGGTCATGTGAGCATCCTCCGGCTTCCCCGCCGGCGGCTCCCGCGCCGCCTGCGCCGGGTGTCCCGGTTCTCGTTCGTCGGCGGCGCCACCGTCCCGGCGGGCTGCTGCTCGTCCGGCCCGGCCTCGCCCTCCTGGCTGACCCGCTGGTCCTTCGCCGGGTCCTTGGAGATCTTGGGCGAGGTGAGGGTGCCGTCCGTGCGGACCTTCGGCAGGCTCTTCGTGGGCGTGGGCAGCAGCGCGTTCTTCTTGTTGATCGTGCCGTCGTCGGAGACGCCGTACAGCGCGTCGTAGATGTTGCGCACGGCCGGACCCGAGGCGCCGGAACCCGTACCACCCTGGGAGATCGTCATGACGATCGAGTAGTCCTTGGTGTAGGTCGCGAACCACGAGGTCGTCTGCTTGCCGTAGACCTCGGCGGTACCGGTCTTGGCGTGCATCGGGATCTTGTCCTGCGGCCAGCCGACCTGCGCGAATCGCCAGGCGGCGGTACCGCGGGTGGCGACGCCGGCGAGGGCGTCGTCCATCGCGGCCAGCGTCTGCCTGCTTATCGGCAGCTTGCCGTGCGACTTGGGCTTGATCTCCTCGACGGTCTTGCCGTCGGCGCTGACGACGGCCTTGCCGACCGTGGGGTCGTAGAGGGTGCCGCCGTTGGAGATGGCCGCGTAGATGGTGGCCATCTGGATGGGGGTGACGAGGGTGTCGCCCTGTCCGATGGAGTAGTTGACGGAGTCACCCGCGCGCAGCCGGTTGCCTTCGAGGCAGTTCTCGTAGGCGATCTTCTCGGCGTAGCTGCCGTCCTTGTCGCCGTACTTGCACCAGGCGTCCTTGTTGGCCTTCCAGTAGTCCTGCTTCCACTGGCGGTCCGGGACACGGCCGGTGACCTCGTTGGGCAGGTCGATGCCGGTCTCCGCGCCGAGGCCGAACTGGTGGGCCGTCTTGTAGAACCAGTCGCCCGCGTTCTTCTTCGGCTTGGTGCCGCCGTCCCGCTTCCACTCCTCGTGGCTGAGCCGGTAGAAGACGGTGTCGCAGGACACCTCCAGGGCGCGGCCGAGGCTGATCGGGCCGTACCCCTTGGACTCGAAGTTCTTGAAGACCTGGCCGCCGATGGAGTACGAGCTGGAGCACTGGTAGGGGCCGTCGAAGGAGTATCCCGCGTTCACCGCGGCGGCCGTGGGGATGACCTTGAAGATGGAGCCCGGGGCCGACTGGCCCTGGATCGCCCGGTTGAGCAGCGGGTAGTTGGAGGACTTGCCGGTCAGCGTCTTGTAGTCCTTGGCGGAGATACCGCCGACCCATGCGTTCGGGTCGTACGTCGGGTTGGACGCCATGGCGACGATGCGGCCGGTCTTGGCCTCCATCACGACGACCGCGCCCGAGTCGGCCTTGTACGGCTCGTTGGTGTTGCGGTCCCACTCCTTGCGGGCCTGCTTCATGGCGTCGTTCAGCTCGTACTCGGCGACCCGCTGTACTCGGGCGTCGATGCTGGTGACGAGGTTGGAGCCGGGCTGGGCGGCGTCCGCCTTGGCCTGGCCGATGACCCGGCCGAGGTTGTCGACCTCGTAGCGGGTGACGCCGGCCTTGCCGCGCAGCTCCTTGTCGTACTGCCGCTCCAGGCCGGAGCGGCCGACCTGGTCGGAGCGCAGGTACGGCGAGTCGGTGTCCTGGGCCTGCTGGAGTTCCTGGTCGGTGACCGGGGAGAGGTAGCCGAGGACCTGGGCGGTGTTGGACTTGCCGGGGCTCGGGTAGCGGCGCAGGGCCTGCGGTTCGGCGGTGATGCCGGGGAAGTCCTCGGCGCGCTCCCGGATCTGGAGGGCCTGCTTGGGGGTGGCCTCGTCGGTGATGGGGATCGGCTGGTACGGCGAGCCGTTCCAGCAGGGCTGCGGGGTCTTGGCGTCACACAGCCGGACCTTCTCCCTGACCTCCTTGGGCGTCATGCCCAGCACGCCGGCCAGCTTGGTCAGGACGGCCTCTCCGTCGTCCTTCATCTTCAGCAGGTCGGTGCGGGACGCGGAGACCACCAGCCGTGTCTCGTTGTCGGCGAGCGGCACACCGCGCGCGTCCAGGATCGAGCCGCGCACGGCGGGCTGCACGACCTGCTGGACGTGGTTGCCGGACGCCTCCTTGGCGTAGGCGTCGCCCTCACGGATCTGGAGGTACCACAGGCGCCCGCCGAGGGTGCCGAGGAGGGAGAGGACGAGGACTTGGATGACGATGAGCCGGATCTGGACGCGTGGCGTCCGGCCGGTCTCGGGGATGTTGGTCACTGTGGCTGCCTCCCCCTCTCAGTGCGAGTGCTGGTCCGTGCACTGGTGCGAGTACCAGTACGGACACGACTGTGTGTGTACGATTGATGAACGGCCGGCCCGTGCGGTCCGGTTCCTCCTGGACTCACCCTCCCGGGTGAACTCCGCTGCCCTCACAGCCGCTTGACCCCCTTGATGCGCCCGGCCCGGGCCGTTCGCACCCGTGCCGCCTTCACCTTCAGACCGCTCTTGAGCCCCCCGCGCTGGCCGCCGATGCGCAGCCCGGTCCCGCCGGAGAGCCAGCCGGTGGAGATGTCGGCCTTCTTCGTCTGGGAGTTGCTGTCGGCGAGCGGGTCGTTCTCCGCGCGCCGGGCCAGCGCCATGATCCCTGGGACCACGAACGGGGCGAGCAGCAGGTCGTACAGCGCGGCGGTGAACAGCAGGCTGCCGAGGCCGACATGGCGGGCGGCGGTGTCCCCGACGAGAGCGCCGACCCCGGCGTACAGCAGGGTCGTGCCGATCGCGGCGACGACCACGACCACCATCGGCCCGGTGGCCGACTTGAGCCGGCCGTTGTCGGGCTTGATGAGCCCGGCGAGATAGCCGATCACGCACAGCACCAGCGCGTAGCGGCCGGCGGCGTGGTCGGCCGGCGGGGCGAGGTCGGCGAGCAGACCGGCGCCGAAGCCGACCAGGGCGCCGCCGACATGGCCGTAGACCATGGCGAGGCCCAGGACGGTGAGGAGCAGCAGGTCGGGGACGGCGCCCGGGAGGTGGAGCCGGGCCAGGACGCTCACCTGGATCACCAGGGCGACGACGATCAGTGCGGAGGAGAGCAGGATTCGGTTGACGCGCATGGGGCTTCAGCTCCTACTGCTCTTGCTCGTACTGGTTCTGACCGTCGCCCGGAGGCTGATACTGCCCGTCGGCCCGCGGCTCGTACTGACCGTCCGCCTGGGGCTGGTTCTGGCCGTCCCCCTGGGGCTGGTCCTGGCCGTCGACCGTGCCGTCGGCGCCCGGCGTGACGGTGACCGTGACGGTGGGCGTGGGAGTCGGCTTCGGCTTGTCGGGGAGGACCGTGTCACGCGGGTCCTTGGTGGGGGCCTGGACGACGACGCCGACGATGTCGAGCTTGGAGAACGCGGCGTACGGCGTGACGTAGAGCGTGCGGGTCAGGCCGCCGCCGGACGGGTCGACGCGGGAGACGACGCCGACGGGGACGCCGGGCACGAAGGGCTTGTCGGCCTGGGAGCCGAAGGTGACGAGCCGGTCCCCCTTCTTCACCTCGGCCTTGCCGTTGAGGAGTTCGACGCGCAGCGGGCGGTCGCCCTGCCCGGAGGCGAAGCCGAGCTCGTCGCTGGCCTCCATACGGGTGCCGACGGTGAAGTCGGGGTCGTTGGCGAGGAGCACGGTCGCGGTGTTCGGGCCGACGGTGGTGACCCGCCCGACCAGCCCATCCCCGTTCAGTACGGTCATGTCGCGCCGGATGCCGTCGTTCTCGCCGACGTCGATGGTGATCGTCCAGGAGAAGCCCTGGGCCGCTCCTATGGCGATGACCTCGGCGCCCTTGATGCCGTACTGGCCCGCGCCCGCGACCTTCAGCATCTTGTCCAACTGCTTCAGCCGGCTGCGGTTGCGGTCGTCGCTGCCGAGCTTGGCCTTGAGGGCCGCGTTCTCCTGCTCCAGCGCGGCGAGCCGGTCGTGGCGCTCTCCGGAGTCACGGATCGCGGCGACCGCGTTGCCGACCGGGTCGACCGCCGCCGACACGCCGTTCTCGATCGGGCCGAAGACCGTGGCCGCGGCGGACCGGGCGCCGTCGACCGGGGAGTCCTCACCGCCGCGGATGTCCACAGTGATCAGCGCGAACGCGATCGCGATCAGCAGCACCAGGAGCAGCCGGCTCTCTCGTGTGTCCCTCACGTGCGGCGGCCGTGCCCTTCCTCATAGGAGTTCGGGAAACCCCTGGGAAACCCGAGGGGTTCATATACGGAATTTGTGCGGAGCTTGTATACGAGCTTGAATCACGCGCTTGGCGGCTCTTGGGAAGCTTATGCCTCTATATCAACGATCCGCCGTACGAGAGGAGATCATCCCGTACGGCGGAATCGAAGAGTTACGTCATCTGCGCGGCTGGGCGTCCAGCACCTGCTGCAACGCCTCGAACTCCTCGACGCACTTGCCGGAGCCGAGCGCCACGCTGTCCAGCGGGTCCTCGGCGATGTGGATCGGCATGCCGGTCTCGCGACGCAGCCGCTCGTCGAGGCCGCGCAGCAGGGCGCCGCCGCCGGTCAGAACGATTCCTCGGTCCATGATGTCGCCGGACAGCTCCGGCGGGCACTTGTCGAGGGTCGTCTTCACCGCGTCCACGATCGCGTTGACCGGTTCCTCGATGGCCTTGCGTACTTCGGCCGCGGAGATGACGACGGTCTTCGGCAGCCCGGAGACGAGGTCCCGGCCGCGGATTTCGGTGTGTTCGTCAGCGTCGAGGTCGTACGCGGAACCGATCGTGATCTTGATCTGCTCGGCCGTCCGCTCACCCAGCAGAAGGGAGTACTCCTTCTTGATGTGCTGGATGATCGCGTTGTCCAGTTCGTCGCCCGCGACGCGGATGGACTGGGCGGTGACGATGCCGCCGAGGGAGATGACCGCGACCTCCGTGGTGCCGCCGCCGATGTCGACCACCATGTTGCCCGTGGCCTCGTGGACCGGCAGGCCGGAGCCGATGGCCGCGGCCATGGGCTCCTCGATGATGTGCACCTGGCGGGCGCCGGCCTGGGACGACGCCTCGATGACGGCGCGGCGCTCGACGCCGGTGATGCCCGAGGGCACACAGACGACGACCCGCGGACGAGCCAGATACCGCCGCTTGTGGATCTTCAGGATGAAGTAGCGGAGCATCCGCTCGGTGATCTCGAAGTCGGCGATGACGCCGTCCTTCAGCGGACGTACGGCAACGATGTTGCCGGGCGTGCGCCCGATCATCTTCTTCGCTTCGGCGCCGACCGCGAGGATGCCACCGGTGTTGGTGTTGATCGCGACGACGGACGGCTCATTGAGTACGATCCCGCGACCCCTGACGTACACCAGCGTGTTGGCGGTCCCGAGGTCGACAGCCATGTCACGGCCGATGAACGACATTGAGTTCCCCATCAGGATTCGTCTGGCCTTCCCTGGGAGCTTTTGATGGCTTTTCAGGTCGGCGAAGTGGGTGCTGTGACGTGAAGGCTTCTATCGTAGACGCGCTTTCGCGAACACTGCGGGAGGGTCTTCGCCATTGTCAGCAGATGGCGAGTCGCCCCGCTTGTGGAGACGGGCCATCGGGGGCACTCGTTCCCTCGATCGCCGCGCATATGCCGCCGGGCGGCCGGGTTTCTTCGGCCGCCCCAGGTCGGGCCGGTTGAGGGCTCAGGCGCGGCCCGGGAAGAAGATCTTCACCTCGCGCTCGGCGGACTCCTCGGAGTCGGAGGCGTGGATGAGGTTCTCCCGGACGATCACACCGAAGTCACCGCGGATGGAGCCCGGCGCGGCGGCGATCGGGTCGGTCGGACCGGCCAGCGCGCGCAGCCCCTCGATGACCCGCTCGCCCTCGACGATCAGGGCGACGACCGGGCCGGAGGCCATGAACTCCACCAGCGGCTCGTAGAAGGGCTTGCCCTTGTGCTCGCCGTAGTGCTGCTCCAGCGTGTCCTGGTCCAGGGTGCGCAGCTCCAGCGCGGTGATCTGCCAGCCGGCCTTGCGCTCGATGCGGCTGATGATCTCGCCGGTCAGGCCGCGACGGACGGCGTCGGGCTTGAGCAGGACGAGGGTGCGCTGGGTCACGGGAGGGCTCCTTCTTACTTCCAGCCGGTGGTGCGGTGGGATGAGGTTACAGGGCGTGTCCGGGCCCTTGTTACGCAGCGTCAGGTGTGGAGGAGTCGCTCTGCGCGGCGAATCTCGCCTTCGCCTCGTCGACCTTCCTCCCGTAGTGCACCGAGGCCCACCACAGCGCCGCGAAGATCACGCCCAGGATGAACATCGTCGACACGATGAAGCCGGAGGCGATGAGGGCGACCTGCAGTGCCCAGCCGAGGGCGACCCCGCCGGGCCGGGTCACCAGGCCGCACAGCAGCACGCACAGGAACATCGCGATACCGCTGACCGTCCACACCGTCGACATGGACAGGTCGGGGTCCTTCATGGCGACCAGACCGGCGAAGCCGATGACGAAGAACTCGCCGATCAGGGTCGAGGAACAGAGCGTACGCATCTTCGGACTCAGCCCTTTCCCAGCAGCAGCCGGGCCTCGCCGACCGTGATGACGGACCCGGTGACCAGCACACCGCCGCCCGCGAACTCGCCCTCCTCCTCGGCCAGCGTGATCGCGGCCTCCAGGGCGTCCGGCAGTCGCGGCTCGACCTGCACCCGCTCGTCGCCGAACACCTCGACGGCGATGGCGGCCAGTTCGTCGGCGTCCATGGCACGGTGCGAGGAGTTCTGCGTGACGACGACCTCGGCGAAGATCGGCTCGAAGGCCTCAAGCAGCCCCCGCACGTTCTTGTCGCCGCTCGCGCCGACGACCCCGATCAGCCGGCTGAAGTCGAAGGCCTCCCCGATCGCCTCGGCGGTGACCCGCGCGCCGGCCGGGTTGTGGGCCGCGTCCAGCACGACCGTCGGCGAACGCCGTACGACCTCCATCCGCCCCGGCGAGGCGACCGCGGCGAACGCCTTGCGGACGGTGTCGATGTCCACCGACTCGGCCCGCGCGGCGCCGACGCCGAAGAACGCCTCCACGGCGGCCAGCGCCACGGCGGCGTTGTGCGCCTGGTGCGCACCGTGCAGCGGCAGATACACCTCGGGGTACTCGCCCCCCAGTCCGCGCAGCGTCACCAACTGTCCGCCGACGGCGACCTGACGTGCCACGACCCCGAACTCCAGGCCCTCACGGGCCACGGTCGCGTCGACCTCCACAGCCTTCTTCAGCAGCACCTGCGCGGCGTCCACCGGCTGCTGGGCCATGATCACGGTGGCGTCCTGCTTGACGATCCCGGCCTTCTCGGAGGCGATCTCACCGGGCGTGCCGCCGAGCCGGTCGGTGTGGTCGAGGTCTATGGGCGTCACGACGGCGACGTCACCGTCGATGACGTTCGTGGCGTCCCAGGAGCCGCCCATCCCCACTTCCACGACGGCGACGTCGACCGGCGCGTCGGCGAAGGCGGCGTACGCCATGCCCGTCAGCACCTCGAAGAAGGACAGCCGGTACTCCTGCTGTCCGTCGATCATCTCGATGTACGGCTTGATGTCCTGGTACGTCTCGATGAAACGCTCTGCGGAGATCGCGGCGCCGTCGAGACTGATCCGTTCGGTGATCGACTGGACGTGCGGTGAGGTGTAGCGACCGGTGCGGAGCTCGAAGGCGCCGAGGAGGGCCTCGATCATGCGGGCGGTCGACGTCTTGCCGTTGGTGCCGGTGATGTGGATCGAGGGGTACGACCGCTGCGGCTCGCCGAGGACGTCCATGAGCGCGGAGATGCGGCTGACGGAGGGCTCCAGCTTGGTCTCGCCCCAGCGGGTCGCGAGCTCCGCCTCGACCTCGCGCAGGGCCTTGTCGACCTCGGGGTCCTCGGGGCGTGCGGGCACGTCGGCCTGCGGCGGGCCGCCCTGGGTGCGCAGGGTTCGGCTGCCGGCCTCGATGACGGCGAGGTCGGGGTCGCGGTCGGTCTCCTCCGCGATCATCTCGTCGAAGGGGTCGAGGGGGTCGGGCTCGTTCTGGTCGCTCACGGGGTCAGTCTACGGACGGGGACTGACAGTGCGCCCAGGGAGTGGGGTGCGTGGTGTTGTCCGGCGTCTGCGGCCGCGCTGTGGCCGATCGCGCAGTTCCCCGCGCCCCCAAGAAGGTCGGCGAAGGCCCCCGGAACCAAGAGGCTCCGGGGGCCTTCATCGACGTACGAACACCTACGCCGGCGGCAGACGGTCCAGCTGGGCGGCGATGCGGGCGATGTCCTCGTCCGCCTTCGCCAGGCGGCCGCGGATCTTCTCCACGACGTTGTCGGGGGCCTTGGCGAGGAACGCCTCGTTGCCGAGCTTGGCCGTGGCCTGGGCCTTTTCCTTCTCGGCGGCGGCGAGGTCCTTCGCCAGGCGCTTGCGCTCCGCCGCGACGTCGATCACGCCCGAGAGGTCCAGCGCGACCTCGGCGCCCGCGACGGGCAGCGTCGCCGTGGCCGCGAAGTTCTCGCCCTCCGGCTGCAGGCGCAGCAGCTGGCGGATGGCCGGCTCGTGCGGGGCGAGGGCCGTGCCGTCCAGGGTCAGCCGGGCCGGGACGCGCTGGCCGGGCTGGAGGCCCTGGTCGGCGCGGAAGCGGCGGACCTCGGTGATGACCGACTGGAGCGACTCGATCTCCTGCTCGGCGCCCCGGTCACGGAAGCCGCTGTCGGCCGGCCACTCGGCGATCACGATCGACTCGCCACCGGTCAGCGTGGTCCACAGGGTCTCCGTGACGAAGGGGACCACCGGGTGCAGCAGCTTCAGCGTGACGTCGAGGACCTCGCCGAGGACGCGCTTGGAGACCTCGGCCGCCTCGCCGCCCGCCTGGAACGTCGTCTTGGACAGCTCGACGTACCAGTCGAAGACCTCGTCCCACGCGAAGTGGAAGAGGGCGTCGGACAGCTTGGCGAACTGGTAGTCCTCGTAGAACGCGTCGACTTCGGCGACGACGGAGTTCAGGCGGGAGAGGATCCAGCGGTCGGTCGAGGACATCGCCGACGGCTCCGGGAGCGGGCCGTCGACCGTGGCGCCGTTCATCAGCGCGAAGCGCGTCGCGTTCCAGATCTTGTTGGCGAAGTTACGGGAGCCCTGGACCCAGTCCTCGCCGATCGGGACGTCGACGCCCGGGTTGGCGCCGCGGGCGAGCGTGAACCGGAGGGCGTCGCTGCCGTACTTGTCCATCCAGTCAAGGGGGTTGACGGCATTCCCGAAGGACTTCGACATCTTCTTGCCGAACTGGTCGCGGACCATGCCGTGCAGGGCGATGGTGTGGAACGGCGGGGTCCCTTCCATCGCGTACAGGCCGAACATCATCATCCGGGCGACCCAGAAGAAGAGGATGTCGTAGCCGGTGACCAGGACGGAGTTCGGGTAGAACTTCGCGAGCGACTCGGTCTGTTCGGGCCAGCCCAGAGTCGAGAAGGGCCACAGGCCCGAGGAGAACCAGGTGTCGAGGACGTCGGTGTCCTGACGCCAGCCCTCGCCGGTGGGGACCTCGTCGTCGGGACCGACGCAGACGACCTCACCGTTCGGCCCGTACCAGACCGGAATCCGGTGCCCCCACCACAACTGCCGCGAGATGCACCAGTCGTGGAGGTTGTCGACCCAGTCGAAGTACCGCTTCTCCATCTCCTGCGGGTGGATCTTGACCCGGCCGTCGCGGACCGCGTCACCGGCGGCCTTGGCGAGCGGGCCGACCTTGACCCACCACTGCATGGACAGGCGCGGCTCGATGGTGGTCTTGCAGCGCGAGCAATGGCCGACGGAGTGGGCGTACGGCCGCTTCTCCGCGACGATCCGGCCCTCGGCGCGCAGCGCGGCGACGATGGCCGAGCGGGCTTCGAGGCGGTCCAGGCCCTGGAAGGGGCCGTGCGCGGTGATGACCGCGTGCTCGTCCATCACGGCGAGGGACGGCAGGTCGTGGCGCTGGCCGATCTCGAAGTCGTTCGGGTCGTGGGCCGGGGTGACCTTGACGGCACCCGTGCCGAACTCGGGGTCGACGTGCTCGTCGGCGACGACGGGGATACGGCGGCCGGTGAGCGGCAGCTCGATCTCACGGCCGACGAGATGGCGGTAGCGCTCGTCCTCGGGATGAACGGCGACCGCGGTGTCACCGAGCATCGTCTCGGCGCGCGTCGTCGCCACGACAATGGCGTCGTCGCCCTCGCCGTACCGGATGGAGACCAGCTCGCCGTCGTCGTCCTGGTACTCGACCTCGATGTCCGAGATGGCCGTCAGACAGCGCGGGCACCAGTTGATGATGCGCTCGGCGCGGTAGATCAGCTCGTCGTCGTAGAGGCGCTTGAAGATGGTCTGGACGGCCTGGGACAGGCCCTCGTCCATGGTGAAGCGCTCACGGGACCAGGCGACGCCGTCACCGAGGCGCCGCATCTGCCCGCTGATCTGCCCGCCGGACTCGCCCTTCCACTGCCAGACGCGCTCGACGAACGCCTCGCGGCCCAGGTCGTGCCGGGACTTGCCCTCCTTGCCGAGCTCGCGCTCGACGACGTTCTGCGTGGCGATACCGGCGTGGTCCATGCCGGGCTGCCACAGCGTCTCGTAACCCTGCATGCGCTTACGGCGCGTGAGGGCGTCGATGAGGGTGTGCTCGAAGGCGTGCCCGAGGTGCAGGCTGCCCGTGACGTTCGGCGGCGGGATGACGATCGTGTACGGCGGCTTGTCGCTCTTCTCGTCCGCCTCGAAGTAACCGCGCTCTACCCAGCGCTCGTACAGCGGCCCCTCTACATCGGCCGGCGCGTACTGGGTCGGCAGTTCGGTGTCGGGCGCTGGTGGCTGCTGCTGAGCGTTCTCGGTCACCCGCCCAGTTTAGGGGTGTCCCGGGCGTGTCCCGAAACGCGTTTGTTTTGTAATGGTGGGCACCCCGATGCCGCGCGTCCCCTGTGTTTGCGCCAGGATGTCGTGAACGCATAAGCATCTGGAGGGGAACCCAGAAATGAGCTACAACCAGCCGGGCCCGTACGGCGGGCAGCCCCAGCAGCCCGGTCCGTACGGCCAACCGGGTCCGTACGGCCAGCCGCCGCAGGCGCCCCAGCCCGGCTACGGCTACCCCCAGCAGGCTCCTCCGCCCCAGCCCCAGCCCGGTTACGGCTACCCGCAGCAGGCCCCGGGTGTCCCGCCCCAGCAGCCGGGCCCGTACGGCCAGCAGCAGCCGCCGTACGGCCAGGCCCCGTACGGCATGCCGCAGCCGCCGGCGCCGGGTGGCGGCGGCAAGAAGACCGGCCTGATCATCGGCGCGGTGGCGGTCGTGGCCGCGATCGGCGTCGGGGCGTACTTCGTGATCGGCGGCGGCGGTGGGGCGGGCGGCAGCCTGGAGGACGACGGCGCGCACAAGCTGGCGACTCCGCAGAAGCTGCTCAGCGAGTACAGCCAGCTCACCAAGGGGGGCCAGGCATCCAGCGACGACTTGGCGTCGGAGCTGGAGAAGACCGGGCTCAAGAACGGCACCGAAGTGACCGGTGTCTATTCGACCGCGGACCTTTCGGGTTACGACCCCAACGACCCGAACAGCTCCATGCCCGATCTGGGCAAGTTGGCGAAGGCCAAGAGCATCTCGTACAGGGGCGTTTACGGCGAGATCGCCGACCCGGAGAAGGCCCTGGACGCGTTGTTCGCAGGTGTCAAGAAGACCGCGGCGGAGGATTCCTCCTCCTCCAGCAGCAGCAGCGCCGGCAAGGCCGAGTTTGTCGGCGAACCCGAGTCCGCCGACCTCGACGGCGCGGTCATGAAGTGCCAGTCGGCCAAGAGCCAGGACCTGATGACCAAGCAGGAGCGGACCAACTGGTTCTGCGCCTGGGCTGACTACAGCACCATCGCCGTGGTGGCGCCTGGTGACGCCACGACGGACGTCACCAAGGACGTGGCGATCGACATCACCACGAAGGTGCGCGCGGAGGTCCGTGTCAAGGCCTGACACCCCTGGTCCGCATGCAGAAGGGGCCCCGGTCGGTCGACCGGGGCCCCTTCTGTACGTCCGTGCTGCGGCTACGCCGTCTTCTGCTCGCCCGGTCCCCGACCCCGCGCGTCCCTCGGAATAAGCGTCGGGTTCACGTTCGAGTGGACGACGTCCGCCGTGATGACGACGCGGGCCACGTCCTTGCGGGAGGGGATCTCGTACATCACGCCCTGGAGGACTTCCTCCATGATGGCGCGCAGGCCGCGGGCGCCGGTCTGGCGGAGGATGGCCTGGTCGGCGATGGCCTCCAGGGCCTCGCGTTCGAAGTCCAGCTCCACGCCGTCGAGTTCGAAGAGGCGCTGGTACTGCTTCACCAGCGCGTTGCGGGGCTCCACCAGGATCTGGAGCAGGGCCTCGCGGTCGAGGTTGTGCACGCTCGTGATGACGGGGAGGCGGCCGATGAACTCGGGGATCATGCCGAACTTGACCAGGTCCTCGGGCATGACGTCCTCGAACTGGTCCTTAGCCTCCAGCTCGCGCTTGGAGCGGATCGTCGCGCCGAAGCCGATGCCCTTGGCGCCGGCCCGGGACTCGATGATCTTCTCCAGCCCGGCGAACGCGCCGCCCACGATGAACAGGACGTTCGTCGTGTCGATCTGGATGAACTCCTGGTGGGGGTGCTTGCGGCCGCCCTGCGGGGGCACCGAGGCCGTGGTGCCCTCCAGGATCTTCAGCAGGGCCTGCTGTACGCCCTCGCCGCTGACATCTCGGGTGATCGACGGATTTTCACTCTTCCGCGCGACCTTGTCGATCTCGTCGATGTAGATGATGCCTGTTTCGGCTTTCTTGACGTCGTAGTCCGCCGCCTGGATCAGCTTCAGCAGGATGTTCTCGACGTCCTCGCCGACATACCCGGCCTCCGTCAGCGCCGTCGCGTCGGCGATGGCGAACGGGACGTTCAGCATGCGGGCGAGGGTCTGGGCGAGCAGCGTCTTGCCGGAGCCCGTGGGGCCCAGCAGCAGGATGTTGGACTTCGCCAACTCGATGGCGTCGTCGCGGCCTTGGGCGCCGCCGTTCTCGCCGGCCTGGACGCGCTTGTAGTGGTTGTAGACGGCGACGGAGAGCGCCTTCTTGGCCGCTTCCTGGCCGACCACGTAGCCCTCGAGGAACTCGTAGATCTCGCGCGGCTTGGGCAGTTCCTCCCAGCGGACCTCACTGGTCTCCGCGAGCTCTTCCTCGATGATCTCGTTGCAGAGATCGATGCACTCGTCGCAGATGTACACACCAGGGCCTGCGATGAGCTTCTTGACCTGCTTCTGGCTCTTGCCGCAGAACGAGCACTTGAGCAGATCGCCGCCGTCACCGATGCGTGCCACGGTGTGCTTCCCCTTCGCCGTGGAGACGACTGGACGTTTTCGAATCCAGCGGCTCCTGGTGCTGCCTTATGTCGACGGTACCTTGCCTGGCCCCCCGTTCGGGCCCCCCTTGGCGCGGTTCACTTTGACGTGCACCGTCCCAAACCGTGCCAAGGGGCAGCAGACAATACCGGGTCCGCGTCAGCGAACGTCGGCGTTGTTCATCTTCCGCGTGGAGATGATCTGGTCGATCAGCCCGTACGACAGCGCGTCCTCGGCGGTGAGGATCTTGTCGCGCTCGATGTCCTCGCGGATCTTCTCGATCGGCGTGGTGGAGTGCTTGGCCAGCATCTCCTCCAGCTGCGAGCGCATCCGGAGGATTTCGTTGGCGGCGATCTCCAGGTCGGAGACCTGGCCGCGGCCGGTCTCGCTGTACGGCTGGTGGATCAGCACGCGCGCGTTGGGCAGCGCCATGCGCTTGCCGGGCGTGCCGGCGGCCAGCAGCACGGCCGCGGCGGAGGCGGCCTGGCCCATGCAGACCGTCTGGATGTCCGGCTTCACGAACTGCATCGTGTCGTAGATGGCCGTGAGCGCGGTGAAGGAGCCGCCCGGGCTGTTGATGTAGACCGAGATGTCCCTGTCGGGGTCCATCGACTCCAGGCACAGCAGCTGCGCCATGACGTCGTTCGCGGAGGCGTCGTCGATCTGCACGCCGAGGAAGATCACGCGCTCCTCGAAGAGCTTCGCGTACGGGTCGTACTCGCGGATGCCCTGCGAGGTGCGCTCGACGAAGCGCGGGATCACGTACCGGGACTCGGCGCGCGGGCCGGTGTACTCGGCCTCGGTGCGGGCGTACAGGCCGCTGCCGGGGAAGTCGTTCACTGTCTGTCTCCTAGGGGCTGAGGCGGTCGGCTGGGGGCTGTGCAGGGGGCCGTCAGGCCGCCCCGGTGCCGCCGCCGCCCGGCATCCCGGCGGCCGTCGGGATGACGTCGTCGATGAGGCCGTACTCCTTGGCCTCGAAGGCGTCGAACCAGCGGTCACGGTCCGAGTCACGGGTGATCTGCTCGATCGTCTGACCGGTGTGCTGCGAGGTGAGCTCGGCCATGCGCTTCTTGGTGTGCAGCAGCCGCTCGGCGTGGATCTTGATGTCGGAGGCCGAGCCGGCCAGGCCCGCGGAGGGCTGGTGGATCAGGATCTCGGCGTTCGGCAGCGCGAAGCGCTTGCCGGGGGTGCCCGCGCTGAGCAGGAACTGGCCCATGGAGGCCGCGAGGCCCATGGCGATGGTCACCACGTCGTTCTTGATGTACTGCATGGTGTCGTAGATCGCCATGCCGGCCGTGATCGAACCGCCCGGGCTGTTGATGTACATGTAGATGTCCTTGTCGGGATCCGCGGCAAGGAGCAGCAACTGTGCGGTGATCTTGTTGGCGATGTCGTCGTCGACCGGCTGGCCGAGGAAGATGATCCGCTCGCCGAGCAGCCGGTTGTAGACATGGTCGCCGAGGCCACCGCCGATGGAGGGCTCGCCGGCGGCGGAGGGCATCAGATTCGTCACGTATCCACCTGCTCGTCTTACGACGGCGCCGGGCCGTCTGCACGTCTTCTGCGTGGGCAACGGGGACTCCCCTGCCCTCATACTCATGGACCCTAACGCGGTGGCCCTGTGCTGCAATCCCGGTTCCGCGGGTGTTCGCCGGGGGCGTAGCGCCGTGGTGACTTCGGCATTCGGGCGACCGCGGGTCGTGGGGGTTGATCGCGCAGTTCCCCGCGCCCCTTGGCGGCACTGCCCAGCCGTACGACAGAAGGGCCCCGGGGATGTGCTTCCCCGGGGCCCTTCCTGCGAGCTACAAGGCGCCGTGGGCTCAGCCCTCGGACTTCTCCTCGTCGGAGGCGTCGGCGGTGCCCTCGGCGGCCTCGACGGTCTCCGTGGCCTGCTCGACCTCGTCCTCGTCGTCGAGGTCGACGATCTCGCCGTTGGTGTCCTTGACCGTGGCCTTCTCGACCACGACGGCCAGGGCCTTGCCGCGGGCGACCTCGCCGACCAGGAGCGGAACCTGGCCGCCCTCGACGACGGCCTGGGCGAACTGGTCGGGGGACATGCCGGAGGAGGCGGCGCGGCGCATGAGGTGCTCGGTGAGCTCCTCCTGGTTGACGTTCAGCTTCTCCTGCTTGACGAGCTCGTCGAGGACGAACTGCGTCTTGATGCCCTTGACCGCGGCTTCCTTGGTCTCGGCGTCGAACTCCTCGACCGTCTTGCCCTGGATCTCGAGGTACTTCTCGAGGTCGAGACCCATCTGGCCGAGCTGGTGGTGCTCCAGGTTGTGCTTGCGGGTGTTGATCTCGTCCTCGAGCAGCTTCTCGGGGACGGGCACCTCGACGAGCTCCAGCAGCTTCTCCAGGACGCGCTCCTGGGCCTGCGTGGCCTGGTCGTACTGCTTCATGTTCTCGAGGCGCTTGCGGCTGTCGGCCTTGAGCTCGTCGAGGGTGTCGAACTCGGAGGCGAGCTGCGCGAAGTCGTCGTCCAGCTCGGGCAGTTCGCGCGCGGCGACCTGGGTGACCTTGACGGTGACCTCGGCCGCCTTGCCGGCCGCCGAGCCGCCCTTGAGCTCGGAGGTGAAGGTGGCCTCGCCACCGGCCTCCAGACCCTTCACGGCGTCGTCGATGCCGTCCAGCAGCTCGCCGGAGCCGATGGTGTAGGAGACGCCCTCGGCGACGCCGTCCTCCAGGACCTCGCCGTCGACCTTGGCCTGCAGGTCGATCGTGACGACGTCGCCGTCCTCGGCGGCACGCTCGACCGGGGAGGTGGAGGCGAAGCGCTCGCGGAGCTGCTCGACCGACTTCTCGATGTCCTCGTCGGTGACCTCGACGGCGTCGACCTCGACCTCGATGCCGGAGTAGTCCGGGATCTCGATGGTCGGGCGGACGTCGACCTCGGCGGTGAAGTTCAGCGTCTCGCCGTCCTTCAGCTCGGTGATGTCGACCTCGGGCTGGCCCAGGACGTCGATCTCCGCCTCGTTGACCGCCTCGGTGTAGAACTTCGGCAGCGCGTCGTTGACGGCCTCCTCCAGCACGGCGCCACGGCCGAACCGCTGGTCGATGACGCGGGCCGGGATCTTGCCCTTGCGGAAGCCCTTCACCGTGACCTGCTGGTTGATCTTCTTGTACGCCGCGTCGAGGCTGTCCTTGAGCTCCTCGAAGGGCACCTCGATGCTGAGCCGAACCCGAGTCGGGTTCAGGGTCTCCACGGCGCTCTTCACGGTTCGGTCTCCTTGGGGGCTGACTTCTTGGTTTCTGCCGGGGCCAGACTGGTCCGGCGGATTTCGTCGCCCGAAGGACGTCCAGAGGATCTCCTGTGGATGTCCGGGGATGTCCAGAGGTTCCTGTGGATGAGACACACGGGCGCGCAGCTTGCATAGTAACCGCAGCCGCTCAACGCCCCAAAGGCGATCAAGCGAGGTGACCGCGCGGATGACCGGTGCGGACCGGTCAGTGGTCGGGGTGGCGGGATTTGAACCCACGGCCTTCCGCTCCCAAAGCGGACGCGCTACCAAGCTGCGCCACACCCCGTGCTGGTGCGACACGTAGGGTACATGCCCGCGGACAGTGCGGCCGCCGCATTTACGGGGTGTGCGGTGAGGGGTGCCGACCCGCTACGATGCCTTCTGTGCCGCGGTCACCTGACCTGCGGCGCGTCCTGTGCGGGCGTAGCTCAATGGTAGAGCCCTAGTCTTCCAAACTAGCTACGCGGGTTCGATTCCCGTCGCCCGCTCTGTACGGCTCAGGGCCAGGTCAGAGGGTTCATCCCCCGACCTGGCCCTGATCGTTTCCGGGGGTACGGTCAGTCGCCGCGCAGGGTGCGGATGTCCACCGTGTAGACGGAGCGGATGCCGTACGGGACGTAGAGGGCGTCGCCGACGAGGGTCGGGGGAGCTCCGACGCCGGCGAAGTCGGCGGTTCCGCCGTCGTCGCGTCCCTGGAGGGTGGCCTCCACGGCGCCGGTACGCAGGTTCAGGGCCGCCAGGCGGCCGCTCGGGGACGCCAGGTAGAGGTGGGACGCGGTGGCGATCGGGGCGCCCGGGGACTCCACGGTGGAGTTGCTCTCCCAGAGCTGGCGTCCGCTGTCCGGGGCGATCGCGCGGACGCTGCCGCTGGGCGACGTGACGTAGAGCCGGTCGCCCAGGAGGGTGGGCGTGGTGCCCTCGGGCTGGGGCTGCGACAGCCGTACGGTCGTCATGATGTGCGAGGTGGCATGGATCAGGGTGAGCGTGCGGCGCACGCCGGTCGTGTCGAGCACCACCAGGCGGCCGTCGGCCTGTCCGACGACGTCCTTCTCTCCCTCGACGTGCACGGTCCAGCGGGGCCGGCCGGTGGCCGGGTCGAGTCGCGCGACGCTCGTGCTGGTGGCGTTGTCCTCCTCGCCCCACTTCTGGCACACCAGGTACGCGTTCCGGGCGGCGCTGCGCAGCAGGCATGTCTGTGTGGCGGGGCTGGGCATCGGACGCTTCCAGCGGACCTTGCCGTCGGTGACGTCGAGCAGGGCGTACTGCTGGCCCTTCGCGCCGTGGACGGTGATGACGCCCTGCGGGACGGCGGTGGAGAAGCCCTGTTCCGCGTTGGGCTCCGTGGCCTCGTCGCCTTCACCGGTGACCGTCTTCCAGATCACCTCGCCGGTCTCGGCGTCGAGCGCCTGGACGGTGTAGCGGTACGAGGTGAACGCGTCCCCGCCGACGGGCCGGTCGTCGGCGCCGTAGACGTACACGCGGCCGCCGCGCGCGGCGATGACCGTGCCGGAGCTGCTGCTGCCGTTGTCGTCGGCGGTCTCGTCGACCGGCCGGGCCCAGGTGTTGCGGCCGTCGGCGAGGGCGAAGCGGGTCGCCATGACGTCGTCGCCGGCGCAGACGAGGGAGCGGCCGGTGGCGGCACAGCGGGCGAAGGGGGCGTCGGCGCCGATCGGGTCCTTGTCGACGCTCGGGTCCTTCGACTTGTTGTGCCAGGCCTGCCAGCCGAGGGGCAGATCGCCCGGGTCGGTGTCGTCGCCGGTGAGGGCGACCGTCGTGGTGGCGAGGGCGGCGAGGACCACGGCGCCGGCCGCGGAGGCCAGCCAGAGGCGTCCGCGACGGAAGCGGCGGCGGGGGCGACCGGGGTCCGCCTCGGTCGTGGGTTCGTCGTGGGGGCTCGGGTCGGGCAGGGCGCCGTCGCGGAGCAGGGTCAGCAAGGCGTCCGGAGAGGCACGGGACTTGGGGTGTTTTTCCAGGCAGAGCCGGATGAAGGGGAGCAACTCCGGCGGGGTGCCGTCGAGTTCGGGGGTGCCCTCGACGACCCGGATGGCCGTCTCGTAGGGGCTCGGGCTGTCGAACGGGCCGCGTCCGGTGGCGGCGTACGCGAGGACCGAGCCGAGGGAGAAGACGTCGGCGGCCGGGCCCACGTCCTGTGGGGAGGAGAACTGCTCCGGGGACATGTAGGGCGGGGTGCCCATGACGCGGCCGGTCTGGGTGAGGACGTCGGAGGGCGCGAACTCGGCGGCGCGGGAGATGCCGAAGTCGATGACGCGGGGGCCGTCGTCGGCGAGCATCACATTGGCCGGTTTCAGGTCGCGGTGGACCATGCCGGCGCGGTGGATGTCCCGCAAGGCCTCGGCGAGGCCGGCGGCGAGCTCACGCAGTTGCGGCAGGGGCAGAGGGCCGTGGCGGCGGACGTGGGTGCCGAGGTCCTCGCCGGGGATGTAGAGCGTGGCCATCCAGGGGCGCGGCGCGTCGGCGTCCGCGTCCACGACGGGGGCGGTGAAGGCGCCGCTGACCTGGCGGGCGGCGGCCACCTCGCGGCGGAACCGGGTGCGGAACTCGTCGTCGTCGGCGTACTGCGCGTGCACGACCTTGAGGGCCAGGCGGCGGCCGGAGGCCGAGCGGGCGAGGTAGACCACACCCATGCCACCGGAGCCCAGGCGGTCCTCGATCCGGTAGCCGCCCACCTCCGCCGGGTCCGTCTCGCGCAGCGCCATCCGTACGTTCCCCCGTTCCGGACCGTTCGACGATCTCGAACGAGGGTATCCGTACCGTTCCGGGCCGCCCCACGGCCCCCGGAACGGGCCCTAGAACTGGATGGAGTTGATGGTCTCGGCTATCGAGTTGAGGAATCTCTGGATGTCGTCGGCCATGCCGGTCGAGGCCAGGAAGAAGCCGAACAGCACGGCGACGACGGCGGGGCCGGCCTTCAGGGATCCGCCACGGATCAACACCACCAAGACGATCGCCAACAGCAACACCACTGACAGCGAAATGGCCACAACAGATCACACCCTCGGTCGGTCCGCTCTCCCGGCCCGGGGACGCGACCCCGCGCACCCCCGCCAGAACCATCGTGCCACCAACCGGGCCCCGCTATGCGGCACGTGACGTTTCGTTCGCCACACCTGTGCCGGATCTGTGCGGGCCCACGGGGCGCAACAACCTCTCGCGTCGCACCCGCACAGAATTTCGGACGGACACCCGCGAAGGTAATTCGGCGGGTTCGTTTCCATCGGCACACAACATGTTCGCGGGTATTTCGAATTACGGGTGAGTTGATCATTTCACCAGGATCACCTCCTGGCCATATGCACCCGTTAGTCCGGATGAATCCGGACAATACGGGTGGCCAACAGGTGTCTTTCCGATGCATGTTCGCTGTACACACATGAGGTCGCGCGCAATAACCGGGAATGACCTCGCGGGTTTTACGAGATCCCACAGGCAACGCTAGGGTGCCTCAGATGTTCCATGCTGCCTCGTCCCCCGCATGCGCAGCGAGGGCCTCGATCGACTTCCCCTGCTTTCGGCGGGAGGGTCTGTGAACAACTCGCTGCGACCGCACGGCCACAACAGAGCGCCACTCCCCCCGGCAGAGTCGTCGGCGGACGGAGTGCCCAGTCCGCGCTCGCCGCAGAACCGGCACAACCAGCAGGCTCAGGCGGACGAGAGATCCGCGTCCGGCGGCGCCCAGCAGCGCGACGCGTTTTTCGACAACGCCAAGTACCTGGCGATCGTGCTCGTCGCCCTGGGCCATTCCTGGGAACCGATCAAGGGTGACAGCCGGATCCTGGAGGCCGTGTACACCGTCGTGTACACCTTCCACATGCCGGCGTTCATCATCATCTCCGGCTTCTTCTCGCGCAGTTTCGACGCGAGCCCCAGCCGGCTGAAGCGCCTGGTCACCGGTGTCGTGGTGCCGTACATCGTCTTCGAGTCCGCCTATCCGCTCTTCAAGCGCTGGATCGACGACGACCCGAGCCAGGAGATCAGCCTCCTGGACCCGTGGTATCTGACCTGGTTCCTGTGCGCGCTGTTCATCTGGCGGATGACCACCCCCATCTGGAGGATGGTGCGCTGGCCGCTGCCGCTCGCGCTCGGCATCGCCATGGCGGCGACGGTCGCCCCGGAGATCGGCAACGACCTGGACCTGCAGCGGGTCCTGCAGTTCCTGCCGTTCTTCGTGCTGGGCCTGTGCATGAAGGCCGAGCACTTCGACATGGTGCGCACGCGCACGGCGCGGATCCTGTCCGTACCGGTGGTCGCGGGGGCGTTGGCCTTCGGCTGGTGGGCGGTTCCGCGTATGAACACCGCGTGGTTCTACCGCCGCGACGCCGCGCAGGAGTTGCACGCGCCGTGGTGGAGTGGTCCGGTGATGGTGTTGGCGATGTTCGGCTGCGCGCTGCTGCTGACGGCCTGCTTCTTCGCGTGGGTGCCGCGGCGGCACATGTGGTTCACGGCGCTCGGGGCGGGGACGCTGTACGGCTATCTGCTGCACGGGTTCTTCGTGAAGGCCGGCGACTACCAGGGGTGGTTCGAGCACGGCTGGCTGCATCGGCCGCTGGGTGAGATCTTCGTCTCCGTCGTCGCGGCTGTCGGTGTGACGCTGCTGTGCACGTCTCCTGTGCGGCGGGTGTTCCGGTTCGCCACGGAGCCCAAGATGGAGTGGGCGTTCAAGCGGGACGCGGCCGAGTTGGCTCGTGAGCGTGAGAAGCAGGAGAGTGCGGGCGCCCGGGAGAAGGTCAGCGCCTGATCCCTGCGCCTTTCCCGCACATCTGAACAGCGCGGAGAGTCAGTCTCCGGTCAGGCCGAGAAGTGCGCGCATCCGTGCGTACTTCTCGGTCAGTCGTCTGCGGGTCGGTTCGTCGAGGGCCGCCAGGCGGGACGGGTCCGCGTTGTGTGCCAGGTCCGCCTCCTTCACGAGGAGGGCGCCCGGGGTGGTGAGGATGCGGGTGGCGTAGGTCTCGGGGGGTTCTCCCGGGTGCTTGGTGACGGCGCGCACGATCGCCTTGGTGCGGGGGCTCAGCGGGGCCTCTTGCAGCCACTGTTCGGAGAGGGCGTCGTCCTCCACCGCGTCGTGGAGCCAGGCTGCGGCGATCTGGGCGTCGTCGCCTCCGCGGGTGCGGACGCCTTCTGCTACGGCTCTGAGGTGATCGGCGTAGGGGCGGCCGGCCTTGTCGGTCTGGTGGGCGTGGGCGGCGAGGGCGATCGTCTCTACGTCGGCCAGGGTCAGCGGGGTTGGGTGGTCGGTGTCGGTCACCGGTCCAGTGTGCCCTCGCCCCCGCCGCCTCCACCCGTCCCGTCCCTTTTAAGGGGCTCCGCCCGTTCCAGGGGCTGTCTGGGCTGTTGGGCCCTCTCGGCAGATGAGCAGGAGGGCTCTGTCGTCGTTGACGTCCTTGGCCACCGCTTCGATGAGGTGCCAGGCGGCTCCGTGGAAGCCGCCGGCCACGTAGCGGTCGGCTTCGCCGGTGAGGCGGTCTATGCCCTCGACGATGTCGCGGTCGGAGGTCTCGACGAGGCCGTCGGTGAACAGCATCAGGACGTCTCCGGGGCGCAGTGAGCCCTTGACGGGGTCGAACTGGGCGCCGTCGTAGACGCCGAGCAGGGGGCCCTCGGCGGCCTTTTCCTCCCAGCGGCCGCTGCCCGCGCTCAGCTGCAGGCCCGGGGGGTGGCCCGCGGAGTAGAGCTCGTAGTCGCCCGAGTCCAGGTCCAGGACGAGGTGGATCGAGGTGGCGAAGCCCTCGTCCCAGTCCTGGCGGAGCAGGTAGCCGTTGGCCGCCGGGAGGAAGGCGTGCGGGGGCAGGCTGCCCAGGAGGCCGCCGAAGGCTCCGGAGAGGAGCAGGGCGCGTGAGCCAGCGTCCATGCCCTTGCCGGAGACGTCCGTGAGGACGACCTCCAGGGTGCGGCCGCCGTTGGTGCGGGCCGCCACGACGAAGTCGCCCGAGAAGGACTGGCCGCCCGCCGGGCGCAGCGCCATCTCACGATGCCAGCCGTGCGGCAGGCTGGGCAGCTTGCTCTGGACGCGGATGCGTTCGCGCAGGTCGAAGAGCATCGTGCCGCCACGCCGCCAGGGCACGCCCACACGGCTGCGGAACTGCGCGATCAGCAGGCCGAAGAAGCCACAGGCCGCCACCACCAGGACCACGCCCGGGGTTACCCGGGAGGGGCCCTCCGTGTACGGCCCCAGCTGCACCGACTCCACGATCAGTGCCGTCGCCGCCGCCGCGTACAGGCCCAGCAGGCTCGCCGGGCGCAGCAGCAGGCCGCCCGCGACGATGGGGAGCACCAGGGCGGCCGGGGAGAACCAGACCGGGTTGGCCATCGTCATGGCGCAGATCAAGGGGACGGTGAGCAGCAGGCCGGCCAGGGCGATCCAGTCCGAGCCGTCGCCGCGGAAGTAGTCCACCGCGCTTCTGCGCACGCCGACGCGGGCCCGGTGCCACTGCATCTTCAACCGGGCCGTGAACGTCTCGGCCACCGTGCGCCGCTCTCGTCCTGCTGCCATTAGTTCGGGACCCTATCCATCGGACCAGCTGCTTGGCACGGGAGGTCCCACTTGTCCCCCGTCCGAGGTTCAACTTCACAGTGAACTTCACAGAAAGCCACCTCGTAGCCGCCAACGAGAAATTCCCTCGCTCGTCCCGCAATGCCCTGGTAGGCATGGTTCATGGCGAATGACAGTGCGAGCCACCCCGGGTACACCGGGCACTCCGGCCGTCCCGAGCTTCGGGTGCTGCGGCGGGATGATTGGGACATCTGGTACGACACACTGATCCGCGGCTTCGGCGGCGTCCCGGAGGCGGCCGAGGAGCGGGAGTTGTGGAACTCCCTGACCGAGCTCGACCGTTCCCTCGGTGCCTGGGACGGGGACGCGTGTGTGGGCACGGCCGGCGCCTTCAGCTTCCGGCTGACCGTGCCCGGCGGGGCCGCCGTGCCCGCCGCCGGGGTCACCATGGTCAGCGTCGCCGCGACGCACCGCCGGCGTGGCGTCCTGACGTCGATGATGCGCCGGCAGCTCGACGACATACGAGCGTGGGGCTGGCCGCTGGCCGTGCTGACCGCCTCCGAGCCGGAGATCTACGGCCGGTTCGGGTACGGCATCGGCACCTTCCATGTGAACTCCGAGATCGACACGACCCGCGTCCGGCTGTCCGTGCCGCCAGGCACCGACGACGTACGTCTGCGGTACGCCGTCGCGGCCGACGTCCTCGACGTGTGCGAGGCGGTGTACGCGCGCAAGGTCCCCGGACGGCCGGGGATGGTCGCACGGACGCCCGGCTGGGAGCGGCTCGGACTGCTCGACCCGGAGAGCGACCGGGACGGCGCGTCGCCGTTGATGTGCGTGCTGGCGGAGCGGGACGGCGAGGTCGTGGGGTACGCGCGTTTCCGGGTCAAGCCGGATTGGGACGCCGCCGGGCCGAAGGGCGTCGTCCATCTGCGGGACACGGAGGCCCTGGACCCTGCGGCGCAGGCCGCGCTGTGGCGGTTCCTGTTCGACATCGACCTGACGTCCACGGTGAGGATGTACGGGCGTCCGGTGGACGAGGCCTGGCAGTACCAGGTGTCCGACATCCGGCGGTGTGCGGTGCGGGTGCGGGATTCCCTGCATGTACGGCTGGTGGACCTCGGGGCCGCGCTTCAGGCGCGGACCTATCAGGCGCCGGTGGACGTGGTGCTGGAGGTGGAGGACGCCTTCTGCCCCTGGAACACCGGGCGTTGGCGGCTGTCCGGGGATCCCAAGGGCGCGTCCTGCGAGCGTACGACCGACGCGGCCGATCTCTCCCTGTCCGTACGGGAGTTGGGGGCGGCGTATCTCGGTGGCGTGAGCCTGGAGGCGCTGGGGGCGGCCGGGCGGGTGCGGCAGTTGCGGCAGGGGGCGCTGGCGGAGGCCTCGGTGGGGTTCGGCTCGGCTGTGGCGCCGTGGTTGCCGCACGGGTTCTGAGGCCGAGCCCAGGGCGGCTTCGGCAACGTCCCTACGGGGTCTGGCAGTTCGGGCACCAGAAGAGGTTGCGGGCGGCGAGGTCGGCGGTGCGGATCTCGCCGCCGCAGATGTGGCAGGGCAGGGTGGCCCTTCGGTAGACGTAGACCTCGCCGCCGTGGTCGTCCACGCGCGGTGGGCGGCCCATCGCCTCCGGGGTGTGTTCGGGGCGGACGGTGTCGATGCGGTTGTTGCGGACGCCCTCGTGCATGAGGTCGACCAGGTCCGTCCAGATGGCTTCCCACTGGGCTGGGGTGATGTCCTTGCCGGCGCGGTACGGGTCGATGCGGTGGCGGAAGAGGACTTCGGCGCGGTAGACGTTGCCGACGCCCGCGATGACCTTCTGGTCCATGAGCAGGGCGGCGATCGTCGTACGGCTGCGGGAGATCCGTCGGTAGGCCTGGTGGGGGTCGGCGTCGTCGCGGAGGGGGTCGGGGCCGAGGCGGTCGTGTATCGCCTGCTTCTCGGGGTGGGTGATCAGGGCGCAGGTGGTGGGACCGCGGAGGTCCACGTATGCGGTGCTGTTCGCGAGGCGGAGGCGGACGGTGTCCGTGGGTGGGGGTGCGGGGGTGGGGCCGAAGTTGACCTTGCCGAAGAGGCCGAGGTGGATGTGGATCCAGTCGGTGTCGCGGAAGCCGAGGAAGAGGTGTTTGCCGTGGGCCTCGGTGAGGGTGAGTTCGGCTTGGTCGAGCAGGGCGGCGGCGTCGGAGAACTTGCCCTGGGGGCTGGTGACGTGGGGGGTTGTGCCGCGGAACGCCGTGGCGTAGTCGAGGGCCAGACGGTGGATGGTGTGGCCCTCGGGCACGGTGGCTCCTTGTGTGCGTGGGAAGTGGGGGCGCCAGGGTTTCTCGCCCCCGCCGCCCCTACCCGTCCCATCCCTTGAAGGGGCTCCGCCCCTTCGACCCCGCTGGGGGCTGCGCCCCCAGACCCCTGCTATCGGCCCTTCGGGCCTCGTCCTCAAACGCCGGACGGGCTGAGAGTGCGTGGTCCGACCCGTGGGTGTTACTGCTGGGGGTGGTGCGGGGGGATCGGGGGGAGGTCGCCGGTCGTTTCGTACGTGGCCAGCATGGTGATGCGGCGGGTGTGACGCTCGTCACCGGAGTACGGGGTGCTGAGGAACGTCTCGACGAACTTGGTGGCCTCGTCCTGCGTGTGCATGCGGGCGCCGACCGCCACGACGTTCGCGTTGTTGTGCTGGCGGCCGAGGGAGGCCGTCTCCTCGCTCCAGGCGAGGGCCGCGCGGACGCCCTTCACCTTGTTGGCGGCGATCTGCTCGCCGTTGCCCGAGCCGCCGATCACGATGCCGAGGGAGTCGGGGTCCGCGGCCGTCTTCTCCGCCGCGCGGAGGCAGAAGGGCGGGTAGTCGTCCTGGGCGTCGTAGATGTGAGGGCCGCAGTCGACCGGGTCGTGGCCCGCCGCCTTCAGCCAGTCGACGAGGTGGTTCTTGAGTTCGAAGCCCGCATGGTCGGAGCCGAGATACACGCGCATGGAACGAGTGTGACACGGCTGTTTCGGTGCAGCAGCGCCGGGTGTCGATCCTGTTTATTGTGACACAGGCCATGGAAGCTCAAGGGAACCTCAAGTAACAATCACGAATCAAAGGTTCCCGAATCTATTCTCCTCCGATTCACTGGTTCGACTCGTACGTCGCTCCACTACGACTCGTACGAGAACCGCTCCCCACGGCTCAAAGGAAATCCGTTCCATGACTTCGCAGCCGAACCAGAAGACGGCCGAGCCGGCCGTCGGCGGCCATGGCCTCCAGGCCGGACTCAAGAACCGTCATCTCTCCATGATCGCCATCGGTGGCGTCATCGGTGCCGGACTCTTCGTCGGGTCCAGCTCCGGTATCGCCACCGCAGGACCCGGCATCCTTCTGTCGTACGCCCTCGTCGGCACGCTCGTGGTGCTGGTGATGCGGATGCTCGGCGAGATGTCCGCGGCCAATCCGACGTCCGGGTCGTTCTCCGCCCACGCCGACCGGGCGCTCGGGCCCTGGGCGGGCTTCTCCATCGGCTGGCTCTACTGGTTCTTCTGGGTGGTGGTGCTGGCAGTCGAGGCGACCGCCGGCGCGGCGATCCTGGAGGGGTGGATACCGGCCGTTCCGCAGTGGGGCTGGGCGCTGATCGTGATGGTGGTGCTCACCGCCACCAACCTGGTCTCCGTCGGCTCCTACGGTGAGTTCGAGTTCTGGTTCGCCGGGATCAAGGTCGTGGCCATCGCCGCGTTCATCGTCGTCGGCGGGCTCGCCGTGTTCGGGCTGCTGCCGGGCGTCGACAGCTCGCAGGCCGGACTGAGCAACCTCACCGACCACGGCGGCTTCCTGCCCCACGGTGCCGGCGCGATCCTCACCGGTGTGCTGCTCGTCGTCTTCTCCTTCATGGGCAGCGAGATCGCCACGCTGGCCGCCGGTGAGTCCGAGAACCCGCAGCGGGCCGTCACCAAGGCCACCAACAGCATCATCTGGCGTGTCGCGGTCTTCTACCTGGGTTCGATCCTCGTCGTGGTGGCCCTGCTGCCCTGGGACAGCAAGTCGATCGCCGACGACGGTTCGTACGTCGCCGCTCTCGACTCCCTCGGCATCCCGCACGCCGGCCAGATCATGAACTTCATCGTGCTGACCTCGGTGCTGTCCTGTCTCAACTCCGGCCTCTACACCGCCTCCCGTATGGCCTTCTCGCTCGGCGAGCGCGGGGACGCGCCGAAATCGTTCGCGCGGACGACCGGCCGGGGTGTGCCGCGGACCGCGATCCTCGTGTCCGTGGTGTTCGGCTTCGTCGCCGTCTTCTTCAACTACAAGTTCCCGGACTCCGTCTTCCTCTTCCTCGTCAACTCCTCCGGTGCGGTCGCGCTGTTCGTGTGGCTGGTGATCTGCTTCTCGCAGCTGCGCATGCGGAAGATCATCCAGGCCGAGGCCCCGGAGAAGCTGGTCGTGAGGATGTGGCTGTACCCGTATCTGACCTGGGCGACGGCCGCGCTGATCGTGTTCGTGCTGGGCTACATGCTGACCGACACCGAGCATGACGGCCGGAAGACCGTGCTGCTGTCGCTGCTGGTGGCGGCGGTTGTCCTGGTCGTGGCCTTCGTGAAGGAGAAGGTCGGCCGGGGGCGCGCGGTGGAGGGCGAGGCGGCGGCTGCCGTTTCGGATCTGCCGCGTGATGAGGTCAAGACCGGCTGAGCATCGCTTGGAGTTCGAGGGGCCTTCGGGAACGCGTGCGCGTTCCCGAAGGCCCCTCGGCTTGTTCCGGCTGGTTCCGGCTGGTTCCGGCTTGCGTGCCTACAGCACCGTGAAGCTGTCTCTCACCTTCTCGTACGTCTTCAACGCCTCCGCCTCTCCGTCCGGCCGGTACCACGTGTTGATCTGGTACGACTTGCCGTCGACGGTGAAGCCCAGCAGCCGGGCGTGCCAGGGGTCGCCCTGGAGCGTGAAGGTGTACTCCCAGACGACCGCCGGGTGCCCGCGGAACGTCGTCCGTTCCAGACGGATCTTGCGGTACTGCTGCCCTTGCCGGGCGTTCTCCTCCGACTTCTGCCAGGAGTCCATCAGGTCGTCGCGGGCCAGGGACGACTTGGCGGCGAGTTCCTGTTCGGCGTCCTGGGAGGTGTAGTGCACCTCCGACCCGGTCTTGACGTCCCGCCGCCAGCCCTCGGGCGGCACCCACGCGAACCCGCCCGCCTCCCTGCGGGATCCCGGCGGGAGGCTTTGCGGCCTCGTTGTGCCTTCGACCGTCGAGGACGCGGACGCGGAGGAGGACGGTGACGGTGATGGCGAGGAGCCGGCGTGATCGTCCTCGGGCCCGCCCGGATTGATCGCCAGGACGACCGCCACGGTGGCGCCTGCGGCGACGATTGCGACGGCGGCGACCTTCCCTGTACGGCGGCGCGCGCGGCGGGGGTGTTCAGCCGGGACGGCGGGGCCGGGGAGCTCGCCGGGTGGCATGACGCCGTGCGGAGGGGGACCTGCGGGCAGGGGGCGCTGCTCGGTCACCGCTGCGGAGCGGGCCAGGGAGACTCCGGGGCGGTGGGGTGCGACTGTGCCGGAGTTGCCGGGCGACGCGGGAGTACGGACCTCCGAGCGGGCCTCCGACGTGGCCTGGGAGGCGAGTTCGGTGGAGGTGCGAGCGGCGGTGCGGGTGGGAGTGCTGTCGGGGGTGGGAGTCGGCGTGGGGTGTGGGCGGGCCTTGGTGGTGGCAGGTGGGCCGTCGTTGGCGTCGGGGTGTGCGGGCTCGCTGCGTGCGGGTGCGGTTCGTGCGGGTGCGGTTCGTGCGGGTGCGGGTGGCGCAGGCGCGGGTGGCGCGGGTGGTGCGGTTTTTTGTGTGTCGTCGGTCGCCGGCGAGGCCTGTGGCGGTATGGCGTCGCGTACGTCGTCGGGCTGACGGGGGTCGGGGGGCGTAGGCGACACCGTCGCGGCGTTGGGCTTCGGCTGAGGTTTGGGCTTGGGGGTCGGGGGGTGGTTGGGGACGGGTGAAGCCGGTGAGGGGTGGGCGCGGGTGGCGGGCGGTGGGGCTGATCCGGGCTCGGGGGCCTGTGTGGAAGGGGAGCCGCGCACGGAACCCTGCTCGGGAGTGGGTTCGAGCTCGGGCCCATGTGCCGGCTGAAGTCCGGGCACCTGGCCGTGCGGTGGCTGGAGCCCGCGTTCCGAGACGGCCTCGACGTCCCGCCTCGTGAGCCATGGGGTTGACGCGCCCGCGGTGCCTCGCCCCCCGTGGCCGTCGTCGGCCTCCGCTCCCCCACCCGATGACGGACCCCCGGGACAGGCGCCGCCCCCCGCTCCGCCACGCCCGAGACCGGCCTCGAACTCCTCGGCTGGTTCCCCGGGGCCGGTCTCAGCATGTGTTCCCTCAAGCCCTGGGGCCGCCTCGGCCTTCCGGCCCTCAGGAGCGACCTCAGCCCCCGCTCCCTCCAACCCACAGCCGCCTTCGACCTCGTTGTCGGGTCGCCCACCCCCAGGCCCCCCTCCCCCCACCACCGGCATCGTCGGCGTGGGAACCGGGAACGCCACCGGCTCCAGGGCCCTCTCCAGGGCGTCGAGGCCGGGGCGGTGGGTGGGGTCCTTCTGCAGGAGAGTGGTGAGGACGGCGTGCAAGGGGCCTGCTGTGGGCGGGAGTTCGGGGTCCTCGTAGAGGACCGCGTGCAGGGTTGCCAGGGTGGTGTCGCGGGAGAAGGGGGAGCGGCCGGCGAGGGCCGCGCTCAGGGTGGCGCCCAGGGACCAGATGTCGGACGGTGGGCCCTGGGGGCGGCCGGAGATCCGTTCGGGGGCCATGTAGTCGGGGGAGCCGACCAGCATGCCGACCATGGTGAGGGCCTTCGCGTCCTGGATCGCCGCGATGCCGAAGTCCGTCAGGACCACCCGCCCGCGCCCGCGCGCTCGCGTCACCTCCGTCTCGACCAGCACGTTGCCCGGCTTGATGTCCCGGTGGAGGACACCCCGGGCGTGTACCTGGCGCAGTGCCGCGACCAGGCCGATGCCGATCCGGGCCGTCTCGCACGGGCCCAGCGGCCCCTCCTCCGCCATGATGCGTTCCAGGGAGCGGCCCGCCACCAACTCCATGACGATCCAGAGGCGTTCGCCTTCGTCCACCACGTCGTAGACCCGGACGACGTTGGGGTGGTCGATCCGCGCCGTCGCCCGCGCCTCGCGCAGGGTGCGCTCCCGGCGGGTGCGCGTGTCCTCGGGGTCGAGGCCATCGATGCGCATTTCCTTGACGGCGACCAGTCGGTCGAGAATTTCGTCGACCGCCCGCCACACGCGCCCCATTCCCCCCTGGCCAATACTCTCGACCAATCGATAACGGCCCGTCACCAGTGAACCCGGAACCCCGCCGTTCCTCGCGCCACCACCCGCACGATCCGCATGATCAGGATTCCCTGGACTTCCCATGTTTCCCACGTTTCCCGGCAATCCGCTGCACCCCCCACCACGCCGCATCGGACATCCGCCATTGAAACACAACGGTCACACTTCCAGCCGTATCAGCATAGTGCGGAGAAATCTTGTGGTAGCTCTTCAAGTACTGCGAATTCAGGCGCAGGCAAGGGGGACGAACATGAGTTCTCGTCGCACGACGGCCATCGCGGGATCGCTGGTCGCGACATCTTTCTCGGCAGTGCTGATCCTTTCCGCCACTGCCGGTGCGGACGACCAGGGCCCTGCCAGCAGCAAGGGGGGAAAGGTCATCGACGAGGCGCCGGCAGGGGTGAAACTGACGACTCTGCTGCCCGAGAAGATCTCGGTGGACAACGGTTCGCGGGAGACCGACATCACCGCCACGGTGAAGAACGAAGGGACCAAGGACAGCGGAGAGATCCAGCTTTTGGTCGTCGGTTTCGACGGCCTCACGGTCAAGAATGTCGAGGGCTGTTCAGCTATCGCAAAAGGAAACCTCCCGGAGGGCTCGAACAGCGGTTTCGCCTGTGCCGTCGACAATCTCCCGGCCGGTGAGTCGAAGTCGTACGCCGTCGAGGCCACGTACGACCTGGGCAAGACCGGCAGGATATGCCTCCCCGTGCAGAGCGGAGACGGCAAGAAGACGTACTGGCAGCAGGGGCCGGTGCCGTTCGGTACGGCGAATCCGTCGCCCGACGCCCCGGCCACCCCGCTGCTTCTCGGCACCGACAACAAGCCGGTCGCACCGGGCGCCGACGAACTGCCCAAGACCGGCCTCGGCCGTGACGTCCTGCCGCTGGGCGCGGCCGGCGCCACCCTGATCGCGGTCGGCGCGGCCGGGCTGTGGTGGTCCCAGCTGCGGCGGCCCAGGAGGCCCGCCGACTGAGCGGGGACTCCTCGGAAAGAGATCGGCCGGATAACTCGACGGCAGCTGTCAGGTTATCCGGCCACTCTTCGTGCCATGACCTCCCCGCGACACCTCACCGAACTGCCCCTTCTCCACCCCGGCCGCCCCGGCTACGACGACGAACTCGCCGGATTCCAGACCGGCTTCGCCCAGCGGCCCGACCACCTCCGTCGGCGCCGTGTCGTACACGCTGGGCGGTGGACTCGGCATCCTGGCCCGGGAGTTCGGGTGCGCCGCCGACCATGTCCGCTCGCTGGACGTCGTCACCGCGGACGGGCGGCAGCGCCCCACGTCACGCCGGAGTCCGAGGGCGACCTGTACTGGGCCCTCCTCGGTGCCGGGCACGCCTTCGGTGTCGTCACGGAGATGGAGATCGGCCTCGTCCCCGTCCGCACGCTCTACGGCGGATCCCTCGCCTTCGACGGGCGGGACGTCGACCCGGCGGTCGTACTGCGGGCGTACGAGGAGTGGACACGGACCGTGCCCGACGGGCTGACGTCGTCCTTCGCCGCCGTCCCGTATCCGGACATCCCGGCGCTGCCGCCGCACCTGCGTGGTGTACGTCGTCTCGGTGCGGGTCGCCCACACCGGTCCCGACGGTGACCGGATCGTCGCCCCGTTGCGGCGGATCGGGGCCGTGCTGTCCGACTCCCTGCGCGAGATGCCGTACTCCGAGAGCCACACCGTCCACTGCGACCCCGACTTCCCGCACGCCTACTACGGGGACAGCGCGGTGTTGGGCGCATGGGACCTCGACGCGCTGGCCGGCGCGCTCGGGCGGACCGGGCCGGAGGCCGCCGGGGCCATGTGTGTCGTACAGGTCAGTCATCTGGGCGGGGCGCTCGCCCGGCCCGCCGCGAACTCGGTGCCGTATCGCGAAGGCAGGTTCCTGGTGCGGATGTTGACCGTGGCGGATCGGGAACGGGCCCGGGAGATCCTGGACCCCGCCTTCGAGCTCCTCGCATCCGTCACGCTCGGGCGGACCGTCAACTTCGCCTTCGGAGCGGGGGATCGGGGCGCCGGGCCGTACGACACCGGAACGCGGAAGAGGCTCGCCGGGATCAAGCCGCGGTACGACCCGGCGAACCTCTTTCGCGCAAACTACGGCGTCAGCGGTTGAGCAGCTTCCAGGTGGTGGGCAGGGCACCCATCGCCAGGGCCGCCTTCAGGGCGTCGCCGATCAGGAACGGGGTGAGGCCGGCCGCGATGGCCGCGGTCGCCGACATGCCGGTGGCGAGGGCCAGGTAGGGGACGCCGACGGCGTAGATGATCGCCTCGCCGAGCAGCATCGCGCCCGCGGTGCGCAGCGCGGTCCGGTCCGCGCCGCGGCGGGCCAGGGCGCCGACGACGGTGGAGGCGAGGATCATGCCGAGGATGTAGCCGAAGGAGGGGGCGGCGGCGCCGGAGGTGCCGTCCGCGAACCACGGCACGCCCGCGATGCCGGCCAGGGCGTACAGGGCGAGGGAGAGGAAGCCGCGGCCGGCGCCGAGGGCCGTGCCGACCAGCAGGACCGCGAGGGTCTGGCCGGTCACCGGCACCGGGGAGCCCGGCACGGGCACGGAGATCTGGGCCGCGAGGCCGGTGAGCGCGGCGCCGCCGACGACGAGCGCGATGTCGCGGAGTCGGGAGGCCGGGATCAGGTCGGCGAGGACCTGTCCGGGGCGGGCGGGGGCGGCAGCGGCGGTGCTCATGGGGACTCCGCGAGGGTGAGGGCGGTACGGGACCTTGTGACGCTATCCCAGGGGGTTTTGGTCCCTCACCGTCAGTGGTCGACAAAGGGCGGTTCGTGGGGTTGGTGGGCTCCGGACAAAGAGTGGCGGTTACACCGGGTACGGGGTGATGCCGGTCACTGAGGCAGGGACGCTCACCTCACATGACCGGGGCGGGGGCCGACTGTAGGGATTCCCCAATCGGGGGTGGGACCGAGGAAGTCCCCCATCCCCGGTGGTGGGAGAACCAGCCGGTCGTCCTCGACAACCGCATCACCCAGCACTACGCCATCGACAACTACGACGGCCTGCCGCGCCGCCTGCGCCGGGTGACCGCCGCGGGCGCCGCGCCGGCCGCCGCCGCGTAGTCGTCGCGTCACCTACAGTGCGCCGAGTGTCCGCATAGTGGGCATCCTCTCCTTCTGAGCGGTGAGACTGCCCAGACTGTGGGCGTTTTTTGCCCTCTCACGCATTGGACGAGCCGCGCCCATGCCCCACTCCACCGCTCAGGCGCCCCCGCAGGCGGACGACGTCTCCCTGTCCCACGGCCTCAAGCAGCGTCACCTGTCGATGATCGCCCTCGGCGGCGTCATCGGCGCGGGTCTCTTCGTCGGCTCCGGCGCCGGAATCGCCGCCGCCGGCCCCTCGATCGTCATCGCCTATGTGATCTCCGGTCTCCTCGTGATGCTGGTGATGCGGATGCTCGGCGAGATGTCGGCCGCGTATCCCTCCTCCGGCTCCTTCTCCGCGCACGCCGAGCGGGCGATCGGCCCGTGGGCGGGCTTCACGGCCGGCTGGTCGTTCTGGGTGCTGCTCTGCACGGCCGTCGGCCTGGAGGGCATCGGCGCCGCGAAGATCGTCACGACCTGGCTGCCGCACACGCCCGAGTGGGCCTGGGTGGCCCTGTTCATGGTCGTCTTCTGCGGCGCGAACCTGGCGGCCGTGAAGAACTTCGGCGAGTTCGAGTTCTGGTTCGCGGCGCTGAAGGTCGGCGCGATCGGGCTGTTCCTGGTGCTGGGCGGGCTGGCCATCGCGGGCGTCCTGCCGGGCACGGACGCCCCGGGCACCGCGAACCTCACGGGCGCGGGCGGCTTCCTGCCGAACGGCACCGAGGGCCTGATCATCGGCCTGCTGGCCTCCGTCTTCGCCTACGGCGGCATGGAGACGGTCACCATCGCGGCCGCCGAGTCGGAGAACCCGGTCAGCGGCGTGGCGAGCGCGGTCCGCACGGCCATGTGGCGGATCGCCCTCTTCTACATCGGCTCGATGGCGGTCGTCGTCACCCTCGTCCCGTGGGACTCCAAGGAGGTCGTCGAGAAGGGCCCGTACGTCGCCACCCTCGACCACCTCGGCATCCCCGGCGCCGGCCAGCTGATGAACGTGGTGGTCCTGGTCGCCCTGCTGAGCGCCATGAACGCCAACATCTACGGCTCCTCGCGCATCGCCTACTCCCTCGTCCAGCGCGGCCAGGGCCCGAAGACGCTGGGCCGGGTGTCGGGCGGCGTCCCGCGCGTCGCGGTCCTCGCCTCGTCCGTCTTCGGCTTCGTGTGCGTCGTCCTGTCCTACTGGCGGCCGGACGACGTCTTCCCCTGGCTGCTGAACATGATCGGCGCGGTCATCCTCGTCGTGTGGATCTTCATCGCCGTCTCCCAGCTGCGGCTGCGCAGTCGTCTGGAGCGCGAGGCGCCACAGAAGCTGGCGGTGCGGATGTGGGCGTTCCCCGTGCTGACCTGGGTGGCGCTGGCCGGTATGGCCGCGATCTTCGTCCTCATGGCGCGCGAACCCGACACGCGGGTGCAGCTGTACTCGACGGGCGGGATGACGCTGTTCCTGGCGGTCGCCGGCTACGCGTGGCAGCGGGCGCGCGCCCGGAGCTGACGCCGCTTTCACGGCAGAAGGGCCCCCATGTGATCCACACGGGGGCCTTTTGCTGTTAGCTTGTTGTTGCAAGCTACTTGCAATAAAAGCTTCTGAGGGGACCCTTCATGCCCGTCTACACACTCCCGGAACTGCCGTACGACTACTCCGCGCTGGCGCCGGTGATCAGCCCCGAGATCATCGAACTGCACCACGACAAGCACCACGCGGCCTACGTCAAGGGCGCCAACGACACGCTGGAGCAGCTGGCGGAGGCGCGGGAGAAGGAGCAGTGGGGGTCGGTCAACGGCCTGGAGAAGAACCTGGCCTTCCACCTGTCCGGGCACATCCTGCACAGCATCTACTGGCAGAACATGACCGGTGACGGGGGCGGCGAGCCGCTCGCGGCCGACGGTGTGGGCGATCTGGCGGACGCCATCGCCGAGTCGTTCGGGTCGTTCGCGGGCTTCAAGGCGCAGCTGACCAAGGCCGCCGCGACCACGCAGGGCTCCGGCTGGGGTGTGCTGGCCTACGAGCCGCTGAGCGGGCGGCTGATCGTCGAGCAGGTCTACGACCACCAGGGCAACGTCGGGCAGGGTGCCACGCCGATCCTCGTGTTCGACGCCTGGGAGCACGCCTTCTACCTCCAGTACAAGAACCAGAAGGTCGACTTCATCGACGCCATGTGGGCCGTCGTCAACTGGCAGGACGTGGCCCGGCGTTACGAGGCCGCCAAGTCCCGTACGGACGTCCTGCTGCTCGCGCCGTAACGGCGCCCCCCGGCGTCCTGCCTCGTGATCGTCTTCTCACCCTTCACGAACGGCAGGCGGAATGAAGGAAGCCCCCGCGAGGACGTGACTCGCGGGGGCTTCTGCGTACGGGGACGGCGGGGCGGGCGTCAGGGCTTGCGGCCCAGGGCGCCGTGCTGGCCGATCGGTTGGGGCTCCTCGTCGCCCGGCTCGGGGTGCCACAGCGGAACGGAGACGAGACCGGGTTCCACCAGGTCCAGTCCGTCGAAGTAGGCGGCGATCTGGGCGACGGGCCGCAGGAAGTACGGGACCGCGCCGGTCTCGTTGTAGGCGTCCTGGGCCTGCTCGTAGGCCGGGTCGGTGCCCCGGGAGCCCTCGTTGAGGGAGAGGTAGCTGCCGGAGGGCAGACCGGCCAGGAGGCGGCGCACGATGTCGCGGGCCTGGTCGTAGTCGGCGACATGACCGAGGATGCCGCTGAGGATCAGGGCCGTGGGCCGGGAGAGGTCGAGGGTCCGGGAGGCCGCCTCCAGGATCTTCTCCGGCTCGAACAGGCTCAGGTCCTCGTACGCCGTCACACCCTCCGGCGTCGAGGTGAGCAGGGCGCGGGCATGGGCCAGGACCAGCGGGTCGTTGTCGACGTAGACGATCTTCGACTCGGGGGCGAGGCGCTGGGCGACCTCGTGGGTGTTGTCGACCGTGGGCAGGCCCGTGCCGACGTCGAGGAACTGGCGGACGCCCGCCTCCGTGACCAGGTACCGGATGCTGCGGCCGAGGAAGTCACGGCTGCTGCGGGCGATGGTGACGATGCCGGGGAAGACGGCGGTGTAGGCGTCGCCGGCCGCCTCGTCCACGGGGTAGTTGTCCTTGCCGCCCAGCCAGTAGTTCCAGATGCGGGCCGAGTGCGGTACCGAGGTGTCGATCTCCGTCATGTGCCCATGGTGCTACGCCGGGTCGGGCTCGCAGGGCACTTTGAGGGAGAGAAGTGACGTGGATCCGTCGAATTTCACGAGGAGTTCGCGCGCCGGCCGTCCCCGCACGACACCGGCGGCGGAGTTCCGGCGCGGCGGCGGAGCGGACGATTTCGGGGACGCGTTCGCGAAGGACGCGCTGTACTACGGGATGGGGTCGACGCGGTCGTGACCGACTTCCCCGATCTGGCGGTGATGGCGAGGAAGGGCTGACCCGTAGGAGGGCATCCATGGCGACCAGGCACTGCGAGAACTGCGGAGGCACGCTGCAGGAGTTCCGCGAGCTCTCCGAGGACGAGCAGGCGTACGTCAAAGCGCACAAGCCCAGGCACACCCGCCTGGGCTCGTACTACCGCTGCGCCCGCGAGGGCTGCCGGCGCTACCAGCGGCTGGGGAATCACCACGACGGCGCGTCGTTCCCCGAACCGGAGGGGTGACCCTTACAGGTTGCTGAAGTCCGGCCCCTTCGTCCGCGTCCGCTTGATCTCGTAGAAGCCCGGCACGGAGGCCACGGCGAGGGTGCCGTCCCAGAGCTTCGCGGCGTCCTCGCCCAGGGGGGTCGGGGTGACGACCGGGCCGAAGAAGGCGATCTGCTCGCCGTCGTCGCCGGGCACGGCGATGACCGGGGTGCCGACCTCCTGGCCGACCTTGTCGATGCCCTCCTTGTGGGAGGCGCGCAGCTCGGCGTCGAACTCGAAGTCCTTCTGGTCGAAGTACTCGATCAGATCGGCGGGCAGGCCGGTGTCCGCCAGAGCACCTTCGACGGCCTCGCGGGTCGGGCCCTGGCCCTCGTTGTGGATGCGGGTGCCGAGTGCGGTGTACAGCGGGCCGAGGATGTCGGAGCCGTGCTTCTGCCAGGCCGCGGTGACCACCCGGATCGGCTGCCAGGCCTTGGTCTCCAGCAACTCGCGGTACTCGGCGGGAAGCTCGTCGAGCTTCGGCTCGTTCAGCACGGCCAGGCTCATGATGTGCCAGCGCACCTCGATGTCCCGGACCTTCTCCACCTCCAGGACCCATCGAGAGGTCATCCAGGCCCAGGGGCACAGCGGGTCGAACCAGAAGTCGACGGGCGTCTTCGCAGAGCTGCTCTCGGACATGGGTCTCCTAGTGAAGGTGTTCGATTCCCCAGGACAACGTCGTCCCCGCCCCGCTCATTCCCTACTGCCGCCCGTCAGGGGCACATGGCAGGATCAGTGCTGTCCACATACCGAACATCCCCGAGGGAGTGCCGTCCGTGCCCGGTGAGAATCTGTCCCGCGACGAGGCCCGGGAGCGGGCCGCCCTGCTGTCCGTCGACGGGTACGAGGTGTCCCTCGACGTGCGTTCCGCCCTCGGTGACGGCCCCGAGGGGGCGCCGCGCACCTTCCGCTCGGTCACCACGATCCGCTTCCGCTGCGCCGAGCCCGGCGCCACGAGCTTCGCGGATCTGATCGCGCCCAGTGTGACGGCCGTCTCCCTCAACGGCCGGGATCTGGACCCGAGCGAGGTCTTCGACGGTTCGCGGATCGTCCTGGAGGACCTGGCCGCCGACAACGAGCTCGTCGTGGACGCACAGTGCGCCTACTCACGCACGGGCGAGGGCCTGCACCGCTTCGTCGACCCGGAGGACGGCGAGGTCTACCTGTACACGCAGTACGAGCCGGCCGACTCCCGCCGGGTCTTCGCGAACTTCGAGCAGCCGGACCTCAAGGCGCCGTTCCGCTTCGAGGTGCGGGCGCCCGAGGAGTGGACGGTGTGGAGCAACGGGGCGGGTCAACTCGCCGACGGGGTGTGGCGGTTCGCGGAGACGAAGCCGATCTCGACGTACATCACGTGCGTCGTGGCGGGCCCGTACCACTACGTCACCGACTCCTACTCCCGTACGTTCGCGGACGGCACGACCCTGGAGATCCCGCTCGGCGCGATGTGCCGCAAGGGCCTCGCGCCGTACTTCGACGCCGACGACGTCTTCCTGGTGACGAAGCAGGGCCTGGACTTCTTCCACGACCACTTCGACTACCCGTACCCCTTCGGGAAGTACGACCAGGCGTTCGTGCCGGAGTACAACCTCGGCGCGATGGAGAACCCGGGGATGGTGACCTTCCGGGAGGAGTTCATCTTCCGCGGCAAGGTGACGCGGTCGTCGTACGAGGGCCGGGCCAACGTCATCCTGCACGAGATGGCGCACATGTGGTTCGGTGACCTGGTCACCATGGTGTGGTGGGACGACCTGTGGCTGAAGGAGTCCTTCGCGGACTTCATGGGCACCTTCGCGAACGTCGGCGCGACCCGCTTCAAGGACGCCTGGATCACCTTCGCCAACCGGCGCAAGGCGTGGGCGTACCGGGCCGACCAGCTGCCCTCCACGCACCCGATCACGGCGGACATCCGTGACCTCCAGGACGCGAAGCTCAACTTCGACGGCATCACCTACGCCAAGGGCGCTTCGGTCCTGAAGCAGCTCGTGGCGTACGTCGGCCAGGACGCGTTCCTGGAGGGTGCGCGGCGCTACTTCAAGCGGCACGCGTACGGCAACACGCGCCTCGGCGATCTGCTGTCGGTGCTGGAGGAGACCAGTGGCCGGGACATGGGCGCGTGGTCGCGGTCCTGGCTGCAGACGGCGGGCGTGAACTCGCTGACCCCGCAGGTGCTGCTGGACGCCGAGGGCCGGATCGACGAGCTGGCGGTGGTGCAGGAGGCCGCCGAGTCGCACCCCGAGCTGCGTCCGCACCGGGTCGCGGTGGGCCTGTACCGCAGGACGGAGGCCGGCGCGTTGGAGCGGTTCGCGCAGGCCGAGGTGGACGTGGAGGGTCCGCGGACGGTCGTGGGGGAGCTGGCGGGCGCGGCGGCTCCGGAGCTCGTGCTGGTGAACGACGACGACCTGACGTACTGCAAGACGCGCTTCGACGAGACGTCGCTGGCGACGCTGCGTGCCGGTCTCGGTGACATGACCGATCCGCTGGCCCGGGCGCTGTGCTGGTCGGCGCTGTGGAACATGACACGGGACGCGCTGCTGCCGGCGCGGGACTTCGTGGAGCTGGTGCTGCGGTTCGCGGGGCGTGAGTCCGACATCGGTGTGCTGCAGATGCTGCACGCGTGGGCGAACTCGTCGCTGGTGCACTACGCGGCGCCGGCGTGGCGGCCGACCGGTGAGCGGCTGGTGGCCGAGGGCGCGCTGCGGGAGCTGAGGTCGGCCGAGGCGGGCAGCGAGCAGCAGCTGGCGTGGGCGCGGTTCTTCGCGTCGGTGGCGTCGGGGTCGGAGGACCTGGGGCTGCTGCGGGGGCTGCTGGAGGGCACGGAGAAGATCGAGGGTCTCGACGTCGACCAGGAGCTGCGCTGGACGTTCCTGGAGCCGCTGGCCGCGCACGGGGTCGCGGACGAGTCGGCGCTGGCGGCCGAACTGGCCCGGGACGACACGGCGTCCGGCAAGCGTCACCAGGTCCGCTGCCTCGCCGCCCGGCCCTCGGAGGCGGTGAAGGCGCAGGCGTGGGCGCAGGTCGTCGAGTCGGACGCGCTGTCCAACGCGCTGGTGGAGGCGACCATCTCCGGTTTCACGCAGCCGTCGCAGCGGGAGCTGCTCGCGCCGTACGCCGAGAGGTACTTCGCGGTGATCGAGCGGGTGTGGTCGGAGCGGTCGATCCAGATCGGGATGGACGTGGTCCGGGGTCTGTTCCCGGGACTTCAGCAGTCGCAGGCCACGCTGGACGCGACGGACGCGTGGCTCGCGGCCCACGAGGAGGCGGCGCCGGCGCTGCGGCGGCTGGTGCTGGAGGCGCGGGACGATCTGGCGCGGGGGCTGCGAGGGCAGGCGTGCGACGCGACGGCGTCAACCGCATAAGACCTTTGGCCAACGATCTGGGCACTCCGTGACCGTTACGGAATTCAGGCAATAGCAGCCGTAACCCCTGGTCCAACCCGAACGGACCAGGGGTTTTCCGTGCCTACTCGGCATCCGAACACCCGTCCTTTAGTGCCAGGTTATCCGTATTTGTCGACGGGCGTGTAACAGCGGTTAAAGGGCCGCCGAGACGCGGGAATCTCCGGGGCATGAACCACAACACCCCGCTCCCCCCGCTCTCCCCCCGCCCCCTCCGTCACCTCTCCGAGGTACACCGCCGCGTCATGACTGCCGCGCAGCTGAAGTCGCACGGCGTGGCGACCGCAGAGATGAACGAGCAGTGCCGCCCCGGCGGCCCCTGGCAGCAGATCCTCCCCGGCGTCCTGCTGCTCCACCCCGGCCCGCCGACCAGCGAGGAGCGCCTGCACGCGGTGCTGATGTACGCGGCGCGGGAACGGTCGCCCGGGGTGCCGTCCCAGCCGAACCCGGGCGAGGAACACGCCGCCCCCGCCTACCCCGACGCGGTGATCACGGGTCTCGCGGCCCTGACCCTGCACGGCTTCTCCGCCACGCCGCCGCTGACCGCACTGGACACGATCGACGTCCTGGTCCCCCGCATGCGACGCCTGCGCTCGACGGGCTGCGCCCGCGTCCTGCGCACTCCCGCCCTGCCCACCCCCCAGCAGGTGACGGGCCTCCCGGTGGCCCCGGTCCCCCGCGCCCTGGCCGACGCCGTGGCCGAGCTGACGGACGCCGGCGCCGTACGCCGCCTGCTGACCGAGGCCGTACGCGCCGGCCACTGCGAACCGGCCGCCGTGGTACGGGAGTTGAACCAGGCCAAGCTTCTGTCCCGTCCGCACGTGGTGGACGCGGTGGACTCCCTGCTCGCCGAGGGCCGCGCCATCGCGGAGGACCGCCTGTACGAGATGGTCCACATCCACGGCCTGCCCGACCCCGTCTGGAACGTCGACCTGCGCCTGCCCGGCGGACCCCACCTCGGCGGCCTGGACGCCTACTGGCCGGAGCAGGCGGTGGCCGTGGAGCTGGACACCCGGGCGCCCCGCCAAGGCCATCGGCAGGACGACGACGCCCTGTGGTCCGAGTACGCCCGCAAGCGCGAGCACTTGGAGCGTCTGGGCATCACGGTCGTGTACATCACCCCCAAGAAACTCCGGGACGCGTTGGAGCAGCAGGCCGCGGTGGTCCGTACGGCACTCATGGCCGCCGCGGACCGCGATCCGGCCGCGTATGTCGTGGTGCTGCCGCGGTAGTGACGGACCGAGGCGCGGCATCAGGAGGGGAGAGGAGGGGCCGCCGGGCCTGACCGGCGGCCCCTCCTCATGTCCGCGGCCCGTGCGAAGCGAGTCCGCAGCCGCCGCCACGCGGATCGCCCCTGCCGGTTGTCGTCCGGCACGACCGGCGCGTCCGGCAGAGCCGACAGGGCACCGGCCCTGGTCTGCCAGTCCTCGAACACGCCGCGGAACATCTGGTGTTGGTCCTGCATCGGCACCGAGCGCCTCACCGCAGCCACGACGGCCTCCGCCTACCACGCCACCGAGGGCCAGGCCGATCACGGCCTGGCCCTCGGGTACGGGAACCTTGCGGATGGGGCGGTGGAGGAAGCCGTACGGCGTCTTCGCGAGGCGATCGATGAGTGTGGGTAGCTCCATCGACCATCTGTGGCGCCGTGGGCACTGGCCGCGTCCACGCGGCATGGCTCAGTCGTCGAACTCCGGGATCAGTTCCCCCACCCGACGGATACTGCCCATCACGCTCTCGTGGGGCAGCGCCCCGACCTGCTGGAAGCACATCAGCCGGTCGATGCCCAGGTCGGCGTAGGCGCGCAGCTTCTTGCGGACGGTCTCGGGGCTGCCGACGATGAGCGAGTCCTGTTCGGCGAGGGCGTTGTAGACCTCGTCGTCGGGGACCTGCTCGCCCTGCAGGATGCGCCCGATCACCATCTGGGCCGGGCTCGGCCCGCCTGCCGCTGCCGCCTCCCGGCGCAGGAACTCCCCTGCGAGACCGCCGCCGTTCGGGTCGGCGATCAGCGCCCGCTCCCTCTCCATGGTCTCCATGAAGGCCTCGGCGGCCTCGAAGAAGGTGAGCGCGGTGGCCGTGTACCAGGCCGCGGCGGCCGCCGCACCGCCCCGCATCGCCTCCTCGTCGGTCTCGGCGCAGTGCACGAAGGTGAAGAAGGCGACCTGGTCGTTGACGACGGTACCGACCGGCTCCCGGCAGTCGGCGGCAGCGGCCCGGTAGAGCTCGACGAGCCGCGCCACCCGGTCCAGCGGCTCCCACAGGGTCGTCCCCAGCACCCCGACCCCGCGCCGCCCCGCCTCCTCGAACGACGCCGGGCTCGACGCCGCCTGCCACAGCGGCGGATGCGGTCGCTGGTACGGCGCCGGCACGACGGGCACGCCGCCGCTCACCGACGTGTCCCCGGTCCACATCTTCGGTACGGCCTCGAAGGCGTCCCGCGTCCGCTCCCGCACCGTCGCGGGGTCGGCCCCGAACAGCCGCCACTCGGGCGGGGTCGACCGGGTGAGCCCGATCTCGGCCCGTCCGCCGCTCAACTGGTCCAGCATCGCGGCACGTTCGGCGATCCGGATGGGGTGGTTGATCTCGCGCGGCGCGAGGACGGCGGCGTGGCCGAGGCGTATGCGCGAGGTCCGCTGGGAGAGCGCGGCGAGGAGCAGTTCGGGCGCGGAGGAGAGGCTGAACTCCTCCGCGCCATGGTGCTCGACCTGCCACCAGCAGCCGTAGCCCAGTTCGTCGGCGAGCACCGCCTGCTCGATCGCCTGCTGGATGCGGCGGTGTTGGTGGTCGTCGTCGCCGGGCCAGGGGCGGGGGTTCTGGATCTCGCTGAAGATGTCGAGTTTCATCGCTGGGGGGGCGGCCTTTCACATTCGGAGTGCTGTATTCCGAATGTACGGGTTCAGCCCGAGAAACGGGCACGAACCGTTTTGCCGACTTCCGCACGCAGGAACCAGTCCAGCTCGGCGGCGAGTTGAGCGACGACGAGGAGTCCGCGGCCGTGTTCCTGGCCATCGGTGCCCGTGCAGACCTTCGGGAACGCCCGCACGGGGTCCGGCACCTCGATGGTGAGGCCGCCGTCCTCCAACACGGCGAGCCGCAGCCAGAGTTCGTGACCGGGGAGCTTGCCGTGCCGCGCGGCGTTGGCGACGAGTTCCGAGGTGACGAGTACCGCGTCGTCGATGTCGCCGGTCCAGTTCCACATCGTCAGCCGACGGCGGGTGTGGAGGCGGGCGAGGCGGACACCGCGGAGGGTCATGGGGTAGCCGAGGGACCAGTCTTTGGTGAGGAGGGCAGGCATGTGGGGGTCCTTCCTGGTGGGGCTGCCCAACCACGGTGGCGACCGTCAGGCACGTCTCTCAGCCGACGCACTCCTGCTAGGACCTCTCCGCCCTCAACAGCGCCGACCCCAGCGGCGTCAACGCATGCCGCACGGCGTTGCTCTGCCGGACACTGGAGACCAGGCCCGCGCCGCGCAGGACGGCGGCGTGTTCGCTCGCCGAGGAGAGCGATACTCCGGCCCGGCGCGCCAGTTCGGTCGTGGTGGGGTCGCCGCCGAGCGCCTGGAGCACCGCGGCCCGGGTGTGGCCGAGCAGCGGAGCCAGGCCCTTGTGCATGCGCGGAGCGTCGTCGGTCGTCCGTGGCCCGGCCGGGTAGACGAGCGTCGGCGGCAGCGCGGTGTCCGCCAGGGCGACCGGGCTGCGGGCGAAGCAGGACGGCACCAGGAGCAGCCCTCGCCCGTCCAGGTGCAGGTCGCGGTCGACCGGATACACGACCTCGAGCACCGGCGCCCGCCACCGCATCGAAGGGCCGTAGGTCCGCAGCATCGCCTCCGCGCCGCCGTGCCACAGCGCGTGCAGGCGCAGGGCTCGGTCGGAGTGCGCGCGACTGCTGATGTGGGGCCAGTGCGGGCCGAGCGTCCCGTCGTAGTACGTCCGTACGGAGCCGGCCAGTCGGCGCAGCGCCGCCGGTTCGCCGTCCGCCAGGGCACCGGCCCAGGAGGGCAGCGGGCTGCGGCCGCCCAGGACGGTGAGCTCGGCACGCAGCCGGGTACGCGGTGTGGACATCAGCGCCTCCAAACCGAGCTCCACTCCGGCCGCTCCCTCCGGAGGTGTGAGGAAGTCCGGGAAGTACCCACGCCTCGGTACGAGTGCCAGGAGTGTCGCGAGCGGCTCCCGACTGACGCAACGGCAGGAACGGAGCCAGGCGGCCAGGGCCGGGTCGGGCGTCCTGTCCCGCAGGCGGTGCAGGCTCAGGACGGTCTCCCAGAGCGGATCGGCTCCGTCCGAGACACGGGTGCGGACGAGGTCGGCGGCGGTGAAATGGACACGTAGCACGGTGCTTTCCCCCGATGGTCTCAAGCAGCCACCGATCCCCCGAACGGTGGCGTGGACGACCATCTCGATGGGGACATGTCCCTGGCAAGCAGATTGCGTCCCGGTGGGACGGTGGGACGCCTGGATCAGCCCTGACTGCAATGTTCAGCGACCGTGGGACGAAGGAGGCGTGCCGATGGGGGCGAGTCACCAACTGGCTGATCTTCTTCAGGAGTTGAAGGAGCGCAGCGGACGCAGCTACACCGCGCTCGCGAGCCGTACAGGTCTCAGCCGGTCGTCGGTGCACCGCTACTGCCAAGGCCTGACCGTCCCCGCGAGCTTCGGCGCCGTTGAGCGGATCGCCCGGGTGTGCGGGGCTGATCAGGAGGATCTGGACCGCCTGTACTCCGCCTGGGCGCGGGCGGAAGCGGAGGCATCGGCGAAGGGGGAAGCCGAGGAGCAGACGGAGGCGGAGGAGCAGACGGAGGCGGAGGAGCGGACCGAGGCGGAGGAGCGGACCGAGGCGGAGAGCGCGGGAACGGATGCCGCCGGATCGGTTCCGGGCCCGGCACCCGAACACCCGCGGTCAGTCATCCGGTTCATCCGGCGGCGACGTCTGCGCACCCTTCTGGTGGCTCTCCTTCTCGCCGCCTGCGCAACCGCCAGTGCTGTCACCCTCGACGGGCTGCCCGGCCAGGACCCGGGCGGCGGGACGAACGGCCGGACGGGCGGCAAGGTGAGCGGCGGCTCGGAGCACCAGCAGGTGGAGGGCCCGTACTGGGCCCTGGCGCCCAAGCCGCTCGACCGCGAGTTCTTCGGTATCACGATGAACACCGACACCGGCCTCATGCCCGGCTTCGACGTCAGTGGTGTCCGCTTCTGGGAGAGCGAGACCCGCTGGTCCCAGGTCGAGCCCGAGCGGGGAGAGTTCGACTGGGAGGTCCTGGAGCGTTCGGTGCGGGGCGCCGAACGCCGGGGACTGCCCATCCTGTTCGTCTTCGGCGGCACTCCCGGCTGGGCCGCTCCCGGCGGCCCGAAGACGCCGTACCTGGACGACTCGCGCGCCGCGCCCCCCGACGACCTGGCCGACTGGGACCACTTCGTCGAAGAGGTCGCCACCCGCTACCGCTCCCGGATCGGGGCGTACGAACTCTGGGACAGCGTGGGGGCCACCTCCCACTACGACGGGAGCATGTCCACGCTGGCCGAGATGGTGCGCAGGGCCGCGCGCATCATCAGGCGGGCCGACCCGGAGGCGAAGGTGGCCTGTCCCTCCTTCGGGAAGCTGTGGGAGCCCGAAGGCAGGGCGCTGCTCGCCGAGTTCGTCCGTACCGGCGCCTACGAGTTCTGCGATGCGGCGGCGCTCAAACTGCATCCGCGGCGGGCCGACGGCCCACCCGAGGAAATGATCGAGCTCGCGGCGAAGGCCGAGAACGTCTTCCGCAGGAACAGCAAGAACCAGCGCGTGTGGAACACCGGTCCGGGCGCCGAGATCGACGACGGGGCCAAGCTGTCCGACCGGCGCGCCAACGACTACGCCGTGCGCTTCTATCTGGTCGGCCTCTACATCCACAAGTCGAACGTCGACCGGATGTACTTCTACTCCTGGGGCAGCAGGAACATTCCGCTGGTCGTCCAGCTCGTGGGCGGCCGGCCCACGGAGGCGGGCCGCCGCATCGGGCGCCTGCACGGCTGGCTCGCGGGCACACGGATCAGCTCCTGCGGCAAGGGGCGGGGCGTGGGCCTGCCGGACGGCGTCTACGAGTGCGTCTTCCAGCGCGGCCAGGTTCGTGAGCCCGACGCGGCGGGCCCCTGGCTGGCGATCCGGTGGACCCAACGCGGCCGTACCGGTGGCCGGTTGGGCGAGGGGGCCTCTTTGTTGCGTCGGATGGACGGCGGCACCGAGCGGGTGCAGCCGGGTGAGCGGGTGGAGTACGGGGAGACGCCGGTGCTCGTGGAGTACCGGGCGTGAACGACGGGTGCCCGGCCCTCCTCAGCGGAGTACCGGGCACCCGGAGCGGTGGGCCTGTGGGCTCGCCAGTCGTGCACCCCGCCGACTCCTCCAAGGTCGCGGGGGCGGACGGGGACGTGCCAGGTGCTCCGGGCCTACCCGAAACTCCTCACCGCGGCCATCGCGTCGTCCCGTGGCCCGCTCGGGTCACCGGCGCGCCCCGGCTCCTTCCCGCAGAACTCGGCTTCGATCACCGCCCCCGTGTCCCCCGACCAGTCCCCGTTGAGGTTGAAGGCCAGGGACTTGCGGCCGTCCTTGGTCGTGATCGCCTCGGATATCGAGCCGTGGATGCCGCCGCCATGACCCCAGACGGTGACGCCGCAGGTCAGCTCGGTCTTCATCAGGCCGAGGCCGTAGCTGTTGACCTCGTCGACGGGGACCGTGGTGGTCATCTCGGCCAGTTGTTCGCGCGGGAGGAGCCTGCCGCGCAGGAGGGCCGTGTAGAAGCGGTTGAGGTCGGTGGAGTTGGAGATCATCTCGCCGGACGCGTGGGCGATGGACGCATTGAGCTTCGTGACGTCGTACGTGGGTCCGGTGGTTGTCAGGGCCAGCTTGGAGTAGGCACGGCTGCTGGGCCCCGGGACCGTCACGCGGGTGCCCGGGACGGAGGTCGCGGTCAGGTGCAGGGGATCGATGATGCGGCGGCGGACCACCTCACCGTACGGGCGGCCCGTGACCTTCTCGATCACCATTCCGGCCAGCACGAAATTGGTGTTGGAGCAATTCCAGGACGTGCCCGGCTCGAAGTCCGGCTTGTGGGTCATGGCGAGCGCGACGAGTTCCTCGGGCTTCCTGGTGTCGTAGCGGTGTTCGAAGAAGCCGTCCTTCAGGAAGTACGTGCGGCCGAAGCCCTCGTCCGCCGTGTAGTTGAAGATGCCGCTGGTGTGGTTGAGAAGCCGGCGGAGGGTGATCCGGCTGCCGTCGTGGCCGTTGCCCCGGACCAGCCCCGGCAGCCACTTCTCCACCGAGTCGTCCAGCGACAGCCGGCCCTCCGCCGCCAACTGGAGCAGCACCGTGGCGACGAAGGTCTTGGTGATGCTGCCGACCCGGTAGCGGTCGTCCGCCGAACGCGGCTTCCCGGTCTTGAGGTTGCCGACGCCCGCCGTCGCGGACCAGGTGCCGTGCCCGTCCTTCCCCGTCGCGGTCACGCCGGGCACGCCGGCATCGACCGCGGCCTCCATGGCCCTGCGGGTCGCGTCGTGGCCGCCCGCCTGGGCGGGCGCCGCCGCCAGCGCGGGGGCCGCGATGCCCACCGACAGGGCCACTGCCGTCGCCGCCACCAGGGCCGTGCGTGTCGTCCGTACGGTCATGTCCTGATCCCCCTTGGTCCCGCTCACGCCCCCGTCGAGCGTGGTCGCGGAGGGAGACCCTGGGGTGGGGGACGGAGGTTGAGGCGGGGTGTGCCGGTTGAGCCGGATCAAGACAACCCGCGCGAGCAAGACGCCCCGCGCGGAAGCGGCAGCGGCTTCGGGAGCTCGGCGCGGCCCATGTGATCGCGACGGACTCCGAGGACCTGGTCGCCGAGGTCCGTCGGATCACCCGGGGCAAGGGTGCCGAGATCGTGTTCGACGCCATCGGCGGTCCCGGCTTCGCCGCACTCGGCGACGCCCTCGCCCCCGGCGGCACGGCGGTGCTGTACGGCTGGCTCGACCCGCGTCCGGCGCAGTTGGTCTGAACTGGCCCCAGACGGTGCACATGTACAACAACGGCGCTCTCGTGGAGCGTTCCCACCTCCGGCGGCGCGCCGCCGCATACATCGGCTCGGGACTGGCCGACGGGACACTGGCGCCCGTGATCGCCGAAACCTTCGAGGGGCTGGACCGCGTCGCCGACGCGCACCGTCTGATGGAGTCCAACGCGCACACAGGGAAGATCCTCGTGGCCCTGTGGGGCGGGGGTGGCGGCCGAACATGATCCGAACGAGACCGTTCCAGGCGACTGTCCCTCCCGGTTCGGGGCTCAGCGTCGTCGGCCCAGTAGGATTGCCTGCTCCTTCTTGAGCTGTGCGAAGCGCGTTGTCGCATACTTCCTCAGCTCTTGTCCTGGGAACGGGATGACGGATTTGTACTCGTGGAAGTCGTCGTGCGCCCAGCGTGCCGCGGTGATCTCGTAGCCGGAGACGTGAGCACATAGTTCGAGCAGCACAGGGGGCATCTCCTCCTCCATCAGCAGGTCCGCTTTGGTCACGACCACGTCACGCATCATCTGGATGTTGGGCAGGAAGACGGTCGTGGCCCATGTCCGCCACTCGGCGAGCTCGTCCTCGTTGGGAGGTATGTCGTGGTCGAAGGGATGGATTCCGTCGGGGCGTACGTACCTTTCACAGAAGGCGTCATAGGCACGGCTGTTGGCCTCCATGAGGGCGAACAGCGGGCCATAGAAGTCGCTCAGCTGCTGATTCACTCGGGCGAGGTGCGCCTGCCGTTGGGCGAGGCGCAGCCCGTTCAGATAGGTGGCCAGGTAGCCGACGAACGCCAGAGCGACGGTCAAGATCACTGTGCCCATGAAGCGGATGGTACGGCTGGTTGGCGAACGGCCTGCTGCCCACAGTCACCACGAAGGCCAGGGGCCCGCAGTTGCCGTCGGCGAGAGGTGACGGCGGCCTAACTCCCGGCGGCTCCGATCCGCCCCGCCGCCGGCCGCTCCCGCCACAGCGACAGCCCCTTGTCGACCATGGAGACGCGGGTCAGGGCCGTCACCTCGTCCAGGGGATGCCAGGCGGCCATGTCGGTCGAGCCGTTGGCCTCGTAGCGCAGGTCGCCGCCCGTGATCCGGGCCTCGTAGACGAGCCGTACGCCGTGGTGGTCGACGGGGCGGCCGAAGCGGCCGGTCGGGAACGTGCGGTGGGAGGAGTCGACGCCGAGGAGGCCGGTCGGTTCGACCAGGTAGCCGGTCTCCTCCTCCACCTCCCGCACGACCGTGTCGTAAGGATCCTCGCCGTGCTCCATGCCGCCGCCCGGCAGCACCCACTCGAAGCCGCCGCCGGGCGCCGGGGAGCGCGCGAGGAGGAGTTGTCCGTCACGTACGCAAATGGCGTAGGCCGCCACCCTCAACTTCTTTCGCACGTAGGGACGTTAGACGGCCGAAGGTGATCGGTGCAGGCGATTTTCCGGCTTGCGGGCGACTTGACCCTTTCGCTCCGCACGCCCCAATTGCATAGGGGGTTTCCCCCATCCCTCCATTTCGATTCGGTCAACTCTTCCCAAACATCCTTCCCTTGCGTAAGGCTGTGCGGTCGTCCGGGATCACATACCGGACGGCCCATGCTCCTTTACCAACAAGGGATGCCGATGACCCTCAACCCCCAGCGCGAACCGAAGCCGGGTCCGAGACGCGCGGCCCGCACAGCCGTGGCAGTCGGTCTCGTCGCGGCGCTCTCCGCGGCCGGGCCGATACCCATGGCCATAGCCGCGGACCCCGCCCCCGCGGCGACGGACCCGAGCGTCAAGTCCGCGCACGACAAGCTCGGTTCGGACGACGCCGATCTGCTCGCCGAGGCGAAGGCCGACGGCGAGAAGAACGTCACGATGATGATCGCGACGGCGCCCGGCCAGACCGAGAAGGTCGCCGAGCAGCTGGACGCGGTCGGCTCTGTGGGCCGCTCCTACGACAAGCTCGGCTACGTCCGGGCCACCGTCCCCACCGGCAAGGCCGACTCGGCCATCGCCGCCGCCACCAAGCTCTCCTCGGTGCACGGCATCGACCTGCGCGAGGAGATACCCCTGGACGACCCGGTCGTCGACACCAAGGGCTCGAAGAGCGCGGCGAAGGCGACGGGCACCGCGGGCGCGTATCCGGCCCCCGGCAAGAAGACCCCGGCCGAGAACCCGTACAACCCGTCCTTCGAGACGGGCGCCGTCGACTTCGTCGAGGACCACCCGAAGGCGGACGGCCGCGGCATCACCATCGGCATCCTCGACTCCGGCATCGACCTCGCGCACCCGGCGCTGCAGAAGACCACCACCGGCGAGCGCAAGATCGTCGACTGGGTCACCGCGACCGACCCGATAGTCGACAACGACCGCACCTGGCGCCCGATGGTGACCTCGGTCTCCGGGCCCACCTTCACCTACGGCGGCAAGACCTGGGCCGCGCCCGCCGGTTCCTACCAGGTGAGCACGTTCCTGGAGTCGTACACCACGGGAGGCGACGCGGCGGGCGACGCCAACCGCGACGGCGACAAGACCGACTCCTGGGGCGTCCTGTACGACGCCGCGAACGGCACCGTCCGGGTCGACCTGAACAACAACTTCGACTTCGGTGACGACACCCCGATGAAGCCGTACAAGGACGGCTACCAGATCGGGTACTTCGGCACCGACGACCCGGCCACCGACGTCGCCGAGCGGCAGCCGTTCGTCGTGGAGATCCGCAAGGACGTCCCGATGGACCCGTTCGGCGGGGACTGGGCCGGCCAGAAGCGCGACTTCGTCAACATCGGCGTCATCGAGTCCGAGCACGGCACGCACGTCGCCGGCATCACCGCCGCGAACGGCCTGTTCGGCGGGAAGATGAACGGCGCGGCGCCCGGCGCGAAGCTCGTCGCCTCCCGCGCCTGCACCTGGACCGGCGGCTGCACCAACGTCGCGCTGACCGAGGGCATGATCGACCTCGTCGTCAACCGTGGCGTCGACATCGTCAACATGTCGATCGGCGGTCTCCCGGCGCTGAACGACGGCAACAACGCGCGCGCCGAGCTGTACACGCGGCTCATCGACACCTACGGCGTGCAGCTGGTGATCTCGGCCGGCAACTCCGGCCCCGGTGCCAACACCATCGGCGACCCGAGCCTGGCCGACAAGGTGATCTCGGTCGGCGCGACCGTCTCCAAGGAGACCTGGGCCGCCAACTACGGCTCCGTCGTGAAGACGAAGTACGCGATGATGCCGTTCTCCTCGCGCGGTCCGCGTGAGGACGGTGGCTTCACCCCGACGCTCTCCGCGCCGGGTGCCGCGATCAACACCATCCAGACCTGGCTGCCGGGGGCCCCGGTCGCCGAGGCGGGCTACTCGCTCCCGGCCGGCTACGGCATGCTCCAGGGCACCTCGATGGCGTCCCCGCAGGCGGCGGGCGCCTCCGCGCTGCTGCTGAGCGCCGCAAAGCAGAAGGGCATCGACCTCACCCCGGCGAAGCTCCGCACGGCGCTGACCTCGACCGCCGACCACATCAAGGGCGTCCAGGCGTACGAGGAGGGTGTCGGCCTCATCAACATCCCGGACGCCTGGGAGTCGATCCGTGACGGCGCCACCGCGCACGAGTACACGGTGAAGGCGCCGGTCGACACCGCGATCGACCAGTTCCTGAAGACCCCCGGATACGGCACGGGTCTGTACGACCGTGAGGGCGGTCTGAAGGCGGGCCAGAAGAAGACGTACGAGGTCACCATCACCCGTACCTCCGGCCCGGACAGGACGATCCGCCACGAGCTGCACCTGGAGAACAACAAGGCGCGCACCTTCCGGATCGTCGGCTCCGACGAGGTCGGGCTCCCGCTGAACAAGCCGGTGACCGTGAAGATCGCGGCCAAGGCGAAGCACGCGGGCATCAAGAGCGCGATCCTGGAGGTCGACGACCCGCGGACCGAGGGCATCGACAAGCAGGTCCTGTCGACGGTCGTGGTCTCCTCGCCGGTCGACCACACCTTCTCCGCCTCGGGCAAGGTCCAGCGCAACAGCACCCGTTCGTACTTCGTGACCGTCCCCGAGGGCGCGAAGACGCTGGAGGTCGCGATGAGCGGGCTGGCGCAGGGAAGCCAGACCCGGTTCATCGCCATCCACCCCTACGGCGTCCCGGTCGACTCGACCTCGACGATCAACTGCTACCCGAACTACTCCAACCCCTCCAGCGCCCCCTGCCGCCCCGACCTGCGCTCGTACGCCGACCCGCAGCCCGGCGTCTGGGAGATCGAGGTCGAGTCGCGCCGTACGTCGCCGCTGCTCGACAACCCGTACAAGCTGAACGTCACCGTCCTCGGCGCGGCCTTCGACCCGGAGACCGTGACCATCCCCGAGGCCAAGGTCGGCACCCCGGCCGCAGCCTCCTGGAAGGTGACCAACAAGTACGCCGCCATCGACGGCAAGCTCGCGGGCGGCCCGCTCGGCTCCTCGAAGACGGCGCGTCCGACCATCGCCGAGGGCGACACGCAGACCACCACGGTCGAGGTGCCCGAGGGCGCCACGTCGCTCGACGTCACCATCGGCAGCGTCTCCGACGCGGCCGCCGACCTCGACCTGGTCGTCTACGACGCGGCCGGCACCGAGGTCGGCAGCTCCGCCGACGGTGACTCGGAGGAGTCGGTCTCGGTCGCGAACCCGGCGGCCGGAAAGTACAGCATCGAGGTCGTCGGCTACTCGGTACCGGCCGGCTCGACGGCGTACGACTACCTGGACGTGTTCTACTCCGCCACGCTCGGCAGCGTCACGGTCGACGAGTCGGCGCCGGTGAAGCTGGGCACGGGTGACTCGGCCACGGTCGCGGGCAGCGTCACCGCCGCGTCGGCCGCGCCGGAGGGCCGTGAGTTCTTCGGCCAGGTCCGGCTGCTGAACGCGCGCGGCACGGTCGCGGGCCTCGGCAACGTGAAGATCGAGAAGGTCACGCCGTAGCTCGTCGAGTACGGCAGTGGGGGCGGGCGTCCGTGCGGGCGCCCGCCCCTTTGTCGTTCACCCTCGTCGTTCAGCTCGGTCAGCAGGTGAGCTTGCCCGCCTCGGCCAGCGAGGCGGTGATCCAGGCCCGTTCGGGAGCGATGTTCTGCTCGCCGACGGCCCAGAAATCGGGCTGGCGGGCGCCCTGCCGGATGCCGAGGAGGACCGGGTCGCCCACGCGCAGGCCCGGGACGAGGCTCTCGTCGACCACGAAGGTCAGCTCCTGCTCGCCCTTGTCCGGCTTGTAGTAGCGGCTCATGTGCAGGGTGACGCGCAGGGACGTCGCGCCGGGCAACCGCTCCACCGAGGTGGCCTTCCCCTCGGCGACCAGACGGGAGCAGGCGAGGTAGTGAGGGCTGCCGAAGGCGGTGCCGCCGCCGGACTCGGAGGCCTGCTTGTCGGCGGCCGCGCCGGCCCCCGCGTCGGAGGCGTCGCCTCCGGCCTGGGTCAGCAGCCAGCCCATGCCCGCCAGCACCGACGCCGCGGCGGCCACGGCGAGCCCGCCGTAGGCCATGGCGAACATGCGGCGCCGGGCGCGGGAGGGCCGGCGTACACGAACGGGGGCGGGGACGGGGTCCGGCTCGGGGGCCGGTGGTGGCATCGGCTCGGCGAGCGCGTGCCCGATGATCTCCAGCTGCTCCCGCAGCAGCGCCACGTCGGCGACGGCCGAGCGGTGCTCCGCCATGAAGGCGGCGTCCGCGCGCGCCACGTCCGTGAGCGGTTCGTCGGTGATCGCGGCCATCAGCGCGTCAGCGCGGGTACGGCCTTCGTTCTCGGCGGTCACGTCACACCACCTCGTCCTCGTGCAGGCGGGCGCGCAGGGCCCGTACCGCCGTGTGCAGCCGGCTCTTGACCGTGCCCTCCGGGATGCCGAGCTCCTCGGCGATGCCGCGCACCGGCAGGTCGGCGAAGAAGCGCAGGACGAGGACCTGACGCTGGGCGTCGGGCAGTTCGTCCAGGCCCTGGGCGACGGCGAGGGAGAGCAGGCTGGTGTCCTCGCCGGAGGGGTGGACCGGCTCGTGCAGGGAGGCGAGGCGCTCCCCGAGCCGCTCCTGGCGCTTCTTGGCCCGGTGCCAGTCCATGGCGAGGTTGGAGGCGACGACCGCCGCCCACGCCGACACGTCCCGCGGCGCCTCACGGCCGCTCGCGGCCCGCTCCAGCAGCCGCAGGCGGACCTGCTGTACCCCGTCCGGCAGGTCCGCCTGCGGCACTCCGCCGAGCGCGAGCACCGCCCGCACCCGACGCTCCTGGGCCGCGTCCAGCGGATCGTCCAGGACATCCTGGACGGCACCGCCCCCCTGGTCGCGGCGGGCCCTTCTGCGCAGCACAGCCACCCCTCCCCTCGCCGTGTGGTGACTGTGACGCCGGGAGGGCCCAAAACGTTCGGCGTAGGCCGGCGGAATTTCCGGGAAGCCCCCGCCGCTGCAAAGGGGCATGCATGCGGACGGACACAGAGGCGTACGTCACACCGCCGCGTAGCCCGGTCGCGTGCGGGCAGGCGAGCTTGCGGTGCGGGGCCGCCGCAGGGCGAATATCTCCAGCTCAGCCCGGGTGTGAGCCGCAGAACCGCGGCTCGGACCGGGGTGGGTCGCGTTCCACCGTTCGGTCATCCCGGTCAAACGATTGGACAGGCGGACCAAGGCTGACCGCATGATGGAAACGCCTCGGCCATGCAGCAGACACAGACAAGCCACGCAGATCACGTAGAAGGAGTCGCCGTGAGGGTCGGAATCGTCGGAGCCACCGGTCAGGTCGGCACGGTCATGCGCAGGATCCTCAAGGAGCGGGACTTCCCCGTCACCGAGCTGCGTCTGTTCGCCTCGGCCCGCTCGGCGGGTACGGTCCTGGACGGCGTGACCGTGGAGGACGCGACGACGGCCGACTACACCGGCCTGGACATCGTCCTGTTCTCGGCGGGCGGCTCGACCTCCAAGGCCCTGGCCCCGAAGGTCGCCTCCCAGGGCGCCGTGGTGATCGACAACTCCTCCGCCTGGCGCCGCGACCCCGAGGTCCCGCTGGTCGTCTCCGAGGTGAACCCGCACGCCATCGCCGACCGCCCCAAGGGCATCATCGCCAACCCGAACTGCACGACGATGGCCGCGATGCCGGTGCTGCGGCCGCTGCACGCGGAGGCCGGCCTGGAGGCACTGGTCGTCGCCACGTACCAGGCCGTCTCCGGCTCCGGTCTGGCCGGCGTCGACGAGCTGTTCGAGCAGGTCAAGAAGGTCGGCGACGACGCGCCCAAGCTGACCCACGACGGCTCCGCTGCGGAGTTCCCCGAGCCGAACAAGTACGTCGCGCCGATCGCGTACAACGTCCTGCCGATGGCCGGCTCCATCGTCGACGACGGTCTGAACGAGACCGACGAGGAGCAGAAGCTCCGCCACGAGTCCCGCAAGATCCTGGAGATCCCCGAGCTGAAGGTCTCCGGCACCTGCGTGCGCGTCCCGGTCTTCTCCGGCCACTCCCTCCAGGTCAACGCCCGCTTCGCCCGCCCGATCAGCGTGGAGCGCGCCAAGGAGCTCCTGGCCGGCGCCCCCGGCGTGGCCCTCACCGATGTCCCGACCCCGCTCCAGGCGGCCGGCCAGGACCCGTCCTACGTCGGCCGCATCCGCCAGGACGAGACCGTCGAGCACGGCCTCGCCCTGTTCCTCTCCAACGACAACCTCCGCAAGGGCGCGGCGCTGAACGCCGTTCAGATCGCGGAGCTGGTGGCGGCTGAGCTGAAGGGCTGACGCCCGTACTCCACGGCGAAGGGGCGCCCACCGATGACGGTGGGCGCCCCTTGGCGTCGTACGGCCGGCTCAGCCGGCCGGCCGCCGCCGACTACGGCTGGTCGGCCGCCGCGTCCGCGGCCTGCGCCTTCAGTGCCCGTTCCACGCCTGCCCGGGACTCCGAGATCAGGCGCCGCAGGGCCGCGTTCGGCTCCGCGGAGGACAGCCAGGTGTCCGTCTTGTGCAGGGTCTCGTCGGAGACCTGGATCGACGGGTACAGGCCGACGGCGATCTGCTGGGCGATCTCATGGGAGCGGGCGTCCCAGATGTCCTTGACCACCTCGAAGTACTTGTCCGCGTACGGCGCGAGGAGCTCGCGCTGGTCGGTCTGGACGAAGCCGACGATCACCGCTTCCTGGAGGGCGTTCGGGAGCTTGTCGGAGTCGATGACCGACGACCAGGCCTCGGCCTTGGCCTCGGGGGTCGGGCGGGCGGCGCGGGCGGTGGCGGCGTGGCGCTCGCCGGCCGCTGTCCTGTCCCGCTCGTACTCGCCGCCGATCTCCGTCTCGTCGAACCGGCCCACGGCCGCCAGACGCTGTACGAACGCCCAGCGCAGCTCCGTGTCGACGGCCAGCCCCTCGACCGACTGGGAGCCGTCCAGCAGGGCCTCCAGGAGGTCCAGCTGCTCCGGCGTACGGGCCGTCGCCGCGAACGCCCGCGCCCACGCCAGCTGGTGGTCGCTGCCCGCCTCGGCGGACCGCAGATGGGCCAGCGTGGCGTCCGTCCAGCGGGTCAGCAGGGCCTCACGGGCGGCCGGGGCGGCGTACAACTCGATCGCCAGCTTCACCTGGCGCTGCAGCGACTGCACGACACCGATGTCGGACTCCTTGCCGATGCCCGACAGGACCAGCGAGAGGTAGTCGCGGGTGGCGAGCTCGGCGTCGCGCGTCATGTCCCAGGACGACGCCCAGCACAGGGCGCGGGGCAGGGACGCCTCGAAGTCGCCGAGGTGCTCGGTCACGAACGCCAGGGACTCCTCGTCGAGGCGGACCTTCGCGTACGACAGGTCGTCGTCGTTGAGGAGGACCACGTGCGGGCGGCGGGTGCCCGACAACTGCGGTACGGCGGTCAGTTCGCCGTCCACGTCGAGCTCGACGCGCTCGTCGCGCAGCAACTTGCCGGAGGCCTCGTCCAGGTTGTACAGGCCGACCGCGACGCGGTGCGGGCGCAGGGTCGGCTCACCCTTCGCGCCGGTCGGCAGCGCCGGGGCCTCCTGGCGGATCGCGAAGGAGGTGATGACGCCGGCGGCGTCCGTCTCGATCTCGGGCCGCAGGATGTTGATGCCGGCCGTCTCCAGCCACTGCTTCGACCAGCTCTTCAGGTCACGCCCCGAGGTCTCCTCCAGGGCGCCCAGCAGGTCGGACAGGCGCGTGTTGCCGAAGGCGTGGCGCTTGAAGTACGCCTGCACGCCCCGGAAGAACTCGTCCTCGCCGACGTAGGCGACGAGCTGCTTGAGGACGGAGGCGCCCTTGGCGTAGGTGATGCCGTCGAAGTTGACGAGCACGTCGTCCAGGTCGCGGATCTCCGCCATGATCGGGTGGGTGGACGGCAGCTGGTCCTGGCGGTACGCCCACGTCTTCATCTGGTTCGCGAACGTGGTCCACGAGTGCGGCCAGCGCGACTCGGGCGCGTACGCCTGGCAGGCGGCCTCCGCGTAGGTGGCGAACGACTCGTTCAGCCACAGGTCGTTCCACCACTCCATGGTGACGAGGTCGCCGAACCACATGTGGGCCAGCTCGTGCAGGATGGTGGCGGCGCGCTGCTCGTACGCGGCGTCGGTGACCTTCGACCGGAAGACGTACTGGTCGCGGATGGTGACCGCACCGGCGTTCTCCATCGCGCCCGCGTTGAACTCCGGCACGAACAGCTGGTCGTACTTCTTGAACGGGTACGCGTAGTCGAACTTCTCCTGGAACCAGTCGAAGCCCTGCCGGGTCACCTCGAAGATGGCGTCCGAGTCGAGGTACTCGGCGAGCGACGGCCGGCAGTAGATGCCGAGCGGGACGGACTGGCCGTCCTTCTCGTAGACGCTGTGCACGGAGTGGTACGGGCCGACGATCAGCGCGGTGATGTACGTCGAGATGCGCGGCGTCGGCTCGAAGGACCAGACGTTGTCCTTGGGCTCCGGGGTGGGCGAGTTGGAGATCACCGTCCAGCCCTCCGGGGCCTTCACGGTGAACTGGAACGTGGCCTTCAGGTCGGGCTGCTCGAAGGACGCGAAGACGCGTCGGGCGTCCGGGACCTCGAACTGGGTGTAGAGGTAGGCCTGCTGGTCGACCGGGTCGACGAAGCGGTGCAGGCCCTCGCCCGTGTTGGTGTACGCGCAGTCGGCGACGACCCGCAGGACGTTGCGGCCCTCCAGCAGGCCCGGCAGGGCGATCCTGGAGTCCTTGAAGACCTCGTCCGCGTCGAGCGGGTCTCCGTTGAGGGTCACCTCGTGGACGGTCGGTGCCACGAGGTCGATGAAGGAGTCGGCGCCGTTCTCGGTGACGTCGAAGCGCACCGTGGTCACGGACCTGTAGGTACCGCCCTCCTGCGCGCCGGAGAGGTCGAGATCGATCTCGTACGAGTCAACGGTGAGCAGCTTCGCCCGCTGCTGCGCCTCTTCGCGAGTCAGGTTTGTGCCAGGCACGCGGTCATCTCCTCGATATGTGTGGGTTGCGCCATCCTTCCACGGGACCTGCACGGAGCGCGATGTCCGTTTACCGCCGGTGGGCGGGGCGTACGCGCGTGAGGCTGGGGTCATGACGACCTACCACGTACGTCCCATCGAACCGACGGCCCTGAAGGAGCTGCGCTCTGCTGACGACGGGGGACGCCGGATGGTTCCCGTGACCGACGACGAGGGCGGCGCACCCCTGCGCTGCTGTCTGCGCCGCAGTGCCCCCGGCGAGCGGATCGCCCTGGTCTCGTACGCGCCGCTGCGGCGCTGGGCGGCCGCGAACGGGGCCGATCCGGGGGCCTACGACGAGCGGGGTCCCGTCTTCGTCCACGCGGAGGAGTGCGCGGGGCCGGACGGCGACGGGCTCCCGTTCACGAATACGCATCGCGTGGTCCGGCGGTACTCGGCCGAGGGCCACATCCTGGGCGGTCGGCTGGTCGAGGACGCGGGCGAGTTCACCGCGGCGTTCCGGGAGGCGTTCGAGGATCCGTCCGTGGCGCTCGTCCACGTCCGGGCCGTCGAGTACGGATGCTTCCTCTACGAGGTGCGCGGGACCTGAGTGCCGGCGTACGCCGCCGTCCCCGACGGGCCCGCGGCCACCCCCCGCAGCGCCCCCAACACCCTCCCCACCACCGGCCCGTCCACCCCACCCCTGCGCACAGCCGCCACCACATGCCGAACGGGCCGCTCCTCCCCCAGCTCCCGCATCACGACCCCGCCCCTCGGCACGGCGGCCATACGAGGGACCAGCGCCACTCCCATCCCGGCCTCCACCATCGCCAGGATCGCCGTCCACCCGGCCGCCGAGTGGCCCTGCCGGGGGCTGAAGCCGGCCGCCTCGCACGCGCCCCGGGTGATGTCTGACCACGGCCCGCTTCCGCCGAAGATCCAGTCCTCGGCGGCGAGGTCGGCCAGCCGCAGCGGTTCGGTGGTCGCGAGCTCGTGGCCCTTGGGGAGGGCGACGTCCAGCGGGTCCGTCAGCAGCGGCACCCGGGTGAAGCGCGGGTCTCCCACGACCGGTGCCTGTGCCGCGAGGGAGAGCGCGAGGTCGACCTCTCCGGCGGCCAGCAGTTCGTACGCCTCCGCGGCCTCGGCCTCCCGCACCCTGACGACCACGCCGGGATGCGCGGCCCGCAGCGCCCGTACGGCCGGTACGACCAGCGCCGGGACCGCCGTGGAGAAGGCGCCCACGCGCACCTCCCCGACCTCGCCCCGGGTGTACGCGGCCAACTCGGCGTCCGCCCGCTCCAGTTGCTCGAACACGGCCTCGGCGTGCCGCAGCACCAGCCGGGCCGCGTCCGTCAGCCGCACCCGCCGCCCCTGCGCCTCCAGCAGCGGCACCCCGACCTGCTTGGCGAGGTTCGTCAGCTGCTGCGACACCGCCGACGGTGTCATCCGCAGCGCCTCGGCCGTCGCCGTCACGGTCCCGCGTTCCCGCAGCGTCCGCAGGATCTGAAGCTTCCGGATGTCCCACTCGACCATGGCGGCAACCTACGTCACCGCCGCGCCGTCGCGCCGAGGACGACCCCGCCGAGGATCAGCGCCATGCACAGCGACTGCGCCCAGCCGGTCGTCTCGCCGAGGAGCGCCCAGGACAGCAGGGACACGCACACCGGCTGGAGGTAGTACACGACCCCGGCGCGGCTCGGACCGACCAGCGCGATCGCCCGGTTCCAGGCGAAGAAGGCGAGGGCGGAGGAGGCGATTCCGACGTAGAGGATCGGCAGGATCGTCCCGGGCGTCGGCTCGAAGCCTCCCTGCACCGCCACGCTCACTCCCTGCGCGGGCAGCAGCAGGACCGTACCGACCAGGAACGTGGTGAACAGGAAGGCCGCACCGCCCAGTTCGGCCGGCCTGCGCCGCAGCAGTCCGCTGTAGGACCCGAAGCAGCAGGCCGCCGCCACCATCCACAGGTCCCCGGCCGCGAAGCCGGCCCCGCCCGCGCCACTCCCGATCAGCAGCACGACGCCCGCGCAGGCCACCAGCAGTCCCACGACCCGGCGCCCGCCCAGCCGTTCCCCCGAAGCCCGCTCGAACGCGGCCATCAGCACCGGCGAAGCAGCCATGATCATGCCCATGTTGGCGGCCGGTGTGGTCAACCCTGCCTGGTTGACGAGGGTGTTGTAGGCGGTGACGCCGAGGAGGGAGGCGAGGAGTACGAAGCCGAGGTGACCGCGGATCGTCTCGCGCTGCCGCCAGGCCCGCCGGGCCCCGAAGGGCGCCACCGCGACCAGCGCCACCAGCCATCTCCAGAACGCCTGCTGCACCGGCGGCACGCTGTCGTGCAGCGCCCGGGAGGTGACGAAGCTGCCGGACCAGACGACGGTGGCGAGCGCGGCGAGCGCGATGCCGAGTACGGCTGTTCTGGGGAGGAGGGTCGGGCTTGTTGTCCTGGGGAGGACGACGGTCACGGAGATCCTTTCGCTGGTCCGAAGTCGTTCTACCGTCGCCCCGCCTGAACTGTTATGTCCATCGAATCTTTTCGACGATTCACTTCAGCGAAACTGAACGATCTCCCAGCGGCCACCCGCCCGGCCCCGATCTGCCCCACCACCGTCGCCCCGAACGCGAGCACCATCCCCGCCACCTGAACCGGCGTCAGCGCCTGCCCGAGCGCCGCCCAGCCGACCACCGCGGCGGTCAGCGGGGACAGCGGCCCGAGGAACGTGACCTGCGTGGCGGTGAGGCGGCCGATGCCGCGGAACCAGAGCCAGTACGCGAGGGCCGTGTTGGCCAGCGCGAGGTAGAGGTAGCCGCCGATCGCCGGGGCGTCGAGCGCGGGCGGCGCCCCCTCGACCAGCACCGCGAGCGGCGCGATGAGCAGACCGCCGGCCGTCAGCTGCCACCCGGTCAGGGCGAGGGGACCGACGCCGTCCGGGCGTCCCCAGCGCTTGGTCAGCACCGTGCCCGTGGACATCGAGGCGGTGGAGGCGAGGGCCGCGAGGACGCCCAGCGCGTCCAGGGCACCGGCCGCCTTCAGCACGACCAGGCTGACGCCGAACGCGGCCACGACCGCGGTGAGCAGCGTCCGTACGGTCGGCCGCTCCCCCAGCAGCAGCGCCGCCAGCCCCGCCACGAACAGCGGCCCGACCGAGCCCACGACCGCCGCCATGCCGCCCGGCAGCCGGTACGCGGACAGGAACAGCAGCGGAAAGAACGCGCCGATGTTCAGCGCGCCGAGCACCGTCGACTTCCACCACCATTCGCCCCGCGGGCGGACCCGGGCGAGGGCGAGCAGCAGCAGGCCCGCGGGGAGGGCGCGCAGCAGGCCGGTGAACAGAGGGCGGTCGGGCGGCAGGAACTCGGTGGTGACCGCGTAGGTCGTGCCCCAGGAGACGGGGGCGAGCGCGGTGAGGAGTATCAGTGCACCCATGGCTCGGCACACACCCTTCAAAGTAGGTCGATGGAAAGTAGCTTAGCTGTAAGCTACTTTCCGTCAAGCCACTTTCTTGCGACCGAGCGTCCTACGACCGATACTCGACACATGAGTGAACGCCCGCAGCGCGACGACCCCGTCGACGCGATCATCGACCAGTGGGCGGCCGTGCGGCCCGACCTCGACACCAAGGCGATGGAGGTCTTCGGGCGGATCTTCCGCCTCTCGCGCACGATGGGCGACCGCATGGAGAAGGCCTACGCGCCCTACGGCATCTCGCGCGGCGAGTTCGACGTCCTGGCGACCCTGCGCCGCGCCGGTGAGCCGCACACGCTCTCGCCCCGCCAGTTGTCGGCGACGCTGATGCTCACCACCGGAGGCATGACCGGCCGCCTCGACAAGCTGGAGCGGGCCGGCCTGCTGCGCCGCTCCCCCGACCCGCACGACCGCCGCGGTCTGCAGGTCACCCTCACCGAGAAGGGGTTGCGGCTCATCGACGAGGCGGTCGGCGCCGGGCTCGCCGCCCAGACGCAGGCCCTGTCCGCCCTCGACGCCGAACAGGCCGACCGACTGGCCGACCTGTTGCGGGAGTTGCTCGCGGGGACGCCCGAGTCCCGGTAGCCCGGCAGCCGGGCAGCCGGGCAGCCCGGCACGTGGGCCGAGCGCGGGGTTGGCCCTCAGCCCACCTGCTCGGCGAGCGCGGCCTCGACAGCCCGCACGTCCGCCGCGTCCGCCCCGTCCGCCGCCCACGCCACGTACCCGTCAGGCCGCACCAGCACCGTCGTCCGGCGGTCGCTCGCCCAGCGTTCCACCGTCAGCCGGTCCTTGCGGGAGCCCAGGTCCCCGGGCGCTCCCGCGTCCTTCGGAGTGATCAGCACGAACCGCCCGCCGCGCAGAGCCTCGTACAGCCGGCCGCCCTCCAGCGCGACATCCGGGACGCGGGTGCCGACCAGGCGGTGGGATCCGCGTGGGGCGGGGTACCGGTAGCCGATGCCCGAGACCTGGGCCAGGGCCTTCGCCCTGGCAGGGCGGGCCGCGTTGACGAAGGCGGAGACGAGGGCGCGTACGGCACGCAGAGCCGGGTTCTGCGCCCGCGCCAGCCGGACCAGGCCGCCGCTGCTGCGCAGCACCGCCTTGCCGACCGGGTGACGCTCGGAGTGGTAGCTGTCCAGGAGGCTCTCGGGCGCCGAGCCCTTGACGACGGCGGCGAGCTTCCAGCCGAGGTTGGCCGCGTCCTGGAGTCCGGTGTTCATGCCCTGCCCGCCGGCCGGCGAGTGGACGTGCGCGGCGTCGCCGGCGAGGAAGACCCGCCCGACCCGGTACTCGGGCGCCTGGCGCTCGTCGCTGTGGAACCGGGAGAGCCAGCGGGCGTCGTGCATGCCGTAGTCGGTGCCCAGGGCGCGCCGGGTGACCTCCTTGATCTCGTCGAGGTCGAGCGGGGCGTCGTCGGGGACCTCGTGGCGGCGGTTCCAGCCCATGACGCGGTACCAGCCGTCACCGAAGGACGCGATCATCGCGAAGGCGTCACCGGCGCCATTGACGGTGAGCACGCCGTCCGGCCGCTCGGCGAGCCGTACGTCCGCCAGGAACAGGGACTTGATGACGGAGACGCCGGGGAAGGGCAGGCCCACGGCACGGCGTACGGCGCTGCGGTGGCCGTCCGCGCCGACGACGTAGGCCGCGCGGTGCGTGACGACCGTCCCGTCCGGGCCGCGCACGTCGAGGTCGACCCCGCTGTCGTCCTGCCGCAGCCCGACGACCTCGCTCTCGAAGCGGAACTCGACGCCGAGCTCCCGCGCCCGCCGCTCCAGCAGCCGCTCCACCTCGTACTGCGGGGTGATGAGCAGGAAGGGGAAGCGGGACGGGAGCGTGCCCAGGTCGAGGGCGAGTCGCCGGAAGAGGCGCAGCTCGGTGATGGTGCTGCCGGTTGCGAGCAGCTGGTCGGCGAGGCCCCGGGCGTCGAGCTGCTCCAGGGTGCGGGCGTGCACGCCGAAGGCGCGGGAGAGGTTGCTGATCTCGTGGGGGCGCTTCTCGACGAGGGTGACGGGTACTCCGGCGGCGGCGAGGTCACCGGCCAGGAGGAGGCCGGTGGGGCCGGAGCCGACGACCAGGACGGGGGTGGGGTGGTTGGTGCCGGTGCCAGTACCAGTACCAGTGCCGTTCATGGTGGCCTCCTGGGTGCCAACGCATGTCTGCCAACGCTTGCTTGCCAACGCTTGCTTGCCAACGTTTATTGGTCAACGCTTGTTTGCCAACGCTTGTTGGCTAAACGTAGGGCCCACACCTCACACCTGTCAACGCTTGTTGGCCCACACATGTTGGCCTACGGTTGTTGACATGACCTCAAGCTCGTCCTCCACCCCCCGCCGTTCCGAAGCCACCCGCACGGCGATCCTCGACGCGGCCCGCGAGCGCTTCGCGGCCGACGGCTATGAGCGCGCCACCATCCGGGCCATCGCCAAGCACGCGAACATCGATCCGTCGATGGTGATGCGCTACTACGGCAACAAGGAGGGCCTGTTCGCGGCGGCCGTCTCGATCGACCTCAAGCTGCCGGACCCGGCGTCCCTGTCCCGGGACGACGCCGGACGGACGCTGGTGACCCACTTCGTGGACATGTGGGAGAAGAACGAGGTGCTCACGGCCCTGCTCAGGGTCGGCGCGACCAACCAGGCCGGGGCCGAGCGCATGCGAGGCATCTTCGCGGACCAGTTGCTGCCGGTCGCCCGCCGGGTCTGCCCCGACCCCGAGCAGGCTCCGGCGCGGGCCGCGCTGGCCTCGTCGCAGCTGCTCGGACTGGCGCTCACACGCTACGTCCTGCGCTTCCCGCCCGCCGTGGCACTGGCCCCCGAGGAGATCGTGGCGTGGCTGGCGCCCACCGTGCAGCGGTATCTGACCGCGCCCTACCCGGCGTAGGCCGCACCCGGCGCATACCTCGCCCGGCGGAGAACGCACCGAGGGCGCCGACCTCGTCGACGTACGGCGGATGCGTGTACGTACGACAGGGTCGGCGCCCTCGGGGAAGACCGGGGTACGGCCGAGATACAGCCGGGTCGGGCGGAAGCCCTGGTCAGGCCTTCGCCTTGGCCTTTGCCTTCGGCTGGCGGTCCGTGGAGCGGTCCAGGACCATCACGAGGCCCGCGATGACCGCGAACAGCACGAGCGGGGCCAAGACGAACTGGCCCAGCGTCTCCATGACGCTCAGGCCCGGGCCGGGGTCGTCGCCGTCGTCACGCGCGAGCGCGAGCGCGGGGGACGACATGAGCAGCATCATCAGCGTCGTACCGGCAGCCAGGGCGCCGGCGCGCAGGGCGTTCTTCTTGTCCACGGGGCCAAAAGTACCGAACCCCACGACGGGCCGCGCGCCCGGGGTGCCGTATGCGAGGCGTATGCGAGGTCAGGCGGGCCCGGCGCACCCGGCCCGCAGCACCTCCACCAGTGCCCGCACCCGCGCCGACCCGGCCAGCTCCTCCAGGGTCACCGCCTTGCCCTCCGCGTCCGCGATGGGCAGCCGCCAGTTCGGGTACTGGTCCCAGGTCCCCGGCAGATTCTGCGGGCGGCGGTCGCCCACGCCGTCCGGGAGCCAGACGCCGACCATGCGGGCCGGGGTGCTCAGCAGGAAGCGGTGGACGGCCTGGATCTCGGCCTCCTCCTCCGAGACGCAGTGTCCGCCGTGGGTGCCCCGCAGCAGCCCGAGCCGGGACAGCAGCTCCAGCCACTCGCCGGTGTCCGCCGTCGCTTCGGCGCGCTCCTGCTCCAGGGGGCGGGTCAACAGGCCAAGTCCGTCGCGGAGTTCGACGTGGTCGCCGGTGAGGCGGGCGGCGGTGGGCGGCAGGTCGTGGGTGGTGGCGGTGGCGAGGCAGTCGGACCGCCAGGCGTCGGGTGGCAGGGGGCGGCCGTCGCCGTCCCAGTCCCGTTCGAACCAGAGCACCGAGGTGCCGAGCACGCCCCGCGAGCGCAGCGTCTCCCGTACGCCCGGCTCCACCGTGCCGAGGTCCTCCCCGATCACCACCGCGCCGGCCCGGGAGGCCTCCAGCACCAGGATCGCGAGCATGGCCTCGGCGTCGTAACGGACGTACGTGCCCTCCGTGGGCGGATGCCCCTGCGGCACCCACCAGAGCCGGAACAGCCCCATCACGTGGTCGATGCGCAGCGCGCCCGCGTACCGGAAGAGCGCCCTGAGCAGGCGGCGATACGGCTCGTAGCCGGACTCGGCCAGCCGGTCCGGGCGCCAGGGCGGCAGGCCCCAGTCCTGGCCGCGCGCGTTGAAGGCGTCCGGGGGTGCCCCGACCGACATCCCGGCCGCGAAGTACTCCTGTTGTGCCCAGGCGTCCGCGCCCCCGGGGTGCACGCCGACCGCCAGGTCGTGGACGATCCCGACCTGCATCCCCGCCTCCCGCGCGACGCGCTGGGCGGCGGTCAGCTGGGTGTCGGTGAGCCAGGCCAGACGGCAGTGGAAGTCGACGCGGTCCATCAACTCGCCCCGCGCGCGGGCGGTTTCCGGCGACCGTGGATCCCGTAGCCCCGCGGGCCATCGCTGCCAGTCCGAGCCGTGCACCTCGGCCAGCGCGCACCAGGTGGCGTGGTCCTCCAGCGCGCGGCCCTCCCGCGCGAGGAAGTCGACGTAAGCGGCCCGTCGCCCCGGTCCGAGCGGCACCTCGCGCACCAGTTCCAGCGCCTCCCGCTTGGCCTCCCAGACGGCGTCCCGGTCGATCAACTCCCCCTTCTCCAGCACCGCCTCCCGCAGCCGCCCGGCCCGCTCCAGCAGGGCGTGTTCGCGCTCGCGGTCCTCGACGTGGGCGAACTCGGGCACGTCCTCGATCCGCAGATGCACCGGGTCGGGGAAGCGCCGGGAGGAGGGACGGTAGGGGGAGGGGTCGGTGGGCGCTCCGGGCACGGCCGCGTGCAGGGGGTTGACCTGTACGAATCCGGCGCCGAGCGCGCGGCCGGCCCAGGCGGCCAGTTCGGTGAGGTCGCCGAGGTCGCCCATGCCCCAGGAGCGGCGGGACAGGAGGGAGTAGAGCTGGACGAGCAGGCCGTACGAGCGTGTGGCGGGGGTGGGCAGTCGGGGCGGGGCGACGACCAGGTGGCTGGTGGCCGTACGGCCGTCGGGGGTGGTGGCGGTCAAGCGGTGGACGCCGGGCGGGAGTTGGCCGGCGTCCGCGCGGGTCTCGCCCTGCTCGGTCTCGATGTGCAGTCGGGTGCCGGAGGGCAGGGCGGCCAGCGCCTCGGGTTCGGCGCCGCTCCAGCACACCAGCGTCGGCGGCAGCAGGCGCTCGCCCAGCTCGCGCTCACGGGCGGCGAGCGCGGCGCCGACGGCGTCGGGGGTGCTCGTGTCGATGCCGAGGGCGGTCAGGACGAGGGTGAGCGCGGCGGCGGAGGCCGTGACCGTGCGGTCGGCGGACGGCTGGTAGGAGGTGGCGACGCCGTGCAGCTCGGCGAGGAGCGACAGGGCGTCGGAGGGGGGACTCTCAGGACCCGCGGGGTCCTCGGCAGGGGCTTCGGCCGACCGCTGTCCTGTCATCTACGGCCTCGTGGAGTACATGTCCAAGTCCATACCGGTGTCCATACCCAGGTCCGTGCCCATGTCCCAGTTCGCGGCCTCGCTCGTCAGCGGCGCGGCGTCGGAGAGCGGCGGCTCGCTGGTGAGGGGCTCGGCGTCGGGGAGGGGCGGTTCGCTGGTGAGGGGGGTTTCGAAGCAGGCGCCCTCGGCGCTGAAGACGCAGGCGTGCATCTCGGGCTCGATGGGCGCCTCAGGTTTGGACAGGGCCGATGCTGTGGCCACGGGGGCCTCCTTGTCGAGTACGACGTGGGGTTACCGCCAGCCCTACCCAGCTAACGCGGCGGCAGACGTACAGAGACGAACAACGTGCCTCTCCTCACATTCTGTTCCGCACATCCTGTTGCCAGTAGCGCTCCTGTCGGATCATTTTACTGATCACTATTCACTCAGTACATGTACTCGGTTAATAATGATCGGCATGAGCACCCGCCACATCCTGTTGGGACTGCTCGCCACGGGGCCGAGCCATGGCTACGACCTCAAGCGACGGCACGACGAACGCTTCCCGCAGGCCCGACCGCTGGCCTACGGGCAGGTCTACACGACCTTGCAGCGGCTGGTCCGCGACGGGCTCGCCGAGGTCGACGGCACCGACTCGGACGGCGGCCCGGAGCGGACCATGTACCGCTCGACGGAGAACGGAGCGCGCGAACTGGCCGACTGGGCCGGGCAGATCGCGCCGCCCGCGCCGTTCGTGGCGAACGAGATCTTCGCCAAGGTCGTCGTGTCGATCCTGTCCGGCGGCGACGCCGAGGCCTATCTGCGCGCCCAGCGCGCCGCCCACATGGCGCGGATGCGGGAGCTCACGGCGGTCAAGACCGCGCAGGGCACCGACCTCGCGACCGTGCTCTCGGCGGACTACGCCCTCAACCACCTCGACGCCGACCTCCGTTGGATGACGACCACGGCGGCCCGGCTCACCACCCTGACCGCGGAGGTCGACGCAGGATGAGCAACACAGGGGGAAGCGCGGTGCCGCTGCTGGCGGCCCGTGACCTCGTCAAGGCGCACGGCAGCACCGAGGCCCTGCGCGGCGCCTCGGTCGAGCTGCGGCAGGGCGAGATCCTCGCGGTCACCGGCGCCAGCGGCAGCGGGAAGTCCACGCTGCTGCACTGCCTCGCCGGCATCGTCCGCCCGGACACCGGCTCGGTGACGTACGCCGGGGAGCGGCTGGACCGGCTGCCGGAGAAGCGGCTGAGCGAGCTGCGGCGTACCGAGTTCGGCGTGGTCTTCCAGTTCGGGCAGCTCATACCCGAGCTGACGGCCCTGGACAATGTCGCCCTGCCGCTGCTGCTCGCCGGTGTCCGTCGGCAGGCGGCGCGCGAGCGGGCCGGTGAGTGGCTGGAGCGGTTCGGGGTGCGCGGGCAGGAGGAGCTGCGGCCCGGCGAGATGAGCGGCGGCCAGGCCCAGCGGGCGGCCCTGGCCCGGGCGCTGGTCACCGGCGCGAAGGTGGTCTTCGCGGACGAGCCGACCGGGGCGTTGGACTCGCTGGCGAGCGAGCAGGTGATGACGGCCCTGACGCACACGGCCCGCGAGTCGGGTACCGCGGTGCTGCTGATCACGCATGACGCCCAGGTGGCGGCGTACGCGGACCGCGAGGTGCGGCTGGCCGACGGGACCGTGGCGCCGCTGGAGGTGGCCGCGTGAGGGCCGATCTCCGGCTGGCCTGGGAGCTGACCCGGGGCTCGGACCGGCGCGAGTGGTGGCGGGTCGGGCTCACCGCGGTCGGGGCGGCGCTGGCGACCGGGTTCGCGCTGGCGGGTGTCGCGCTGGCCTCGCTCGACGGCTATGTCCCCATGCCGTTCGCGGACGGCTTGCTGGACGACCCCCGCCAGCGCGCCGGGGTGGTCTTCAGCCTGGCACTTCTGCTCATTCCGGTACTCGGCTTCCTCGGCCAGACCGCGCGTATCGGCGCCGTCCACCGCGACCGGCGGCTCGCGGCGCTGCGGCTGTCCGGTGCCACTCCCTGGCAGGTGCGTCGGATCGCCGGGCTGGAGGCGGGGCTGGCCTGTCTGCTGGGCTCGGCGCTCGCCACCGCGGCCGCGGTGCCGGTGCTGCTGTCCCTGTGGAGCAGTCCGACCGCGTTCGCCTGGGCGGGGATGACCGTGGTCGCGCTGGCGGTACCGGCGCTGGGTGCGGCTACGGCCGCGCTGGCGTTGCGCCGGGTGGTGGCGTCACCGCTCGGCTGGGTGCGCCGGGTGCGGACCGCCCGGCGTCCGGGGTGGATGTCCCTGGTGGCGGCCCTGCTGCTCGCGGCGTCGGCGGGGCTGGCCCTGCTGACCCCTCTGTTCGACAGGCCCCACGTGTTGTCCCCCGTTCCGCTGGTCGTCCTGGCCCTGACCCTGGTGGTCGGCGCCGCGGCGGTGCTGCTGACGGGCTGGTCCTCGGGCCTGCTGGGCCGCACCCTCGCCGCCCGGGCCCAGCGCCCGGCGGTGCTGATCGCGGCGGAACGGCTGCGCGAGGACCCGTGGGCGGCGGCCCGCACCCACGCGGCCGTCCTGCTGGTGACGGTCATCGGCACCGGTTTCGTGGGAGTACGGCAGGTGCTGCTCGCCGAACTGCACGCCATGAGCCGGGTGGACCAGCTCGGCATGGACATGGAGTTCTATACGACGGGCCTCGATCTGACGGCGGCCGCGGTCCTCGTCGCTCTCGGGCTGGTCCTGTCCGCTCTCGCCGTCGGCACCGCCGAGTCCCTGGCCACCCGGCGCCGGGGCCTGGCGGCGCAGAACGCGGCCGGGGTGCCGCGCGGGGTGCTGGCCCGGGCGCTGTTCCTGGAGACCGCGCTTCCGCTGGCCCCTGCGGTCGCGGTGGCGGGCGCCGGCGGCATGGCGATCGGCGTCTGGTACGCGTCGCTCACCACGGAGTACGTGGTGCACGCGGTGCCGTACGTCTCCCTGCTGGTGCCCCTCGCGGTGTACGCCTGCTGCCTGCTGGCCGCGGCCACCTCACTGCCGCTGCTGCACCGCTCGGTCCGCCCGGCGGAGCTGCGGTACGTGTGAGAGCCGTGCCGCGGCTCGTGTGAGAACGGCCGTGCGGCCGCGCGACGTCCGGCCCCGGGGGCACGGGGGACCCTCGGAGCCGGATGCCGCGGGCCCCACGGCAGGCATGCGAAGGCCCGGACGTCAGGCGGAAATGCCGTCGATCCGGGCCATGGCGTCCTCCGCGCCGTACGGCACCAAGTACGGCAACCAGCGCGGGTCCCTGTGCCCGGTCCCGATGATGCGCCAGGCGAGACCGGTGGGTGGCGCGGGTTTGTGGCGCAGCCGCCAGCCGATCTCGAAGAGATGTCGATCGGCCTTCACGTGGTTGCAGCGGCGGCAGGACGCCACCACGTTGTCCCAGACGTGCTTGCCCCCGCGGCTGCGCGGAATGACATGGTCGACGCTGGTTGCGACGCCACCGCAGTACATGCACCGGCCCCCGTCGCGCGCGAAGAGCGCCCTACGGGTAAGAGGAACGGGTCCCCGATAGGGAACCCGGACGAATCGCTTGAGCCGGACCACGCTGGGTGCGGGGACTGTGACGGTTGCGCTGTGCATGAAGGCGCCGGACTCCTCGAGGCATACGGCCTTGTTCTCGAGGACGAGGACGAGCGCGCGGCGGAGCGGTACGACGCCGAGTGGCTCGTACGACGCGTTGAGGACCAGGACATGCGGCACGGATGCCTCCTTGGGCGTCGGCGGCGCGTGGCTCGCGCCGGGACGATCTGTAGTCAGTCTCCCCTCTTGCCTGGTGAAAGCGCCACCATGTCCCGGTAACGGGCTGGGAGTGTTTTCGACCACATCTGATTCATCCCCAGGACGACGAACTGTCCATCCCACCAGTTCATCCCCAGGTGGGCACCATTCCTCCCTCGAACATGGCGCCGATCCACACACGATGCCCCGATAGTGTGGTGGGCCTGCCCTACCGGTGACCTTTTCGTGACCTTGACCGCCTGCCGGTGGGGCGGACCGCTGCACCTGGAGGTACCTGCCGTGTCCTTGCCCGCCGACCTACTGGCCGCCGGTCCGACCCCGTCACCGACCCCGTCGGAGACGACGACCCCGGCGGTGCCCTCGCTCCAGGACGCCCACGAGAGCGCGACACAGGCCGCGAGCTGGGTCGAGCAGAACTGGTCGACCTGGCTCGCGATCGGTCTCAAGGTCCTGCTGATCCTGGTGATCGCGGCGGTGCTGAGAGTGGCGATCCGACGGGCGATCACCAAGCTCATAGACCGGATGAACCGCACCGCGCAGGCGGTGGACGGCACGGCGATCGGCGGCCTCCTGGTCAACGTCGAGCGCCGCCGTCAGCGCTCCCAGGCGATCGGCTCGGTGCTGCGCTCGGTGGCCAGCTTCGTGATCATGGGCACGGCCGCGCTGATGGTCCTGTCCGCCTTCGACATCAACCTGGCCCCGCTGCTCGCCTCCGCCGGTGTCGCGGGCGTGGCCATCGGTTTCGGCGCCCGCAACCTGGTCACCGACTTCCTCTCCGGCGTCTTCATGATCCTTGAGGACCAGTACGGCGTCGGCGACTCGATCGACGCGGGCGTCGCCTCCGGCGAGGTCATCGAGGTCGGCCTGCGCGTGACCAAGCTGCGCGGCGACAACGGCGAGATCTGGTACGTCCGCAACGGCGAGGTCAAGCGCATCGGCAACCTCTCCCAGGGCTGGTCCACGGCCGGCGTCGACGTCACCGTCCGCTCCTCCGAGGACCTGGACAAGGTCAAGGCCAGCATCGGCGAGGTCGCCGAGAAGATGAGCAAGGAGGAGCCCTGGAACGAGCTCCTCTGGGGCCCGATCGAGGTCCTCGGCCTGGACAGCGTGCTGCTCGACTCCATGGTCGTACGGGTCTCGGCGAAGACGATGCCCGGCAAGTCCCTGACCGTCGAACGCGAACTGCGCTGGCGCGTCAAGCGGGCCTTCGACGCCGCCGACATCCCGATCGTCGGCCGCGCTCCCCTCGCGGTGGACGGCGAGGCCACGGCGGACCCGACGGCGGGCATGGCAGCCCCCTCGGCCTACGCCAACACCTCCTCGCCGCAGGCACTGGCGGCGACACCGCTGACGCCGCCGAGCGTGACGAAGTAGGCGCGGGCCGCGGGGGCGGGCCTCGGTCGAACCGCCGACCCCCGCCACCGCGGCCACAGCCGCGGCGAACACCACCAGCACAACCAACGGTTGTAGAGCTATGCCCCTCGGTTGTTTGATCAGGGCGTACCCCGCTGGCTTGGATGGCCCTGACCGACGAGCGGTTGTGCGGGGCGGTGGGCAGGTGGCGGGCGGCGGGCGGTCGTTGGGGCGGCGGTTCGGGTGGCTGTGGGCGGCGTACGCGGTCAGTACGTTCGGGACGCGGCTGGCCTTCGACGCGTTCCCGCTGATCGCGGTTCTCGTGCTGCACGCCGGGGCGACCGAGGTGGCGCTGCTGGCGGCCTCGGGGCTCGCGGTGGGGGCGGTGGTGGCGGTGCCGCTCGGGGCGTGGGTGGAGTTCCGCGAGAAACGGCCGGTGATGATCGCGGCGGATCTGATCCGGTGTGCGGCCCTGCTGAGCATCCCCGTCACGTTCGCCCTGGACGGGCTCGGCCTCGGTCAACTGCTGGTGGTGTCGGTGGTGGTGGCCGCTGCGGACATCACGTTCGGCGCGGCGAGCGGGGCGTATCTGAAGTCCCTCGTGCCGCCGGAGGACCTGCTCGTGGCGAACGGCCGCTTCGAGGCGACGACATGGACGGCCACCGCGCTCGGCCCGCCGCTCGGCGGAGTCGCGGTCGGCGTGTTCGGCCCGATGACGACGGTGCTGGCGGACGCGGTCAGCTATCTGCTGTCGGCGCTGGGGATCCGCGCGATCAACAGTAAGGAAGGGCAACAGACCAAAAGGACTCAGCCCTCCCCCACCGCCCCGTCAGGCCTGCGGATGAGCGACCTCCCGGCAGGCTGGCGGCACATCCTCACCCACCCCACCCTGCGCCCCCTGTTCCTCAACACCCTCGCGGTCAACGCCCTGATCATGGCGCCGGCCCCGCTGCTCTCCGTCCTCATGCTCGGCCAACTCGGCTTCACACCCTGGCAGTACGGTCTCGCCTTCGCTCTGCCGTGTCTGGGCGGCCTGCTGGGCTCACGTCTGTCCCGGCCCCTGATCGCCCGCTACGGCAGGCGCCGCGTCCTCCTCGCCACGGGCACCCTGCGTGCCTGCTGGCCTGTCGGCCTGGCCTTCGTGGGGCCGGGCACGTCCGGCCTGCTCCTCGTCATGGCCGTCGAGTTCGGCCTGATCACCTGCATGGGCATCTTCACCCCGGTACTGGCCACCACCCGTCTTGAGGGGACCCCGCCGGACCGGACCACGCGCACCCTGTCGGCCTGGTCGATCACCAGCAGGACGACGACAGCGGCCGTGACGGCACTGTGGGGCCTGCTGGCGGCACTGACCGGCCCGCGCACCGCCATCGCCCTGGCCGGCGTCCTGCTGCTGGCGACCCCGCTGCTGCTCCCCCGCGGCGAGCGGGCGTCGCGGCACAGCGCCGCCACGTAACGACTGGGTTGCTGGTGTAGACCACTCTTGACGCCCCCTTGCGTTCGGGTCTACGTTCCTCGGCATCAAGATAGGAAACTTTCCTAACAGTGATCCTGGATGGACTTCCGTCGTAGATCGCTGAGAAGCTGGTCAGCCGAGAGGCAGGTGTCGATCCCATGGCAGGAACCGCCGGTACGCCGGGCACCCCGCGCGTCCTGCGCGCCATGAACGACCGTGCCGCCCTGGACCTCCTCCTGGAGCACGGGCCGCTGTCCCGCACGCGGATCGGCAAGCTCACCGGCCTGTCCAAGCCGACCGCCTCCCAGCTGCTGGCCCGCCTGGAGGCCGCCGGCCTCGTCCTGGCGACCGGCACCACGGAGGGCCGCCCCGGCCCGGGCGCCCAGCTGTACGAGGTCAATCCGACCGCCGCGTACGCGGCAGGGCTCGATGTCACCCCCGAACGCATCCTCGCCGCCGTAGCCGATGTCACGGGCCGCACGGTCGGGTCGTACGAACTGCCCACCCCCGGCAGACGCCCCGCCCAGCCCGTGGTCCGGCAGGTCACCGACGCCCTCGACGGCGCGGTGAAGGAGGCGGGCCTCGCCCGCGACGACGTCCACCGGCTCGTCATCGGCACCCCCGGCGCCTTCGACCCCAACACGGGCCGGCTGCGCTACGCCTCCCACCTCCCCGGCTGGCACACCCCCGCACTGCTCGACGAACTCGCCGCGGCCCTGCCGATGCCGGTCGAGTACGAGAACGACGTCAACCTCGTGGCGGTGGCCGAGCAGCGGCTCGGCGCGGCCCGGGGTCACGAGGACTTCGTACTGCTGTGGAACGAGGGCGGCCTCGGCGCCGCCCTGGTCCTCGGCGGCCGGCTGCACCGCGGCTGGACCGGCGGCGCGGGGGAGGTAGGTTTCCTGCCGGTTCCCGGCACCCCGCTGGTCCGGCAGGTCACCAAAGCCAACAGTGGCGGCTACCAGGAGCTGGCCGGCTCCCAGGCGATTCCCCGGCTCGCACGCGAACTGGGCATGTCGAGCATCCCGTCGACGCCGTACGCCGAGGCCGCCGCCACCCTCGTCGAACGAGCCGCCACCGAGGACACCGTCCTGCACCGGCTGCTCCTGCAGACCTACGCGACCCGACTGGCCACCGGTCTCGCCTCCCTGGTCTCCGTACTCGACCCCGAACTGGTCGTCCTCAGCGGTGCCTCCCTCACGTCCGGCGGCGAGGTGCTGCGCGCCCTCGTCCAGGACGAGCTGGAGGAGCTGGCGGCGGCCCGCCCCCGGCTCGTCGTGGGCGACGTCCGTGAACACCCCGTACTGCGGGGCGCGTTGGAGAGCGCGCTCGCGACGACACGCGACGAGGTCTTCGACACCGGCCGCTGACCGGCCGCCGTCCCCAGCCGCAACGCTCAGCGAACCCCTCACTTCTCCGTAGCTCCCTTCCTCACCCACCCCGTCCCGCCCTTGGGAGACCTCGCCATGCCCGGAAAGTCCTGGAACGTCATACCCTCACGGTCCCGCAAGACGGCCGCCGCCCTTGCCGCCTCCGCCTCCCTGGCGCTCCTCGCCACGGCCTGTACCGGCCAGTCCGAGTCCGCTGCCACCGACGATCCCAACGCGAAGACGACGATCACCTTCTGGCACGGCTGGAGCGCGCCCGCCGAGGTCAAGGCGATCCAGGAGAACGTCGACGCGTTCGAGAAGGCCCACCCGAACATCACGGTGAAGGTCGTCGGCAACATCAACGACGACAAGCTCAACCAGGCGCTGCGCGCGGGCGGTTCGAACGGGCCCGACGTGGTGTCGTCGTTCACGACCTCCAACATCGGCAAGTTCTGCTCCTCCGGCGCCTTCCTCGACCTGAAGCCGTTCATCGAGAAGTCCAAATTGGACCTCGACGAGATCATCCCGAAGCCGATGCTGGACTACACCCAGTTCGAGGGCACCCGCTGCGCCCTGCCGCTGCTGGGCGACGCCTACGGCCTCTACTACAACAAGGACGCCTTCGAGAAGGCGGGCATCAAGTCCCCGCCCAAGACCTGGTCGGAGTTCGCGAAGGACGCCAAGAAGCTCACGGTCGCCAAGGGCGACAGCTACGAGCAGCTCGGCTTCATGCCCACGTACCACGGCTACGAGACGGTCGTGGACCACTACATGTCCCAGTGGGACCACGCCTACTTCGACCAGGACGGCAAGTCCAACATCGCCAAGGACCCGGCCTTCGCGGAGATGTTCACGTACCAGAAGAAGCTGATCGGCGACCTCGGCGGCTTCACGAAGCTGGAGAAGTACCGCAACACCTTCGGCGACGAGTGGGGCGCCAAGCACCCCTTCCACACCGGCCAGGTGGCCATGCAGCTCGACGGTGAGTGGCGCCTGGGCATGGCCCGGCAAGCCGGCGTCGACTTCGAGATCGGCACCGCTCCGATGCCCGTCGCGGACGACGAGGTGGACGAGTACGGCAAGGGCTTCCTCTCCGGCACGATCATCGGCATCGCCCCGCAGAGCGAGAAGCAGAACGCCGCCTGGGAACTGGTGAAGTACCTGACGACCGACACCGAGGCCGTCGTCTCCTTCGCCAACGCCATCCACAACGTTCCTTCCACCTTCGCGGCCCTGAAGTCGCCGAACCTGAAGGTGGACGAGGGCTTCCGGACATTCCTGGACATCGCCCAGAACCCGCACTCGAACACGCCGCCGGCCTCCGTCAACGGCTCGACGTACCAGACGACGCTCCAGGACTTCGGCTACCAGTACGAGTCCGGCAAGGTGAAGAACCTGAAGGCGGGCCTGGAGAAGACCGCCGAGCAGATCGACACCGACATCGAGCAGGCGAAGTAGCGCCCGGATGTCCACGCACACTCTCCGCGCGAAGCGCCGCAGGTCGGCGCTTCGAACGGTGGCCTTCCTGGCACCGTGGCTCATCGGTTTCGGCGTCTTCTTCGCCTACCCCCTGGTGTCCACCGTGTACTTCTCCCTGATGAAGTACGACGGCTTCGGCACCCCGGTCTTCCGTGGCCTGGGCAACTGGTCCTACGTCTTCAGCGACTACCCGCTGTTCTGGCCGGCCCTGCGCAACACGCTCTGGCTCGTCCTGGTGATGGTGACCTGCCGGGTCGTCTTCGGCCTCGGCACAGGCCTGCTGATCACCAAGATCAAGACCGGCGCGGGCGGCTTCCGCACCCTCTTCTACCTCCCGTACCTGGCCCCACCGGTGGCCGCCACCCTGGCCTTCGTCTTCCTCCTCAACCCCGGCACCGGCCCGGTCAACTCGGTCCTCGACGGCCTCGGCCTGCCGACCCCGGGCTGGTTCACGGACCCCACCTGGTCCAAGCCGGCCCTCACGGCACTCGCGCTGTGGGGCGTGGGCGACCTCATGGTCATCTTCATGGCCGCGCTGCTCGACGTGCCGAAGGAGCAGTACGAGGCGGCCGAACTGGACGGAGCGTCGGCCTGGCAGCGATTCCGCTTCGTGACGCTCCCGAACATCTCCCCCATCGTGATGTTCGCCGTCGTCACGGGGGTGATCCAGACGATGCAGTACTACACGCAGCCCCTGGTGGCCGGGAAGGTCGCCTCCGGCATCATCGGCGGCTCTGGCCAGCAGTTCGAGCCCGGCTACCCCGACAAGTCGACCCTCACCCTCCCCCAACTCGTCTACAACCTCGGCTTCCAGCGCTTCGACTACGGCTCGGCCTGTGTGGTCGCGCTCGTACTCTTCGCCCTCGCCATGGCGTTCACCGCGCTGCTGATGCGGCGCCGGGGCGGACTCATCCAGGCAGGTGACTGACCATGACCCAAGTGCTGGACAAACCAGTTCAGTTGGCAAACCCAACAGTCGCCGAACGCACGGCCCGCCGCAGGGCTCTCCTGGAATGGATAGCGATCCACTCCCTCGGCATCGCAGCCGCCCTCTTCTTCACCCTGCCGTTCGTGTTCGTCGTCCTGACCTCGCTGATGAGCGACCAGCAGGCACTCACCCGCGACCTGGTCCCGGACACCTGGCAGTGGAGCAACTACACCAAGGTCTTCGACACCCCCGGCTTCCTGACCTGGTGGAAGAACACCCTGATCTACGCGGGCCTGGGCACGCTCCTCACCGTGGTGTCCTCCGTCCCCGTCGCCTACGCGCTCGCCAAGTTCCGCTTCCGCGGCCGGAACCTGTCCCTGATGCTGGTCATCTCGATGATGATGCTGCCACCCCAGGTCGTCATCATCCCGATGTACCTGTTCTGGGCGAAGCAACTGGACCTCTCCGGCACACTCTGGCCCCTGATCATCCCGATGGCGTTCGGAGACGCCTTCTCGATCTTCCTCCTGCGCCAGTTCCTGATGACGATCCCGAACGAGTACCTGGACGCGGCGAGGGTGGACGGCTGCGGCGAGTTCCGCACCCTCGTCCGAGTCGTCCTCCCCATGGCGAAACCGGGCATAGCCGCGGTGGCCCTCTTCCAGTTCTTCTACGCGTGGAACGACTACTTCGGCCCCCAGATCTACGCGTCCGAGAACCCGGGCGCCTGGACGCTCTCCTACGGCCTGGAGTCGTTCAAGGGCGCACACCACACCGACTGGAACCTCACCATGGCGGCCACGGTCCTCGTGATGGCCCCCGTGGTCCTCGTGTTCTTCTTCGCCCAGAAGGCGTTCGTAGAGGGCGTCACGCTCACCGGAGTAAAGGGTTGATGGCATGCTGCGAATCCCCGGGGGACGCTGTCCCCGATTGCCGCTGCGCGGCGGGCCGGACCCCCGGCCGATGACCACTGTCCTCGGCGCCCGAAGGCGAGGCACTTCCCAGTGAAACTCACCGTGGTCGGCGGAGGCTCGACCTACACCCCCGAACTCATCGACGGCTTCGCCCGCCTGCGCGACACCCTGCCGATAGAGGAACTGGTCCTGATGGACCCGGCGACGGACCGTCTGGAACTGATCGGCGCCCTGGCCCGCCGCATTTTCGCCCGCCAGGCCCACAACGGCACGATCACCACCACCACAGACCTGGACGCGGCGGTCGAGGGAGCCGACGCGGTCCTCCTCCAACTCCGCGTGGGCGGCCAGGCGGCCCGCGAACAGGACGAGACCTGGCCCCTGGACTGCGGCTGCGTCGGCCAGGAGACCACGGGCGCAGGCGGCCTCGCGAAGGCCCTGCGCACCGTCCCCGTCGTCCTCGACATCGCGGACCGCGTCCGCCGGACCAACCCCACCGCCTGGATCATCGACTTCACCAACCCGGTCGGCATCGTGACCCGCGCCCTGCTTCAGGAGGGCCACAAGGCGGTGGGCCTGTGCAACGTGGCGATCGGCTTCCAAAGGAAGTTCGCGGCGCTGCTCGACCTGCCGCCCTCCCGGATCCACCTGGACCACGTGGGCCTCAACCACCTCACCTGGGAGACCGGGGTTCGCCTGGGCGGCCCCGAGGGCGAGAACGTCCTGCCCGGACTCCTGGCCCGCCACGGCGACAGGATCGCCGCGGACCTGCACCTGCCCACCACGCTCCTGGACCGCCTGTCGGTGGTCCCGTCGTACTACCTGCGCTACTACTACGCACACGACGAAGTGGTACGGGAACTCCGCACGAAGCCCTCCAGGGCCGCGGAAGTGGCGGAAATGGAACGCCAGTTGCTGGCCCTCTACGCCGACCCGGCCCTGGCCGAGAAGCCGGACCTGCTGGCCGAACGGGGCGGCGCCTACTACTCGGAGGCGGCCGTGGACCTGGCGGCCGCCCTGCTGAACGGCGCGGGCAGCCCGTACCAGGTGGTGAACACCCGCAACGACGGCACGCTCCCCTTCCTCCCCGACGACGCGGTGATCGAAGTACAGGCGGCAGTGGGCGAGAAAGGCCCGAAGCCCCTCCCCGTCGCCCCCGTGGACCCCCTCTACGCGGGCCTCATGGGCCAGGTGACGGCGTACGAGGACCTGGCCCTGCGAGCGGCCCTGCACGGCGGCCGCGACCGGGTCTTCAAGGCCCTCCTCTCCCACCCCCTGATCGGCCAGTACGAGTACGCCGAGGCCCTCACCGACCAACTGATCGCACACAACCGGGAGCACCTCGCGTGGGCATGACCGCACGTGTCCTCGCCGTCGACGCGGGCAACAGCAAGACCGACGTGGCGGTGGTGGCGGCCGACGGCACCGTCCTGGCCACGGCCCGCGGCGGCGGGTTCCGGCCACCGACGGTAGGGGTGGAACGGGCGGTCGACGGCCTCGCCGAGACGGTACGGCAGGCGTTCGCCGCAGCCGGCGTGACCTCGGCCGACCACGTATCCGCGTGCCTGGCCAACGCCGACTTCCCCGTGGAGGAGGAACAACTGGCGGCGGCCCTGCACGCGCGCGCGTGGGGCACCACCGTCGAGGTCCGCAACGACACCTTCGCGATCCTCCGGGCAGGCGTCACCGAACCCCGCGGTGTCGCCGTCGTCTGCGGTGCCGGCATCAACTGCGTCGGCATGCGCCCCGACGGCCGTACGGCCCGCTTCCCCGCGCTGGGCCGCATCTCCGGCGACTGGGGTGGTGGCTGGGGCCTGGCGGAGGAGGCCCTGTGGCACGCGGCCCGCGCGGAGGACGGCCGCGGAGTCCCCACGGCCCTCGCGCAGACCCTTCCCGCCCACTTCGGCCTCCCCACCATGTACGCCCTGATCGAGGCCCTGCACCTCGAACACATCGCCCCCGCCCGTCGCCACGAACTGGCCCCCGTCCTCTTCACCACGGCGGCTTCCGGCGACGCCGTGGCCCGGGGCCTCGTCGACCGCCTGGCCGACGAAGTGGTCACCATGGCCACGGTGGCCCTGACCCGGCTGGACCTCCTCACGGAGGAGGCACCCGTACTGCTGGGCGGGAGCGTGCTGGCGGCCCGGCACCCCCAACTGATCGACGGCATCCGTGAACTGCTCACCGCCCGCGCCCCCAAGGCGGTACCGGACGTGGTCACAGCGAGTCCCGTGCTGGGGGCTGCGCTCCTGGGCCTGGACGCGGTACAGGCACCACCGCAGGCGCACACCGCACTCCGCCGACACTTCACCCCCTGACGACACTCCCTCGCCCCCGCCGCCCCACCCGTCCCATCCCCAGGGGCCCCGCCCCTTCGACCCCACCCACCGAACCGCGCTACCCGCACCCCCGCCCACCGCAACGGGCCGCCGCAGGCATCCCGCCCTCGAACTTGGAACCGAACAGATTCTCCCGGCGTATTCATGGGCAGGGGGCTCCTGCACACCATGTCGCGGTATCCGGAATTTCGGGATCCGCGCTGCGATCGGATCAAGATCCAGCGAAGCCCGGTACGGATGTCAGTCCCGGCAGCGATACTTGCGGCGACGGATGACCATGGGGGAGGTCAGCAGTGACACAGACGCCGAAGACCCGCGTACCCACCATGCCGTCCGTACCACCCCAACCCGCACCACCCACCACGGAAAACACCCGCCCCTCGCCTCCCTCCACAGCACCCCGCCGCACCGCCTTCGCCGAGGGCTTCGACCAGCTCCGCGCAGCCGCCACCACCGAACCCGGCCGCCTCCGCATCATCGGCGCCCTGCTCGCCGCCCTGGTCGTCGCGTTCGGCGCCGTGACCGCCTGGCAGATGACCGAGAGGTCCTCCGCCGCGAACGACGTCGTCAACCGCAGCCAGCCCCTGAGTTCCGACGCGGCGGACATCTACCGCTCCCTCGCCGACGCCAACACCGCGGCAGCCAGCGGCTACTTGGCGGGCCTCCAGGAGAAGCCCGCCATGCGCGAGGGCTACGAGAAGGACATCCGCACCGCCGCCGAGAAGCTCGTCAAGGCCGCCGCCAACTCCGAACCGGGCTCCACCTCGGCGAACACGATCGCCGATCTGAGCAGACTGCTCCCGGAGTACAAGGGCCTGGTCGAGACGGCCAGGGCCAACAACCGCCAGGGCTACCCCGTCGGCGGCGCCTACCTCCGCGCGGCCAACGAGATGATGCAGCAGAACATGCTGCCCAAGGCCGAGAAGCTCTACCAGACGGAGAACCAGCGCCTGCGCGACGACTACGCGGACGCGAAGTCCTTCCCGTGGGCGGCCGCAGGCCTCGGCATCATCGCCCTGGCCGCCCTCGCCTGGGCCCAGCGCCGCAACTACCGGCGTACGAACAGGGTCCTGAACCACGGGCTGGTCACCGCCACGGCGACCTCCGTCGTGATCCTCCTCTGGCTCACCGTCTCCCACACCGTCGCGCGCGCGGGCCTGAACGACTCCTACGACCACGGCGTCCGCTCCCTGGACGTACTGCACCAGGCCCGCATCGCCTCGCTCACCGCCCGCAGCGACGAGAACCTGACCCTGGTCCGCCGCGGCGCGGACACGAAGTCACTCGCCGACGGCAAGGTCGTGGACGCGTACGAGTGGGGCTACGACCAGCAGATCGACCAGCTGGGCAAGGCCCTGAACCGAGCCGCGGACCTCGCGGACGACTCGGCGGGCAAGAAGCCCGTACAGGACGCGAACGGCTTCATGAAGATCTGGAAGGACCGCCACGGCATCGCCCGCGAGGACAACGACTCCGGCAACTACCAGGCGGCCCGGGACCGAGTGATCGGCGCCGCGAAGGAGCCGACGAGCGTGTGCTTCGACAACGTCGACAAGGCGCTGGCGACCGCGCTGACGCACGAGCGCAACGAGTTCGAGCAGGCGGCGAACGACGGCCGTGGCTCGCTGACCGGCCTCCCGACCGGCGCCGCGGTCCTCGCGGTCCTGGGCGCGGCCGGCGCGGTCCTGGGCATCGGCCGCAGGCTGTCGGAGTACCGGTGAGAGGGGGCGAGACGATGAACGCACGCAAGGCCACGAACCCGCACGGGCCACTCGACGCAAGCCCGCACTCGGCCCACCGCCACACCCACACTCACAGGCACCCCCACACCCGCACCCACCCGCACACCCGCACCGCATCCACCCCGTGGCACCGCCTGCGCACAGTCCTCCGCGGCTGGGGCGGCGTCGGCGCGATGGCGACCGTTTGCGTCCTGGCGCTCGCCCTCGCCCTGCTCCTCCCCCTCACCCAGCCACCAAGCCACGACACCGGCACCGCCACCGCGGGCCAGGGCGTCACCCGGGTCACCCATGCGAAGGCGGAGGACTGCGAGAACCCCGAGGACCAGAGCCTCGCCCCGTCCGGCGGCGGTGACGGCACTCCGACTGTCGACGCCATAAAGGCCCGCAAGGACCGCCGCCTGATCGTCGGCGTCGACACCAACAGCTACCGCTGGGGCTACCTCGACCCGAACAACCCCTCCGGTGAGCTGGAGGGTTTCGACATCGACCTGGTCCACCGCATCGCCGAGGACATGCTCGGCGACCGCGACGCGGTGCAGTTCAAGGCGATCCCGACCAGCCGCCGTGTCGAGGCGATCCAGAAGGGCGAGGTCGACATGGTGGTCCGCACCATGACGATCAACTGCAGCCGGATCAAGGATGTCGCCTTCTCCGCCCCGTACTTCGTCACCGGCCAGCAGGTCCTGGCGCCCAAGATGTCGGCGATCACCGGCTACGACAAGTCGCTGGCGGGCAAGAAGGTCTGCTCGGCGGAGGGCTCCACGGCGTACGACAACCTGGAAGAGGGCAGGAAGAACGGCGACCTGCCGGACTCCACCGACATCAGGACCACCGTCCCCAATCAGCTCGACTGCCTGGTGAAGTTGCAGCTCGGCGAGGTCGACGCGGTCGTCACGGACGGCGCCCTGGCCGCCAGCCAGGCAGCGCAGGACCCGGCGGTGGAACTGAAGGGCGGTCTGTTCACCGACGAGTACTACGGCGTGGCGATGAAGCGGGGCTCCGACGATCTGGTACGCCAGGTCAACCGGACCCTGGAGAACTACATCGAGGACGGCGGTTGGAAGGCGTCGTACGAGAAGTGGCTGCACCCGACGATGGACCAGGGCGACAAGGAGTCGGCGTCGGCCACCCCTCCCGAGGCCCGTTACAAGTGACCTACCGTCAACTGGCAGAACACGACTGAGCGAGAGGTGATCGATGGGCGTCACGGACCCCGCCGGGCCGGTGATGGACCGGGACGAGGTGGACCGTGCGCTGGCGCGGCTCGGCCAGGAGCACGAGGCGATCGAGACCTCGCTCCTCGCCCTCCAGGACCACGCGGGCCGCAGACTCCTCGAGGGCGCCGAGCTCACCGGCATCACCAAGGAGCGCTGGACGACGGCGGAGGCGTCGATCACGCTGCTGTGGGCGTACTTCGACGCGTACACGGACGCGTTGCGCTCGGCCCGCGAGATCCGCTCGCGCCGCCGCTGGTCCAGCCGCGACGACCTGGTGGAGCTGACGGAGCTGCTGCGCGGCGAGTCGGTGACCGTCGCCGGTTCGGCGACGGCCACCGCCAACGCCCCTACGCTGCACGGCGGTTCGGGCAAGCTCAGCGAACAGTTCTCGCTGGTCACCCTGGTCGACCGGATGAACGAGCTGTACGCGACGTCGCTGGACATGGTCGTCGCCGCCGACGCGGTCTGGTCCGCGCTGCCCGCCCGCATCGATTTACTCGCCGCCGAACTCCAGCGCACCCGCCGCCTCGCGCACTCCGTCGGGGTGCGCCCCGGCGAGCACCCGGCGGGCGACGACCTGGAGCGCATCACCCGCACGCTCACCAACCTGCGCGCCGAGGTGGTGTCCGACCCGCTCGCGTACTGGGTTCCCACACAGGGGAGTTCGGCGCCGGGCGGCGGCCGGCCGGACACCACGGTGTACGACCGTGAGGCGCGCGCGCTGGAGGACGTGCGCCGGGAGATCGACGCGGTGTTGACGGTCCGTCAGGACGCCGAGCAGCGGCTGGTCAGGCTGCGGGACGTGCTGTCCCGCGCGGACCGTACGCTCGCCGAGGCCCGCACCGCGCGCGGCGAGGTGCTGGCGAAGATCGCCGCCACGGAGGTGCCGGTCGTCAGCGGACCGCCGACCGTGCTGCAGGAGCAGCTGGCGACGGCCGCCGAGTACCGCAGACACGCCCAGTGGCACCGCCTGTCCCCGCTCCTGGAGTCCCTGGAGCAGAGGGCGGAGGACGAACTGCTGCGCGCCCGCGAGTCGTTGACCGCGGTCACCGCGCCCCTGGCGGTCCGCGCCGAGCTGCGCGGCCGCCTCGACGCGTACAAGGCGAAGGTGGCCCGGCACGGCCTCGCCGAGGACCCGTTCCTCATCGAGCGTTACGACGCGGCCCGGCGGATGCTGTGGAGCGCGCCCTGTGACCTGCGGGTCGCCGAACAGGCGGTGCTGCGCTACCAGCACGCGGCCGCCGAACTGCTGGGCGGCCCGCGCGTACCGGGGCCGCGCGAGCCCGAGGACCGCGGGGGGCCGGGGACATGAGGGTCAGGGGGGATTCGTCGTCATGAGTCAGGCACAGCAGAGCTGTCAGCGGCCGGACTGCGGCGGGTCGTACGAGGACGTGGGCGGCGGCGAGCTGTACTGCGACACCTGCGGCCTGGCCCCGGTCGTCTCGGCGACCGGCATGGTCGGCTCGCCGCCCACCGGCGTGACGAGCGGCGGCAAGGGCTCACGCGGTTCGGCGGGCAGCGGCAGCTCCCGCTCGACCAGCCGCGGCAGTTCGCGCACGTCGTCCCAGTCGTCGAAGTCCCGGCGCTCGGTGTCGGGACGGCTCTCGCGCGCGCTGTCGGGCCGTTCCACGGGCCGCTCGGTGTCAGTGCGCAGCTCGGGCTCGACGGCGGGTTCCAGCGGCCGTGGCCGGCTCGGCGTCGGCCTGGTCCAGGTCCCGGACGTGCCGCGTCCCGAGCCGCGCGGGATGGTGCTGGAGAACCCGGAGGTGCCCGAGCGCAAGCGGTTCTGCTCGCGTTCGGACTGCGGCGCGCCCGTCGGCCGGGCGCGCGGCGAGCGTCCGGGCCGTACGGAGGGCTTCTGCACCAAGTGCGGCCACCCGTACTCGTTCGTCCCGAAGCTGAAGGCCGGCGACATCGTGCACGGCCAGTACGAGGTCGTGGGCTGTCTGGCGCACGGCGGGCTCGGCTGGATCTATCTCGCCGTGGACCGCGCGGTCTCCGACCGCTGGGTGGTGCTCAAGGGCCTGCTCGACACCGGTGACCAGGACGCGATGGCGGCGGCGATCTCCGAGCGGCGCTTCCTCGCGGAGATCGAGCACGCCAACATCGTGCGGATCTACAACTTCGTCGAGCACCTCGACCAGCGCACGGGCTCGCTCGACGGCTACATCGTCATGGAGTACGTGGGCGGCAAGTCGCTGAAGGAGATCGCCAACGGCCGCCGTACGCCGACCGGGAAGCGCGACCCGTTGCCGGTGGAGCAGGCGTGCGCGTACGGCATCGAGGCGTTGGAGGCCCTCGGCCATCTGCACAGCCGCAACCTGCTGTACTGCGACTTCAAGGTCGACAACGCGATCCAGACCGAGGACCAGCTCAAGCTGATCGACATGGGCGCGGTGCGCAGGATGGACGACGAGGAGTCGGCCATCTACGGCACGGTGGGCTACCAGGCGCCGGAGGTCGCCGACGTCGGCCCGTCGGTGGCGTCCGACCTCTACACGGTCGCCCGCACGCTCGCCGTCCTGACCTTCGACTTCCAGGGCTACACGAACGTCTACGTCGATTCCCTCCCCGACCCGGACAACATCGAGGTCTTCCGCCAGTACGAGTCCTTCTACCGCCTCCTGGTCCGCGCCACCGACCCGGACCCGGCCCGCCGATTCGCCTCCGCCCAGGAGATGACGGAGCAGCTGACCGGCGTACTGCGCGAGGTCGTGTCCCTGCAGACGGGGCGTGCGAGGCCGTCGCTGTCGACGCTGTTCGGGCCCGAGGTGCGAGTCACGGACACGGAGTTGTTCCCGAAGCTGGACGGGGAGGTGTCGCGGCTGGGCTCGCGGGTCGTCCGCGCCCCGAGGAAGCCCGCCGCCCTCGCCCCGGCCACCGCTCCCGCCGCACCGCCCGCCATCGCCGCAGGTCCCCCTCCCGCTGCCGCCCTGGCCACCCCCGCGGGCCTCGTGAAGACCGCCGACGCCCCCGCCGCGGCCCTCGCTCTCCCGGTTCCGCGTGTCGACCCCTCCGACCCCAACGCGGGTTTCCTCGCGGGTCTGATGACGACCGCGCCCGCCGAGCTGCTCGGTGCCCTCGCCGCGGCGCCCGCGCCGTCGACCGAGACACGGCTGCGGCAGGTGCGGGCCTGGCTGGAGAACGGTGACACGGGCACCGCGCACGAGGCGCTGCTGAAGCTGGAGGACGAACGGTCCGACGACTGGCGGGTCGTCTGGTACCGCGGTGTGGCCGCGCTCGTCACCGGCGACCACGAGGGCGCCGCGCTCGCCTTCGACGCGATCTACGACGCCTTCCCCGGCGAGCCCGCCCCCAAGCTGGCCCTCGGCCTGTGCGCGGAGGTGCTGGGCCAGTTGGACAACGCCGCCGAGTACTACCGTCTCGTGTGGTCCACCGACCCCAGCTATGTGAGCACCGCCTTCGGCCTCGCCCGCGTCCAGCTCGCGACCGGCGACCGCGGCGGCGCCGTACGGACCCTGGAGTCCGTTCCGGAAAGCTCCATTCACTACACGGCCGCCCGGGTCGCGGCCGTCCGCGCCCGGCTGCGTGGACGCACGGCCGCCGCCGCTGACGTACCGTTCCTGGACGACCTGACCGCCGCCGCGAGCCAGGTCGAGGCGCTGGACGCGTACGGTCTGGACCCGGCGCGCCGGGAGCAGTTGTCGGCGGAGGTCCTCGGCTGCGCGCTGGACTGGATACTCTCCGGTGGCCAGGGTTCCGCCCCTCCCCCAGCCGCCGGAGGACGGACGCTGCTCGGCAGCGGCCTGGACGAGCGGGAACTGCGTTTCGGTCTGGAGCGCTCGTACCGCACGCTGGCCCGGCTCGCTCGGGGCGGCGAGGAGAGGATCGACCTGGTGGAACGTGCCAACCGTTACCGCCCCCGGACGTGGGTGTAGTTGATGTCGCAGATGCCCCAGTTGTCCGCCTGCCCGAGCTGCGAATGGCCGCTCGAGTCGGGTGACCGTTTCTGCGGTGCGTGCGGATACGACCTGTCCGCCGTGCCCGTACGGCCGGACGACAACCCGACCATCGCCATGAACGGCTCGTCGGCGCCCCCCGGCGTGCCCGGCATGGGCTGGCCCGCCGCCCCCGCGCCCGACGCCGGGGCCCACGGCCTGCCCCCGGGCACCCCGCCGCCCCCGCAGTCACCGCCCCCCGCGGCGCCGGTGCCCCCGGCGGCGAGCGGCCCGGACGGACCACCCGGACCCCGGACGCCCCCCGACCCGACCGGCTCCCCCGTCTCCCCGGCCTCCGGCGTCCGTTTCGACCGTCCCGCGCAGCCCGACCCGTACGCGCTGCCCGACGAGTTCACCCTTCAGGCGCCCGACCCGCGTGTGGCCCCCGCCGCCCCACCGACCCCGCCGGAGGGCACCAAGGTGTGCGTGGCGTGCCGCGCGGGCCGCGTCGACCACGACGGGTACTGCGAGAACTGCGGGCACGCCCAGCCGCGCGAGCGGGACCACATGGAGCAGGACGCCGGTCCGGTCGCCGCCGTCAGCGACCGCGGCCTGCGCCACCACCGCAACGAGGACGCGTTCGCCGTCGGCGCCACCACGCTGACCGACGGCCGGCCCGCGGTCCTGGCGGTCGTCTGCGACGGCGTGTCCTCGGCGACCCGCCCCGACGACGCCTCGATGGCCGCCTCGCGGGCCGCGAGCGAGTCGCTGCTGGCCGCCCTGCCGCGCGGCACGCACCCGCAGCAGGCCATGCACGACGCGATCATCGCCGCCTCGAACGCGGTCAACGCGCTGGCGGCCGAACCGGCCACGGCCCGCGAGCAGGGCCCCCACCAGAACGCGCCCGCCTGCACGTTCGTCGGCTCGGTGGTCACGCCCGAACTGCTGATCGTCGGCTGGGTCGGTGACAGCCGCGCCTACTGGGTGCCGGTGGACCGCAGCACTCCCCCGGCCCGGCTCACCGAGGACGACTCCTGGGCGGCGCAGATGGTCGCCGCGGGCCTGATGAACGAGGCAGAGGCGTACGCCGACGAGCGCGCCCACGCCATCACCGGCTGGCTCGGCGCCGACGCCTACGAACTGGAGCCGCACACCGCGTCCTTCAAGCCGGACCGCCCGGGTGTGGTCGTGGTGTGCACGGACGGGCTGTGGAACTACGCGGAGGCCGCCGAGGACATGGCCGACGTCGTGCCGCTCGACGCCGCCGTACGTCCCCTGCACAGCGCGCAGGTCCTCGTCGGTCACGCGCTCGACGGCGGGGGCCACGACAACGTAACAGTGGCCGTCCTGCCGTTCCCGGCACCGCCGATGGGGGCAGGATCGGCCTGAGGCCGCATCGCGGGGGCGGCCTCAGCGGACCGGAGGGGACCGGTCCGTCGACAGCCATTGCCCCACCACGGGGTGCTTTAGGGGGATTTGAGAACGCATGGCCAATTTCTCGAAACCAAGCGTGCCGCAGTTCTCGGTGGACGTGTACCAGAACGAGTACCTGCCGGAGGGCGGGCGCGAGGTCAACGCGATCGTCACGGTGACCGCGACCGGCGGCGGCACGATCGGCAGCGCCGTCGGCGCACCCCACCTGTACGCGCCGGGCGGGGGCCCGTCCGCGGCGGTGGCGATCATGGTCGACTGCTCGGGCTCGATGGACTACCCGCCGACCAAGATGCGCAACGCCCGCGACGCCACGGCCGCCGCGATCGACACCCTGCGCGACGGCGTGCACTTCGCGGTGGTCGGCGGGACGCACGTGGCCAAGGAGGTCTATCCGGGCGGCGGCCGCCTGGCCGTGGCCGACGCCACCACCCGCGACCAGGCCAAGCAGGCACTGCGCCGGCTGAGCGCGGGCGGCGGTACGGCCATCGGCACCTGGCTGCGGCTCGCCGACCGCCTGCTGTCCTCGGACGACGTCGCGATCCGGCACGGCATCCTGCTCACCGACGGCCGCAACGAGCACGAGTCGCCGGAGGACCTCAGGCGGACGCTCGACGATTGCGCCGGACGGTTCACATGTGACGCACGCGGCGTGGGCACCGACTGGGAAGTGAAAGAAGTCACAGCCATCGCCTCCGCCCTGCTCGGCAGCGCCGACATCGTCGCCGATCCGGCCGGACTCGCCGCCGACTTCACGCAGATGATGGAGACGGCGATGGGCAAGGAGGTCGCGGACGTCGCCCTGCGGGTGTGGACGCCGGTGGGCACCACCATCAGGTTCGTCAAGCAGGTCGCGCCCACGGTCGAGGAGTTGACCGACCGCCGCACCGAGGCCGGCCCGCGCGCCGGGGACTACCCCACCGGCTCCTGGGGAGACGAGTCCCGTGACTACCACGTCTGCGTCGAGGTCCCGGCCGCGAACCTGGGCCAGGAGATGCTCGCCGCCCGGGTCTCCCTGGTGGTCCCGCAGCCCGACGGCACCGCCCGGAACCTCGGCGCACAGGGTCTCGTAAGGGCCGTGTGGACCGACGACATGGTCGCGTCGACCTCGATCAACCCTCAGGTGGCCCACTACACCGGCCAGGCCGAACTGGCACAAGCCATCCAACAAGGCCTCGATCTTCGCAAGTCGGGCGATATCGATGGAGCAACGGCCAAACTGGGCCGCGCGGTTCAGCTCGCCAGCGCGTCCGGAAACGCGGATACGGCGAAACTCCTTGCGAAGGTGGTGGACGTGGTCGACGCCGCGACAGGTACTGTGCGACTGAAGGCGAAGGTCGCGGAGGCCGACGAGATGACTCTCGAGACACGGTCGACAAAGACTGTTCGTGTAAAGAAGTGACCGAGTAACGCCCTAGTAGTGCCTCAGCAGTGCCCTAGCAGGACCCTGAAAAGCAGCGAGCCTGACCCCTTGGGGTTGGAGAAATCCGGTCGAAGCGGCCGGAAAGGAGAGGGGGAAGCGCCGACATGCCGACCTGCCCGAACGGACACCAGTCGGGTTCCGACGACTGGTGCGAGGTCTGCGGTCACCGCATGGCCGGTGCCGTTCCTCCGCCCCCGCCACCGCCGCCCCCGCCCGGTGGCGGCTACGGCTTCCCGCCGCCCGGCGGCCCCGGTGGCCCCGGTCCGGGCCCCGGCCCCGGCGGTCCGTTCGGTGGCCCGAACACCGGTCAGCCGGGCGGCCCGCCGCCCATGTCCGCCGTTCCCGAGCCGGAGCTCTGCCCGCAGTGCCGTACGCCCCGTGAGGGCGGTGCGCCGTTCTGCGAGGAGTGCCGGTGGAACTTCCTGACCAACACGGCGACGTCGTACACCCCCGCCGCCCCGCGCCAGCCGGCCCCCGGCCCTGGCCCTGGTCCTGGCGGCCCGTTCCAGCAGCCGCCGGGCCCCGGCCCGTCGTACGGCGGCGGTGACTCGTACGACTACCAGAGCTCACGCCCGTCCCAGGTGAACCGCCCGGCCGAGCCGATCCCGCCGTTCGGCGGCGAGCCGCAGGGCCCGGGCGGCCCCGGCGGACCTGGCGGCCCCGGGGGCTTCGGTCCCGGCCCGGGTGGCCCCGGTGGCCCTGGCAACCCCGGTGGCCCTGGCGGCCCGGGTGGCTTCGGACCCGGCCCCGGCGGTCCTGGTGGCCCCGGCGCTCCGGGCGGCCCTGGCGGTCCGGGATCCAACGGTCCCTCCGGCCCGCCCGCCTTCGGTGGCGACCCGTCCCGTCCGGCTCCGCCCCCACCCGGCCCCACACCTCCCGGCGGCCCCGGTGCCACCGGCGGCCTTCCGCAGGGGTTCATGCAGGGCGCTCCGGCCGGTCCGCCGGCCCCGCCCGCCTTCCCGCAGGAGACGAACCGCCCGCAGCAGGGCGGCCCGTCCTTCGGCGGCGGTGACGACGACTGGGTGATCTCCCCGCCGTCGTCCGGTCCCGGAGGCGCGCCGGGCGGTCCCGGTGGCCCCGCGCAGGGCGGGTACGGCTACCCCCACCGCGGTGCCACCCAGGCCCCGCCGCCGCCCGGCCCCGCCTTCCCGCAGCAGCAGCAACAGCCGCTGACCTGGATGGCGACCATCGGTCCCGACCGCGAGTACTTCATGGCGATGATGCAGCGCTCCGGCCCGGAGGCCGCGGGCCTGAACCTGCCCGCGTACTCGCCCGAGCAGCAGCGCACGCTCACCGGCAACCAGGTCACGATCGGCCGTCGCCGCCACTCCACCGGCGACACCCCCGACATCGACCTGTCGGTACCGCCGGAGGACCCGGGCGTCTCGCACCAGCACGCGGTCCTGGTCCAGCAGCCGGACGGCACCTGGGCGGTCGTCGACCAGAACTCGACGAACGGCACCACGGTGAACGGCTCCGAGGACCCGATCCAGCCCTTCGTGCCGGTGCCGCTGCAGGACGGCGACCGGGTGCACGTGGGGGCCTGGACGACGATCACGATCCGGCGCGGCTAGATCCGTCGCTCTCTCGACACCGGGAGGGGGGGGGGGGGGGGGGGGGGGGGGGGGGGGGGGAGGCCCCCCCCCCCCCCCCCCCCCCCCTCTTTTTTCTTTTTTTTTTCTTCCCCCCTCTTTGGGGGGGGGGGGGGGGGGGGGGGGGGGGGGGGGGGGGGGGGGGGGGGGGGGGTGTTGGGGGGGGGGGGGGGGGGGGGGGGGGGGGGGAAAAAAAAAACCCCCCCCCCCCCCCCCCCCCTCCCGCGTCTCAGCCGGGCAGCGGCCACGCGTACGGCCCCTCGGGGTCGTCCAGCCAGGCCCACTCGTGCTCCCCGCGGACCGTGATCCCGTAGCGCTCCCGCTGCGGCTGCCCCTCGCGCTCCCACAGCGCGTACGCCTCCTGTGGATCGAGGCTGCCGCGGGTCAGGGCCAGCAGGAAGCGGAACAGTTCGTGCTCCCGGGCCCGGCGCGGCAATCCGCCCACCTGCACGGCCTCCGGCTCGGACCGGGTGCCGCCGCGCAGCGGCACGAAATAGGCGGGCGTGTGCAGGAAGCGCCCTTCGGCGTGCTCGGCGTCCCGGACGGCGAGGGCGATCAGGCCCGTGGCGAGCGGGGTCAGGACGCGAGCGCCCGGGCGGCACTGGGCGAGCCAGGCGCGCGGGATGGACGGCAGGGTGCAGGTGGCGATGACGCGGTCGAAGGGGGCGCGTTCGGGCACACCGCGTGCGCCGTCGCCCGTGACGACGACCGGGTGGTATCCGGCCGCCTCCAGGTGCCGTCGGGCGGACTCGGTGATCTCCGGCTCCAGGTCGACGGTGGTGACGAGGTCGTCGTCGCCGAGCCGGTGGGCGAGCAGGGCGGCGTTGTAGCCGGTGCCGGCGCCGATCTCCAGCACCCGGTCGCCGTCCGCCACCTGCAGCGCGACCAGCATCATCGCCATCAGGGACGGCTGGCTGCTGGAGGAGAGCAGCTCGCCGTCGCGCAGCCGGGTGGCCAGCGGGGTGTCCGCGTACGCGCCGCGCACCCAGCGCTCCCGCGCGGCCGGGTCGGGGCTCTGGCCCCAGCGCCGCTCGTAGCCGCCGACGACGCCCACGTAGTAGTACGGCACGAACAGATGCCGTGGCACGGCGGCGAAGGCGTCCCGCCACACGGGATCGCCGGCCCAGGCCCCGCTCAGGTCGATCTCACGGACCAGCGCGGCCCGCGCCGAGGCGGCGAGGTCCTCCAGGTCGGGGTCGAGAGCGTGCGCGGTCATACGTCCACTGTCCTGCGGGAGACGACGCGAGGCGAGCGCCCCGCCGGACGATCACATGGCCTGGGAGCGCTGGTCCTAAGCCTTGAGTCCTCGGTCGCCGCGTCTGAGACCATGGACGGGTGAATGAGATTCGGCGCGGCACGCTTCAGGAGCAGACCTTCTACGAGCAGGTCGGCGGGGAGGAGACCTTCCGCCGCCTCGTCCACCGCTTTTACGAGGGTGTCGCCGGGGACCCGATCCTCAAGCCCATGTACCCGGAGGAGGACCTGGGCCCGGCCGAGGAGCGCCTCACTCTGTTCCTGATCCAGTACTGGGGTGGCCCGACGACGTACAGCGAGAACCGCGGCCACCCCCGGCTGCGGATGCGTCACGCCCCGTTCACCGTGGACCGCGCGGCCCACGACGCCTGGCTGAAGCACATGCGGGACGCCGTCGACGAGCTCGGCCTCTCCGAGGAGCACGAGCGGACGCTGTGGAACTACCTGACGTACGCGGCGGCGTCGATGGTGAACACGGCGGGCTGAACGCGGCGGGCTGAACGCGGCAGGAGCCGCTCTCAGCGCACGCTGACGTCGAGCGCCCCGAGCCCCGCACGCCGTACCGCGATCGAACCGTACGGCGTGCGCAGCCGCAGCCACGCGCCGGACGAGAGCAGCGCCAACTCCCCGTTGGCGCGCAGGAATCCGAGCGACTGGGCCGCGTGCAAGGCCCGCACCGGCAGCTGGGTGTCCCCGACGGTCCGGGACCAGATCTCCCGCCCGATCCGGTCGAGTTCGTTCCGGGTGCGCCGCTCTTCCGGCAACTCCTGTGTACGGGACCGGAATTCGGCGATCCCCGCCCCGATCATCGCCCGCAGCGCATCAGGCGCGGGCAGCCCCGGCACCGGCCGCCAGCCGCCGCGCGGCGGGAGCACCCCGGCCCAGGGCGGCCCGGTCACGGCTTCCGGTACGAGGGCGGTGGCCGCCGACTCGTCGACGGACTCCAGCAGTTCGCCCGCGGAGACGGTCACGTCCAGGGTGACGTCGAGCCCGTTCTCGTACGGCTTCGCCAGCCGTACGGCGCGGATCGCCAGCACCTCGAAGGACGGCGGGCGCCCGAAGACGGCGAGCGCGGTGCCCGCCGCCTGGAGGCGTACCGCGGCACCGCGGTCGTAGTGGAGCAGCCGGGAGAGGAAGGCCGCGAGGTCCGCCGCCTCCCCCTCGTCGGCGAGGTGGAGCACCGTCATGCGGCGACGGCCTCCTCCTCGTCGGCTCCGTCGGCCACGTCGTCCATGTACTCCCGGAGGAACTCCTTCTCCTCCGCGGTGATCCGGCGCGGCCGTCCCGCCTCGAAGTCGAACGGCACGACGACCGTCGAGGCCCGGACGTAGAGCAGGTCGTCGTCCTTCACCTCGTAGGTGATGGTGAAGGACGCCGCCCTTATCTCACTGACCCACAGCTCGATGTCCACCGGGTGGTGCCGGTGGACGAGCTGCCGCTTGTAGTCGATCTCGTGGCGCGCCACCACGGACCCCTGCTTGAAGTCCTTCTCGGGACGGAACAGGAAGTCGATACGGGCTTCCTCCAGGTAGCGGAGGAAGACCACGTTGTTGACGTGGCCGTACGCGTCCATGTCCGCCCAGCGCAGCGGGCAGCGGTAGATGTGCCGCAAGATCGATCAGCCCCGGGTCAGCTTCTTGTAGGTGGCGCGGTGCGGACGGGCGGCGTCCGGACCGAGCCGCTCGATCTTGTTCTTCTCGTAGGACTCGAAGTTGCCCTCGAACCAGAACCACTTGGACTCACCCTCGTAGGCGAGGATGTGCGTGGCGACCCGGTCGAGGAACCAGCGGTCGTGGGAGACGACCACGGCCGCGCCCGGGAACTCCAGCAGCGCGTTCTCCAGCGAGCCGAGGGTCTCGACGTCGAGGTCGTTGGTCGGCTCGTCGAGGAGCAGCAGGTTGCCGCCCTGCTTGAGGGTGAGCGCGAGGTTGAGACGGTTGCGCTCACCACCGGAGAGCACACCGGCCGGCTTCTGCTGGTCGGGGCCCTTGAACCCGAAGGCCGAGACGTAGGCACGGCTGGGCATCTCGACCTGCCCGACATTGATGTAGTCGAGCTCGTCGGAGACGACCGCCCACAGGGTCTTCTTCGGGTCGATGTTCGCGCGGCTCTGGTCGACGTACGAGATCTTGACGGTCTCGCCGACCTTGATGTCGCCGGAGTCCGGGGTCTCCAGACCCTGGATCATCTTGAAGAGGGTGGTCTTGCCGGCGCCGTTCGGGCCGATGACACCGACGATGCCGTTGCGAGGCAGCGTGAAGCTCAGATCATCGATCAGGACCTTGTCGCCGAAGCCCTTGGTGAGGTTGGAGACCTCGACGACGATGCTGCCCAGGCGCGGGCCCGGCGGGATCTGGATCTCCTCGAAGTCCAGCTTCCGCATCTTGTCGGCCTCGGCTGCCATCTCCTCGTAGCGGGCGAGACGGGCCTTGGACTTGGCCTGACGCCCCTTGGCGTTCGACCGCACCCACTCCAGCTCTTCCTTGAGCCGCTTGGCGCGCTTGGCGTCCTTCTGGCCCTCGACCTTGAGACGGGTCTGCTTGGTCTCCAGGTACTTGGAGTAGTTGCCCTCGTAGCCGTGCAGGCGGCCGCGGTCGACCTCGCAGATCCACCCGGCGACGTTGTCGAGGAAGTACCGGTCGTGGGTCACGGCCACGATGGTGCCCTCGTACTTGGCGAGGTGCTGCTCCAGCCAGTTCACCGACTCGGCGTCGAGGTGGTTGGTGGGCTCGTCGAGAAGCAGCAGGTCAGGAGCCTCAAGCAGGAGCTTGCAGAGCGCCACGCGCCGCCTCTCACCACCGGAGAGGTTGGTGACGGCCCAGTCGCCGGGCGGGCAGCCGAGCGCGTCCATGGCCTGCTCCAGCTGAGCGTCGAGGTCCCACGCATTGGCGTGGTCGAGCTCCTCCTGGAGCTTGCCCATCTCGTCGAGCAGCGCGTCGGAGTAGTCGGTCGCCATCAGCTCGGCGATCTCGTTGAACCGGTCGAGCTTGCCCTTGACCTCGGCGACACCCTCCTGGACGTTCTCCAGGACGGTCTTGTCCTCGCTCAGCGGCGGCTCCTGCAGGAGGATGCCGACGGTGTACCCCGGCGACAGGAAGGCATCGCCGTTCGACGGCTGCTCCAGCCCCGCCATGATCTTCAGAATGGTCGACTTACCGGCGCCGTTCGGACCGACCACACCGATCTTCGCGCCGGGCAGGAAGTTCAGCGAGACGTCGTCAAGGATGACCTTGTCGCCGATTGCCTTGCGCGTCTTGCGCATGGTGTAGATGTACTCAGCCAAGAGAAACCGTCCGGCAGCTTGAAATCTGGCAGTGGGCAGATACACCCCATCTTGCCGGATCGCCACCCCTGGGGGGAAACCAGTATGGGTGAGCGGCCATGACCTGGGCATTCACCGACCCCGGCATGCGCCGACCGCACCGGTAGCCGTCCCGTCACCGAGTGTCATCACTCCCCCAGGCATTCCATCGTAAGGACATACTCCCGACGGGTGTTCATCGGAATACCCGTCCGGTGAACTAAAGCCCCCACATGGCTCATCCGTTCGAGTCGAACCCCTCGAACGAGGTACACGCCGTCAATTCTGCGACGCGTGATCAAGAACCTCAGACGCATCGCACCGGCGGCCGCGCTCCTACTCGCGGCCCTCGCGACACCCACCCCGGCCCATGCCCATCACCGCCCGGCCGAGACCTACACGCTGCCCATGGCGGCCTCGGTCCATCTCCTCCCCGTCGCCGCGGAGGTGAGGGACGGCTACCAGCGCACGAGCTTCAAGCACTGGAACGCCGGCCAGCACCCCACCGACGGCTGCAACACCCGAGCAGAGGTCCTGCTCGCCGAGGCGATCGAGCGGCCCCAGATCCTCCCCGGCTGCAAGCTCTCCGGCGGGCGCTGGTGGTCGTACTACGACGCGCGCTGGCTCACCTCCGCGTCCGCCCTGGACGTCGACCACATGGTCCCGCTCGCGGAGGCCTGGGACTCCGGGGCGTCGCAGTGGACCGCCGCGCGGCGTGAGGCGTACGCCAACGACCTGGCCGTCAACCCCTCCCTCGTCGCCGTCTCCGCGGCCTCGAACCGCAGCAAGGCCGACCAGGACCCGGCCGAATGGCTGCCGCCGGCCGTCGAGGTCACGTGCCGGTACACCGCGGAGTGGATCGCCACCAAACTGCGGTGGGGCCTGACCGCCGACGCCGCCGAACTCGAAGCGCTCACCCAGCAAGCGGAGGCATGCCCCGGCACCACCGTGACCTACGAACCCGCGCCGTAGAACCGGAGCCCCGCCCTCTGACGGATGGGCGGGGCCCACCAACCGGGTTCTCGTGCGTGACACACCGATGATTCCCGGCGCGCCATCAGGACATATAGGAATTTTTCACATTAGCCTCTCGTAACTGTACGAAGTCGATCTCTCACTGATCGCACCCACCTCACTCCTTCGGAGATGACATGCACAAGCTTCGCAAGGCTGCCGTCGTGGTCGTGGCCATCGGCACCGCCGGGCTCCTGGGCGCCGGGACGGCGACGGCCGACGGTCACGGTGGCAAGGGCGGGGACAAGGTCAGCGTCCTGCAGAGCTCCAACTGCAAGTCGCACGACCTGAACCTCGACGTCCTCGGCCAGGTCGGCATCCTCAACGGTGCGCTGGGCAGCGCGCTCAACGGCGAGGGCGACCCGGGCGCGCAGGCCACCCACCTCGGTTCGACCATGGGCTGCGACAACAGCGCCTGGTAGGTCGGGCTCGGAGCGCGGCCTCGAGCCGCGTCTCATGCCGTAATACCGGTGGAGTACGGACCGTGACGCACGGTCCAACGCCAGGGGCCTGATCCACGCAGGTGGATCAGGCCCCTGGTCCGATGTCGGCCTGGTCTCAGTCCTGGGTCGGCAGCTGCTTCTTCCGTACGACGACCAGCGCCGCGCCGCCGATCACGACGAGGCCGATGGCGATGCCCGCGATCAGGGGGGTCATGGTGGAGCCACCGGTCGCGGCGAGGTTGGTGTCGTCGGACCCCGCGCCCACCGTGGCCGGGCTCGGCTCACTGAGGGTCTGGACGGCGTCCCCCGCCTCGTCGGCCTCGCTCACCTGTGTCTTGCAGTCCAGCACGCCGGTGAACCGCTTCTCGAAACCGCCCGGCCCCTCGATGGTGAAGTCGTAGGCCTGGTCCTCCTGCAGAGGGACCGTCACCGTCCTGGACTTGCCCGCCGGAACGCTGTACTCGACCCCGAGCAGCTCGAAGGCGAACGGCTCGGTGCCCTCGTTGGCCGCGGTGATGTCGACGCCGCCCTTGGCGCAGTTCTCCGCGGCCGACAGCGCGGGTATCGCACCGGTCCTGGCCCAGGTCGCGGTCGCCGTCGCCGACACCGTCGACTCGCTGGAGCCGGCCAGGATCTGCGTCTGGCTGCGGCTCTCGGCGGCGAAGGCACGGCCCACGGGCACGGTCGTCGACGCCTGCACGGTCAACTCCGCCTGGCCGTCCGCCGCCTTCTCGGGCACCTCGAAGTAGACCTGACTGCCGTTCGTGGCGGACGTGACGGCCACGCCGTCCTTGTCCACGATGCGCACTCCGCTGGTGGCGGCGTCCGCGGGCGGTGTCACCGTCGCGCTGCCGGCGTTGGTGTGCACCGTCACCGGTCCCAGCCGCTCACCGGGGTGGCCGGAGACCGCGGGCGGGTCGAGCGTGAGCGAGGCCTGGGGCTCCGCCACGCTGCGCGCGTTCTTCTCCAGATAGTCGGCGAGCCACTCGGCCTGCGGGTCGACGGCGTCGACGTCCACCCCGTCCGAGTAGCGCCAGATGGCCACCTGGGTGCCGGCCGCGGCGTCCTGCTCGGTGAGGCCGCCCTTGACGCCCGCCTTCCCGGCGAGCGCGGCGAGGTCGTTCACCTGGGGGTAGGAGTTCTGGAGGATCCAGCGGATCCTGCCCGCGTCCTTGTTGGCCCCCAGCGAGGTGCCGCTCCAGGGCGTCTCGTGGTACTTGGCGTCGCGCTGCGTCGGGTTGTGGATGTCGACGCAGTACGTCTGCAGCATGCCGCCGCCGTCGACGGACATCTCGAACAGGCCGGCCGAGATCTCCTGGTCGCCGGAGTCGGCGTGGACGACCGCGGCACCGTAGGTCTTCAGACCGCCCATGGTGGCCGTCGCCCCGCCCTGGCCCCACGCCGCCTCGTCGGCCGCGGCCGGGCCGGCGCCGGACAACACCGAGGCGGCTACGAGCCCGGAGACCAGGGACGCGGCGGCGACACGGGCCGCCCCTTGTTGCCTGTGGACCGACAGCGCAGAGAACGCAGCAAACACAGAATTCCCCTTCGAGCAGGACCCGTTGACGTGGGGGGAACGGTCCCACCAGCAGAATCAGAAGCCCCGAGAGCTACGTCCGGCATCCTAGGTACGCGATGCGCCACGCTTCCCTGGGATCCCGTCGGAGGGCCGATCCGACTCGGAATCGTTATCGCCAAGATCCCTTACGAGCAGGGCTTATCGACAAATCCACCGGGGTCGTTCGGAACGCATTCGCCGATAAGCCGCAGTTCGGTCGGCCCGTTCAGGTGACTGACGTCACGTCACCGACACGGGTTCCTGGGCCTGTTGGACGTCGGCAGCCGCATCGGCGGGTGGTGTCTCCCAGTCGGGCTCGGGCCGGGCCGCCGATGCGGCGACGGCTCCCGCCTCCGGCCTCGGGGTGCGGCGGAAGGCCGAGGTGCCGCGCGCCAGGTCGTGGCCGATCGCCGTCGCGTCGATGTCGGCCGAGGTCCAGCTCTGCCCCTCGCGGACGTCCGAGCGCACCTTCAACCTGCCCTGCACCACGACGGGATCGCCCACGTTCAGCGATCCGGCGGCGTTCGTCGCGAGCTGACGGTTGGCCCACACCGTGAAGAAGTTGGTGTGTCCGTCGGTCCACTCGTTCTTCCCGCGATCCAGATAGCGCGAGGTCACCGCCAGCCGGAAGCGCGCGGACGGTCCCGTCGCCAGCTCCCGGTACACCGGCTGCGTCGCCACGTTGCCCACCGCGCAGATGGTCGTCTCGTTCATCGCGAACCCCTCCCTCACCCGGCCGCTTCCGCCGGGCCGATACGCGCACGGGCCCGTCCCGTACGGCTGCGTCCGACATGACGGCCGCGCGGCCAGGTACGTCCTGGTGCACCGCCGTCACCGCGATCGACCGCGTCCGCCGCGATCGCCGCGAAGCCAGACTGCCTCCGTCGGGCCGAGCCCGCTGAGCCCTGTGGACCATCGCCCGCCTGTGGACATCTTCGCCACTCGAACGGGTGACCAACGCTCCGCCGACCAGGTCAGCCCCTGATCGCGGGTCACGTCCCCGGGCTCTGACGACCTCCCTGGTCCCGGGTCAACGCGCCGAGGACCCCACCCCCATGACCCGCCCGTACTGCTCCCGGACCTCCCGGTACCGCAACAGCTCCGCCGCCACCGGATCCAGCACGCGGGCCCGTCCGCAGCCGGCCGCCGCCTCCCGCAACCGGCGTTCCGCGTCCAGGCCGTACCGTCTGGCGGGACCTCGGGCAGCCATCCGGCAGCCCCACTCGACCAGCGGGCCGCCGGCGATGCCGGCCACCATCAGCAGCACCGGCACACCCAGGTTGGGCGCCATGACCCCGACGATCTGGCCCACCAGCCAGAGTCCGCCGATGACCTGAAGGATCGTCATGGAGGCCTGGACCAGGACGGCCGCCGGCCACCAGCCCGGCCGCGGGGGCCGTCCGGGCGGCAGTCCGGCCCGTGCGGCCAGCTCGTCCAGCGCCTCCGGCAGCCCTTGGGCGCCCCGTACGGCCGCCTCGCGCACCGCCTGCGCCCACGGCGTGGGCAGCCCGGCCGACGCCTCGTCGGCGACCGTCCGCACCGCCTGTTCGACGCGCTGCCGCGCGGTGGCCTCCTCGTCCGTCTGGGCCCGCAGGGACAGGCGCCCCGTCGGGGGCTCGCCCCGGTCCTGGTACCAGCGCCACAGCCGCAGCCAGGGCGTTCCGCACGCGCGGTTGGCGTTGCGCAGCCAGGCCCGCTCGGCGGCCTCGCCCGCCGCGGTGGCGCCGATGGCGTCCGCGAGCCGGGCGGAGAACTCGTCCCTCGCCTCCTCGCTGAGCCCGGTCCGCCGCCGCGCCGCGTAGACGGGCCGCAGCTTCCACCCGGCGGCGTCGACGTCGGCCGAGATCCGGCGCGCGGCCGCCCCGCGCTCCGCGACGAACTGGCCGAGGGCATCCCTGAGGTCGCCGACGCCGTCCCCGGTGAGCGCGGACAGCGCGAGCACGACGGCGCCCGGTTCGCCGTGCTCGCCCAGCGCGATGCCGTCCTCGTCGAGGAGCCGCCGCAGGTCGTCGAGGACCTGGTCGGTGGCCTCGCCGGGCAGCCGGTCGATCTGGTTGAGGACGACGAACATGATCTCGGCGTGCCCGGCCATGGGCCGCAGATAGCGCTCGTGCAGCACGGCGTCGGCGTACTTCTCGGGGTCGACGACCCAGATGACCGCGTCGACGAGCGCCAGGACGCGGTCGACCTGTTCGCGGTGCTGTACGGCCGCCGAGTCGTGGTCGGGCAGGTCGACCAGGACGAGCCCGCGCAGCTGACCGTCCGCGGCCGCGTTCTGCGCGGGCCGCCGGCGCAGCCTCGGCGGGATGCCGAGCCGGTCGATGAGTCCGACCGCGCCGTCGCTCCAGCTGCACGCGAGCGGCGAGGCGGTCGTCGGCCGTCGTACGCCCGTCTCCGAGATGGTCACTCCGGCGAGCGCGTTGAACAGCTGCGACTTGCCGCTGCCCGTGGCGCCCGCGATGGCGACGACGGTGTGCTGCCCGGACAGCCTGCGCCGCGCCGCCGCCTCGTCGAGGACCCGGCCCGCCTCGGAGAGCGTTCTGTTGTCGAGCCTGGTGCGCGAGAGCCCCACCAGTTCCCGCAGCGCGTCGAGCCGGGACCGCAGCGGGCCGTCGTACGCGAGCGGCGTCACGACCTGCGCCCCGGAAGCACGCGGCTCCGCGATGGCGGGTTGCTCCGGAGCAGCGGTCTCATTCACCCTCCGCGCGATCAGTCCGTCGTCCCAGGGGGACGCGGATTCGGTACCGGTGGGGGCATCCGCACCGGTCGACGACTCGGTACCGGTGGAGGACTCCGCACGCGCGGGGGTCTGCGCACGTCGGGAGGTGCCCTCGCTCCTGCGTCCCCCCGAGCCGCGGTCGCCGTCACGCGCGGGAGCGTCCCCGCCCGTACGGCCGCCGTTGGAATCAGAGGTGCCCTTACGCACTCCGGGCTCAGGGACAGCGACACGTACCTGTGCGTCGCCGCCACCACGGCCACCGGAGTCGGGGACGTCCACGCGCGCGGGCGTGTCGTCGGACTCCCCGTGTTCCGCGCGTGGGGGTTCCAGCCGCGGATGCTCCACGCGCGCGTGGTCGTCGCCCGCGCGGCACTCCTGCTTCGCCAGCTTCCTCCAGAGCTTGCGCATCTCCGGCTCCTCGGCAACCACGGAATCCTCGCCCTCGTCGGGCTCCTTCTCCGCGCGGTCGCCCGCCACGGGGAAGCCGTTCTCGCAAGCGCCGTCCACAGGGGGTGCGCTCACCGGGACGTGGTGCTCGCGCTCGTCGTCCTTGGCGGCGCCGTCCTCCTGCTGATCGGCGTGTTCCGTGTGGTCCTGGTCAGTGACGGCAGTCACCGGTCACCTCTCCTTCTGCAGTACGGACAGCGCGGCGATGAGTTCGGCCTGGGGTTCGGGGTGGACCTCCAGGGCGTCGAGCGGGGCGAGCCGTCGCTCGCGTTCGTTGTGCATGACCCGGTCCAGGTGCTCGTTGAGCAGCCGCCCGGCCCGGTCGCGCAGCCGCAGCGCCCCGTGCGCCCCGATCCGCTCGGCGAGCCCCTCCCCCGCGGACCGCGCCCGGCGTCCGCCCAGCAGCGCGGTGGCGACGAGTGCGGTGACGACCTCGGAGTCCGGGGCGACGCTGCGGTCGAGGACGCTCACCTCGTCCTCGGCGTACTCCTCCAGCTCCCTGCGCCAGCGCCGTACGGCCACACCGATGCGGTGCTCGACACTCGCGGGCCGCGGGTCACGTCCCGTCAGCTCGGGGGCGGAGGCGGCCGGTTCACGCCGCCAGGCGTCGTCGACACGCTCGTCTGCGGCGGTGACGGCACACAGCAGGAGGGTGCTGAGGCTCTCCACCAGCGAGTCGAGAAGCTCACCGGCGGTGCTGTCGAGCGGGAAGGCGCGCCAGCGTTTCAGCGCGTCCCCGGCGAGCACGGCACCGGCTTGCAGCCGGCTCCGCACGCGCGCGTACTCGCTGTCGTACGCACTGTCCACGGCGTTGGTGAGCCGCAGTGCCGCCGCGTACTGGGCGGCGGCGGCGTTGGCCAGCTCGGGCATGCGGACCTTGAGGGAGTCGAGGAGGCCGTGGGCCGTACGGGCGACGGCGTGTTCCCGCGCCCCCGGGTCCAAAGCCTGCTGGCTGAGCCAGGTGCGCAGCGGTGCCACCGCCGTGGCCGGCAACAGCCCGCCGCCCCAGGCCGACTCGGGCAGCTCGGGCACGGTGAAGCGGGGTACGTCGCCGAGGCCCGCCTTGGTGAGGAGTGCCCCGTACTGCCGGGACACCTCGGACACCACCTGGTGGGGCACCCGGTCCAGAACGGTCACCAGGGTGGCGTCGTACTCCTTGGCGGTGCGCAGCAGATGCCAGGGGACGGCGTCGGCGTAGCGCGCGGCCGTGGTCACCATCACCCAGATGTCGGCCGCGCAGATCAGTTGCGCGGCCAGGACACGGTTGTCGGCGATCAGGGAGTCGATGTCGGGTGCGTCGAGGAGGGCGAGGCCGCACGGCAGTGTGTCGGCGGTCTCGACCCGCAGTACGCGCGCGGAGTCCTCGGCGGACAGCATCAGCTCGTCCGCCGGATCGTGTTCGGTCACCCACACGCGCGTGAGGTCGGGTAGGACGCGCATCCCGCTGAACCAATGATGGTCCTCGGGATGGCAGACCAGCACAGGGTTTCGCGTCGTGGGCCGCAGCACGCCTGCCTCGGTCACGCGCCGGCCCACGAGGGAGTTGACGAGCGTCGACTTGCCGGCGCCGGTGGACCCTCCCACCACGGCCAGCAAGGGCGCTTCGGGCTCCTTCAAGCGGGGCACCAAATAGTCGTCGAGCTGCGCGAGCAGTTCGTCGCGGTTGGCACGCGCGCGTGGCGCCCCCGCCAGGGGCAGCGGGAAGCGTGCGGCGGCGACACGGTCGCGCAGGGCGGAAAGTGCGTCGAGCAGCTGAGGCCGTACGTCCAAGGTCACCACATGCGAAGAATGCCCAATTTTAGGGGAATTCTGAAGCATATGAGCATGTCTGCGCGCCGACGGGACACAAGGGATGGAAGGGACGACTGGGACACAGGCACAGTCCAGGCATAACGAGTGCACAACACCCGGGGCGCAAGAGGCCAAAAGCGGTGCGCGATTCGCACCTGCCTGCGATTATCAGGACCGCTTCACCGAACCTCCACATCGAGCCGCGGAGGCGAAGCAGCAGGGACACGGATGCGGGAGCCCTATCCTTGTCTCCGGCATCGTCACGGGTCAGCCCACGACCGAGGCCAACACAACCCGGCCCCCGTAGCTCAGTGGATAGAGCAGGCGCCTTCTAAGCGCTTGGCCGCAGGTTCGAGTCCTGCCGGGGGCGCCCATGCTCCGCCCTCCTTCGGGAGGGCGTTTTTGCTGGTCAGTGCAGATGCCGCCCCCACACAGAGGCGTCGCGCCACCGTCGCCATCACGCCCCCCGCTCCAGAACGCCGGTTAGGGTGGCAAGAACGTGTCAACGCGCAGCCCGCCCGGGCTGGTCCTGCTGGGGGGCGGCCGTGGTGGCGCTGGTGTGGGCGAACAGGCCCTTTGCCGACATCAAGCGCGAACTCGTGGTCGGTGAGCTCCGCACCCCTCGCCACCGCCGCCTTGCCCGTCATCGCCGCCTTCTCCGGCATGATCGTGCCCGCCGCCTTCTACGCGATCACCGCGTCCGCGGGAGGCGGCAGCCTGGACGGCTGGGCCGTGCCCATGGCCACCGGCAGCGCACGACGGGAGTGGGCCTTCGTCACGGACCGGGTCGCCCTGACCGGCGGTGCCTGACAGCCCGTTGTCGTAGGCGCCCTGGGCTGGACGTACGGAGAGTAGGGGGCGGTGGCGTGGGTCCTGATCGTCGGGCTCCTGGTCGCCCAGGTCATGGGTCGACGCGCGGAACGCTGACACCCGCGGGCCGCCCTCGACCCGCGTTGCGTCGTGCGATCCCAGGTCAGAGGTCTTCTGCGCCTGGTTGCCGACCTGCCGCATGCCGGGCCCGGGAGGGTGCCGGCAGGTGGTGTGGGTCGGCGGCCCGGTTGATCGCGGTCTCGATCGCGGCGATCCGGTCGGCGAGCAGGCCGAGCGCGTTGATCGCGCGGGGCAGGGGCGCGTCCCCGGGGCCACCGAGGGCTTGGGAACGGACGTGGGCCGCCTTCACCTCCGCCCAGCGCGACGCCTGGTGCGCCGTCAGTGTGCCGCGCAGCTCGGCCAGTTTGAGCAGGTTGGCCTCGGCGCCGGTGGTGAGGGTCTGTGCCTCGGCCCTGTAGTGGTCATCGATCAGCGCGGCGAGCTCGATGTCGTTCATGACGGGCTGGATGCGCTGGGCGATCTTGTTCATGTCGCGGTAGGAGCCTTGCAGTCGGAAGGGCGGTTCGGTGCGGGTCGCGTCCGACTGGGCCGCCGAGGCGATGTACGCCGCGTTCACGGCCAGGATCGTCCGTCGGGCGGCGAGCAGGTGGCGCAGGACGGCCAGGATCCGCTCCAGCTCGGCGGGGGCGTACGGGTGGCTGAGACGGTCGGCTCGGGACGCTTCGTCGCCTTGCGCGAGGCGGACGAGCAGCTCCAGGTCGGCGCGTTCGCGGCCGGCCAGTGGAGCGAGCACCGGGTTCGACGTCAGGGCGTTCTCGATGAAGCTGAGCGCGAAGGCGTCCTCCTTGCCGGTCAGGACGTCGCCGAGGTTCCAGACGTCGGCCCGGTTGGCGAGCATGTCGGGCACGCGGAAGCGGCTGCCGGACTCGGTGTAGGGATTGCCTGCCATGCAGACGGCGAACCGCTTGCCGCGCAGGTCATAGGTGCGCGGCTCACCGTCCCACACGCCCTCGACACGGCGGGTGGCGTCGCACAGCGGGATGAACTTCTGCAGCAGCTCGGCGGAGGTGTGCTGGATGTCGTCGAGGTACAGCAAGGTGTTGTTGCCCGCCTCCAGCGCGAAGTTGATCTTCTCGATCTCCTGGCGGGCGGTGGCGTTCGGCGCCGCGGCCGGGTCGAGCGAGGTGACGGCGTGGCCGAGGGCCGGGCCGTTGACCTTCACCAGGATCAGGCCGAGCCGGTCGGCGACGTACTCCATGAGGGTCGTCTTGCCGTAGCCGGGCGGGGAGATGAGCAGGAGCAGTCCTCCGGTGTCGGTGCGCCTGGTCTCGCCCGTGGTGCCGAGCTGCTTGGCGAGGCTGTCGCCCACGAGCGGCAGGTACACCTCGTCGATGAGCTTGCTCCGCACGAACGCGGACATCACGCGCGGCCGGTAGTCGTCCAGGCGTATCCGCGTGCGCTCGGCGGTCACCAGGTCCGTCCGGCGGCGCTGACAGGCGCGCTGGGCGGGGACCTCGTGCAGACGGAAGTGCCGCGTACGGGCGAGGAATTCGTCGATGCGGACGGTGAGCGTACGGCCGTCGATGCGCGGGTGCGTGCCGAGCAGCCCCTCGACGGTCTCGGTCAACGGCGCGTCGGACTCGTACCGGACCAGCTCCGGGCAGAGCTCGGCCGCCACCGCCTCGGCGAGGTCGCCGGGCGGGACGTCCGTGCCGGTGGCGGAGGTGTACGAGGAGAGCCAGGCCTCGACGAGCTGCCTGCGGGCGGCCAGGTCGTCGAGTGCGGGAAGGTCGTCGTCGTAGGCGGACGTGCCCACGGTGCGGCGGAACTTGTCGAGCAGCGTGCGGGTGCCGGCGCTGATGACGAAGCCGTCGGGGCCGGTGGTCAGCTCCTCGAACAGGTAGGCGGCGGCGCTGCTCGCGTACTCGCCTCCGATGGCGTCCGCCAGTTCTGCCCGCAGGTCGAAGATGGCGGGCGCGAGGCCGAACGTGTCCCGTGCCCGGGCCAGCGACACCGCCCGCCGCGTCCAGCGTGCGCGTGTCCCGGCCGTCGTCGCGTGTTCCCAGTACAGCTGGGCCGCGGCCCGGGCGTGGGGCTCGTGGCGGAGCGGGCCCGCGTCGTCGTGCAGGCGCAGGAGCGCGGTGAGGATCGCTGTCGCGTCGTGGTCGTGGACGCCGCGCTCGTAGCCCTCGTCGTACGCCGTCTCCGCGGCTTGTCGCACGAGGGTGGGCAGGTCGGCCGCCGCGAGGGCCGCGGGGCCGTGTTCGTCCAGCAGGCGGGCGGCGAGGTGTTCGGCGCGGTAGACCTCGGGCGACTCGGACGGCAGCGGGCGGTCCCAGTACGGGCGGGTGGCGGTGAAGTCGGGGTCGGTGACCGGGGAGCGGTAGTCGGTGCCGGTCAGGGCGAAGGCCAGTCCGTCGCCGTGGGGGACCAGGGTGAGGTCGAGGGGCTGGGTGTTCACGGCGAATCGGTGATCGCCCAGGCGGAGGGAGCGGCCGTCGTCGGAGTACAGGTCGGTGCGGTCACGCAGGGCGCGGAGGGCCTCTTGGCGGGCGGCCTTGAGGCGGCCGTCCAGTTCCTCGGCCCGTACCTGGTCGCCGAGGTCGCGCAGCTCGCCGGCGAGGCGGCGGACCTTGACGGGCATCGGGTCGGAGGTGAAGTACGTGGTGACCGCGTCCGCGTCCGGCAGGGCGGTGGCTCGGCGGACGACGGTCCGCAGGACCCGGGCCGCGGAGTCGGCCAGGCGCTCGGCGTGCCGGGCGCGGGCGTCGGCGAGGGTCTGTTTGCGGGCGGAGAACGCCTCGTGGATCTCGTCGCGCCGGTCCGCGAGGGTGCCGAGGAATTCGTCGAACTCGGCGAACCGGGATTCGAGGGTCTCCACCTGGACCAGCAGGCGGGCGAGTTGTTCGTCGCACGTCTCGGGGCTGTCGGCCATCGCGAGGGCACCCGCGACGGCCTGGCCCAGCAGCCCGATCTCGGCGGCGAACCCGGCCCGGCTCTCCTCGTCGAGGAGGGCACGGCGGTGGGTTTCGAGGACGGCGCGGGCCCGGTTGACCGCGCCGACGACCTCGGCGATGCGCTCCAGTACGGACGTACGGACGGTGGTGTCACCGATGTCGAGCCCGGTGACCACCTCGGCCACCACCCGCATTCCTTCGGCCAGTTCGTCGAGGCGGGCCACCAGGGGCACGGCCTCGGCGACGGTGGCGAGGGCCTCGGTGTCCGCGACGAGCCGTTCGATGTCCGCGTGGTGGCCGGCGAAGGCGTCCTCGCGCGCCAGGTGGGCGACGGCCCGCTGTCCGAAGGCGGCCAGATCGGCCTCGGTGTTGGAGGCCAGTGCGTCGATGCGGGCGGTGTCGGCGTACCGCATCTCCTTGAGGGTCAGCAGGTGCCCCTGCGCCTGACGGAGCTCGGTCAGCCCGGTCACCCAGGCGGCGGCTCCGCGCGGCGCCTCACCGCGAAGCCGTCGTACCACCGCGGCGACCCGGGCGGCCGCCTCGTCGAGGGCGTCGGCGGCCTGCCGGGTCAGGGCCTGGACGGTCTCGAACTCGGCAAGGACCTGTTCCGCCGTGCCGCGCACCTGGGCCAGGGGGGCGTGCAGGTCGCCGAGTTCGGGGTCGGCCAGCCAGTGGTGGGTGTCCGTCACCCGGACGCAGGCGGCCACCAGGGCCTCGTACACCTCGCTCGTGGGGGCCATCCGGTTGACGGCCCCGGTGATGGACAGGCAGTCGGAGATGCCCCGCACGAGGTCGGCGTTGCCGACGCGGGCCAGTGGGCCGGTGCCGACGGGCCGGGTGGCGGCGTGGGTGTCGGAGACGTAGGGGGAGTTCCACAGCTGGGCGGGGTGGACCCGCTGTGCTTCGTCGGCGTCGGCGCGCAGGAGCACCAGTGCGCCGTCGTCGAGGAGCGCCCAGCCGTGACAGGGCAGCGGGGCGGCCATCTCCTTGCGGATCGTGTTGTACGGCAGGAGGACGCTGCGGCCCTCCACGCGCGCGTGGAAGGCGTAGAGGACGTCCTCGCCGTTCGGTGAGCGGACCTCCCGCTCGAACTCCAATTGCTCCGTGTCGAGTTCGTACGCCTTGTGGGTGCCGTCGGCCAGGCAGTAGCCGCCCGGGAAGACGATGCCCTGGTCGTCCGGCAGGCGGCGACAGGCCCTGCCGATGCCGTCGAGGCGGACGACGGTCCTGGTGAGGGTGTTGAGGACCAGGTGGCGGTCGGTTTCCTCCTTGTAGGGGCGCACACGCAGCAGGATCAGCGGCCCCACGCGCGCGTGGGCGATGTCCGCGTCCGCGAGGGCTTGCAGCGGCTCGTCGACCGGCTCGCTGTGGACACCCTCATCGGTCTCGGTGTCGTCGTCGGTCTTGACGGTGAGGGTGCCGCCGACCGTGGAGACGAACGCCTCGCCGTTTATGGAGACATGGGGATGGCGGCCGAGGACGTGGTCGTCGCGGGTGGCCGCCGTCCATTCGACGTCGTGGGAGGGCGGCAGGACGTGGTCACGGTCACCGCGCGCGTCCAGGAAGGTGGCCCGGCCGTCGTCGGACAGGGCCCAGCGCAGCACACGGATGTCGGCCGTCTTCTCACCGGTCTGGAAGACGGCGAGCACCTTGTCCTCGACCGTGCGGAGCCGCAGGAGACGGGCCTGCCGGTAGTAGCGGTGCAGCGCGGCGAACTCCCGGACGAAGACGGGATCGTCGAGCAGGCCGGGTACGGCGTCGTCGGGCAGCCGTCGAAGGGTGCGGTCGTGCAGGGCGAGGACATCTCCGACACTGGTGTCCGCCGCACGGCCCGGGACGGCGTTGTGGCCGAAGAGCAGCACGTCCCCCACGGCGACGATGTCCCGGGGCTCCGCGGCGTGCTCGGTACGCAGTCGCCCGGTGCCGGCGAGTTCCAGCCGCATCGAGCCGAACTCCTCGCCTCGGCGGGCGTTGAGCGCCTCGGTGCGGCGGGCGAGCTCGGCGGCCTGCGCGGTGAGGCGGTCGCGCAGCACGTCGTAGGTACCCGCGTCCAGTGGCTCGTGGGTGCCGGTGTCCAGGCCGGTGGTCATGGGTCCCCTCTCAGGAAGCCGGAAGTAGTCGGTCCGGAGCCGCCCTCCCCTGCGCGGCGGCTCCGGACCGAGGCGGGGCGGGTCAGACGTGGGCGGCCTTGCCGTTGAGGGCGGTGAGCGGGCGGTCCGCCAGTCCCAGTTCGCCGGCCCGGTCGAGCAGTTGCTGGAGCTGCCCCGAGTCGGCCCCGCCGTTCCCCATCAGCTTCATCAGCAGTGCCGAGACGGTCAGGTTCTGCACGTCGGCCGTGGAGACCGCGCCGAGGACGCGGCTCAGGTCGTCGGTGAAGCAGGAGGTGCCGTCCAGCCAGGGCCCGGCCAGCGCCTGCGCGGTCTCGGAGTGCTGGACGAAACCGTCGACGCCCTTGCCGAGCGCGATCGAGGACACCAGCCGGTCGAGGAAGACCGAGTCGCCGCCGACGATGTCGATATCGGCGTTCTCCAACCCGGTGGCGAGCACCGTGGCCTGCGCCTCGGCGACCTGCCGCTGTACGTCGAGCCCCGCGAGCCGGATGTCCTTCTCGGCCTCCAGACGCAGCCGGTACTCCTCGTGGGCGCGGGAAGCGTCGTCGAGGGCGGCCATCGCCGCAGCCTTCTCGGTCAGACCGGCCGCCTCGGCCTTCAGCTTCTCGCCGATGCCCTCGGCCTGGGCGAGGGCCTGCGCCCTGGTGCCCTCGGCCTCGGCCCTCATCCGGGCCTGCGTCGCCTCGGCCTGCGCACGGCCGGCCTTCTCGATGACGTCGGCCTCCTTGTCACGGACCTGTACGGCGGCCAGCCCTTCGGCGGCGGCCTCGGCCTGGACGCCCTCGGCGAGGCGGAGCTTGGCGCGGGCGTCGAGGTCGGCCGTCTTCAACCGGGCCTCGGCCAGGGTCAGTTCCTCCGACGCACGGTGCGTGGCGGCCTGCTCGGCGGCCTCGGCGGCCTTGATGTCCTTGACCAGCTTCTCCTGCGCCTCGGCCTCGGCGGCGATGATCACCGCCTGCCGCTGCCGCTCCGCCTCCTCCACGGCACGCAGCTTCTTGATGGACTCCTCCTGCTCGGCGACCGTACGGTCCACCGCGACCCGCTCGCGGATGACCTCGGCGATCTCCCGCTTCTCCGCCTCGACCTCCTTCTCGGCGGCGATCCGGGTCAGCTGCGTCTCCCGTTCCCGGGCGATGGCTTCGAGGAGGCGGTCCTTCTCGATACGCTCGTTCTCGACAGCGATGACCCGCTCGCGGTTCTTCGCGGCCACGGCGACCTCGCGGGCCTGGTTCTCACGCTGCACGCCGAGCTTCTCCTCGGTGGCCAGGAACGCGGCCTGCGCCCGCAGCCGCTCCTCCTCCACCACCCGCGCCGTCTCGGCCTCCTCACGGGCCCGTACGGTCGCGATCTCCCGCTTCTGCTTGATCTCCGCGTCGGCCTGCCGGCGCTCCAGTTCCAGGATGGCCTCGCGGGCGTCGACGTTCTGCCGGGTGATCTCCTTCTCCTCGGTGCGCTGGGCCTCGTTGGTGCGCACGTGCTCCAGGGCGGTCAACTCCGTGATCTTGCGGATGCCCTGGGCGTCGAGGACGTTGGCCGGGTCGAGCTGGGTCAGCGGCGTCTGCTCCAGGTAGTCGATCGCCGCGTCCTCGAGGTGGTAGCCGTTCAGGTCGACGCCGATGACCTCGATGATCCGGTACCGCAGCTCGTCGCGCTTGGTGTAGAGGTCGGTGAAGTCCAGTTGCTTGCCGACGGTCTTCAGCGCCTCGGAGAACTTCGCGTGGAACAGCTCCTGCAGTGTGTCCCGGTCACTGGCCCGTGCGGTGCCGACCGCCTGGGCGACCTTGATGACGTCCTCGATCGTCTTGTTGACCTTGACGAAGAACGTGATCCGGATGTCGGCGCGTATGTTGTCCCGGCAGATCAGTCCGTCCTTGCCGGTCCGCGTGATCTCGATGGCCTTCACCGAGATGTCCATCACCTCGGCCTTGTGCAGCACGGGCAGCACGACCTGACCGGTGAAGGTCACGTCGACCTTGCGCAGCTTGGAGACGATCAGCGCCTTGCCCTGCTCCACCTTGCGGAACAGCCGGGAGACGACGAGGGCGGCAAGCGCGACGACGGCGATGAGCACGCCGACGCCCAGAATCATGGCATTCATGGCATACGTCCTTGAGGCGTAAGGATGGTGAGGCGAGTTGAGGTCGCGACACGGGTAAGGAGTGGCGGGGGCCGCCGCTGCCCGGGGGCGCCGTGCGTCAGGCCGCCTGGTCCACGTGGTCCCGGTCCCGGTCCCGTGCCCGGCCGAGGCCGGGCGGACCGGGTTCGTCGGGGAAGAGGCGGTGCAGGGGCCGTACGAAGAGGCGGGTCATCCGCCATGCGGCGAGCAGTGCCAGGACCGGTACGACCATGCGCAGCAGTCCGGTGGCGGGGCCCGGAGAGGTGAACACGGTCAGTGCGAGACTCCCGCCGACACTCAATGACCAGGCGAGAACGGTCAGCACGGAGACGGCGATCGTCGCCGGTACACCGCCCATGCCCCAGTCGCGAAGGTCCAGGTCGGCGTCGAAGCTGTCGATGCCGGCGAAGCCCGCGGCGACCAGGAACCAGAAGCACACCGTGACGACGAGGGCGGCGGTCAGCAGGATCGTGGGCAGGCCGGTGGCGACCGCCAGAAACGTCCGCATGGGCTGGTCACCCCTTTCCGCCCGCAGTGTTCGTCAGCCGTGTTCGACGGCGCATCGACTGTTCCGGGCTCCGGTGCCGAACCCCTGCCGGTGTCCGGCACCGGAATCCCCCGTAGTGCTCCCCGTACGTCATGGTGCCCGGCCGGCGCACGCCCGCGCATTGCCGCTTTCCGGCAATGTTCACTAAGGTCTGAATGCCGGTCAGCCGCTAAGAGGCCGTCAGAGGCGCGTCAAGAATCCGGGGGCGATATGACGGAACGGCAGATTCCCGAGCAGTATCTGGAGGGGTATGCCCGGATCCTGGCCGAGGTCGCGGCCACGGGGCGGCGGCTCACCCGGGAGGAACTCACCTCCCGCCGGGACCTCGGTGAGCTGGCCGCGGACGCCGGTCACGGACTGCGCGCCCTCGTCAGTGCCCACCTGGCCGCCGCCCGCGCGGCATGGCCGGCCACCCCCGGCTCGGCCGACAGCGCCCTGGCCGCCGTGCACCAGGTCGTCGACGCCTTCTCCGAGGGCTACGAACGCGCCCAGCGCAACGCCGTACGTCAGGAGGAGGCCGCCCGCCGGGAGTTCATCGACGATCTCCTCTACGGACGCAGCGACCTGGGCCGCCTCGCCGAACGCGCCGAACGCTTCGGCCTGCGCCTCGCGCACGCCCACGCCGTGGCCGTCGCCCAGGGTCCCACCGCCTACGAGGAGGGCGACAAGGTTCCCCAGCGGGTGGAACGCGCCCTCATCGCACGTTTCGGCGACCGCAGCATCCTGCTCACCACCAAGGACGGCCGCCTGCTGTGCATCGCCCCCGGCCACCAGGAGGAGGTCCTCGCGCACTTCGCCAAGCAGGCCCACGCGGCCACGGAAGGCGGCCGGGTCGCCATCGGCCGCGCGCAGTCCGGGCCCGGCGGCGTCGTCCACTCCTACGAAGAGGCGCTCAACACCTTGGAACTGGCCGAACGCCTGGAGCTCGAGGACCCGGTCCTGCACGCCGCCGATCTGCTCGTGTACCCCGTCCTGACCCGCGACCGGCAGGCCATGGCCGACCTGGTGCTCAACAGCCTCGGCCCGCTCACCGCCGCTCGGGGTGGCGCGGAACCCCTCCTGCGGACCCTCGCCACCTACTTCGACGCGGGCTGCGTGGCCGCCGAGGCCGCCCGCCGCCTCTCGCTCAGCGTGCGCGCCCTCACCTACCGGCTGGAACGCATCCACAAGCTCACCGGCGCCGACCCCGCCGACCCGGCGCACCGTTACCTGCTGCAGACCGCGGTGATCGGCGCCCGACTGCTGGACTGGCCGGCCCAGGACCTCTGAAGGTCCTCCCGGCCATGCCCGTGGAGCCTGCCGGGCGACGGGCCCCGCTGTCACAGGCTGATGGCACACTTCGCGCCATGCTTACCGACGATGTCTTCGCGTCCGCGGCGCCGCGGGCCCTGCGTGATCCGGACATGCTGCGCGTCCGGCTGGGTGCGGTGCGGACCGCGCCCTCGGTACGCCCGTTGAACGACTGGGTGGAGGACCTGCGCGGCCGGCTCGGTGACGGTGGGGCCGTGCCGTGGTTCGATCCCGCTTCCGGCGGGGTCGGCGCCCGGAGCCTGTTCTTGCTGGAGGCTCCGGGCCAGAAGTCCATGGGGGTGGAGGCCGAATTGCGGCGCACCGGCAGCGGCATCATCTCCATCGACAACGACGATCCCACGGCACAGAACTGCTGGACCCTGCGCGCCGAGGCCGGTCTGCCGTACCGGGAGTCCGTCCACTGGAACGTGGTGCCGTGGTATCTGGGCACGGCGGACCGCATCGCCGCGCCCGGACGGACGGAGATCCAGCGTGCGGCACCCTTCCTCCATGAAGTGATCACCATGCTGCCGGACCTGGAGGTGGTGGTTCCCATGGGACGCAAGGCCCAGGCGGGCTGGGCCGCTTACCAGGAACGGTATGCGCCGAAGGTGCACACCCTGCCCACCTGGCACCCGAGTCCCCGCGTCTTCGCTTCCCGCCCCACCGCCCGCCAGGAGATCCTTGAGACCCTCCGCCGAGCCGCCCGCCTGCTGGGCAGCGCGTGACGGTTGATCACCGACCGCCCTGACGCGGCCGGCCCCCTCAGCGCGCCGGAAGGAACACGGTAAGGCGCCCCCAAGCCGCCACCGTCAGCGCCACGCACGCCACGAGCCACCACGGCCGCAACCACCGGCGTGCCACCGCCAGCGCGGTGATCGGTGCGGTGAGGAGGGCGCAGGTGAGGGCGATGGTTGCGAAGAGGTGGATGTGGTCGTAGGCCTGGTGGTCCCAGGGGCCGAGAGGGTGGGACAGACAGGCGATGGCGGTGGCGGCACCCGATACCAGGAAGCCCATGAGCAGCAGGGCCGCGCAGGCGGCGCCTTTCAGCCGCGAGGACCGCGACGACGCCTTCGGCGTCCGAGGGGTCTGCGGGGCCCGTGGCTCCGGGGACACGGTCACGACTCCAGTGCCCGCTTCGCGTCCTCGACGTTGCCGTCGAACCCGCGGCCGTACCGCTGGGCGTCGTCGCTGCGGTAGTAGGGGCCGCCGTTGTAGCGTGCCGCGAGCTCCTGCATCTGTTCTCTCGTCATCCGCTCGGGCGGAACGTCGGCGAACTCGCTCTCGGCCTTGAGCTGGGCGAGGTACTCCGAGGCGAGGTAGATGTTCTGCCCCGGGTCCTTGGAGGCGTTGACCACCTCTTCGCGCTGGGCGTCGGTGAGGTTCTCCGGGTCGTAGCCGAGGACTTCGGCGGACCGGCGTACCTGGATGGCGATCGGGCCCATGGAGGTCTGGTCCGCCTCCCCCGTGCCGGGGATGTGGCGACGCACCCCGTAGGCGGCCTCGTCGATCCAGGAAGGGTCGCCCTCGACCTCCATCCAGGCGATGCCCGCGACCATCTCGGGCGGCAGTCCGGAGCTCCGCGCGGCGTCGTTGATCAGCGCCTTGTTGCCCGCGATGTACTGACGGCGGCCGGCGTCGTCGTCGGACGGCAGATACAGGTAGTGGTCCTGCGCCTCCGGCAGACGCGCGAGCCGGTCCCGTATGCGCTGGAGCGACGGCGAGACCGGCGTGTCGCCCGACACCCCCGGGATCGAGTCGACCTTCGTGCCGGTGCCGGGAAGCTGGGTGTTCGGGTCGCGGCCGGCCTCGCTCACCTCGCGGCGCAGCGCGTCCACGGCGCCGACCAGCAGCGCCGGATAGCCGCTGTCCCCACCGCGGAAGTCCGGCAGGGACCGCAGGGCCGCGCGTATCTCGTGCACGCAGTCCTCCCGGGCCGCGGACTCCACACGCTCGGCGTCGCCGTAGTGGTCCCTGGTGGCGTTGTAGTACTGCTCGGCCTCTTCACGGATCGCGTCGACGTCGACGGTGAGTTCGGCAGCCCAGTCGAGGAAACCGGTCGTGGCCCGCAGGTCCTCCCACTGGCGCAGCGGCTCGGCTGCGCGCGCCGTGGGAGTGATCGCCTGTGCTTCCCGGGACATCACCTCGACCAGCCGGTCCTCGGTGGTCCGCCCGCTCTCGTAGCACCCCTTGGCCCGCTGGACAGCCGTGGCGTAGTCGTCCAGCGCCTTGCGTACGCGTCTGAAGGCGGCCGCGAGGTGCTCCGCCAGATCGAGCGCCTCCCTCAGCCGCCTGGTGTACCGCTCCCGGTGTTCGCTCTCCCACTCGACCTTCCCGGCCTTGCGGAAGTCGTCGTCGCACGAGGCCAGGAGGGTGTGCAGGCGGCCGTACTCGGCCGCGGTCCGTTCGATCAGCTGTGGGTTCGACGCGTCGAGGAACTCCACGTCCGCACGGTGGGCCACAGCGCTCACCGGTCCTCGGGCGCGATGTAACGGCCCTTGTCGAGCAGGTCGTCCATGGCGCGTTGCGTGTTCGCGTCCGCCTGCACGTAGGCGTTCCCCGTCGACCGCAGCCTGGTCGACAGCGCCGACAGCAACGTCACCAGGTCGCCGTACTGATCCTGTGCGTAGCGGGCGAAGTCCTCGACGGCTCCGGCCACTTGGGGATGTGAGCGCGGCACACGGCACTGCGTGGCGTTCTCCCCGTCCATCCGCCCCGCGTACAGCAGTCCGGCCAGTTCGTTCAGAAGATGCGAACTGCCGTCCATGGACTCGGCTCGTGCCGAGAACCCTCCAGGCCCTGTGCTCATCGCTCCCCCGATGTCGACAATGATCGCGACCGTGAGCATGCCAGTTGCGGATGCAATCTGTCACGCTGTCACAGGTCGGTGCCGCCGCTGACGTCCAGATACTGGCCGGTGATCCAGCGGGAGTCGTCGGAGGCGAGGAACGCCACCACGTCCGCCACGTCGGAGGGCCTGCCGATCCGGTCGAAGACCGACCGTGCGGCCAGGGCGGCCCGCGCCTCGGGAGTCGTCCTGCGCCGGGCGTTCATGTCCGTCTCGACGAACCCGGGCCCGACCGTGTTCACGGTGATACCGCGGGGGCCGAGTTCCTTCGCCAGAGCCAGGGTCATCGTGTCCAGCGCGCCCTTGGACATGGCGTACGCCAGCGACTCGGGAAAGGCACGCCGTGAGGCGAGGGAGGAGACGTTGACGATACGGCCACCGTCACGCATCCGCGGCAGCGCGCTCTGCACGAGGAAGAACGGCGCCTTGGCGTTGACGGCGATCATGCGGTCGAAGACCTCGGGCACCGCCTGCCCCACCGACCCCGAACCGCTCGCCCCCGCGTTGTTCACCAGGATGTCCAACGGGCCCTCCACACCCGCCCCCTCGTCGCCCCACTCCTCCCGCAACCCGGCGTCAAAGGCCTCGAAGACGGCGGCGGCGTCACCCGGCACCCCGAGTTCGGCCCCGAGCGCGAAGGCCCGCCCGCCGCTCTGCCGTATCTCGCCCACGACTTCCAGAGCGGCGGCCTCACTGCGCCCGTAGTGGACGCCGACCAGCGCCCCGTCACGGGCGAGGCGGGTGGCGATGGCCCGGCCGATGCCCCGCCCGGCCCCGGTGACCAGTGCGATCTTGCCCGTCAGTGCGCGTTCGATGTTCACGAAGACCCTGTGTCCGTAGAGGTATGGGAGGGAGTGCTGCATACGTAAAAGCGGCGGCGCGCCTGCCCTCAGCCGTCAGCCGTCAGCCGTCAGCCGTCAGCCGTCAGCCGTCCAGGAACTGCCGGTACCACTCCGCGTGTTCGGTCAGTCCTCGCGCGAACCCCACCCCGGGGTCCACCCCCACCCCGGCCCAGAAGCCGTCGTCCGCGAACCAGTGGTCCACGGCGAGCATGTCGAGGTGGTGCAGTGCGCGCGGCTGCCCGGCGAGCCGTGTCCGGGCCTCGTCGACGTCCAGCGGGGCGCCCGGCAGGTGCGGGTCGAGCAGGTCGGCGACCGTGTCGAGCAGTTCCGAAGTGCCGACCGGCTCGGGGTGGTTGACGTGATGCACGCCCGGCAGTTCCCGCTCCGACAGCCCGGCGGCGAGCACCGCACGTCCCAACGCCCGTACGTCGACGACGGACTGCCGGGCGGCGCTTCCCTTGAGGCGCGCTGACAGCAGTCGCACCACGGTGACCAGGCCGGGCACCACCCATCGGTCGCCGGCCCCGAGCACGAGGTGCGGGCGCAGCACGACCCCGCCGGCGCCCAGCACATGCCGCTCCGCGGCGGCGCGGGAACGGCTGGTCGGTGAGGCCGGTGCGAGCGGTGGCCCGCCCGGGAGCGCGGCGGTGAAGGGGCCTCGTCCATATACGGCGGCCGTGCTCACGTAGACGACGCGGGCCACCCCGGCGCGCGTCGCCTCCTCGACGAGGGCGCGGGTGCCGTGATCGTTGACGGTCTCCGTGAGCCGTTCGTCGGAGCCGACGTGCGAGGCGCAGTGCAGGACGACGTCGACGCCGTCGCAGGCACCGCGCAGGGACGCGGGATCGGCCAGGTCGGCCCGTACGACGTCCGCCACCTCGGCATGAGCGTCCGGCAGTCTCCCGGGATCGCGTAAGACGAGCCGGAGCGGGAGCGGTGTGTCGCCGCCCGGCGACTCCCGTACCGACTCCCTTACCGCCGCGACGACATGGCTGCCGACGAAGCCGCTGCCTCCGGTGACGAGGATGCGTGGTGACAAGGTGGGGCCTCCCTCTGACCGACCGATCCGCGCGCCGTGATCAACAGTCGGTGACGGACCCGCCGCGGGTCAATCACGCCCGGGCTCGCCGCACCCAGCACCCCGACTGTCGGACCCGTTCCGTAGAGTCGGTCCAGTCGGTGGCCCGGCCATGGAAAGGAACCCCCGTGCGGCTGCGCTGTGCTGTGCTCGACGACTTCCAGAACGTGGCGACGGAGGTCGCAGACTGGTCGCCGCTCGCGGACGACGTGGAGGTCGTCCCGTTCTCGACCCACTTCCCCGACGAGGACAGCCTGGCCGCGGCGCTCGCCGACTTCGACATCGTGGTCACCCTGCGGGAGCGTGTCCCCTTCCCCGCCTCCCTGATCGCCCGGCTCCCCCGGTTGCGGCTGCTCATCGCCTCCGGCATGCGCAACACCGTCATCGACTACGCCGCCGCCGAGGCACACGGCGTCACGGTCTGCGGTACGGCCAGCACCTCGACCCCGCCCGTCGAACTCACCTGGGCCCTGCTGCTGGGCCTGGCCCGCGGTCTCGTCGAGGAGAGCAACGCCCTGCGCTCCGGGGGCCCCTGGCAGCAGACGGTCGGCGCCGACCTGCACGGGCGTCGCCTCGGACTGCTCGGCCTCGGCAAGATCGGCAGCCGCGTGGCCCGGGTCGGCCTCGCCTTCGGCATGCATGTCACGGCCTGGAGCCAGAACCTGACCAAGGAGTACGCCGACGAGGTGGGCGTCCACCTGGCCGCCTCCAAGGAGGACCTGCTCGCCGACAGCGACTTCGTCTCGATCCACCTCGCCCTCGGCGACCGCACCCGCGGTCTCCTCGGGCCCGCCGAGATCGCCCTGCTCAAGCCGACGGCGTATCTGATCAACACCTCACGCGCGGCGATCGTCGACCAGGACGCCCTGCTCGGCGCCCTGCACGAGGGCCGTATCGCCGGCGCCGGCGTGGACGTCTTCGACATCGAGCCCCTCCCCGCCGACCACCCGATGCGCACGGCTCCCCGTCTGCTCGCCACCCCCCACCTGGGCTATGTCTCGCAGGCCAACTACGCGACGTACTACGGCCAGGCGGTCGAGGACATCCAGGCTTACCTGGCGGGTTCACCGGTGCGGCGGCTGCCCTGAGCTCGGCTGCCGGGGCCCCGCGATCCGGTGGCGGCGGTCAGGCGATGTCGGCGGCCTCGGCGGGCGCGGTCGCGGCCGGCCTTCGGTAGATGCCCTCGCTCCGGCGCAGATGGTGCAGGTCCACCAGATAGCGCCGGAGCGTCACATGGTCGATGTCGTCGCTGTCCTCGCACCAGGCGCGCAGCTTCTCGTTGACGGTGCGCTCCGGGTACTCGACACCCGGCTCGAAGGTCTGTTCGGCGATGTGCCGCAGCACCAGCTTCTTACGGGTCCACCGCGCGGGCAGCCGGACCAGCCGGCCGTCCCGGACGAAGGTCCGCAGGACCGGGTCGGCGGCCCGCTGTTCCCCGGTCACCGGGCTCTCGGCGGCCGGGGCGCCGCGCTCCCGCCGGGCAGCGGTTCGCGCGTACTCCTTGAGCAGTCCGTACGCCACGCCCAGTTCCCCGTCGGCTCCGGTCGTCACCACGCCCTGCTCCCGCAGCCGCAGCAGCGCCAAGGCCGTCTCCTTCGCGGGCAGCCCCGCCGCCCGGGCGACCTGCTCGGCGCTCCCCGCGCCCAGCGCCACGGCCGCGAAGGCACGCACCCGGCTCTCCTCGGCGAACAGTCGGACCAGTTGTTCCGTCGGATCGGTTGCCATGCCCGGAGGCTAGTGGACCCCGGCCCGCGGGGCTGAGTGATTTTTCGCGGAACCCGGCCGGCCTCACCCGTACCGATAGATCCCGGACATGTCCTCCAGCTCGTCCGGAGTGACGTCCCACGGCGGCAGCTTCTCGTTGCGGGCGACGATCCGGCCGTACTGGATGCTGTTGCGGCCCGGCGGTTTCGCCGGGGCATAGCGGTGTTTGCGGTGGCGCCGCTGCCAGCGCTGCCACTGCATGTCGACGAAGGCGTGGACCAGCCAGAACACGGGGTCGTTGACGGACGCGCCGCCGAGCATGGCGCCGCCGACCCAGCGATGGACCCGGTTGTGGTTGCGCCAGGGGTTGTTGCTCCTGCCCCACCCCTCCATCTTGTTGCGGAAGCCCTTGGTCACCGTCGAGTCCCACGGGGAGACGTCGTAGACGGGGTCCTTCAGCGCCCAGTTCAGATCGTCCCGGGTGGGCAGGTCGATCGGCCGGCGCGAGCGGCCCAGGTCCCGGGTGAGGAACTCGACGTTGGTGATCCTCGCCCTGAGCGTCCAGTTGCCCGTCGCGTAGGCGAACGGCCCGGTCATCACCTGCCGGTCCACGGACCGCCCGTTGCCGCCGAGCAGATCGTCGGTCCACGGCACCGCGGTGGTCGAACGGTCCCGGGTCCAGTCCCAGTACGGCACCGTCACCGAGTCGTCGACGCGGCGCAGCGCGTTCTCCAGGTCCAGCACGAACCGGCGGTGCCAGGGCAGGAAGGAGGGCGTCATGTGGGCGGCGCGCAGGCCCCGGTCGCCGTCCCCGCGGAAGTGCTCGATGTGCAGCCGTACGAACTCGTCGTACTCGCCGCTCCGTTTGACCTCGAGCAGTGCCTCGACGAACCGCCGCCGCTCGGTGCGCGTCAGCTTGCTCACGTTCTTACGCACGTACACCATGCTGTGCCTCCCCGTGCGGGTGCCCGCCGTCGAACGGCCCGGGGGCCAGGTCACGCAGCCGCCGCAGGGGGCCGAGTTCGTCGACGGCGGCGCGGGTCGCCTCCAGCGGCGTCCGGTACCAGCTGTAGTGGTCGACCATGCTGAGCCAGGTGCCGTCGGCACGGCGCATCAGATGCAGCGGCCGGCCGTCCACGGTGACCTGCCACTCGGCTCCGAGGGCGGAGAGGCCCTGGAGGGGAAGGGGGGCGCCCTGGATGCGGCGGCCGCGGTAGGTCTCGTCGAAGGGGGTGCCGGTGTCCGGCTGCACGTCCGCGGGCCGTGCGGGCCGGGAAGCGGTGACGACCGGGGTGAGCGCGACGGCGGCGAGCAGCACCCGCGCCACCTCCCGCCGTGTCCGCCTCTCCGGCTCGCTCTGCACCGGGGTGCCCGCCCCTTGCACCGCACCCACCGACACTCCGTCTGCGCTGACGGCCATCGCTCACTCCTCGTACGGTTCGGCTGTTCGTACGAGTAACCGTGCGGGGCCCTCCACGGTCACCGCCGAAGCGCCCATACGGTGCAATGGTCAGCTGGTCCAGAAGTCCCACCAGCGGGTCAGGATCAGCATGCCGACGATCCCGATGTGCAGTACCGGAAGCACCCAGGTGAACTCCGAGAAGAACGTCTTCACGGGGTCCGGCGCGGGCAGGAAGTCGTGGCGTACGACGAAGGACGTCACGTACCAGAAGAGCGGGATCGTCGCGAGCCAGGCCAGGCAGCACCACAGGCACAGGGCGTCGATCCGGTACAGGGACTCGAACTGGAGCCAGGAGACGAACCCGACGCCGAAGAGGCAGCCGGCCGCGAAGGTCAGCCAGTACCAGCGTGGAAACGTGGCCCCGGCCAGCAGGCTGACGCCGACACAGATGACGATGCCGTAGGCCACCAACCCCAGCATCGGGTTGGGGAACCCGAAGGCCTCGGCCTGGTCGCTCTCCATGACGCTGCCGCAGGACACCACGGGGTTGAGGCTGCACCCCGGTGTGAAGTCCGGGTCCTCCAGCAGCTTGAACTTGTCGAGGGTGATGACCCAGGAGGCCAGCAGTCCGGCCGCCCCGCAGACCACCAGCAGCAGGGCGAACGCGCGGCTGCCACCGGCGGTCGGGCGGATCGGCCGTGCGGAGTCGCTCGAGTCAGGGGCCACCGCGCGACCTTATCGACGGCCCGCGGAACTTCCCCGCGTACGCTCCCCCGTCCGGCCGACATGGCGGCGGCCATCCGCCCGATCGGGGGACCGGGCGGTGAGGGGCGGCCGGATGCGGTGCGGTCAGCGGTAGACGCGGAGGAAGTCGACGTCGAAGGTGATGGGCGCCGGACCGCAGGGGGACGGATGGTGCTCGCCCGCGCTCAGCGACAGGTTGAGGATCAGATACGCCGACCAGCCGGGGCCGACGCCGGTGCCGTCGCAGAAGACGTGCTCGCCGTTGACGTACCAGTCGACGCGGTGCGCGCCGTAGCCGGTGCCGATGGTCACCCAGCGGTCCGGGCCGATCGCGTCGGGGTCGGTGTAGTAGTTCGCGGCGTGCCGGACGTGGTTGGACAGCTCCAGCAGATGCGGGTTGTCCGGGTGGTACTCGAAGGAGTCGACCTCGTTCCCGCCGCCCTTCCAGGTCCACAGCGCCGGCCAGGCTCCGGTCCCGGCGGGCAGTCGGACACGGGTCTCGACGTGGTCCCCGGTCCGCACCTGGAAGCCCTCGGCGGAGTACTCGGTGGTGAGCAGGCCGGTGTGCCAGGCCGGCCGGCCGTTCTCGAGGGTGCGGCCGGCCGGTACGGCGGTGAAGGTGGCCACCCCGTCGCGGACGGTGACACAGCGGGGGTCGAGCCAGTCCAGCTTGTTGTCGTCCGGGTTGTGGTCGCAGTAGCGGTAGGCGCTCGATCTGTCGCCGACCCACTTGGTGCCCCAGGCGATCGGGCCGTCGAACTCCTCCGACCAGACGAGCGACCTGCCAGGGGGTGCGCTCGGCGTGGACGTGTCGCTGTAGGTGGTCATGGCGGCGAGGGTAGGCCGCGGGACGTCTCGGACCGGACCGGCGCGACGGAGACCCGGGCAGACAATTCCGAAATTCATCTTTCCGACCAGATGTCAATCCCCCGGAATCCTCCTGCGCATTACATTCTTCACTCGACCGACTTTCATGCGTATGGAGTAACGCGTCGCTTTTACAGGGCCCTTGGACTGCTATGTTCTCCAACCGTCGGATCAGAGGTACTTTCAAGCGAGGTGAATCATGAAGAAGGCAGTTTTCACCACTGCGGCGTTGGCCATCGGTGCGGGTCTTGTGGGTGGCTCCGCCGCAGCGGCGGTCGCCGCCGGGGGTTCGGGCGCTTCCACCAGTCCGATCGGCGGGCTCATGTCCCCGACCAAGGTGGCGCCTGCGGTCGTGCCCGCGGCCGACGTGGTGACGCGACTGGCCCGGGACGGCGGTGTCGCCAAGGGCAGCGCGTTCGACAAGAACAAGTCGGGCGGCATGTCCGGTGTCTACCTGGACGGCATGGACCCGAATGCCGCCAAAAGGCCCACCATTCCGGTGAAGAACCCGGCCGGAAGCGGCGAGGTACAGATCCACCCGCTGCACGCGCCGACGGCCACCGGCCTCGGCACCCTGCTTCCCAACAAGTGACGACCCGGCACCCCTTTGAGTCGGCCGTACCGGCGTATGCCGGCCCCGGAATTCTGAGACTCTGATCCGGTTCTCGACAACCGGAGACCACAGGCAGGCCCGGATACCGAATCCGGACCGGCGACCCGGTCTCCGTACAACGGCGGCCCGCACCCACTGGCCGCCGTGCATCATCCGTCCGGCCCACCGGCCCTCACCCGCCGGTGGGCCGGACGCATGTCGGCGGCGTTCCGGCCGCTCTATTCGGCCCGTCGCACCGCAGATTTCACACGTTGCGCCATCCGAAGGAATCTGGCCGCGTTTGATTGTTCCCGCCGTGACTTATGCATGCATATACGGGTTTCCTTTTCGTAAGCGTGCGCAACCGTGAATTCAGGAAGGAACCGAGTTGCCCAAGAAGTTCGCGGTCATCACGGCCCTCGCCCTCAGCACCGTCGTCGGCACCGCCGGCCTTGCCTCCGCCGGCGAGTACGACGGCAACGGCAAGACCACCACCGTCAAGGGCGGTGACGGCTTCTCCCAGTCCCCCGTCGTCGTGAACGCTCCTCAGCAGGGCGTCCTCGTCGTCAACGGCACTGTCGTCGACGGTCGCTGCCTCGCCCCCTGGTCGAACGGTGCCGTCCTCGGCGGCGTCGTGCCACCGAACTCGCACTACGCCGCCTGCAACACAGCCAAGGTCGACCAGGCGCAGAACGCCCCGTACTCGGGCGGCTTCCTGTTCTGACCGCTGCTCCGAACTATTCGCAGCAGGTGAATTACCCCAACGCAGCCCGAAAGGCGGAACTCATGCGTAAGAAGGTTACGGCCATCTCCGCGCTCGCGGCAGGCATCGCCCTGGCGACCGGCGGCACCGCGGCCGCCGACTCCGACACCACCACGGTCAAGGGCGGCACCGGTTTCTCGTCGTCCCCCGTTGTCGTGAACGAGCCCCAGCAGGGCGTCGCCATCGTGAACGGCACGGTCGTCGACCTGCGCTGTGCCGTGCCGTGGTCGAACGGTGCCGTCCTCGGCGGCGTGGTCGCACCGAACTCGCACTACGCCTCCTGCAACACGGCCAAGATCGACCAGGCGCAGAACGCCCAGTACAAGGGCGGCTTCCTGTTCTGACTCCTGCTCCGAGCAATTCGGAGCAGGTAAATCCCGAACGCAGCCCGGAAAGGCTCAACTCATGCGTAAGAAGGTTACGGCCATCTCCGCCATCGCCGCGGGCATCGTCCTCGCGACCGGTGGCACCGCCGCGGCCGACGGTGACACCACCACGGTCAAGGGCGGCAGCGGCTTCTCGACGTCCCCGGTCGTCGTGAACGAACCGCAGCAGGGCATCGCCGTCGTGAACGGCGCCCTGCTCGACGCTCGCTGCCTCGCCCCGTGGTCGAACGGCGCCGTCCTCGGCGGTGTCGCTGCTCCGAACTCGCACTACGCGGCCTGCAACACGGCCAAGATCGACCAGGCGCAGAACGCCGCGTACAGGGGCGGCTTCCTGTTCTGAGCAGTCTTCGCCCGAGGGCGGTCCGCCGGAATTCCGGCGGACCGCCCTCGGCATTTGTGCAAACAAAGACCGTGGGCCCTGTCTGCGTCAGCGTCAGACAGGGCCCACGGTCAAGAGCGCCGGCAAGGAGGAAAGAGCGCCCGTTCACCGGGTTCAACGCAGCTGTTCCCTCCGTGGTCACCCAGAGTCCTCCGTTCGGCCCAACCGGAATACCAAAAGGCAATCGCACTCCGCCGCACGTGACCAATGCGGTCCGTACACACCGAAGGGCCGGCTCCGATCGACTCGGAGCCGGCCCTGGTCATCGAGCCGAAGGCCAACGGCGCGGCAGAAAGGAACGAGGGGCCGCCGGACCTGCTACTTGATCGGGAGTCCGCCGAGCAGCCGACCGTCGACGGGGTTCGGCAGGGCGCCGCCGAAGACGGGGGTCTTCACCATGCCCTGCGACTCCACGCCCTTCTTCACCTTGTCCGCGGTGCGCTTCACGTTGTTCCCCACGTAGCCCGTCGGCACCTTGGCGGCCGAGGGGAGGCTGCGGGCGACCGTCTTCCCGTTCTCGACGAGGCCCGACGACGGCATGTCCACCGCGGCGGCGCCGGACGCGGTGGCACCGGCGATGGCGAGGGAGCCGGCGACGACGGCAGCAGCCTTGAGGTTCTTCATCATGTTCCTTTCCAGGAATTACACGGTCTCGGTTCTCTTGGGCTAACGAGAGCGGATCCCTCTGGAAACCCTCGTGGCGCCAAATGGGTGGTCCCGCGAATGAAACAACTCCGAAAACACCACCGTTCCCCCACACTTGACCGCTTCTCAGATAAGTATGGATAAGTGTCTTTATTCGAAAGGGCAGCCTCGGTCATGCGCATTGCGCCGCACATCCTGCATGTCACACAGCCCGTCGAGGGCGGTGTCGCGCGGGTCGTGGCGGATCTGGTGGCGGCTCAACTCGCCGCGGGAATGCGGGTGTCCGTGGCCTGTCCGGAGGGCGGCACGCTCACGGACGAACTCAGGGCGCTGGACTGCGCGGTGGTCCGCTGGGACACGTCCCGCGCACCGGGGCTCCGACTCCCGGGCGAGGTACGGCAGTTGGCGCGCGTGGTGCGCGGGGTGCGGCCGGACCTGGTGCACGCGCACAGCGCGAAGGCGGGTCTCGCGGCCCGGCTGGCGGTGCGCGGCGCTCTGCCGACCGTATTCCAGCCGCACGCCTGGTCGTTCGAGGCCGCGGACGGAGTCGTCGCGCGACTGGCGCTGGGCTGGGAGCGGTTCGGGGCCCGGTGGGCGACACGCGTGCTGTGCGTGAGCGAGGCCGAGCGGCGCACCGGAGTGCGGTCCGGCATCGACGCCCCGTGGCGGGTGGTCCCCAACGGGGTGGACACCTTCCGGTTCCGGCCGGAGGGGGACCGCGCGCGATCGGGGGCGGGCCCGCTCGTGGTGTGCGTGGGCCGGCTGTGCCGTCAGAAGGGGCAGGACGTGCTGTTGGCGGGCTGGCCCGAGGTGGTGCGGCAAGTGCCGGGCGCGCGGCTGGTGCTGGTCGGTGACGGTCCGGACGCGGACGGGCTGCGCGCGGGTGCGCCCGGGTCGGTGGAGTTCGCCGGCGCGACGGCCGACACCGCGCGCTGGTACCGGGCCGCGGACGTCGTGGTGCTGCCGTCCCGCTGGGAGGGCATGGCGCTCGCCCCGCTGGAGGCCATGGCGTGCGGCCGGCCGGTCGTCGTCACGGACGTGGACGGGGCGGTCGAGAGCCTTCCGCCCGGCCGTCCGCCGACCTGTCCGGTGCCGCCGGAGGACCCCGAGGCGCTGGCCCGGGCGCTGACGGCGCTGCTGCTCGACGAGCCACTGCGCGTGACGCTGGGCGCTCAGGCCCGGGCGCATGTGCTCGCCCGCCACGCTCTGCGGCACGCCACGGACGCGGTGACCGACGTCTACCGCGAGTTGCTCGGCCTCGCCACCACGAGAGTCGTCGAACCGAACGGGGGCAGGGAGTGCGTCACCACATGACCGCGGAGAGCACCGTCGCGTCGCCGGGGCAGCGGCGGACGGCGCAGGACGCCGTCACCGTTGTCGACCCGCGCGGCCGGGCCGCCGGTCGCCGGGCGGGCTCCGGGCGCGGCTCGCGTCGTCCGCGGCCGGGCTCCCGTGCGCCGCTGTGGCTGGTGGACGGCGGGGCCGCGCTGTCGGCCGCGGTGCTGGTCCTGCCCGCACCGCACCGGTTCTCGCCGGTCATCGTGGTGCTCGTCCTCGGTGTGATCGGGATGAACCGCCGGGCCACGCTGTACGACACCCTCGTCGTCCCCGGCGTACTCGACGAACTCCCCGCCGTCTGCGGCCGGATCGCCGTCGGCTGGGCGGCGGTCGTGGCGGTCTCCCCGCTGCGCTCGCTCCCGCCGGCCGTGCTGGTCGCCGCGATCACCGTGCACTGTCTCGCGGCCTGTGCGGGCCGTGAGGCGGTGCACGCGCGGCGGCGCCGGGCGCTGCGGCGGCGGCCCTGTCCGGCCCTGGTGGTCGGTCCGCTCGCGGTGGCCCGGCTGGTCTCGGCCGCGCTGCTGCGCCAACCGGCTTGTGGCGTACGGCCGGTGGGGCTGCTCGCCGACGACCTGGACGTCCTCGGCGACGCCGACGACGAGGCCGGGCTGCCGGTGCTCACCACGGCGCAGGACGCGCGGCGGGCGGTGATCCAGAACGGGGTGGAGACGGTACTCGTCGTGGGGGCCGCCACCCGGACGGAGAATGCCGCCGTGCTGCGGGGGCTGGCCGCGTACGGCTGTGTGCTGTGGGAGCTGGACGCGGATCCGCCGTCGTACGGCCTCGGTGGGCGCAGTCGGAGGGCGGGGCATCTGGCCGGGTTCCCGCGCAGGTTGCTCGGGCCGCAGGGCGGACAGCGGCGCGGGACCGCGGGCAAGCGAGTGCTGGACGTGGTGTTCTCGGGTCTGCTGCTGGTGCTGGCGGGGCCGGTGCTGCTGGTGTGCGCGGCCGTGCTGCGGATCATGGACGGGCCCGGTGTGGTGTTCCGGCAGGAGCGGATCGGCAAGGACGGTCGGCCGTTCACGATGCTGAAACTGCGCACCCACCGGCCGGCCAGCGCGCACGAGGCGGCGACCCGCTGGAGCGTGGCGAACGAGCAGGACATGAGCCCGTTCTGCCACTTCCTGCGGCGCACCTCGCTGGACGAGCTGCTCCAGCTGTGGAACGTCTTCCGCGGCGACATGAGCCTGGTCGGTCCGCGGCCCGAACGGCCTTACTTCGTCGCCAAGTTCAGCCAGGCCCACCCTGGCTATCCGGCCCGCCACCGGATGCGGACCGGGATCACCGGACTCGCGCAGATCCACGGGCTGCGCGGTGACACCTCGATCGAGGACCGGTGCCGTTACGACAACGCCTACATCGACAACTGGTCGCTGTGGCAGGACATCTGCATCCTGCTGCGCACGGTGACCCAGTTCGTCCGGCCGACAGGGAGCTGAGCACCGGTGAGTACTTCCCCCACGGCCTCTCCCCCGCTCGCGCCGCCCCGGCCGCAGCCGCGGGCCCCGCTGCGCCTGACCGGCCTCCCCGTCCGGTCCGCCCTGTCCGCCCCGTCCCTGCTGTCCGTACTGCCGGTCCTCGCGGTCGTCGTGCTGCTGGGGCTGCCGGTCACGCCGGGCGGCTCGGCCACGCCCGCCGACGCCGCCTCGGGACTGGTCGTGCTGTGTGCGCTAGTCCGGGCCGTGCGAGGGGCCCGGCGTCCGCTGACCCGGACGGCGGCGGTGCTGTTCGGGCTGCCCGTGGTGGGCGTCGCGGTCGCCGCGACGGGGGCGCTGACCACCAGTGACACGCTCACCGGACTGGCCCGCTACCTCCAGGTGTTCGTGCTCGTCCCGGTGGCGGTGCTGCTGCTGGTGCGCGACCGGCGGGGCGCCCGGCTGGTGCTGTGGTCCCTGGTCGGCCTCGCGCTGTGGCAGGGGGCCATCGGGGTGCACCAGAACCTCACCCGGACCGGGGCCCTGTACCAGGGGGCCGACATCCGCGCGGTGGGCACGTTCGGGCCGTCCGACGTGATGGGGATGGCGACCGTCGTGGCGTTCGGCGTCGTGGCCGCGACCGGACTCGCCCTCGGCACGCGGGCGCGGCGAGAGCGGCTGGCCGCGGCCGTGTGCGCGCTGGCCCTGCTCGTGCCGCTCGCGCTGTCCTTCAGCCGGGGCGCCTGGATCGCCACGGCGTTCGCCTGCGGGACCCAGCTGCTGCTGGTCGGGGTGCGCCGGGCGGTGAAGGTGTTCGCGGCGGCGGCCGCGGCCGCGGTGGTGCTGGTGGGCGGGCTCGGCCTGGGCGCGGCGACCTTGCAGGAGCGGTTGACCAGCGTCACCCAGGTCACCGACGCGCCGGACCAGTCGGTCGTCGACCGGTACACGATGTGGGCCGCGGCGGGCGAGATGTGGCGTGGGCATCCGATGACGGGCGTCGGCCTGAAGGCCTTCCCCGCGCACCGGGACGGCCATGCCTCGCTCGCGCTGTCGTCGGGAAGTGACACGGCCGGAGCCGGCCAGGCCTTCCGCCGCCAGCCGCTGCTCTCCCCGCACAACATGTACCTGCTGATCCTCAGCGAACAGGGCATGCTGGGCCTGCTCGCGTTCGCGGGCAGCTGGCTCGCCCTGCTGGTGATCGCGCTGCGCCGGCTGCGGCGCGACGGACGCGCCGTGCGGGACTGCGCGCTCCCGGCGTGCGGGCTGCTGCTGTGGCAGCTCGTCAACTTCCTGTACGCCGACATCGGCGGGCCCTCCACCATCCTCGCGGGGATCTGCCTCGGCCTCGCCGCCTGGTGGGCCCTGGCCCCCGACCGGGACACGGCACCGACCACGGAATCGGGCCCGCGATGAGGCCCCGCCCGGCCACGACCGCGAGCGCCCCCGAGCAGGCGTCCGGCGGGGGCGCCCCGCCCGTCGCCGACGGCGTCCGTCCCGACCCGCCGACCGTCCGGCGGACCGGGGCGCCCTCGCGGCGCTTCCTCGCCAGGGCGACGCTGCTCTCCGCCGCGCTGTCGATGGCCGGGGCGGTCCTCGGACTCGGGCGGGACCAGACGCTCGCCCACCTGTTCGGGGCCGGGGTGGACAGCGACGCGTTCCTCGTCGCGTGGACGCTGCCGGAGCTGGCGTCCACGCTGCTGATCGAGGACGGGATGGCGTTCGTGCTCGTGCCCGCGTTCAGCGTGGCGCTGGCTCGGCGGGCCCGTGGCGCGGACGCGCCCGACCCCGTGCGCGCCCTGGTCACGGCCTCGCTGCCGCGGCTGTGCCTGGTCCTCGCCGGCTCGGCCGCCGTGCTCGCGGCGCTGGCCCCGCAGGTGGTGGCCGTGCTCGCGCCCGGCCTGCCCGACCCGGCCCTGGCCGTGTCCTGCACCCGGCTGACGGCGACCTGTGTCCTGAGCTTCGGGCTCGCCGGGTACTTCAGCGCGGCGCTGCGGGCCCACCGCGACTATCTCGCGCCGGGCGCCATCTACATCGCCTACAACCTCGCGATCATCGCGACGATGTTCGTGCTCGCCGACCGCTGGGGCGTACGGGCCGCCGCGCTCGGTGTCGCGATCGGCGGGTGCGTCATGGCCGCCGTACAGGCGCCGACCCTGTGGCGGCGGATCGCCGAGGGCCGGGGACCCGGCCGCTTCGCGCCGGTCTCCGGGTACGACGGGGACGCCGAGTACGGCGAGGACGGCGGCCGGACGCTCGTGCCGGCCCTGGTCTGCGCGGTCCTGCTGTTCACCCTGTGCCGGCAGTCGCAGGTCCTCATCGAGCGCTACTTCGCCTCCGGGCTGCCCGCCGGTGCCATCTCGCACCTCAACTACGCCCAGAAGGTCGCCCAGTTGCCGATGTCGCTGGCGATGATGGTGTGCGTCGTCACCTTCCCGGTGGTGGCGCGGGCCATCGCCGAGGGCGACCTGCGGCGGGCCCGGGACCGGGTCGAACGGGACCTGACGCTGATGGGCTGCCTCGTGCTGCTCGGCGCCGCCGTGGTCGTGGCCGGCGCCCCGCAGATCGTCCAACTCCTCTTCCAGCGCGGCGCGTTCACCGCCGAGGACACCGCGGCGACCGCCGCCGTCATGCGGGTGTACGCGGTGGGGCTGCTCGGGCACACGCTGGTCGGGGCGCTGGTGCGGTCGTACTTCTCGACCGGCCGCACCACCTGGTTCCCGCTGCTCGCCATGGGGGCCGGCGCGCTCGCCACCGCCGTCATCGGCGCCTGGGCCGTGGACCCGTGGGGCGCACGCGGTCTCGCCGCGGCCAACGCGGCCGGCATCACCCTCACGGCACTTGTGCTGCTGAAGGGGCTGGGGCCGCGCAGCGTGCCCGTGCGGGTCGGGTCGGTCGTCGCCGAGTTGTCGCGGCCGGTGCGTGCGGCCGTGTGCGCCGCCGGAGCCGGGCTGTTCTGCGGGGGGCTGTTCGACTCCCCCACGGCCGCCCTCGCCGTCGGCTGCGCCTGCGCGACCGTCGTCTTCCTGTCGCTGGCCTGGATCCTCGACGCGGCGGGCGTCCGGGCCCTTCTGCTTCCCGTCACGCACTCCGTCCGCAGCTCCCTCACCCGAAAGCTTCGCCATGGTCGCTGACATCTCCGCCGCCCCACGCGCGGCCGAACCCGATCCCGACCCGGTCGCGGGGGGACGCCCGAGAAGTGGTTCCGCCGCCTGGGTGGCCATGTACCACTCCGTCTCCGACTGCCGGGACGACCCGTACAACGTCACCGTCACGCCCGATCGCCTGGACCGGCAACTCGGCTGGCTCGCGGCCCGCGGACTGCGCGGGGTGAGCGTCCGGGAACTGCTCGCGGCGCGCGCCCGGGGTGCCGAGCGCGGCCTGGTCGGACTCACCTTCGACGACGGGTACACCGACTTCCTCACCCACGCGGTGCCCGTGCTGCACCGCTGGGGCTTCTCGGCCACCGTGTTCGTCCTGCCCGGGCGGCTCGGCGGCGAGAACTCCTGGGAGCCGACCGGCCCGCGCAAACCGCTGTTCGACGTGGCCGACGTCCGCCGTGCCGTGGCCGCGGGCATGGAGGTCGCCTCGCACGGGCTGACCCACGTCAACCTGACCAGGGCCACCGACGAGGCGCTGCACTCCGAGGTCGACGAGAGCCGGCAGCGGCTCGCCGCCCTCACCGGAGGCGACGTCGACGGCTTCTGCTACCCGTACGGCTGTCTCGACGAGCGTGTCGTCGCCGCCGTACGCCGGGCCGGCTACCGCTACGCCTGCGCGATCTCCCACGGCCCGGCCGGCGCCGGCGACCTCGCGCTGCCCCGCATCCACCTCGGGCAGGCGGACACCTCGCTGCGGCTGGAGCTCAAGCGCCGCCTGGCCCGGTACTACGGCCGCGCCCTGGAGGCCGTGTGAAGGCCCTGCACGTCATCACCGGCCTCGGAGTGGGCGGCGCGGAGCAGCAGTTGCGGCTGCTGCTGCGGCACCTGCCCGCGCAGTGCGACGTGGTGACGCTGACCAACCCCGGTTCCGTCGCGGCCGGGCTGGCCGCCGACGGCGTCCGGGTCGCGCATCTCGGGATGAGCGGCAACCGTGACGTCGACGCGCTGCCCCGCCTCACCCGGCTGATCCGCGCCGGCCGCTACGACCTGGTGCACACCCACCTGTACCGGGCCTGTCTGTACGGCCGGATCGCGGCGCGGCTCGCGGGGGTCCGGACCGTCGTCGCCACCGAGCACTCGATCGGCACGAGCCGGCTGGAGGGCCGGCCACTGACCTCGGGTGTGCGCGCCCTCTACCTGGCCGGCGAGCGCCTCGGCCGCGCCACGGTCGCCGTGTCGCCGACGGTGGCGCAACGGCTGCGGCACTGGGGTGTGCCCGGGCCACGCATCCGGGTCATCCCGAACGGCGTCGACGCGCCCCGGTTCCGCTTCGACGAGGGGCGCCGCAGTCAGGCCCGGGCGTTCCACGGGCTGCCGGCGGACGCGTACGTCGTCGGCGGCGTGGGACGCCTCACCCCGGGCAAGCGGTTCGACGTGCTGGTGCGGGCGCTGCACCAACTGCCCGGCGACGTACGGCTGCTGCTGGTGGGTGCCGGACCCGAGGAGGCGGCGCTGCGGCGCACCGCGCAGCGGCTCGGGGTCGCCGAGCGGATGGTGCTGGCGGGCGAGCGCCCGTATCTGTCCCTCCCCGGCGACGACGCGCCCGGTCTCGCCGCCCTGCTGTCCGCGATGGACGTGCTCGCCTCGCCGTCACCCGAGGAGGCCTTCGGCCTGGCCGTGGTCGAGGCGCTGGCGGCCGGGCTTCCCGTGCTGTACGCGAGCTGCCCCGCCGTCGACGACATGCCGCCGGACGCGGCCCCCGGAGCCCGGCGTGTCCGGGGTGGGGCCGAGGCGTACGCGCGGGAACTGCTGCGGCTGCGGGCGGCGGTGGGACGGGACGAGCGGACCGTCCCCGACGTCGTACGCCGCTATGACATCGCGCGTACCGCGCGGCAGTTGATGGATCTGTACACGGACGCTCTGTCCGGCTCGAACCTGGAAGTGAGTTCCTCATGACAGACAACCCCGATGAGGGTGCCCGGGTGGCCGACCGTCCGCGCTTTCGCGTGACACGGCTGGCCTCATGGTGGTGGCTGCCGGCCGCCGCGCTGGTCGGTGCCGCGGCCGGTGGCGCCTACGGTCAGCTGAGACCCCCGCAGTACACGGCGACCAGCTCCGTCGTCGCCGTCCCGAACGGCACGACCGAGGCCGACTGCACCGACGCGCTCGGCTTCGCGCAGGCCTACGGCCGGGTGGCCACGCAGCTCGCGGTGCTCGGCGACGCCCAGGTGTGGGCGGGGGTACCGGTCTCGACGCTGCGCGAGAGCGTGGACGTGGCGACCTCGCCGGACGCGCCGATGGTGGCGGTGTCGGCGACCGCGTCGAAGCCCTCGCAGGCCGTCGACATCGCCAACGCCGTGTCCCGTGCGCTGATCACGGAGGCGGACCACAGCCGTTCGCGCACCGGCATCCGGCTCGAACGCCTCTCCCGTGCCCTGAAGCCCACCGAGCCGTCGTCCGCGTCCCCGGCGCTGGCCTCGCTGGTGGGTGCCGGCGCCGGCGGTCTGCTGGGCGGCCTCGCCCTGCTGGCCCGGCCGCGGCGTACCCCGGAGGACGACGACGACCAGAGCCACGCCTCGGTCCCCGGCCCGGCAGGCGCCGCCGACGCCCGCGGGACGCTTGGGTGAGCGGGTACGGGCGCGCGCTGTCGGTGGAGGTGTGCACCGACGAGCGCGCCTTCGCGGAGCTGGCCGGCGACTGGGAACGCCTGCACGGCGCGTGCCCGTCCGCGACCGCGTTCCAGAGCCATGCCTGGCTGCACTCGTGGTGGCAGTCGTACGGCAGGCCGGGCCGGCTGCGGCTGGTGCTGGTGCGCAAGGGCGGTGCGCTGGTTGCGGCGGCGCCGCTGATGCAGGTACGGCGGCCGTTGCCGGCGCTGGTGCCGATGGGCGGTGCCATCACCGACATCTGCGATGTGCTCATCGACGACGAGGTGGCCGCTCCGGCCGCCGGGGCGCTCGCGGACGCGCTGGCGGAGCTGGCGCGCACCGCCCTGGTCGACTTCCGTGAGGTGCGGCCGGGCGGCGCGATGGAACGTGTCTACCTGTGCTGGCGCGGCCCGCGGCACCGGCTGCCCGACTCGGTGTGCCTGGAGCTGCCCGCCGTACCGATGGACGAGCTGGTCGGGCGGCTGTCGTCACGGCACGCCCAGCGGGTCCGCAACAAGGTGAACCGGCTCGCGCGGCTCGGCATCGAGTGGCGCCTCGTGTGCGGCGACGACACCGACGCCGCGCTGCGTCGGCTGCTCGCACTGCACCGCCTGCAATGGCAGGGCAGACGGATGTCGTCGGAGCACGCGCGGCCGCGCTTCCTGGAGCACCTGGTCCGCTCAGCGGCGCCGATGACCCGGTCCGGGCAGGCGGCGGTGATGGAGTTCCTGCTCGACGGCACGGTGGTGGCGGTCAATCTGAACCTGCTGTCGGGACGGCCGGGAGGTCTGGCGGGCACCTACCTCTACGGCTTCCATCCGCAGCTGCGGGAACGGAAGGTGGACGTGGCGGCGATGCTGCTGCACGCCTCCACCGAACACCTCACGTCGGTCGACGGACACCGGGTGCTGAGCCTGCTGCGCGGTGACGAGCCGTACAAGTACCGCTGGCACCCCGAGAGGGTCGTCAACCAGCGCCTGCTGCTGGCCCGGCGCCGCACCGCTCCGCTGCTGGCGGCGGTCGTCGCGCAGGCGGGTGCGCGACAGCGGGTCAAGCGGATGCTGCGCCGCGAGCCGGAACAGTCGCAACAGGCGGAACAGGCGGAACAGCAGTAGCTCCGTTCCCCCCTCACTCGGTCCCGGTCCCTTCACTCAGGCCACTTCACACAGGCGCGGAGTTCCCCGCCGACCTGGTGCTTCAGCCATTTCGCGAGCTCCAGCGGGGTGCAGCGCGGCAGCTGCGAGGGCATGGGCGTCGGCGTGGATGCCGGCGTCGATGCCGGCCGCGGTGGCTGGGCCTGGGTCGTGGGCCGGTTCGGGAACGAAACCGGCGGCCCCGGTTTCGGCCGTGGGGTGGTCGGGGTGGAGAGCAGGGCGCGGTACAGGGCGGAGGCACGCGGGTTCTCGGAGCACAGCCACACGCCGTGCGGGCAGTAGTCGGTGATGGTGTTGTACAGCGGCTTGTGCTCGTCCATCCAGGCGAGCATGCGCAGCATGTACGTGATGTTGTCGCCGTTGTGGAACAGGCCCCATTCCGGATACGAGATCGGCTTGCCGTGCCCGCGTACGAAGTCCACGTGGTGCTGGAGGCCGTAGGGCTCGGAGACCTGTTCGTCGAAGCTCATCCCGCGCGGCTGGTCGTAGGCGTCCATGCCGATGATGTCGACGACGTCGTCGCCGGGGTAGCACTCGGGCCAGGGGATCGCGTCCATGCCGCGGCTCGGGGCGAAGTCGAACCTGAAGTGCTGGCCGTCGACCGCTCGCATGACGCCGACGATGCGCTTCCAGTACCGCTTCCAGCTGTCCGGGTCGGGGGCGCAGCGGTGGGTGTAGCTGAGGCCGTTCATCTCCCAGCCGAGCACGATGACCGTGTCCGGCACGCCCAGGTCGACCAGGCGTTCGGCCAGCACCCTGAAGTGCTCGTCGAACGCGCCGTCCGCGCCGAGCCGCAGCAGCTCGCGCACCTCGGCGTCGGGCACGTTCTCCTCGTTGCGCTCCATCATCGGCACGTTGAGCACGAGCATCCGCTCTGCCTTGGCCCGCCGCCAGCCGGCCCAGCTGTCGAGAAACCCGGGCGCCCCCTCGATGTTGTGCCACACGTCCCCCGGCAGATAGGTGTGCCCCACCCGCGGCTCCTGCCCGTCCAGCCAACGGCTGAGCTCCTGCATACGCCGCACACCGGCGGGCCCGTAGTGCAGGTACGCCCCGAACGCCGGGCCGCGCGCGACGGCTCCCGGCGGGGAGTGGGCACCGCCCGGGGGCGACGGCTGGTCGGAGGAGACCGCGAAGGCCACCCCCGGCCCCAGGGCGGCCACCCCGACCAAGCCGGCGACGAGGAACGCCGTCCCGCGGCGAACGGTCCGACGAGAGGCAGGGGCCATGCGTCCTCCTTGGTACGGCTACGCCTTCGGAGCTCCTTCCGCACCTGATACATAGTCATATACGCTCACATTTCACCAACCGGACGCACCCGAATGGCCCCCCTCACCCCACCCCACCCCCCACCTCACCTCTCGTACAACGCCTCGATCTCCCCCGCATACGCCCCCATCACCGCCTGCCGCTTCACCTTCATCGACGGCGTCAGCATCCCGTTGTCCTCGGTGAACTCGCCCTCGACCAGGGCGAAGGCGCGGATCGACTCGGCGCGGGAGACGGCCTCGTTGGCGTGGTCGACGGCCTTTTGGACATCGGCTCGCAGACGGGGGTCCGCGAGGAGCTCGGAAAGAGGGGTGTCGGCGGGGAGTTTGCGTACAGCCAGCCAGTGGGTGATGGCCTCCGGGTCGAGGGTGATCAGGGCGGCGACGAAGGGCCGGTTGTCGCCCACGACGAGGCACTGGCCTATCGGGGGGCGGCTGCGCAGGCGGTCCTCCAGGACCGACGGGGAGACGTTCTTGCCGCCGGAGGTGACGAGGATGTCCTTCTTGCGGCCGGTGATGGTGAGGTAGCCGTCCTCGTCGAGGGAGCCGAGATCGCCGGTGGCGAACCAGTCGTCCTGGAGTACGGCGTCGGTGGCGGCGGGGTTGTTCCAGTAGGCGCCGAAGACGATGCCGCCCTTGATGAGGACCTCGCCGTCGTCGGCGATGCGAACCGCCGTGCCGGGGACGGGTTGGCCGACGGTGCCGGGGCGGGGCTTCAGGGGCGGGACGATGGTGGCGGCGGCCGTCGTCTCGGTGAGGCCGTAGCCCTCGTAGACGATGATGCCGGCGGCGTAGAAGAACAGGTTGAGGTCGCGGTCGAGGGGGGAGCCGCCGCTGATGGCGTAGCGCAGGCGGCCGCCGAGTTCCTTGCGGACGCGGCGGTAGACCAGCAGGTCGTAGAGGGCCCAGGCGGCGTAGAGACCGGGGGTGGGACCCTTGGCCGGGGCCGTGCCCAGGAACTTGTTCAGGTGGGCCTCGGCGAAACGGACGGCGATGCGGTCGGCTCGGTCGAAGGAGGCGCCGCGGCCCATCTTCTCGGCCGTCGCCCGTCCGGTGTCGTGGATCTTCTCGAAGAGGTACGGGACTCCGACGACGAAGGTGGGGCGGAATTTCCGTAGGGCCGGGCGGAGTTCGTCGGGCTTGATGCTCGGGCAGTGGCCGATCTCTATGCGGGCCATCAGGCAGGCGATCTGGAGAGTGCGGCCGAGGATGTGGGCGAGGGGGAGGAAGAGGAGGGTCGAGGCGGTCTGGTGGGTGACCTCCTTGAAGATGGGGTGCAGGAGTTCGACCGTGTTGGCCGCCTCGGCGTACAGGTTGGCGTGGGTGAGGACGCAGCCCTTCGGTCTGCCGGTGGTGCCGGAGGTGTAGCAGACGGTCGCGATGGTGTCGGGGGTCAGTGCCGTACGGCGCTTGGTGACCTCCTCGTCGGGGACGTCACGGCCCAGAGCGGTGAGGTCGGCGAGCGCGCCCGCGTCCAACTCCCAGATGGGCGGGGCCTGTTCGTGCCCCGCCGTCCCCCTCGTCACCGTGGCGGTGTTCTCGGCGGTCTCGGTGACGACGTGGCGGGCGCCGGAGTCGCGGACGATCCACTCCACCTGCTCGGCGGAGGAGGTGGCGTAGACGGGGACGGTCTGGCCACCGGCGGCCCAGACGGCGAAGTCGAGGACCGTCCACTCGTAGCGGGTGCGGGACATCACGGCGACCCGGCCGCCCGGTTCCAGACCGGCCGCGATCAACCCGGCCGCCACGGCGGAGACTTCACGGGCGAAGGCCGCGGCCGTCACGGGCTGCCAGGTACCCGCCCGCTCCCGACGGAGGACCACCGCCCCGGGGGCCTCGGCCGCGTTGGTGAAGGGCAGGTCGGCGATGCTGCCGGTGGTGACGTGCGGGGCGAGGGGTGGCGTGCGGGCCTCGCGGACCACGCCGTCGGCGTCCTTGACGACCTCGACCCTGGTGCGGTCCATCAGGTCGGTGCGTTGCTTCGCCCGCTTCAGATCCTTGCGTACGCCCATGGCGGCTCCCGGGTACCAGTCGTACTTACTGGGGAGTCAACTTACTCATGCGTAAGGGAAGGTCAATGGTTCACGCAAAGTGCGGGCAAGGCGCGTCGGAAGGCACGTCCGCCTCGGTACGTTGCTGTACGACCACCCCCCACGGAAGGAACCCCCGTGCACTCCCGACGTCTTCGGTCCGTCCTGGTCGCCGTCTGCGCCGCCGCGGCCGTGTCCCTCGCCGGCGCCGCACCCGCCGCCGCACACCCCGCGACTCCCCCGGCGACCCACGCCTCGGCCTCCGTCCGGGCATCCTCCGTCTCCTCCGGCCTCACCCCGCTCACCGACCTGTTCGCCGAACGGCTGCTGCTCGCCGACAAGGTCGCCGCCGCCAAGTACGGCACCGACAAGCCGATCGACGACCCGGTGCGCGAACAGCAGATCCTGGACGACGTCGCCGTACGGGCGAGCGAGCTCGGGCTCGATCCGGACGAGGTGAAGGCCGTCTTCCGGGACCAGATCGAGGCCAACAAGCTGGTGCAGCGCGGCCTGTACGCACGCTGGGCCGCGCACCCCGAGGAGCGGCCCATCGAGCGCCCCGACCTGGTCAAGGAGGTCCGTCCGCAACTCGACCGCATCACCACCGAGTTGCTGGAAGCGCTGAAGGACACCCGGCGGCTGCGGACGTCGCCGTCGTGCGCGCCCCGGCTGGGGGTGGCCGCCGTCCGGTCCGCGTACGGCCATGAGCTGGACGCGCTGCATGTCGAGGGCCTCGTGCGGGCGCTGCCCTCCGTCTGCGCGGACTCCTGAGGCGCCGGCCGGTCGCACCGTCGCCTCAGTCCATCAGCCGGTCCGCCCGGCCGATGGCCTCCGCAAGCTGCCGCACCTCCTCGTCCTCCGTCTCCTTCGCCAGGTCCTCGGCGTGCTCCGCGAGGTCCCGCAGGGACGGGGCGGCGGGCAGGGAGCTCCAGCGGGAGTCGCCGTCGCGCAGGGCGTCGGCGAAGTAGGCGGCGGTGGCCGTGACCTGGAACCTCGCGGACGTGTCGTCCAGGGAGTCGTGCAGGGAGCCGGTCTCCAGCTGTCCCGACTTCTCGTGCGGGGAGCGGGTCTTCGGGTCGAGCCAGCGGACGCTCGCCGTGGCGAGATGGCCCTCGGTGCCGGGCCTGGTGCGGACGGCGTAGAGGGCGGTGACGGTGTGGCCGGGGCCGATCTCGCCGCCGTCGACGCTGTCGTCGCGGAAGTCGTCGTCGGCGACCTGCCGGTTGTCGTAGCCGACGAGCCGGAACTCCTTGACCGTCTCGGGGTCGAAGGCGACCTGGGCCTTGGCGTCGCGGGCGGTCAGGTCGATGTTCTGGGGCAGTTGGCGGCTGAAGACCTTGCGGGCGTCGTCCTCGTCGGAGACGTACACCGTGTGCCCGTCGCCCTTGTCGGCGAGGCGTTCCATCAGGGCGTCGCCGTAGTCGCTGCCGACGCCGACGCCGAAGAGGGTGATGCCGTGTTCACGGCGCTCGGACGCGATGCGTTCGAGGATGGCGTCGGCGTCCGTGTCGCCCGTGTTGGCCAGGGCGTCGGAGATGAGGACGACGCGGTTGGTGGCGCCCTCACGCAGGCCCTCGACGGCTGTCTCGTAGCCGGTCTCCATGCCCGCGCCGAGGTTGGTGGAGTCGGTGGGCTCCAGGCTGTCGATGGCGTCGTGGATCTCGTCCCGGTTGCCGTCCAGGCGGGTCATCGGCAGGACCGTCTCGGCCTCGTCGCTGAAGGTGACCAGGGCGACCGAGTCGTCGTCGCGCAGTTGGTCCGTCATGTGCCCGAGGGAGTCCTGGGCGAGGTCCAGGCGGCCCGGTTCGGCCATGGAGCCGGAGATGTCGATGACGAAGGTGAGGGCGGCGGGCGGGCGTTCGCCGGGGTCGGCGGCGGGGCGGGTGGCCAGGCCCACGCGGACCAGGGACCAGTCCTCGCGGTCGGTGCGGGCGCCGTCGACGGTGACCGTGAAGCCGTTGCCGTCCGGGCGGTCGTAGTCCTGGCGGAAGCTGTTGACGAACTCCTCGGGGCGGACCGTGGACGGGTCGGGCAGCCGGCCCTCGGCGAGGGTGCGGCGGGCGTAGCCGTAGGAGGCGGTGTCGACGTCCAGGGCGAAGGTGGAGAGGTAGTCGGGCTCGGGGGCGAAGTCGCGGGAGTCCTCTCCCTCGTTCTCGCCGTCGCGCTGGCCGCCGCCCTGACTGTACGCGGGGGCGGGGAAGCCCTTGCCGCCTTCCTTGCTGTCCTGCGCGTAACCCCCGCTGCTTCCGCCGTCGCTTCCACCGCATCCGGTGAGCAGCAGGCCGCCCGCCGCGGTGAGTGCGAGCAGTGTCCGGTGCAGCCGTCGTGTGCGGTACCGCTCCATCGTCCGTGCCCCCTTGGTCCGTTGACGTCGACTTCTGTGACTGTGACGGGCCAGGGGGCCGGAACGTGCGCTACGGAGCGTTGCGGATGAGTCTCGAAGAGGGCACGGTGACGGGCCGCCGAGACCGGTGGGTGATCTTCCGTTGACCTACGACACCACGTCCTTGCGGGCAAAACCGCGGAAGGCCAGCGCGAACAGCACGAGGGCGTACGTTACCGACAGGGACGTGCCCTGGATCATGTCCGACCACTCCAGCTGGGGTCGTACGGCGTCCAGCCAGGCGTACTGCCAGTGGGCCGGCAGGAAGTCGCGCCAGTCACCGAGGGCCGTCACCTCGTCGAGCACGTTGCCGATGATGGTCAGGCCGACCGCGCCGCCGACCGCGCCCAGCGGTGCGTCCGTCCTCGTGGACAGCCAGAACGCCAGGGCGGCGGTGACCAGTTGGGAGATGAAGATGTACGCCACCGTGATCAGCAGGCGCTGTGCGGCGGTTCCGGCGGCCATGGAGTCGCCGGTGGGGAGCTGGAGCGGGCCCCAGCCGTAGGCCGCGGTGCCGACCGCGAGGGCGACCACCGGGAGCAGGATCATCGCGGCCAGGCTGAGGCTCAGCCCGACGACGAGCTTGGACCACAGCAGCCGGGCCCGGGGCACGGGCGCGGCCAGCAGATAGCGCAGGGAGGACCAGCTGGCCTCGGAGGCGACCGTGTCCCCGCAGAACAGGGCGACGGGGACGACGAGCAGGAAGCCCGCGGAGGCGAACAGGTTGACCGCGGCGAAGTTCGCCCCGGACAGCGTGGCCGTGTCCATCAGGTTCACGTTGTTGTTGCCCGAGCCCGGGCCGCCGCCCACCTGGAAGGCGATCAGCAGGACGAACGGCAGGGCGAACAGGATGCCGCCCATGACCAGGGTGCGGCGCCGCTTCAGCTGCCGGACCAGCTCGACCCGGATCGGCAGCGTACGGCCCGCGCGGTAGCCGTCGGCGACCTCCGCGCGCTCGGTCGTCGTGCTGCTCATGCGGAGTCTCCGATCAGGGTGAGGAAGGCGTCTTCGAGGCGGCGGTGCGGGCCCACCGACTCGACGGGCACTTCCAGCCGGACGAGTTCGGCGACCAGACGCCGTGCGCTGCCGTCCGCGTCGAGCCGTACGACCAGGCCGGCGTCGGCACGCACCGCCGAGGCCACGCCCGGCAGGGCGGCGATCTTCTCGACGACGGGCTCGTCCACGGGCTCGGTCGTGCCCACGAGCAGGGTGTCGCCGGAGCCGACGATCTCCCCGACCGGGCCCGCCTGGACGAGTTGGCCGTGATCCATCACCACGAGGTGGGTGCAGGTCTGCTCGACCTCGGCCAGCAGGTGGCTGGAGACGATGACCGTGCGGCCCGCCGCCGCGTAGCGGATCATGACCTCGCGCATCTCACGGATCTGCGGCGGGTCGAGTCCGTTCGTCGGCTCGTCGAGTATCAGCAGGTCGGGCAGGCCGAGCATGGCCTGCGCGATGGCGAGGCGCTGGCGCATGCCCTGGGAGTAGGTGCGCACGGCTCGGGCGAGCGCGTCGCCGAGGCCGGCGATCTCCAGGGCCTCGTCGAGGTGGGCGTCCTGCGGCGGGCGGCCGGTGGCCTGCCAGTACAGCTCCAGGTTGGCGCGGCCGGACAGGTGCGGGAGGAAGCCCGCGCCCTCGACGAAGGCGCCGACGCGGGAGAGGACGGGGGCGCCGGGCGCGATGGCGTGGCCGAAGACGCGGATCTCGCCGCCGTCCGGCTTGATCAGGCCCATCAGCATGCGCAGTGTCGTCGTCTTGCCCGCACCGTTCGGTCCGAGCAGGCCGAGCACCTGGCCCTTCTCCACCCGGAAGGACAGGTCCTTGACCGCGTACCGGTCGGCGGACTTCGCGTAGCGCTTGCTCAGGTCGGTGATCTGGAGCGGCACTTCGGCCAGTACGGGGTCGGGGGGAGAGGGTGCCGCGGTGCGGCGCCGTCCGGTCGCCAGCAGGGCCAGCGCGATCACCACGCCGGCCAGCGGCAGCCACCACACCCAGGCGGGCAGCCCCGTCGGCGTGTTCGTGTCCCCGAGCGGCGTCGGCACCGACAGGTCGCCCTTGAGGGAGACGGTGTACTTCGCCGGGGTCGTCGGGGAGGCGTAGCCGAGGTCGGTGGAGGCGAGGACCAGCCGCAGGCGGTGGCCGTCGTCGATCTCGTGGTCGATCGCCGGGAGCGTGAGGGTGACGTCCTTGCCGGCCTTCGCGCCCTCGACCTTGACGGGCTCGACGAGCTGCGAGGGCAGTACCTGACCGGCCTGGCCGCCGGGGCCGACGTCGTACAGCTTGGCGAAGAGCACGGCGTCGTCGCTCGTGGACCTCACATGGACGGTGGCCTTCGGCGACCCGGTGATCTGGAGGTCCTCGCGGACGGGCGCCGACTCGAACGCGGCGAACTGGCCGGGGAAGTCGAGGGACACGCCGATGCCGAGCGAGGACAGCTGGGCGAGGCCGCCGGCGCTGCCGAGGCCGGGGAGGGCCGACACGGCGGGCGGGTTGGCGCCGGCCGGGTTCTGGAAGCTCTGCTCCCGTCCGGTGAGGGCGATCGAGCGCCGGTCGCCCTCCAGACCGGGGTACTTGTCGGCGCTCACGCCGCTCAGCCGGGTCTCGCCGTCCCCGCTGCCGGTGCCGAGGATGCGGGTGACGCGGAAGGCGGGGCCGGTGTCGGTGCCCTTGTCGTCCTTGAGGTAGCGGTCGAACCAGGTCCGCACCCGTTCCTGGATCCGGCCCGTCTCCATGTCGCCGCCGTCGTGGCCGCCCGCGATCCAGTCGACGTCCACGGGGGCGCCGTTGGCCCGGATCGCCTTCGCGGCGGCGTCGGCCTGGTCCAGCGGGAAGAGGGAGTCGGTCTGGCCCTGCATCAGCAGGGTGGGCACCTTGATGCGGTCGCCGACGGCGGACGGCGAGCGTTCCTGAAGCATCCGCTCGGCCTGCGCGTCCGGGGTTCCGGACTCCGCGACCCGCTCGTACATCTCGCAGATCCGCGTCTCGAACTTGTCGCAGCCGCCCGCCGAGTTGACGAAGATTCCCGCCCAGAGCTTCTTGAAGACGCCGTTCGGGAACAGCGCGTCCGAGAGGTTCCAGTACGTGATCGCCGGGGCGATGGCGTCGACGCGGTCGTCGTGCCCGGCGGCCAGCAGCGAGATCGCGCCGCCGTAGGAGCCGCCCGCCATGCCCACCCGCGGGTCGCCGGCCTTGTCGAGCTCGACCTGGGGCTGCTTCGCCAGCCAGTCGAGCAGCTTGGATACGTCGGCGACCTCGCCCTTCGGATCGTTCAGGCCGACCTTGCCGGTCGACTTCCCGAAGCCGCGGGCCGACCAGGTCAGCACGGCGTAGCCGTCCCGGGCCAGGTCCTGGGCCTGCTGGCGTACGTCGCCCTTGCTGCCGCCGAAGCCGTGCGCCAGGAGGACGGCGGGGCGGCGCTCACTTCCGGCGGTCGTGAAGTACGAGGTGTCGATGCGTACCCCGTCGCCCATGTCCATGACGCGGTCGGCGCGGCGCACCGCGGGCGGGTCGTCGTCGGCGACGGCGGTCCATGTCCCGGCCCCGACGAGGACGACGACGGAGGCCGCGCCGGCGATCCACCGGCGCGGCCTCCGTACGCGCCCGCGCAGGCCGGGCAGTCGAAGATCCATGTTTCAACGGTACGGGGTGAAGCTGTCGGTCAGTTATCGACCGAGGGCTGAATCCCGGCCCCTTCCGTGGGGGTACGACGGGGGGTTTGTCTACCGCGTTCGTGGTACGGCGAGGGAGAGCTCGGGGCTTTCTGTGACCTGCCGGGTGCGGGTGCGTGGGGGTTGATCGCGCAGTTCCCCGCGCCCCTCAGGGGGTCTCCTCTGCCGGGATTGATACCAGCCAGCGCGATGCCCTTCGGGGGCGGAGGTACAGGGCCCAGTACAGGGTCGCCACCGCCGTGATGCCGCCCGTCCACAGCAGATACCTCATCTCCTGTTGGCTCAGGATGTACACCAGCACCGCGATCAGCAGGATCGGCATCGCCGGCCACAACGGCATGCGCCATGCCGGTACGTGGTGGTGGGCGCCGCGGCGGGACAGCAGCGCGGCGACCGCGACCAGCAGGTACATCCCCGTCACCGAGACGCCCGTGATGCCGTACAGGGTGTCGAGGTTGACGAAGCAGAGGACGGCGCCGGGGATGCCGACCGCGAGGGTGGCCACCCAGGGGGAGCCGAAGCGGCCGAGCTTGGCGAGGAGGCTGTTGACCGGGGTGGGCCAGGCCTTGTCGCGGGCCGAGGCGAACAGGACGCGGGAGTTCTGGATGACCATGACGATGCCGGCGTTGATGATCGCGAGGGCCACGCAGAGGCTGACGAAGGTGCCGACCGCGGAGTTGGACCAGGCGGTGACCATGGTGCCGATGTCGCCGCCGGTGAGTTCGCCGATGTCCGACGCGCCCAGGGTGATGGCGACGACCGGCACCAGGATGATCACGGCGGAGATCGCGAGGGTGGCGAGGACGGTGCGGGCGACGTTGCGGCGCGGGTTCTCCAGTTCCTCGGAGAGGTAGACAGCGGTCGAGAAGCCCTGGGTGACGAAGAGCGCGATGGCGAGTCCGGAGACGACCAGCAGGGCCGTCACGCCGTCCGTACGGCCGTCCGCGCCGGCCACCTCCATCGAGACGAGGCTGCCGGGTCCGCGCTCGGCGTGGGCGAAGCCCAGTACCGCCACGACGGCCGCCGCGATGACCTCCAGGACCAGGAAGACGCCGGTGATCCATGCGTTGGCGCGCAGGTCGAGCAGGCCGGCGAGGGTGGCGAGCAGCATGACGGCGGCGCCGGTCATCGACGGGTCCAGGTCGACGATCGGGGCGAGGTAGTCGGCCGTGCCCATCGCGATCACCGGCGGGACGATCATGACGACCAGCAGGGAGAGCACGAAGACCAGCCAGCCCGCCAGCCGTCCGGCAAGCGTGGACACCATCGCGTACTCGCCGCCCGCACTGGGGATGAGGGTGCCCAGCTCGGAGTAGCAGAACGCCACGGCGATACAGAGCAGCGAGCCGATGGCGATCGTCAGGGCGGTGGCGGTGCCGAGCGAGCCGAACAGGTCGGGGACGACCACGAAGAGGGTGGACGCCGGGGTGACGCAGGAGAGCGTGAGCAGCGTGCCGCCGACCACGCCGATCGAGCGCTTGAGCTTTTGGGGGCTGTCCTGAGGGCTGTCCTGGAGGACGTCCGGCGCCTCGACGACGGCGCCCTCGACAGAGGTGAGGGTGTCGGTCACGAGGTGGATGCAACATTGACGGAAACCGTCACGTCAATGGCTGATTAGCTACGGAATTCGTTGCCGGAAGGCCTTCTGACGCGTGTTAACGTTGCGTCAGAGCCGTGTACAGCACGACTTTCGAGCATGCGGGAACCGCAGCGCGGGCCCGCAAAAAAATGGGGCCGTCCGCGATCCGGACGGCCCCAGACGCTCGGGTCGGTGCGTCAGTGGTTGCGCGGGAAGCCGAGGTCGACTCCGGACGGGGCGTCCGCCGGGTCGGGCCAACGGGTGGTGACGACCTTGCCGCGGGTGTAGAAGTGCGTGCCGTCGTTGCCGTAGATGTGGTGGTCGCCGAAGAGCGAGTCCTTCCAGCCGCCGAAGCTGTGGTAGCCGACGGGGACCGGGATCGGGACGTTCACGCCGACCATGCCGGCCTCGATCTCCAGCTGGAAGCGGCGGGCGGCGCCGCCGTCCCGGGTGAAGATCGCGGTGCCGTTGCCGAACGGCGAGCCGTTGATCAGCGCCACACCGTCCTCGTAGGTCTCGGCGCGCAGCACGCACAGCACCGGGCCGAAGATCTCGTCCTGGTACGCCTTCGCGGTGGTGGGCACCTTGTCGAGCAGTGAGATGCCGATCCAGTGACCGTCCTCGAACCCGTCGACGGTGTAGCCGGTGCCGTCGAGGACGACCTCGCAGCCCTCGGCCGCGGCGCCGGTGACGTACGAGGCCACCTTGTCGCGGTGGACGGCGGTGATCAGCGGGCCCATCTCGGAGGTCGGGTCGTTGCCGGGACCGATCTTGATCTTCTCGGCGCGCTCGCGGATCTTCTCCACCAGCTCGTCGCCGATCGAGCCGACCGCGACGACCGCCGAGATGGCCATGCAGCGCTCGCCCGCCGAGCCGTACGCGGCGCTCACGGCGGCGTCGGCGGCCGCGTCGAGGTCTGCGTCCGGGAGGACCAGCATGTGGTTCTTGGCGCCGCCCAGCGCCTGGACGCGCTTGCCGTTGGCGGAGGCGGTGGTGTGGATGTAGCGGGCGATCGGCGTCGAGCCGACGAAGGAGACCGCCTTGACGTCCGGGTGCTCCAGGAGGCGGTCGACGGCCACCTTGTCGCCGTGCACGACGTTGAAGACGCCGTCCGGCAGACCGGCCTCCGACAGCAGCTCGGCGATCTTGATCGAGGCCGACGGGTCCTTCTCGCTCGGCTTGAGCACGAAGGTGTTGCCGCACGCGATGGCGATCGGGAACATCCACATCGGGACCATCGCCGGGAAGTTGAACGGCGTGATGCCCGCGACGACACCCAGCGGCTGCCGGATCGACGAGACGTCGACACGGCTGGCGACCTGCGTCGACAGCTCACCCTTCAGCTGCACGTTGATGCCGCACGCGAGGTCGACGATCTCCAGGCCGCGGGCGACCTCACCGAGGGCGTCGGAGTGCACCTTGCCGTGCTCGGCGGTGATCAGCTCGGCGATGGCGTCCCGGTTGGCGTCCAGCAGCGCCCGGAACTTGAACAGGATCGAGGTGCGCTGGGCCAGCGAGGACTGGCCCCAGGTCAGGTACGCCTCCTTGGCGGCGGCGACCGCGGCGTCCACCTCGTCGACCGAGGCGAACGCGACCTTCGTCGTGACCGCGCCGGTGGCCGGGTCGGTGACCGGCCCGAACGTGCCCGACGCGCCTTCGGCGGTCTTGCCGCCGATCCAGTGGTTGACGATCTTCGTCATGCCCAGTAACTCCTTCACAAGTGGCGGCGTCGGGTCGAGACGTGCCGTTCGTACAGCTCGCGGGCCTTGACCGCGGACGCTCGGCTCGCGGTCTCGGCCACGGGAACATCCCACCAGGCCTGCGCGGGCGGCGCGCCCGACACTGTGTCTGCCGTTTGGGTCTCGACGTAGACACAAGTGGGAGTGTCGGCCGTGCGGGCCTCGGCGAGCACCTCGCGCAGGGCGCTCACGGTCTTCGCGCGCAGCACCCGCATGCCCAGGCTGGCGGCGTTGGCGGCCAGGTCGACGGGGAGCGGCGCGCCCGTGAAGGTGCCGTCCTCCGCGCGGTGGCGGTACGCCGTGCCGAAGCGCTCGGCGCCGGTCTCCTCCGACAGTCCGCCGATGGACGCGTACCCGTGGTTCTGCACCAGCAACACCTTGATCGCGATCCCCTCCTGCACGGCGGTCACGATCTCCGTCGGCATCATCAGATACGTGCCGTCGCCGACCAGCGCCCAGACAGGCCGGTCCGGGGCCGCCAGCCGCACGCCGATCGCGGCCGGGATCTCGTAGCCCATGCAGGAGTAGCCGTACTCCAGGTGGTACTGGTCGCGCGAGCGCGCCCGCCACAGTTTGTGCAGGTCGCCGGGGAGGGAGCCGGCCGCGTTGATGATCACGTCCGACTCGTCCACCAGAGCGTCCAGGACGCCCAGCACCTGCTGCTGCGTCGGCCGTACGTCCGGTTCGTCGGCCTCGTAGCAGGCGTCGACGCGCTGCTCCCAGCGCTCCTTGTCCTCGGTGTACTCGGTGACGTAGGAGGCGGGGACCCGGTAGGCGTGCATGTCCAGCGCCGCGGTCAGCTCCATCAGCCCGCTGCGGGCGTCCGCGATCAGGGGCATCCCGGCGAGCTTGTGGCCGTCGTAGGGCGCGATGTTGAGGTTGAGGAAGCGGACGCCGTCGCCGGCGAAGAGGGTGCCGGAGGCGGTGGTGAAGTCGGTGTAGCGGGTGCCGACGCCGATCACCAGGTCGGCGGTGCGGGCGAGTTCGTCCGCCGTCGCCGTACCGGTGTGGCCCACGCCTCCGACGTCCTGGGGGTGGTCGAAGCGCAGGGAGCCCTTGCCGGCCTGGGTGGCGGCGACCGGGATGCGGGTGGCCTCGGCGAACTCGGCGAGCGCCTCCTCGGCGCGACTGTGGTGGACGCCGCCGCCCGCGATGACCAGGGGCCTGCCGGCGGACCTGATCGCCCGTACGGCCTCGGCGAGTTCGGTCGGGTCGGCGCCCGGCCGCCGTACGACCCAGGTGCGCTCGGCGAAGAGGTCGTCGGGCCAGTCGTACGCCTCGGCCTGGACGTCCTGGGGCAGCGCGAGCGTGACGGCGCCGGTCTCCACGGGGTCGGTGAGGACCCGCATGGCTTGGAGAGCTGACGGAATCAGGGATTCCGGGCGGGTGATCCGGTCGAAGTACCTCGACACCGGCCGCAGACAGTCGTTGACCGACACATCGCCGGCGTACGGCACTTCGAGCTGCTGGAGGACCGGGTCGGCGGGGCGGGTGGCGAAGATGTCGCCGGGGAGGAGCAGGACCGGGAGGTGGTTGACGGTCGCGAGCGCGGCGCCGGTGACGAGGTTGGTGGCGCCGGGGCCGATGGAGGTGGTCACGGCGTGCGTGGAGAGGCGGTTCGACTGGCGCGCGTAACCGACCGCCGCGTGCACCATCGCCTGCTCGTTGCGGCCCTGGTGGTAGGGCATGACATCGCCGTACTCGACGAGCGCCTGGCCGATCCCGGCGACGTTGCCGTGGCCGAAGATGCCCCAGGTGGCGCCGATCAGGCGGCGCCGTACGCCGTCGCGCTCGGTGTACTGGGCGGACAGGAAGCGGACGAGCGCCTGTGCGACCGTGAGCCTCGTCGTTGAGGTCATCGGTTACCTCCGTGTGGTCCGGATGGAAGCAGATCCGCCACTTCCTTACGGCTCAGCCGCCCCGTATGCCTCAGCCGCCCTGTAGGCCTCAGCCGCCCCGTTCGACTCGATGTACCGGGTCGGGGACCTCCGGCGCGGGGCCGTAGCGGGCGGGGAGTCTTCGCTCGCACTTCGCTCCTGCCAAAGCAAAGCGGCTTCCCGCGCCGGAGGCGTTCTGTGGGTGGAACGTACGGCTCGTGGTCATGGCGACCTCACAGCAGTCCTACGGCAGTGTCCACCGCGGCGGCAACGTCCCCGTCGGCCGGGTAGAGCAGCGAACGGCCCACCACCAGGCCCTGCACGGTGGGCAGTTGGAGGGCGCCCCGCCACTTCTCGTATGCCCCGGCCTGTTCCTCCGCGGAGCCGCCGACCTCGCCGCCGAGGAGTACGGCGGGCAGCATGGAGGTCGCCATGACCTCGGCCATGTCGTCGGGGTTCTCGGTGACCGGCAGCTTCAGCCAGGTGTAGGCGGAGGTGCCGCCGAGGCCCGAGGCGATGGCGATGGACTTGGTGACGGCCTCGGCGGACAGGTCGTTGGTGACCTTCCCCTCGGGGGTGCGGCGGCTGAGGAACGGCTCGACGAAGACCGGAAGTCGGCGCGCCGCCATGTCGTCGATGGCGCGGGCGGTGGACTCCAGGGTGGTGAGGGAGCCCGGGTCGTCGTAGTCGACGCGCAGGAGCAGCTTGCCGGCGTCGAAGCCGAGGCGCTCGATGTCCTCGGCGCGGTGGCCGGTGAAACGGTCGTCCAGCTCGAAGCTGGCGCCCTGCAGGCCGCCGCGGTTCATCGACCCCATGACGACTTTGCCGTCGAGCGCGCCGAGCAGCAGCAGGTCGTCGAGGATGTCGGCGGTGGCGAGGACGCCGTCGACGCCGGGGCGGGACAGGGCGAGGCAGAGGCGTTCCAGCAGGTCGGCGCGGTTGGCCATGGCCAGGCCGCGGCCGCCGACGCCGAGCGCGCCGCGGGCCGGGTGGTCGGCGGCGACGATCATCAGGCGGCCGCTGCCCTTGATGAGAGGCCTGCGTACGCGCCGGGCGGCGGCCTCCGCTATCGCCTCGGGGTGCCGGGTGCGGGTGCGGACGAGTTCCGCGATGTCGACGGTCACTTGACGGCCCCCGCGGCGATGGCGGCCTCGATCTCGTCCGGCGTCGGCATCGCGGAGGAGCACTCCAGACGGGAGGCGACGATGGCTCCGGCGGCGTTGGCGTGCCGCATGATCTTCTCCAGGTCCCAGCCCTCGAGCAGCCCGTGACAGAGGGAGCCGCCGAAGGCGTCACCGGCGCCGAGTCCGTTGAGCACGTTCACGGGCAGCGGCGGGACCTCGGCCTGGTCGCCCTTGCTGTTGACGGCGAGGACGCCCTTGGGGCCCTGCTTGACGACCGCGACCTCGACACCGGCGTCGAGGAGGGCGCGGGCGGCTGCGTGCGGTTCGCGTACGCCGGTGGCGACCTCCACCTCGTCGAGGTTGCCGACGGCGACGGTGGTGTGCTTGAGCGCCTCCGCGTAGAAGGGGCGGGCCGCGTCCGGGTCGTTCCAGAACATGGGGCGCCAGTCGAGGTCGAAGACCGTCGTACCGGACTTGGCGCGGTGCGCGAGGGCCGCGAGCGTCGCCGTACGGCTGGGCTCCTCGCTCAGTCCGGTGCCGGTGATCCAGAAGATCCGGGCGTCGCGGATGGCGTCGAGGTCCAGCTCGTGGGCGTCGATCTCCAGGTCCGGGGCCTTGGGCTGCCGGTAGAAGTAGAGGGGGAAGTCGTCCGGCGGGAAGACCTCGCAGAAGGTGACCGGGGTAGGCAGTCCGGGGACCGGGGTGACCCAGCGGTCGTCGACGCCGAAGCCCCGCAGGGCCTCGTGGAGGTAGGTGCCGAAGGGGTCGTCGCCAGTGCGGGTGATCACCGCGGTACGGCGTCCCAGGCGGGCCGCGGCGACCGCGACGTTCGTCGCCGAGCCGCCGAGGAACTTGCCGAAGGACGTGACCTGCGGCAGCGGGACGCCGGTCTGCAGCGGGTAGAGGTCCACGCCGATCCGGCCCATGGTGATCAGGTCGTACGCCATCGGTGTCCCTCGGTCTCCCTCGTCGCGGCTGTACTGCCGACTGCGCGGGTCGGCCCTCCAGGGCTTTGTAGCCCTGCTGGGGGAGGCCTGTCAATGTTTTGTCCGGACATTCGAACGAAGGCATTCGTACGTGTCGGTCTTCTCCGGGATCGATGAAGCCACCGCCTCGGTGTTCTGTCAGCGCGTCTCCCTTCGAGGCGGGTATCGGTCGGTCAGGTGACGTAGGGGGTGATGGCCGCGGCCAGGAGGCCGTTTGCCAGATACCCGCCGAATCCGTGAACGCCCAGCCCGGTGTCGCAGACGGCGTCGTCGTCGACGGGGAACACGCGGCCCAGCTTGGGCGGAACCGCCACCAGGTCTCCGGTGCCGGCGATGTTCACCCAGCGCGCCAGCCCCGAGGGCTTCGCTCCTCGCCCCGCGCGCAACGCAGGCTCCAAGCGGCGTGCCAGAGCCGGGACCCTGAGCGGCGAGCCGACCGTGACCAGCAGGTCCACCTCCAGGTCCGGGTAAGCGTGCAGCGTTTCGTAGGTGACGTACGCACCCAGCGAATGCGCGATCACCACCGCGGGCTTCTCACGCCGGATCACCCCGGACACGCGTTCGCGCACCAGACGGCGCCGCTCCGGCCAGGTCGTGTACGCCTCCACCTCGCGCAGGTTCGCCACCAGGGTGCGCTCCAGACGACCGATCGTCTGCTCGCGCACCGCCGCGGTGAGGCGTCCGCCGCGTTCGTCCACCAGCCAGCCCAGCATCTGCCGCAGCGGGGCCAGCCCCACGTTCTGCGGATCCGCCGGCATTTCGGCGCCGGCAGCGGCCAGCCACGCCGCCACCTCCGATCGTTCCGCGGCGCTGAGATCGTCGAAGCCTTCCGGCTGCTGGAACGACTGTGGCTCCCCGGGCACCTTCCGCCGCAGCAAGTCGGCGTAGTAGGCCATCGTCACGTCGGGGACGTCCACCGCCAATTCGCTCAAGCTCTCGGCCAACCTCGGCCGACAGTCCGAGACCCGCCGCGCCGCGGCTTCGTCCGGTGTCGCTTTGCGGACGTGGTTGAAGATGCCGTGCACCAGCACGATCGATGTCATCGAAGTCCCCCTGTCATCGACGGTGATTCGTCGTCACACACACTCGAACCGTGCACGGCTTCGAGGCCTCACAGGTCACGGGGATGGCCGGGCGTCTTCCAGGCATAACAGATGACCTCGCGCCCACAGACGAGAACGCCGAACTCCCCTGTCCCAGCCACCGCGATCCCCTCGTCCGGCAAATGCAGGACCTCTTCGAGAATGAGCCGGTCCTCGGTCGCCCAGATCGCCGCGGTGTTGTCCGTGCTCACCGTGATCACCCGACTTCGCCCCCCGATCTGTACGACGGTGGCCGCATTGACCCAGCTCCCATGCGCGGTCAGTTCCTGCAGATGCTCGCCGGTGAGCGGATCCCACACCCTGACGGTGGCGTCGTCGCTGGTGGTGAGGGCCAGCGTACGGTCGCGGGCATGCGCGAACACCACGCCGGTCACCCAGTCACGGTGCCCGGCCAAAGTGTGTATGCGTTCACCGCTGAGGGGATCCCACACTATGGCCGTCCTGTCCTCACTGCCCGTCATGGCGAGGGGACGGCGGCCCTCCATGAAGTTCAGCGCGCACGAGGTCAGCGGTCTGGTGTGGCCATGGAGGGAGCGGAGAAACCGCCCAGAGGCGACGTCCCACAGCGCAGCGCTCTTGTCCCTGCTGGCGGTGAGGGCGATGGACCGGGATCTGAGACGGCCGGCGCAAACGGCGACCACGAGCCCCGTATGGCGTCTGGCTGAGCGAAGTTGCGCGCCCGTCACAGCGTCCCAGAAGGCGATCGATCCATCACCGTCCGCGGTGATGGCCAGCGATTGCTCCCGGGTGTTCGCCAGGGCGGCCCCGTGGATGCTGCTGGATTGGGTCGTGAAGGTGTGCAGACGTCGTGCCGTAGCGAGATCCCAGAGGATCGCGGTCTTGTCGTCACTGGTCGTGAGGGCGACGGCACGACCATCGACGTCACCTGCGGCCACCGCGTTCACCCGTTTGGTGTGCGCGGTGAAAACCTGCTGGTCCTGTACGGCGAGATCCCAGACGACCCCCGTTCCGTCGTGGCACACCGTCACGGCCACCGGTTTGCCGGCTGATTCGGGGACCGCCACTTTCGTCAGGCGTTTCGTGTGACCGGCGAATTGCCGGATGTAGTTCCCGGTGTTCAAGTCCCACATGATGGCGGTCTGATCGACGCTCGTCGTGATGGCGACAGGCCTCGCGGACACCTCGGCCAAGGCGACATCCGTGATGGGGCTCACGTGCCCCTTGAGAGCGAGAGGCGGTCTACCGGGACGCAGGACGTTGACGACCCTGTCATCCGCCGTCGCTATGAAGAATTCTTCGCCGCGATCAAGCCCCGCCAGAACTCCCGCGCGACCGGCCACCGAGTTCCATGAACCAGAAGCCTTGCCCGTCTTCACGTCATACGCGCCGACGTGCTTTCCTTCACTCGCGGTGACGGCGTGCTCCCTGCCCATCATCGTCACCACGATCACGCTCGTCACAGCAGTGGAGCCGTGACTGAGCAGATGTAACGCCTTCCCCGAACTCATGCTCCACACAATGGCGTTACCGTCAGCGCCCACGGTGACCACATGGGGATCTCCTCCGTTCCCGGCGACGGCAATCGCGTTGATCTTCTTGCTGTGGATCTTGGGCTTTTCCTTTTCGGCCTTTCCTTCGGTATCCGTGCTCTCCTTCCGAGTGCTCCCTTCCGGGGGCGCCTGGGGATCGGGGAAGGTGAGCAGATGCGAGCCGGTCAGGAGATCCCACGACCTCGCTGTCTTGTCCTCACTCCCCGTGATCACTGCGGGGCGGCCATCGAGTTCGGCCATGGCGAGGGCCGTGACCATCCCTTTGTGTCCGACCAGGCAGTGCATCCGCTGCCCCGTCCCCAGATCCCACACCGTGGCTGTGTCCTTGGACGCCGTGACGGCGAACGAGCGGCGGCCGTACTGTGCCACGGCGAGAGCCGTTATCTCCCCGGGATGCTGCCTGAGCGCGCGTATCTCTTCCCCCGTGTCCAGATTCCAGATGATCGCCGCTCCATCGGCTCCCGCGGTGATCGCGACTTCGAGTTGCTCACCGTTCGCTGCCCACACATGCGTTGTCGCGACGTGCGTGACCGAATCCGTGTGTCCCGTCAGCGTGTGCAATCGGGCGGAACTGCCCTGGCTGTTGGTGGCCCACCGAGCAACGGCTGAGGTGACTCGGCGGTCGACGGGCAGGTTGCCCAGAGCCTCCGCCAACGACGGTTCGCGCCAGGCCGCCGCGTCCAAGGCCAACAGGCTGCGTCGTGCGCCCAGTTCATGACGGTGGCGATGATGCGTCGTGTGGGAGCGATAGATCGTTGCGATACGTGCCGAGCGGGGGTCTGTGGCCTTGTTCAGATGACGCTTGAGGTCGTCGGGGGAGACGTGCAGCAGGAAGGAGGGATCGTCCAGCAGCCCGGCCAGTTCGTCGCACGCCGCCGCATGCTCGGCGGCGTGTCGCAGCAGGTACGGGTGAGCGCGGTCCCAGTCAGGGGTGTTGTCGTCAGCCGTCGGGATGGCGGCGATGAGGGCACGGTGCAGCGCGGTGAGGTCGGTGCGGCCCTTGGTGTGGTCGGTCAGGGCCTGGTGGAAGTACCGATAGAGCAGGCACTGATCGTCCTCGGGAGTGGTGCGGAGGTAGAAGGCCGCCTTGGCGAGGGCGCGACGGGTGTCGGCGAGGGGGCGTGCGCTCTGGGGGCCGTCGGCCGGGTGCTGGGCCAGGGCGGCGGCGTGGATGAGGTCGAGTGGCATGCCTTGGCCACGAGCCTGACCGAGGACGTTCAACACTGTGCGCATCCACGGCTCCCTGTCCGCCAACGTGTTGACGTGCAGGTCGAAGACCTCCGTGATACTGCACGGCGGGGCAGCATGGGCTTGATGGGGAGTGGTGAGGAGATGGTTGGCGTAGAGGGAGGCCACGAGAAAGGCCCCGTGGTCGCTGTACTGGGCGAGCCGGTCGGCTGTGCGACGGAGCTCGTCCCGGGGAAAGCGGCGGCGCGGCAGGAGCCGGCACAGATAGGTGTCGAGATCGTCGGCGAGGACACTTCGGTCATGCATGGTGACCGGGTCGAGGTCGAGCTCCGCATCCGGGTGCTCGGCCAAATGCTGCCGCAGCGCGGGCAGCGAATCCCACCACTTCCTGGTCCCGATCATGACGCGGCAGCCGCCCCCGGCGGCTTCAAGAGGCAGGAGCAGGTCATCGAGTACGGCTGCGGGGTCTGCTGCCTCGTCGAGGGCGTCCAGCAGCACGAGAACGTCTCCGGCGGCGCGCAGCTCGTCAAGGAGCAGCCGCACGTCTGAATGGGGCGTGTCCTGGCGGGTATGGGCCCGGCCGGAACTCCGTTGCTGCTGCAGCTGATGTCGCAGGGAGTCGGTGATCTGCTGAAGCGTGAGCTGACGGGCGTGAACGGCGAGAACGATCTCCGGCTGCCGTGGGTCGAAGTACTCGACAACGCGGGCGATGCGGTCACCGAGGGGTTCGAGTTCGGGGTGGAGTGCGCATGCTGTGACGCCGAGGAGTGCGGACTTGCCGCTGCCGGGACCGCCGGTGACCACCAGTAGCCCGCCCTGTCCGGCGTTGCCGACCCATTCGTGAATACGATCCAGCTGGGAGCGTCGGCCGGAGAAGAGAATGTCGTTCGCGGTGGGAGTTCCGGCGGCGCGCGTGGCGAAGTGCAGCGGGTCGAGATCGGGTGAGCAGCCGAGCGCGAATTCCCTCAGCCTCGGATCCATACCGGCCAGCAGGTCTCGGTGCGGCGTACGGCTGTGCGCGGGGTTTCGGAAGAACGGCTGCGGTTCGGCGTCGGCCTGGACGTGAGCGGTGCGGACGATGGTCTGCCGGGCGCGCCCGGCGGCTCGGTCCGTGCGGGCGAGGTGCCGGTCGACGGCGGTGGCGAGGGTCTCGACAGGTACGTGTCTGAGGGTTGGGGTGATGTCGAGGTCGCCGTCGGCGAGCTGCTGAAGGACATGAGCAGCCGCGACGGTGAAACGGGCGCCGTAGGTGATCGCGTCGCTGGTGCAGGCGCCGATGATCCAGACGTTGCGTGGTGCGTCCTGGCGGCGTCGGGCGGCGAGGTCGATCAAATGCTGCTGGACGAGGGCCTGACCGGCCGCGCAGACGTCCAGGAGGAACAACACGGGACGTCCGCTGTTCTCGGCCGTCTCCAGGAGTTGCCCGAAGCTGACACAGGTGTCGGACAGCAGTTCATCACAGGCCTGACCGCCGGAGGCGGCCAGATACAGGCCCCCGCTTCGCGCCTGGACGCCGTGACCGGCGAAGTGCAGGACAAGGGTCTCCCCGGGCCCGGCCGTTCGGCGCAGCTCCTTCCACCGCTGTAACAACTCGGTCGCATCGCTCTCCAGCAGCAGTTCCCTGCTCTCCGTGGCGCCTGCCCGCTCCAACGCCGAAGCCATCTCCCGCACCGGCTCGGTCAGGGCCGGCAGCGGTGCGAACCTCGCGATCCCGTCAGCCTGTTCATCCTCGGTCTCATAGGGCTCTGGGAAGTCCCCGACTCCCGCCACAAGCACCTTCACCTGGCGCCTCCCGCCCACCCCGACCGCAAGGTTCCTCACCACACGCTACCCGGATCCACACCAATAGCCCTGTCGCGGACAAAGCCTGAGGCAACGGACCTGCCACGAACGGCTGCGCGGCGAGACATCATGTCAACGCGCCGCGCCCTTGTATCCGCGGGCGCCTTTGCGTCAGCCGTGTCACGAAGGCCGCTTTCCTGTTACGCATGTCGCATGTACGCGGCCCCTGTGTCACACCCGGCGCACAGCCCCTGTCCGCCTCTCACCGGGCGTCGTTGACGGGGCACAGGCTTTGTGATCGCCAGCGCAGCGCACGGTACCCCCGACGACCGCCCCAGGTCGCCGCCGCGGCGCGCGCAGGGAGGTGCAACCGATGACCGACCGAACGCTCTGGTCCTACAAGGAGATCGCGGCGCACATCAAGGTGCAGCCGGACACCGTGCGGTCGTACCGCAAGCACGGGTTGCTGCCGCCGCCGGACCATGTGGAGGGCGGCAAGCCCTTCTGGTACCCGGACACCGTGCGGGCGTGGGTGGAGTCCCGACCGGGGAACCGGGGCCGAAGGGTGGATTGACGTCCCGGCGTCGCGGAAAAACAAGCTGTGCCCCATCTGACCAGTGGGGCACAGTGCTGGTCATGCGCAGCTTCTCCGTCAAACCCACGCTCACCGGCGACAGGACCGTGCTCCGGCCGTTCACCGGGGCCGACGCGGACGTCATGTGGGAGATCATCGAGGACCCCGAGGTCGAGCGCTTCACCTTCTCGCCGAACAACGAACTCACCCTGGAGCGGGTGCGTTCCTGGTACGGCTCGCTGTCCGGCCGGCCCGACCGTCTCGATCTCGCCGTCACCGACCGCGCCACCGGCGAACTCGTCGGCGAGGTCGTCCTGTACGAGTGGGATCCGCACGCCCGCAGCTGTACCTTCCGCACCCTGATCGGCCCGCGCGGCCGCGACCGTGGCATCGGCACCGAGGCCACCCGGCTCATCGTCGGCTATGGCTTCGAACAACTCGGGCTGCATCGGATCGAGTTGGGTGCCTACGGTCACAACCACCGGGCCCTGCGGGTGTACGAGAAGGTCGGGTTCGTGAGGGAAGGGATCCGCCGGGAAGCGCAGACGAGGGACGGTGAGTGGCTGGACGAGGTCCTGATGGCCGTCCTCGACCACGAGTGGGCCGCCCTCAACTCCACGGCTCGATAACCGTCACCCCCGCCCCGGGCGCCGCCCCCATCGCCGTCAGCGCGGCCGGTACCGCGTCCAGCCCGATCGTCGACGTCACCAGCAGATCCGGCCGCAGCACACCGGCCCGGACCAGCTCCAGCATGGGCGGGTAGGTGTGCGCCGCCATGCCGTGGCTGCCCAGCAGTTCCAGTTCCAGGGCGATGGCGCGGGCCATGGGGACCGGTGTCGTGCCGGACGTGGAGGGCAGCAGGCCCACCTGGATGTGCCGGCCCCGGCGCCGCAGGCCGTTGACGGAGGCCGCGCAGGTGGTGGGTGAGCCGAGGGCGTCCAGGGAGAGGTGGGCGCCGCCGGCGGTGAGGTCGTGGATCGCGGCCGCCGTGTCCGGCACGCCCGACGCGTCCACGCACTCCGTCGCCCCGAACTTCCGCGCGAGCTCCAGGGCCCGCGGTGAGACGTCCACCGCGACGACCCGCGCGCCCGACGCCGCCGCGATCATCACCGCCGACAGGCCGACCCCGCCGCAGCCGTGCACCGCGACCCACTCCCCCGCCGCCACCCGGCCCTGCTGCACGACCGCCCGGAACGCCGTGGCGAACCGGCAGCCCAGCGAGGCCGCCGTCGCGAAGGACATCTCCTCGGGTACGGCGACGAGATTGACGTCGGCGTGGTCCAGCGCCACGTACTGGGCGAAGGATCCCCAGTGGGTGAAGCCGGGCTGGGTCTGCCGCTCGCACACCTGCTGATCGCCCTCCGCACACGCGGCACAGCTGCCGCACGCGCACACGAACGGCACGGTGACCCGGTCGCCGGGACGCCAGCCGGTCACCCGGTCGCCCACCGCCTCGACGACACCGGCGAGTTCATGGCCCGGCACATGCGGCAGCGCGATGTCCGGGTCGTGCCCCTGCCAGCCGTGCCAGTCGCTGCGGCACAGCCCCGTGGCCTCGACCCGCACGGTCACTCCGTGGGGAGCGGGGCGCGGGTCGGGCACCTCCCGTACCTCGGCCGGCTCCCCGTACCGCTCGAACACCACTGCCCGCATGCCGCTCTCCTTTTCGCCGCGCCGCTCAGGTACACGGAGATCATCGCGAACGCCAGACGCTCCGTCGGCCCAGCGGGTAGGGCGCCCGTGCGATCGGCGCAACCCCGCGTCCCAGGTCAGCCGCGTGCGCTCGCCTTCTCCCGCTCCGGCGCGGGCGCCGTGGCCGGGACCGGTGCCGACTCCCCCTCACTCAGCCCGAACCGCTCGTGGAACCGTCGCAGCGGACCCGGCGCCCACCAGGTCGCCCGCCCCGTGAGGCGCATGACCGCCGGGACCAGGAGGCTGCGGACGATCATGGCGTCCATCAGCACCGCCAGGGCGATCCCGAGGCCGAGCATCTTGGTGTTGGTGACCCGGGAGGTGCCTATCGCGACCATCACGACCGCGAGGATCACGGCTGCCGCGGTGATCAGTCCGCCCGTGCGCTGAAGGCCGTGCCGGACCGCCTCGTCGTGGTCGCCGGTCGTGTCGTACTCCTCCTTGATGCGCGACAGCAGGAACACGCCGTAGTCCATCGACAGTCCGAAGGCGACACAGAACATCAGCACCGGGAGGGTCGTCTCGATCGAGCCGGGGCTGGTGAAGCCGAGCAGGCCGGACAGGTGGCCGTCCTGGAAGACCCAGACCACCGCGCCGAACATCGCCGTCAGGCTGAGCGCGTTGAGCACCACCGCCTGGATCGGGATCAGCACGCTGCCGGTCAGCAGGAACACCAGCAGCAGGGTGACGATCGTGATGAAGGCGACCGCGAGCGGCAGGCGTTCGGCTATCGCGTCCTTGGAGTCGACCAGGACCGCCGCCGCGCCGGTCACCTTGGTGTCGAACGGGGCCCGGGTGGCGCGCAGGTCGTCGACCAGCCGCTGAGCCGGGTCGTCGACCGCCTCGCCCTTCGGCAGCACCGTGAAGTACGCGGACTCGCCCTTGACCAGCGGTCCGTCGACCCGCAGCACCTCCGGGAGAGCGGCGATCCGCTCCTTGTAAACCGCGTACTGCGCCGGCGTCGCCCGTCCCTCGGCGAGCACCTCCAGGCCGCCTCCGGGGCTGCCCGGGAAGCCGTCGCGGATGTGCTGCTGCACCACATGGGACTCGGCGCTCGACGGGAGCTGACGGTCGTCGGCGGTGCCGAACTTCACGCCCAGGAAGGGCAGTCCGAGCAGGACCAGCACGGCGGTGGTGCCCAGGGCGAAGAAGGGGGCGCGGCGCATGACGAGGTTCGCGGTGCGGGTCCATGCCCTGCCCTCCGTCGCACCGGCCGTCGGGGCGGGCGGAGTTTTCGCCTGTCCTCGCCGGAACAGCTTGCGCAGGTCCAGGGCGTTGACCCGGTGGCCGAGCAGCACCAGTGCGGCCGGGAGCAGGATCAGGGCGGCCGCCGCGGCCAGCAGGACCACCGCGATCCCGGCGTAGGCGAAGGACCGCAGGAAGTACTGCGGGAAGAGCAGCATCGCCGCGAGGGACACCGCGACCGTGAGGGCCGAGAAGAGGACGGTGCGGCCGGCCGTGCGCAGGGTCGTGCCGACGGCTGTGAGCGGTTCGGCGCCGGTGGCGAGTTCCTCGCGGAAGCGGCGGACGATGAACAGGGCGTAGTCGACGGCGAGGCCCAGGCCGAGGGCCGTGGTGAGGTTCATCGCGAAGACCGACACGTCGGTGACCTCGGTGAGGCCGCGCAGCACCGCGTTGGTGCCGAGGATGGCGACGATGCCGATGCCCAGCGGCAGCAGGGCGGCGACCGCGCTGCCGAAGACCATCACCAGCAGCACCAGGGTGACCGGCAGGGCGATCACCTCGGCCCGGACCAGGTCCTCCTGGATGGTCGTCTGCATCTCGTGGCGCACCGCGACCGGACCGCCGACACTGACCTCCACCGGCCCGTGCGCACCCCGGAACTCGGACGCGATGCGGTCCAGGGTCTCCCCCGCCTGCTTCTCATCGCCGGTGATGCGGGCGGCGATCAGCGCCTCGTGGCCGTCCTCGGCGCGCAGGGCGGGAGCCGCCGAGGCGTCCGCCTGCCAGTAGGAACCGACCCCGGTGACGCCCTTCTCCTCGGCCAGGCGCGCCGCTGTGCGCCGGGCCTCGGCGGCGACCGCGGGGTCGTCCACGGAGGCGTCGCCCGCGTCCACGAGGAGCAGGAGGTTGGGCTGGGAGGCGGGGAACTCGCGCTCCAGTGCCCTGGTCGCGTAGGTCGACTCGGCGTCCGGGTCCTCCCAGCCGCCGCTGCCCAGCCGGTCGGCGACGCCGCTGCCGGCCAGCACGGCGAGCGCGGTGATCACGAGGGCCACGAGCAGCGACAACCGGGGCCGGGCCGTCACGAAGCGGGTCCAGCCTCCGACGCGGGTTGGCCCTCCGGCGCCGGGTGGCCTGTTGACTTCGGTCATCGTGCGGTGTCCCCTCACCCTGATCCGTGCCGTTCACAACCGGGCAGCATGGAGCCGTCACTGCCATAGACTGACAAACACGAGTCATCGCTCGCGTTCTCCAAGAATGCGAGCGACCACTCGCGTTTGTCAATCGCGTTCGGAGAGCTGGGGATAACGCGTGTCCGCCAACCAGGAGAAGGAGCGGCCGCGCCGCCGTCAGGCGCGCGGCGAGCGCCGCATCGCCCAGCTGCTCGAGGCCGCGGCCACCGTCTTCACCACCGCCGGCTACACGGCCGCCAGCACCAACGCCATCGCCCGCGAGGCGGGCGTCTCGCCGGGCACGCTGTACCAGTTCTTCCCGAACAAGGAAGCCATCGCGATCGAGCTGGGCGAGCGGCTCATGCGCGAGATGCGCGAGGCGTACGGCGAGGCGCTCGCCCCGGTCGACCCCACGACCCCGCTGGAGGAGGCGGTAGGCGCGGCCGTCGACCGGTTCATCGCCTTCAACTGCGAGCACCCGGTGTTCTTCGCGCTGATGCACGGCCCCGACATCCCCGGCCGGATCACCGAGGAGCACGACGCCCTCCACGCGACCCTGCTGTCCCGGATCGAGGGCCTGCTCTCCTCGTTCCTGCCCGACGCCGCCCCGGCCGACCTCGCCCGGACCTCCCACATGTGCCTGGGCCTGTACAAGGCGGGCCTGGAGCTGATCCTCGCCCACGAGGGCGCCGAGCGGGACGCCTATGTCCAGGAGCTGAAGCACGCCCTGACCCGCTACCTCGAACCACTGGTGGGCGACCGGCTGGGCCGCCCCGCCCCGACCCGGTCGGCGACGTGACATCCGGCGCCCACGCCGTGCCGTCAGGTGCCGACCCGCCTTGGAGAAATACCCCGTAGGGGTATATCTTGGCAGTGGAGGGACCCCGCGGGTCCCGTCAACCCCACATGCCTCGACGAGGAGAACGACATGACCGCGCAGACCGACGCCCCGGGTTCCGTCACCGCCGTGTACAAGGTGAGCGGCATGAGCTGCGGACACTGCGAGGGAGCCGTCTCCGGTGAGCTCTCCGAACTCCCCGGCGTCAGCTCGGTGAAGGCCGTCGCCTCCACCGGCGAGGTCACCGTCGTCTCCGCGGCCGCGCTGGACGAGGAGGCCGTGCGCGCGGCCGTCGACGAGGCGGGCTTCGAACTGGTCGCCAAGATCTGAGCCCGAGATGCCCCGCACCACCGACCAACCCGCGATAGCCGGGGCGGCCGCCACCTCCGCCGCCCCCGCCGAAGTCGAGCTGCTCATCGGCGGCATGACCTGCGCCTCCTGCGCCGCCCGCGTCGAGGAGAAGCTCAACCGCATGGACGGCGTCACCGCCACGGTGAACTACGCGACGGAGAAGGCGAAGGTCAGCTTTCCCGCGGGCATCGAGGTCGCCGACCTGATCGCCACGGTGGAGAAGACGGGCTACACGGCCGAGGAACCGGCTCCCCCGCGGCCCGAGCCGCAGGAGGCCCAGGAGGCTCGGGAGGACCCCGAAGCGTCCTCCTACCGGCACCGCTTCACCGTCTCCGCCCTGCTCGCCGTACCGGTCGTCCTGCTGTCGATGATCCCGGCCCTGCAGTTCGACAACTGGCAGTGGCTCGCGCTCACCCTCGCCTCGCCGGTCGTCGTCTGGGGCGGGCTGCCCTTCCACCGGGCCGCGTTCACGGGCGCCCGGCACGGCGCGGCCACCATGGACACGCTGATCTCGATGGGCACGCTGGCGGCGTACGGCTGGTCGCTGTGGGCGCTGTTCCTGGGCGACGCGGGCATGAGCGGCATGCGCGACGACTTCGAGTTCACGGTCGCGCGCGTGGACGGCTCCTCGCAGATCTACCTCGAAGTGGCCTGCGGGGTCGTCACCTTCCTCCTCCTCGGCCGGTATCTGGAGGCGCGTGCCAAGCGCCGCGCGGGAGCCGCGCTGCGGGCGCTGATGGAGCTGGGCGCGAAGGACGTGGCCGTGCTGCGGGACAGCCGCGAGGTCCGCGTGCCGGTGGACCGGCTGGTCGTCGGCGACCGGTTCGTCGTACGACCCGGCGAGAAGATCGCCACCGACGGCATCGTCGTCGAGGGCGCCTCGGCGGTGGACGCCGCGCTGCTGACCGGTGAGTCGGTCCCGGTGGACGTGACGGTGGGGGACGCGGTGACCGGGGCGACCGTCAACGCCGGGGGCCGGCTGGTCGTGGAGACGACCCGGGTCGGCGCCGACACCCAGCTCGCGCGGATGGCGAAGCTGGTGGAGGACGCGCAGAACGGCAAGGCCGAGGTGCAGCGGCTCGCCGACCGGATCTCCGCGGTCTTCGTGCCGACGGTCATCCTCCTCGCGGTCGCCACCTTCGGGGCCTGGCTCGCCGTCACCGACGACACCGCCGCCGCGTTCACCTCGGCCGTCGCGGTGCTGATCATCGCCTGCCCGTGCGCGCTGGGCCTGGCCACGCCGACGGCCCTCATGGTCGGTACGGGACGCGGGGCGCAGCTGGGCATCCTCATCAAGGGCCCCGAGGTGCTGGAGTCCACCCGCCGGGTCGACACCGTCGTCCTGGACAAGACCGGCACGGTGACCACGGGCCGGATGACCCTGCAGAAGGTGTACGCCGCCGAGGGCACCGACGAGGAGGAGGTGCTGCGGCTCGCGGGCGCCGTGGAGCACGCCTCCGAGCACCCCGTCGCGCGGGCCGTCGCCGCGGGCGCGCAGGAGCGGCTCGGGCGGCTGCCGGAGGTCGAGAGCTTCGAGAACGTGGCCGGGCGGGGCGTACGCGCACGCGTGGAGGGCCGTGACGTGGCCGTGGGGCGCCTCTTCGACGCGCTGCCCACCGGGCTGGCCCGCGCCAAGGCAGAGGCCGAGAGGGACGGCCGTACGGCCGTCGTGGTCGGCTGGGACGGAACGGCGCGGGGTGTGCTCGCCGTCGCGGACGCGGTGAAGGAGACCAGCGCCGAGGCGGTGCGCGAGCTGCGGGCGCTGGGGCTGACTCCGGTGCTGCTGACCGGGGACAACCGGGCGGTCGCCGAGTCGGTCGCCCACGCGGTCGGTATCGATGCCGATCAGGTGGTCGCGGAGGTCCTGCCCGAGGAGAAGGTCGAGGCGGTACGGCGGCTGCGGCGCGAGGGACGGTGCGTGGCCATGGTCGGCGACGGCGTCAACGACGCGGCCGCTCTTGCCACCGCTGATCTGGGTCTCGCCATGGGGACGGGGACGGACGCGGCGATCGAGGCGAGCGATCTGACGCTGGTGCGCGGTGATCTACGGGTGGCGGCGGACGCGATCCGGCTGTCGCGGCGGACGCTGGGCACGATCAAGGGCAACCTCGTGTGGGCCTTCGGATACAACATCGCCGCGTTGCCGCTGGCCGCGGCGGGGTTGTTGAACCCGATGATCGCGGGGGCCGCGATGGCGTTCTCGTCGGTGTTCGTGGTGACGAACAGTCTGCGGCTGCGGACGTTCCGGTGAATTCGTAGTAAGAACCCCACTGGGTCCCTCTGGAGTCCGGCGCCCCGCTCACATAAGCTCTTCACAAGGCTCGCGCATCATCCTTACGCTTGGGTCCCGATCGCCATATCGGGGCTCTTGCGTATCTAACGGACATATGCAAGAGACGCAAATCACAGTGATGTGAACGTAACCATCGAAGGGGTTCGAAGGTCTAAATTGACGATGTCAGGCAGCGTCTTGGGGGGCGCTTACTGGCATCTGAGGATGTCTTGGGGGACTTCCTCAGAGTTGCGTTGCCGGGGCACGTACTTCGGGAAGCTTTGAGCGGCCCTCCCGAGCGTGCGCTGTCCCGGCAGACCGCATCCACCCATGAGTACGACGAGTTTTGCTCGTTCTGCTCAATGGCAGCACAGAAAGACAGCGAATTCAGGCGCTGGTCTCTCAGACGCCCGGCCGGATCCCGTGGGGGGAATCCGCACCGGGACATGGGAAGGCGCCCTGGACGTCGGCCCGTGGGGGGACCGCCGCCAGGGCGCCTTCTGTTTTTCGCCTACGGAGGCGCAGCACCCCAAAGGGGCCGCAGGCCCCTGAAGGGGCGCGGGGCGGTGGCCGATATGCGGCTCCGCCGCGTGGGCGCGACCGGCCACAACCAACCCGCAGCCGACCGACAACCCCCTCCGCGCCCCGAGCGGAGCGCTACCGCTGCTCCACGGGAACGAAGTCGCGCTCCACGACACCCGTGTAGATCTGGCGCGGGCGGCCGATGCGGGAGCCCGGCTCCTTGATCATCTCGTGCCACTGGGCGATCCAGCCCGGGAGGCGGCCCAGGGCGAAGAGGACCGTGAACATCTCGGTCGGGAAGCCCATGGCCCGGTAGATCAGGCCGGTGTAGAAGTCGACGTTCGGGTAGAGGTTGCGCGAGACGAAGTACTCGTCGGAGAGCGCGTGCTCCTCCAGCTTCAGGGCGATGTCCAGCAGCTCGTCGGACTTGCCGAGGGCGGAGAGGACGTCGTGCGCCGCGGCCTTGATGATCTTCGCGCGCGGGTCGAAGGACTTGTACACCCGGTGGCCGAAGCCCATCAGGCGGACGCCGTCCTCCTTGTTCTTCACCTTGTTGATGAAGGAGTCGACGTCGCCGCCGTTCGCCTGGATGCCTTCCAGCATCTCCAGCACGGACTGGTTGGCGCCGCCGTGCAGCGGGCCCCAGAGGGCGGAGATGCCGGCCGAGATCGACGCGAACATGTTGGCCTGCGACGAGCCGACGAGGCGGACCGTCGAGGTCGAACAGTTCTGCTCGTGGTCCGCGTGCAGGATCAGCAGCTTGTCCAGCGCGGAGACGACGACCGGGTCGAGCTCGAACTCCTGGGCCGGCACCGAGAAGGTCATCCGCAGGAAGTTCTCGACGTAACCAAGGTCGTTGCGCGGGTAGACGAACGGGTGGCCGATCGACTTCTTGTACGCGTACGCCGCGATCGTCGGAAGCTTGGCGAGCAGCCGGATCGTCGAGAGGTTGCGCTGCGTCTCGTCGAACGGGTTGTGGCTGTCCTGGTAGAACGTGGACAGCGCGGAGACGACCGAGGACAGCATGGCCATCGGGTGGGCGTCGCGCGGGAAGCCCTTGTAGAAGTTCTTGACGTCCTCGTGCAGCAGGGTGTGCTGCGTGATGTCGTTCTTGAAGTTCGAGAGCTCGTCGACGGTGGGCAGCTCACCGTTGATCAGCAGGTAGGCCACCTCCAGGAAGGTGGAGCGCTCGGCCAGCTGCTCGATCGGGTAGCCGCGGTAGCGGAGGATGCCCGCCTCGCCGTCGAGGTAGGTGACGGCGGATTTATAGGCGGCGGTGTTGCCGTAACCGCTGTCCAGCGTCACCAGACCGGTCTGGGCGCGGAGCTTGCCGATGTCGAAGCCCTTGTCGCCGACGGTGCTGTCGATCACCGGGTAGGTGTACTCGCCGTCGCCGTACCGCAGTACTACAGAGTTGTCGCTCACGTCTTCCCTCACCGACGTTGTGCCTCATCTTCGAGGTTGCCCTGACTGTCTCTACCCTCCCCCATTCGGCTCAGGAGAGTGCACTCGGGGTCGACCATTGGGCCTATTGGCGGCACTGAGTGCCGCCAACTTGTCATCCTGCCCGCTGTTTTCCCCATCCGGAAGTGCTCTGTGACCTTCACGACTCGTTTGATCGATCATTTTTTTCGATGCCTCACGAACCGCCAGGTCAGGAGGGTGACCTCCGACGGTCCCCGAACAAGATCAGAAACCGGCGAGCCGGAAGTCGAGCGCCGTGCAGCGCCGGCCCGCCGACACCGTGCGCACCGCCTGGCCGAGGGCCTTGCGCGACCCCACGAGAACGACCAGTTGCCTGGCGCGGGTCACCGCGGTGTACAGCAGGTTCCGCTGGAGCATCATCCATGCCCCGGTCGTGACGGGGATCACCACGGCGGGATATTCACTTCCCTGTGAACGGTGGATCGTCACCGCGTACGCGTGCGCCAGTTCGTCCAGTTCGTCGAATTCATACGGAACCTCCTCGTCCTCGTCCGTCAGTACGGTGAGGCGCTGGTCGACCGGGTCGAGCGAGGTGACCACGCCCACGGTGCCGTTGAAGACGCCGTTCTTCCCCTTGTCGTAATTGTTGCGAATCTGGGTGACCTTGTCGCCGACGCGGAACACCCGGCCGCCGAACCGCTTCTCCGCCAGGTCGGGCCGCCCGGGGGTGACGGCCTGCTGGAGCAGCCCGTTCAGCGTGCCCGCGCCGGCCGGGCCGCGGTGCATCGGGGCCAGCACCTGGACGTCCCGTCGTGGGTCGAGGCCGAACTTGGCCGGGATGCGCCGGGCCGCCACGTCCACGGTGAGCCGGCCGGCCGCCTCCGTGTCGTCCTCGACGAAGAGGAAGAAGTCCTTCATGCCGTCGGTGACGGGGTGCTGTCCGGCGTTGATGCGGTGCGCGTTGGTCACCACGCCGGACTGCTGGGCCTGTCGGAACACGCGCGTGAGGCGGACCGCGGGGATGGGGCTGCCGTCGGCCAGCAGGTCCCGGAGGACCTCTCCGGCGCCGACGCTGGGCAGCTGGTCCACGTCGCCCACGAAGAGCAGATGGGCGCCCGGCGGTACGGCCTTGACCAGCTTGTTGGCGAGGAGCAGGTCCAGCATGGACGCCTCGTCGACCACCACCAGGTCGGCCTGGAGCGGACGATCCCTGTCGTACGCCGCGTCGCCGCCGGGCTTGAGCTCCAACAGGCGGTGGACGGTGGAGGCCTCGGCTCCGGTCAGCTCGGCGAGGCGCTTGGCGGCGCGGCCGGTGGGGGCGGCGAGCACGACCCTGGCCTTCTTCGCGCGGGCCAGCTCCACGATCGAGCGGACCGTGAAGGACTTGCCGCAGCCGGGGCCACCGGTCAGCACGGCGACCTTCTGCGTCAGCGCCAGCTTGACGGCGGCCTCCTGCTCGGGGGCCAGGTCCACGCCGGTCCGGCCCTTGAGCCAGCCCAGCGCCTTGTCCCAGGCCACGTCACGAAAGCCGGGCATCCGGTCCTCGTCGGTGCGCAGGAGGCGCAACAGCTGGGCGGAGAGGGCGAGTTCGGCCCGGTGGAAGGGGACGAGGTAGACGGCCGTCACCGGTTCCGAGCCGCCGCCGGGGCCGGGGACCTTCTCCCGTACGACACCGGGGTCGCCGCCGTCGTCGGGGACCTGGGCCAGCTCCGCGAGGCACTCGATGACAAGCCCCGTGTCGACCTGGAGCAGCTTCACCGCGTCCGCGATCAGCTGCTCCTCGGGGAGATAGCAGTTGCCCTGGTCGGTGGCCTGCGACAGCGCGTACTGGAGGCCCGCCTTCACGCGCTCCGGGCTGTCGTGCGGGATGCCGACGGACTGGGCGATCTTGTCGGCGGTGAGGAAGCCGATGCCCCAGACGTCGGCCGCGAGCCGGTAGGGCTGGTTCTTCACGACGGAGATAGAGGCGTCGCCGTACTTCTTGTAGATCCGCACGGCGATGGAGGTGGACACCTCGACGGTCTGGAGGAAGAGCATGACCTCCTTGATCGCCTTCTGTTCCTCCCAGGCGTCGGCGATCTTCTTGGTGCGCTTGGGGCCGAGTCCGGGGACCTCGATGAGCCGCTTGGGCTCCTCCTCGATGACCGTCAGGGTGTCCAGGCCGAAGTGCTGGGTGATGCGGTCGGCGAAGACCGGGCCGATCCCCTTGACCAGGCCGGAGCCGAGGTAGCGGCGGATGCCCTGGACGGTGGCCGGGAGGACGGTGGTGTAGTTCTCCACCGTGAACTGCTTGCCGTACTGCGGGTGGGAGCCCCAACGGCCCTCCATTCGCAGGGACTCGCCGACCTGGGCGCCGAGCAGCGCGCCCACGACCGTGAGGAGGTCGCCGGCTCCTCTGCCGGTGTCGACGCGGGCGACCGTGTAGCCGTTCTCCTCGTTGGCGTAGGTGATGCGCTCCAGGACGCCTTCGAGTACCGCCAGTCGCCGCTCGCCGCTCCCCGCCTGGCTCCCCACCTCATTGGACATGATCCGACGCTACCGCCCGGCACCGACAACGGGTCGCTCGTCGGTGCCGGGAGGCGGGGTCAGTTCTCGTTCACGAGCACGCAGGTCCCGACCACGTAGCCGGTGACGCCGCTCCTCGTGACCTTCACCCAGCGCTTGCTGACGATGCCGCACTTCTCGTACGAGGAGCTGCCGTAGTACATCGTGCAGGACGCCGGTGCGCTCTGGCCCTTGTTGAGCTGGGCGAGCGCCGTACCGCTGGTGCTCGTCGTGGACCGGATGAGCACGGTCTCCAGGGCCTTCGCCGTACAACCGGCCGCGGCCGCCGGAGCGGCGACGACGAACGACGTCCCGACCAGGGCCGCGGCCCCCATGGTGGCACCGAGCATCCGAGCTGCGCGCATTGCCTGTTTCTCCCCGTTCGATTGGCGCGGGCATGCCACCCGCAACGACCGGGAGGCAGCCTAGCCTGCGCCGGGCGAGGACCTGACGGAATTTCACGAGCATTCCGGGGGCGGCGCCCGACTGCGACGCCGGCCGCCGTCAGGCCCGGACAGCCCTGGCGAAGATCGTTACCGGCAGCCCGCTGCGCCGGGGGCGTGCCGAGCGCGGTGACCGGCCGCCACCGTGGCGCCACGCTCCACGCCCCCGTGTCTCAAGGCTCCGTCGCTCACCCCGCCTGCGACCTCACGTGGTCCAGGACCGCCTGGAAGTCCTCGGACGGCGAGAACTCGACGAACTCGCAGTCCTCCAGGGCCACGGGGACATGGCCGGGCCCCCAGTAGTACGCCTGGCCGGCCTCGTATTGCTCCTCACCCTCGGGGGTCAGCATCCGCAGCCGGCCCTTGAGCAGATAGCCCCAGTGCGGGCACGGGCAGGCGTCGCCTTCGAGGCCCTTGAGGGCGGGGCCCATGTCCGTGCCCTCCGGCAGGCTGACGTAGCCGACGGACATGCCGCCGCCGATGGGCTGGGTGCGCACCTCCACGCCGTCACCGCCGAGGGTGACGGGTGTGCTGTCGCGCGTCGCTGCCGTCATGACTCCTCCGCTCCGGCCCACGAGGACGAGGGCCTTGCATCGGGAACGACCCCCTGCCCTTCCAGCGTGAACCCGCCCGGGCGTGCGCCGCGACATCACGATCCGGTCTCGGGATGTGGTTGAGGGCTTGATTAACCCCCGTGTAATCGATTCCAATCCTCCGTACACGTCGATGTAATCGATTCCACGAACATCGGACCTCGACACCACGAACGATCCACGAGGAGGTGGAGCGGCGATGGCGAGCATCAAGGACGTCGCTGCCGAGGCGGGCGTCTCCGTCGCCACGGTCTCGCGCGTGCTGAACGACCATCCGTCGGTCAGCGCCGAGGCACGCGCACGCGTGCTGGCCGCCGTCGAGGCCCTGGGCTACCGCCCGAACGCCGTGGCCCGCTCCCTGCGCACCGACCAGACCCACACCCTCGGCCTGGTCATCAGCGACGTGATGAACCCCTACTTCACCGAACTGGCCCGCTCCGTCGAGGAGGAGGCCCGCGCGCTCGGCTACAGCGTGATCATCGGCAACGCCGACGAACGGCCCGACCTCCAGGACCACCACGTACGGAACCTGCTGGACCGCCGTATCGACGGCCTCCTCGTCTCCCCCACCGACGGCGGCTCGCCGCTGATGCTGGACGCCGTCCGCGCGGGGACCCCGATGGTCTTCGTGGACCGGTGGATCCCGGGCGTGGACGTGCCCGTGGTGCGGGCCGACGGACAAGGCGCCGTACGGGATCTCGTGGCTCATCTGCACGGGCTGGGGCACCGGCGGCTCGCGATCATCGCGGGGCCGGCGGCGACCACCACCGGGCGCGAACGTGTCGAGGCGTTCCGGGAGGCGCTCGGGGCGTACGGGCTCGAACTGCCCGACGCCTACATAGGCCAGGGCGACTTCCAGGCCGACAGCGGGCGCCGGGTCACCGAGGGCTTCCTCGACCTGCCCGAGCCGCCCGAGGTCGTGTTCGCGGCCGACAACCTGATGGCACTCGGCGCGCTGGACGCCGTACGCGCGCGTGGCCTGCGCGTGCCGGACGACCTCGCGCTGGCCGCGTTCGACGACATCCGGTGGTTCGTGCACACCGACCCGCCCATCACCGCCATCGCCCAGCCCACGGGCGAGCTGGGCCGGGCCGCCGTACGGGCCCTGGTCGACCGCATCGAGGGACGGCCCGGCGAGTCCGTCACCCTCCCCGCCCGTCTCGTCGTACGCCGCTCCTGCGGCGAACCACCGGCTTCACCGGAGCCGTCCCCCGCAACGAACAGGAGCCAGTCGTGAGCAACGCGGACGAGTTGCTGCGCATCGAGGGCATACGGAAGACCTTCCCGGGCGTGGTCGCCCTGGACGGCGTCGACTTCGATCTGCGCCGCGGCGAGGTGCACGTCCTCCTCGGTGAGAACGGCGCCGGCAAGAGCACCCTCATCAAGATGCTCTCCGGCGCCTACACGCCCGACGCCGGGCGGATCCTGGTGGGCGGCGAGGAGACGCGCATCCACGGTGCGCAGGACTCCGAGCGCCTCGGGATCGCCACCATCTACCAGGAGTTCAACCTCGTTCCCGATCTGACGGTCGCCGAGAACATCTTCCTGGGGCGCCAGCCCCGCCGCTTCGGGATGATCGACCGGAAGAAGATGGAGGCCGACGCCGAGGTGCTCCTCGCGCGCGTGGGCGTGAACGTGTCGCCACGCGCGCGCGTGCGTGAACTCGGCATCGCGCGCCTGCAGATGGTCGAGATCGCGAAGGCGCTCAGCCTGAACGCGCGAGTGCTGATCATGGACGAGCCGACCGCTGTGCTCACCTCGGAAGAGGTGGACAAGCTCTTCTCCATCGTGCGCAAGCTGCGCGAGGACGGCGTCGGGATCGTCTTCATCACGCACCACCTGGAGGAGATCGCCGCGCTGGGAGACCGGGTGACGGTCATCCGGGACGGCAGGAGCGTCGGGCAGGTCCCCGCCGCCACGCCCGAGGACGAGCTCGTACGGCTCATGGTGGGGCGCTCCATCGAGCAGCAGTACCCGCGTGAACGGGCCGACCGCGGTGCCGCGTTGCTGTCCGTCGAGGGGCTGACCCGCGACGGCGTCTTCCACGACGTCAGCTTCGAGGTGCACGCCGGCGAGGTGGTCGGCATCGCGGGGCTGGTCGGCGCCGGCCGTACCGAGGTCGTGCGGGCCGTGTTCGGGGCGGATCCGTACGACAAGGGGGCCGTGAAGGTCGGCGGTTCCTCCCTTCCCAAGTACGACGTCAACGCGGCGATGACCGCGGGCATCGGGCTCATCCCCGAGGACCGCAAGGGCCAGGGCCTGGTCCTGGACGCGTCCGTGGAGGAGAACCTCGGCCTGGTGACGCTGCGGTCGGCCACGCGCGCGGGGCTCGTCGACCTCAAGGGCCAGCGCGAGGCGGCGGCGCGCATCGCGGGGCAGCTCGGCGTGCGGATGGCGGGCCTCGGTCAGCATGTGCGCACGCTCTCCGGCGGCAACCAGCAGAAGGTCGTCATCGGCAAGTGGCTGCTCGCCGACACCAAGGTGCTCATCCTCGACGAGCCGACACGCGGTATCGACGTCGGCGCCAAGGTCGAGATCTACCAGCTCATCAACGAACTCACGGCCGCGGGCGCCGCCGTCCTGATGATCTCCAGCGATCTGCCCGAGGTCCTCGGCATGAGCGACCGGGTGCTGGTGATGGCCCAGGGCCGGATCGCGGGCGAACTCTCCGCCGACGAGGCCACGCAGGACTCCGTGATGGCACTCGCCGTCAGCAACCCCACCAGCGATCTCACCACCGACAAGACCGGAACGGAGGCCCCCCGTGGCCACTGACACGCTCAAGAGCTCGGCGGGCGCGAGTGGCGCCCCGGGCGGCCTGCGCCGCCTCCTCCTCGACAACGGCGCGCTGACCGCGCTGATCGCCCTCGTCATCGCGATGTCGGCGCTGTCCGGCGACTTCCTGACGGCGGACAACCTGCTCAACGTCGGCGTGCAGGCGGCCGTGACCGCCATCCTCGCGTTCGGCGTGACCTTCGTGATCGTCTCGGCGGGCATCGACCTGTCGGTCGGCTCGGTGGCGGCGCTGTCGGCCACCGTTCTGGCCTGGAGCGCGACCTCGCAGGGCATACCGGTCGTCCTGGCGGTCGTCCTCGCCGTCGCGACCGGCATTGCGTGCGGCCTGGTCAACGGCATCCTGATCTCGTACGGGAAGCTGCCGCCGTTCATCGCGACGCTGGCCATGCTGTCGGTGGCCCGCGGTCTGTCCCTGGTCATCTCGCAGGGTTCGCCCATCGCCTTCCCCGACTCGGTCTCGCACCTCGGCGACACCCTCGGCGGTTGGCTGCCGGTGCCGGTGCTCGTGATGGTCGCGATGGGTCTGATCACGGCGTTCGTGCTGGGGCGGACCTACATCGGCCGCTCGATGTACGCGATCGGCGGCAACGAGGAAGCGGCCCGGCTCTCCGGTCTGCGGGTGAAGAAGCAGAAGCTCGCGATCTACGCCTTCTCCGGCCTGTTCGCCGCCGCCGCGGGCATCGTCCTCGCCGCCCGGCTCTCCTCCGCGCAGCCGCAGGCCGCGCAGGGCTACGAGCTCGACGCCATCGCGGCGGTCGTGATCGGCGGCGCCTCGCTGGCCGGTGGCACGGGCAAGGCGTCCGGCACGCTGATCGGCGCGCTGATCCTGGCGGTGCTGCGCAACGGCCTCAACCTCCTTTCGGTGTCGGCCTTCTGGCAGCAGGTCGTCATCGGTGTCGTCATCGCGCTCGCCGTCCTGCTGGACACGGTGCGGCGCAAGGCGGGGGCCACTCCGGCGGCGGCCGGTACCGGCTCGCCAGGCAGCCGCGGCAAGCAAGCGGCGACCTACGTGCTCGCGGCTGTCGTCGCGGCGGCGATCGTGGGTGCCACGTCCCTGCTGCACGGCGGTTCGTCGGCGACGTCGACGCAGAAGGTCGGTCTGTCGCTGTCGACGCTCAACAACCCGTTCTTCGTGCAGATCCGGGCCGGTGCCGAGGCGGAGGCGAAGAAGCTGGGCGTCGACCTGACGGTCACCGACGCGCAGAACGACGCCTCGCAGCAGGCCAACCAGCTCCAGAACTTCACGTCCGAGGGCGTCGACTCGATCGTCGTCAACCCGGTCGACTCGGACGCGGCGGGCCCCTCCGTGCGGGCCGCGAACAAGGCCGGCATCCCCGTCGTGGGCGTCGACCGGGGCGTGAACAAGGCCGACACGGCGGCGCTGGTCGCCTCCGACAACGTCGAGGGCGGCGCGCTGGGCGCCAAGGCACTCGCCGAGAAGCTGGGCGGCAGGGGCACCATCGTGATCCTCCAGGGCCAGGCCGGTACGTCCGCCAGCCGTGAGCGCGGCGCGGGCTTCGCCGAGGGACTCAAGGCCTACCCGGGCATCAAGGTCGTCGCCAAGCAGCCGGCCGACTTCGACCGCACCAAGGGCCTGGACGTCATGACCAACCTCCTGCAGGCCCACCCGGACATCGACGGCGTCTTCGCCGAGAACGACGAGATGGCACTGGGCGCGATCAAGGCGCTCGGCGACCGGGCCGGGAAGGACGTCCAGGTCGTCGGATTCGACGGCACTCCGGACGGCCTGAAGGCCGTCGAGGCGGGCACGCTGTACGCCTCCGTCGCCCAGCAGCCCAAGCAGCTCGGGAAGATCGCCGTGGACAACGCGGTGCGGGCGGCCGAGGGCAAGAAGGTCGCGGAGACGGTCAAGGTGCCGGTGAAGGTGGTCACCAAGGAGAACGTCGCCGGCTTCGGCGGCTGACACAAGGGGAACGGCGAGCGGGTGGGCGGCCGTTGCACCAGCACGGGGCCGCCCGCCTCGACTCATCACGGGGACCTATCAGGGGAGCAACCTCATGTACGACTACGACCTCCTGGTCGTAGGGTCGGCCAACGCCGACCTGGTGATCGGCGTCGAGCGTCGGCCGGGGGCCGGGGAGACCGTGCTCGGCTCCGATCTGGCCGTCCACCCGGGCGGCAAGGGTGCCAACCAGGCGGTCGCGGCCGCCCGGCTCGGGGCCCGTACGGCCCTGCTGGCCCGGGTCGGCGACGACGCGCACGGAAGGCTGCTGCTCGACTCGCAGCGGGCGGCCGGCGTCGACACGGTCGGTGTCCTGGTCGGCGGCGCGCCGACCGGCGTCGCGCTGATCACGGTGGATCCGTCCGGGGACAACAGCATCGTGGTGTCGCCGGGTGCGAACGGCAGGCTGACTCCGCAGGACGTACGGGCCGCCGCGAGCCTGTTCCAGGCGTCGAGGGTGGTGTCGGTCCAGCTGGAGATCCCGCTGGAGACGGTCGTCGAGGTGGTGCGGGCTCTCGCGGACGGCAGCCGTTTCGTCCTGAACCCCTCCCCGCCGCGCCCGCTGCCGCCCGAGGTGCTGGCGGCCTGCGACCCGCTGATCGTGAACGAGCACGAGGCGAAGGTGATCCTCGGCGACTCGGCGGTGGGCGAGACGCCGGAGGACTGGGCGCGGATCCTGCTCGCCAAGGGCCCGCGCTCGGTGGTCGTGACGCTGGGCGCGGAGGGTGCGCTGGTGGCCTGCGCGCAAGGCGTGACGCGGGTCGCGTCCGTGAAGGTGGACGCGGTGGACACGACGGGCGCGGGCGACGCGTTCACGGCCGCGCTGGCCTGGAAGCTCGGGACCGGCTCGGCCCTGGGCGAGGCGGCGGCGTACGCGGCGCGGGTCGGGGCGGTGGCCGTGACCCGGGAGGGCGCCCAGGTGTCGTTCCCCACTGCGGCGGAGGTCGAGGCGCTGTGAAGAAGGCCGGGATCCTGAACCGTCATCTCTCCGGCGCTCTCGCCGAGCTGGGCCACGGTGACGGGGTGCTGGTGTGCGACGCGGGCATGCCGATACCCGACGGTCCCCGGGTCGTGGACCTGGCCTTCCGGGCCGGGGTGCCGTCCTTCGCCGAGGTCCTGGACGGTCTGCTGGCCGAGCTGGTGGTGGAGGGCGCGACGGCGGCCCGGGAGATCCACGAGGCGAACCCTTCGGCGGCCGCGCTGCTGGCCGGGGAGTTTCCCGGGCTGGAGCTGGTCACGCACGAGCGGCTGAAGGAGCTGTCGGCCGGGGCGCGGCTGGTGGTGCGGACCGGGGAGGCACGGCCGTACGCGAATGTGCTGCTGCGGTGCGGGGTCTTCTTCTGACCCGCCGACCGTGAAAACGGTGGGAACGTTTCGAGGGGCCCGGTCCGTCGACCGAGCCCCTCGGGGTTTCCCCTCCCCGTCAGAACCCCCGCGATCCCCCCAGATCCCCCTCCAAGAGTCCTGACCCCAAGTACGACCCGCCAGGTACGGGAAGGGTTGTACGGTCTCCGCGGATTTTTTTCGGCGAATCTTCGGCGCCCCCGGCGCCCCTTCGGCGTGCCCTGCAATCCGGACAGACGTAGCGTTTCAGACATGCAGGAGCTAGACGAAAACCCCCTGACGTCCCTCCAGGACGACGTGCTCGACGAGCTCGGCGACGACCGGATCGCGGACATCGCGGTGCTGCTGGACACGGACGAGGCAGGGGCCCGACAGATGGTCGGTACGACGGTGGCGGCGCTGTCCGGCGAGGCGGAGACCGTGGCGACGCCGCACGAGGCCCCGCTGACCGGCGTGGCCACGCTGGGCGGCTTCGCGACCGGCGGGCTGATGGCCGGGCTGCTGGCCGAGGAGGCCAGACCGGTCGCGGACGCGGTGGCCCGCAGGACGGGGCTGGCGCGGGGTGCCGTGTCCCGGGTGGTGGAGACGGTGGTTCCGGTGGTGCTGGCGGTGCTCACGAAACGGGCGGCCGGGAAGTAGGCGCCCGGCGGAAAGCGGTGGTCGCGGGGTCACTGGTCGCGGGATGAGCCGAGTGGCGTGGGCTCTGTGTGAGTCCGAAGATTGAGGGGTACACCGAGAGGGTGATTGATCACGAGTGATCGTGAGCCGCGCAAGGCTCGTTCCTCAGCACGGCAGGAGTCCGCCGGAGAGCGGGTGTCCGCCGCCGATGCGATGCGGTCCGCGATCGAACAACTCAGTGAGCTCTTGGGGAGGGCTCCCGAGTCGGTTTCCTCGCTGAGGCCGACGGACCAGGGCTGGGAAGCCGATGTAGAGGTCGTGGAACTGGAACGCATTCCCGAGACGACCAGTGTGATGGCCAGTTACCAGGTGGTTCTGGACCCGGAGGGGAAACTGCTGGCGTACGAGCGTGGGCGTCGCTACACCCGCGCTCAGGTGGACAGGAAGGACGGCCGCTAGGGGAAGACGCCCCGTAGGTCGCTCGCCCTTTCGCCGGGAAGTCGGGCCGGAAGGGAAGTCACCGTGACGGTGGTGCCACAGGGCAACAGTGGTGGTGTGCCCGCCGCAGCAGGAGGCGGCGGTTCGGGAAATCTGTACGACGTGCTGGAACTCGTCCTGGACCGGGGCCTGGTCATCGACGCGTTCGTCCGGGTCTCGCTGGTGGGCATCGAGCTGGTGAAGATCGACGCGCGGGTGGTCGTCGCCAGCGTCGACACGTATCTGCGCTTCGCCGAGGCGGCCAACCGGCTGGATCTGGAGTCGGGCAGGAAGGCGCCGTCCCAGCTGACCGACATCGTCGAGGGCTCGGTCGAGAGCGGGGCACACGGCAAGAGCAAAGGCGCGCTGTCGGGCGCGGTCGAGGCGATCACCGACTCGCTCAAGGGCGGCGATGACGAGGCCGAGGAAGAACACGCCGAGCGCGAGCGCAAGCCGGCGCGCGAGAAGCGGCAGGAGCGCGGCGAACGCCGCTCTGAACGCCGTTCCGCACGGGACCGGGAGGAGTGAGCGAGCCCATGTCCGTGTATGTGTACGCGATCACCAAGGACTCGCACCCGCTGGACCTGGGCGACACCAAGGGCGTGGGCGATCCGCCGGGTGAGCTGCGCACGGTGCGCGGCGCCTCCCTGTGCGCGGTCGTCAGCGAATGCCCCGACGATCTCTCGGTGGCCCGCCGGGACCTCCAGGCACACCAGAACGTCCAGGAGCGGCTCTGGTCCGAAGGGCCGACCCTGCCGCTCAGCTTCGGGTTCGTCGCCGCCGACGAGGAGGCCGTGCGCGGCGTCCTGGAGGAGCGGGCCCAGCTGTACGCCCAGCGTCTCGACGAGCTCGCCGGGCGGTCGGAGTTCAACGTCAAGGGCGTCCTGGACGAGGACACGGTCGTACGGGCCGTCCTGGAGGACAACACCCAGGCCCGTGAGCTGAACCGACGGACCCTGGAGGGCGGCGGGACGTACGACGACCGGCTGGCGCTCGGCCAGTTGGTGGCCCAGGAGGTGCAGGGCCGCCAGGACGCGCTCGCCGAGGAGGTCCTCGCCGGGCTGCGGCCGCTCGCCGAGGCCGAAAAGGTCGCGCCGCCGTCGCAGCAGTACTTCGTGAGCGCGTCCTTCCTCGTGGAGGACGACAGGGCCGAGGAGTTCGGGCGGGCCGGACAGGAGCTGGCCGAACGCTACGGCGAGGGCGTGGAGCTGCGGCTGCGGGGGCCCCTGCCGCCGTACAGCTTCGTCTGAGCCGCGACTCGCGAGTGGAGGTGCCGTGGGACTGGTCACCGGGATCCTGACGCTGCCGTTCGCTCCCGTGCGGGGCATCGGCTGGGTGCTCGACAAGGTGGTCAAGACCGCCGAGGACGAGTACTACGACCCGGCTCCCGTGCAGGAGGCGCTCGTGAACCTGGAACGGGCGCGGGACGAGGGCGGTGTCGACGACGAGGAGTTCGCACGGCAGGAGCAGGCGCTGCTGCACCGCCTGGAGGAGATCAGGGCCTACCAGCTGCGACAGGGCGGCCAGGGCACAGGGCCCGGGCTGTGACGGCCCGGAAGGAAGACAGGTCATGAACAACGCCAAGATCGGCACCGCCCTGCTGGGCGGCTATGTGCTGGGGCGGACCAAGAAGGCGAAGCTCGCCATCGGCCTCGGCGCACTGCTCGCCGGATCGCGGATCAAGCCCGGGCAGGTCGGCAAGGCCCTCCAGGACTCCCCCTTCCTGCACACCCTCACCGACCAGGTGCGCTCCGAACTGACCGACGCGGGGAAGGCGGCGGCGACCACCGTCCTCAGCGCCAAGGCCGACAACCTGGCCGACGCCCTGCACCAGCGCACCGCGGGCCTGCGGGAGCGGGGCCAGGAACAGGAAGCGGACGACGAGGACGAGACCGACGCCGATGACAGGGACGCGGCCGAGAACGAGGACGAGGCCGAGGACGAGGCCGAGGACGAGACGGAGCCCGAGGAGGAGCCCGAGGAAGAGCCCGAGGAGAAGCCTCGGCAGAAGCCCCGGAAGGCGGCGTCCCGCCGTACGAAGAAGACCTCCACCTCGCAGAGCCGCTCACGCGGCGGCGGCTCCGCGCGGTCGAGCAGGCAGGGGCAGGACGATGGCTGAGCGCAAGGGAACGGGACGCGGCTCGGGCGGCGGCACGGGAACCCTGTCGAAGGCCGGCGAGCGCGTGCCGGGGACGGACCGGCTGAAGGACGAGCTGGAGAACTACGTCCAGGCCCGGCTCCAGGTCGCGCTGGAGGGCATGGGTCACCGGCTCGGCGAGGGCGCGCGAAAGCTGAGCGAGGCGCACGTCGGCCCGCGCGGGCTGATGGGCGCGGTGGCCAAGGGCGGCAAGAAACTGGGCGATCACCTGCCGTCGGGAGTGGGGGCGCTGACCTCGACGGCCTCCCACGCGAAGGACACGGCCGCGCACGCCAAGGACGCGGTGGTGGACAAGGCCAAGGACGCCGCCGGGCAGTTGCCCGGGCAGAGCCGCGACAAGGACCCCGGCGACGACCCGGACAGCATGGGCAAGGGGATCACCATCATCGAGGACATCGATGTGGGCGTGCCGGTGCGCGAGGCGTACGACCAGTGGACGCAGTTCCAGGAGTTCGACCGGTTCGCCAAGGGTGTCGTCGGCATCGAGCAACAGGACGACACCACGGCCAGATGGCATGTGAAGGTCGCCAAGTCCAATCGCCGCTTCCGGAGCACCATCACGGAACAGGTGCCCGACGAGCGCATCGCCTGGACGAGTTCCGGGGACAAGGGCACGACCCAGGGTGTCGTCACCTTCCACCCCCTCACCGACAACCTCACCAAGGTGCTGCTGGTCCTGCGGTACTTCCCCAAGGGGCCGGTCGAGCGGGTCGGCAGCTGGATGCGGGCCCAGGGGCGTCGCGCCCGGCTCGACCTGAAGCTCTTCCGCACCTTCGTGATGATGCGCGGGGAGGCCACCGGAGGCTGGCGCGGGGAGATCCGCGAGGGCGAGGTGGTGCGGGAGCCGGAGGAGGTCGAGGAAGCCGAGCGGGAGGAGGACGGCGAGGACGAGGAGGGCCGGGCCGAGCAGGAGCAGTACGACGACCAGGAGGACCAGGAGGACGACGACCGCGTGGCCGCCGAGGACGACGACGAGGAGTACGACGAAGAGGACGAAGAGGACGAGGACGCCGAGGACGACTGGGAGGAGGACGAGGACCGGGACCGGGACCAGGACGAGGACGAGGACGACGACCTGGTCGAGGAGAAGGACCGAGAACCTGACGACCGCTACGACGATGACACAGACGACGCCGAAGACACCGACCGGGAAACGAGGTCGAGTACCCCGTGACCGAGCCCGTCCCCACCCGCTCCACGCCGTCAAGGGCGATGTCCCCGTACGGCGAGTCATCCGGCGCGAACCTCGCCGACATCCTTGAACGCGTGCTCGACAAGGGCATCGTCATCGTCGGCGACATCAAGATCAACCTGCTGGACATCGAGCTGCTCACCATCAAGCTCCGCCTCCTGGTGGCCTCGGTCGACAAGGCGAAGGAGATCGGCATCGACTGGTGGGAGCACGACCCCGCGCTCTCCTCCCGCGCCGACCAACGGCACGACCTGAAGGAGCAGAACGAACGGCTGCGCGCCGAGGTCGAGGAGCTGCGCCGCAAGGTCGAGAAGTCCGAGCGGGCCGAGTCCGCGGGCGAACTGCCCGAGCGCGACTCTGGATCGGCCGGTCGACGCCGACCCCGTGAGACGGACCGGGAATCCGGCGCCGAACCGCGACGTCCCCGGCGCAAGAAGGACGACGCGCAGGACCGAGACCGGAACCGAGACCGAGAGCCGTGAACGGGCAGCGCCTCAGCTACGCCTACGCCGTGGTCAGGTCGTCCGCCCCCACGGCACAGCGGGCGCGGGCGGCCCTGGCCGGCCTCCGGGGTGTGGCGGACGCGCCCGTCATCCTGGTCGGCTCGGGCACGGTGGCCGCAGCGGTGAGCGCGGTGCCCGCAGCGGAGTTCTCGGAGGCGGCCCTGAAGTCACGGCTGGAGGATCTCGACTGGCTGGAGTCGACGGCCCGCTCCCACCACCTGGTCATCGAGACACTGGCCGCCCGCACGACGGTTCTCCCCCTGCGGCTGGCCACGGTCTACCTCGACGACAGCCGGGTCGAACGGATGCTGGGCGAACGGCAGGAGGCCTTCAGCGCGCTGCTCGACCGGTTCGACGACCATGTGGAGTGGGGCGTGAAGGTGTACGCCGAGATCCCCGCGGCCTCCGACCCCGCCGAGCCGGGTCCGTCGGCCCCACCGGACACGGGACGCGCGTATCTGCGCCGCCGCAGGCAGCACCGTCAGGCACGCGAGGAGACCTGGCGGGCCGCCGAGGAGGCCGTACGGCGCACGGAGCAGCGGGCGCGCGGTCTCGCGGTGGAACGTGCCCGGCACCGTCCGCAGCAGGGCACCCTGGCCCGGCTCCCCGGCGAGAACGTCGCCAACGACGCCTACCTCGTCCCGCGCCTGGCGGCCGAGGAGTTCCGCGACCGCATGCTGCACGCCGCCGACGACCTGCCCGGCGTGCGCGTGGAGGTCACAGGCCCCTGGGCGCCGTACTCCTTCACCGCCCCTCTCGAAGAGGTGCGGCAACCGTGACCGAGCGCGGCGCGTACGACGACGAGCATCCGCTCGCCGGAACCCAGGTCGCGCTGATCGACCTGCTCGACCGGCTGCTGAGCGGCGGGGTCGTGATCACCGGGGACGTCGTCCTGTCGATCGCGGACATCGACCTGGTGCGGGTCTCGCTGCGCGCGGTCGTGATCGCCATTCGCGAGCAGGTGGAGGAGCAGTGGGCACCCGTCCTGCCGGACCGGTCGCCCACGCGGTACGACTACGGCGGCCACGGTGCCGACCCCGGCTGACCGCCCGCCCCCCGACCGGCTGCGGGAGGTCGCGGACGCCGCGCACCGCGCCTTCTCCCTGCTGCCCGCCCAGCCGGACGACGTGGCCCCGCCGACCGCGGGCCGCTCGGCGGCACGCCGGCTGCGTGCCGATCCCGACACCGTGGAACGCGACCTGGTCAGGCTGGTCCTCACCATCGTCGAACTGCTCCGCCAGCTGATGGAGCGCCAGGCCCTGCACCGCGTCGACGAGGGCGACCTGACCGAGGAACAGGAGGAACGCCTCGGCCTGACCCTGATGCTGCTCAACGACCGGATGACCGAACTGTGCGACCGCTACGGCCTCACCTTGGAGGACCTCAACCTCGACCTGGGCCCCCTGGGCACCCTGCTCCCACCCCCGTGAGGCGCCGGAGAACCGCCGCCCCTCATCCTGCGGGACGCCGACGGCCCGCATGCCGTCGGCGTCCCGTGGCCCCCGTCGCCGCGCTAGCCCGCGTGCTCCACGAACCGCGCCGCCGTCTCCGCCAGCAGCTCACGGCCGTCGCGGGCCCACAGCTGGTCGTTGAAAAGCTCCACCTCGATCGCGCCGGTGTACCCGGCGGCCTCGACGTAGCCCTTCCACTCCCGCATGTCGATCGAGCCGTCGCCGATCTGGCCCCGGCCGTTGAGGACGCCCTCCGGCAACGGGGTGATCCAGTCGGCGAGTTGGAAGGTGTGGATACGGCCGCCCGCGCCCGCCCGGGCGATCTGCGCGGGCGCGTTGTCGTCCCACCAGATGTGGTACGTGTCGACCGTGACGCCGACCTGCCGGGCGGGGAAGCGCTCGGCGAGGTCGAGGGCCTGGGCGAGGGTGGAGACCACGCAGCGGTCCGAGGCGAACATCGGGTGCAGCGGCTCGATCGCCAGCTTCACCCCGTGGTCCTCGGCGTACGGGCCGAGCACCGCCAGCGCGTCCGCGATCCGCTCCCGGGCGCCGTGCAGGTCCTTCGAGCCGGCCGGGAGGCCGCCGGAGACCAGCACCAGCGTGTCGGTGCCCAGCGTCGCCGCCTCGTCGACCGCGCGCCGGTTGTCGTCGAGGGCCCTGGCCCGCTCGTCCGGGTCGATCGCGGTGAGGAAGCCGCCGCGGCACAGGGTGGTGACGGTCAGACCGGCGTCGCGGACCAGCTTGGCCGTCGCCTCCAGGCCGTACGCCTGGACGGGCTCGCGCCACAGGCCGATGTTCGGCACGCCCAACTGCCCGCAGGACTCGACCAGTTCGGGCAGGCTCAGCTGCTTCACGGTCATCTGGTTGATGGAGAAGCGGGACAGGTCCTGCTCACCGCTCACCGGGACAGCGCTCACTGGGCCACTCCGTACAGGGACAGCAGGTTCTTCATCCGCTCCTCGGCCAGCTTCGGGTCCGGGAACAGGCCGAGGCCGTCGGCGAGTTCGTAGGCGCGGGCGAAGTGCGGGAGGGAGCGGGCCGACTGGAGCCCGCCGACCATGGTGAAGTGCGACTGGTGGCCGGCCAGCCAGGCCAGGAAGACCACGCCCGTCTTGTAGAAGCGGGTGGGCGTCCGGAACAGGTGGCGGGACAACTCGACGGTGGGGTCGAGGAGTTCACGGAAGCCGCCGACGTTCCCCGTGTCCAGTACCCGGACCGCCTGCGCCGCCAGCGGGCCCAGCGGGTCGAAGATGCCGAGCAGGGCGTGGCTGAAGCCCTGCTCGTCGCCCGCGATCAGCTCGGGGTAGTTGAAGTCGTCGCCGGTGTAGCAGCGCACGCCCTGCGGGAGCCGGCGGCGGATGTCGATCTCCCGCCGGGCGTCCAGCAGGGAGACCTTGATGCCGTCGACCTTGTCGGGGTGGGCGGCGATGACCTCCAGGAAGGTGTCGGTGGCCGCGTCCAGGTCGGACGAGCCCCAGTAGCCCTCCAGCGCCGGGTCGAACATCGGGCCGAGCCAGTGCAGGACCACCGGCTCGGTGGCCTGGCGGAGCAGATGGCCGTAGACCTCCAGGTAGTCCTCGGGACCGGAGGCGGCGGCCGCGAGGGCGCGGGAGGCCATCAGGATGGCCCGCGCGCCTGACTCCTCGACGAGGGCGAGCTGCTCCTCGTACGCCGCCCGGACCTCGGCCAGGGACGCCGGGCCGGTGAGCTGGTCGGTGCCGGCGCCGCAGGCGATCAGCCCGCCGACCGCCTTCGCCTCGGCGGCGCTGCGCCGGATCAGCTCGGCCGCGCCCGCCCAGTCCAGGCCCATGCCGCGCTGGGCGGTGTCCATGGCCTCGGCGACACCGAGCCCGTGGGACCACAGATGGCGGCGGAAGGCGAGGGTGGCGTCCCAGTCGACGGCGGCGGGCGAGTCGGGCGACACGTCGGCGTACGGGTCGGCGACCACGTGCGCGGCCGAGTAGACCGTACGGGAGGTGAAGGGCGCGCCCGGGGTGAGGGCGAGGGGCTCGGTGCGCGGCTCGTAGGCCCGCATCCCGCCCTTGAAATCAGGCAGTCGGATCGTCACAGCTGGATCTCCGGAACGTCGATACGGCGGCCCTCGGCCGAGGACTTCAGGCCCAGCTCGGCGAGCTGGACGCCGCGGGCACCGGCGAGGAGGTCCCAGTGGTAGGGGGCGTCGGCGTAGACGTGCTTGAGGAACAGCTCCCACTGGGCCTTGAAGCCGTTGTCGAACTCGGCGTTGTCGGGGACCTCCTGCCACTGGTCGCGGAAGGAGTAGGTCGCCGGGATGTCCGGGTTCCAGACCGGCTTGGGGGTGAGGGAGCGGTGCTGCACGCGGCAGTTGCGCAGACCCGCGACCGCCGAACCCTCGGTCCCGTCGACCTGGAACTCGACCAGCTCGTCGCGGTTGACGCGGACGGCCCAGGAGGAGTTGATCTGGGCGATGGCGCCGCCGTCGAGCTCGAAGATGCCGTAGGCGGCGTCGTCGGCGGTGGCGTCGTAGGGCTTGTCGTTCTCGTCCCAGCGCTGCGGGATGTGGGTGGTGGCGATGGCCTGCACGGACTTGACCCGCCCGAAGAGCTCGTGCAGCACGTACTCCCAGTGCGGGAACATGTCGACAACGATGCCACCGCCGTCCTCGGCACGGTAGTTCCAGGACGGGCGCTGGGCCGTCTGCCAGTCGCCCTCGAAGACCCAGTAGCCGAACTCGCCGCGGATGGAGAGGATCCGGCCGAAGAAGCCGCCGTCGATGAGGCGCTTGAGCTTGAGGAGCCCCGGCAGGAAGAGCTTGTCCTGGACGACGCCGTGCTTGATGCCGGCGCCCGCGGCGAGCCGGGCGAGCTCCAGGGCTCCTTCGAGACCGGTCGCGGTCGGCTTCTCCGTGTAGATGTGCTTCCCCGCCGCGATCGCCTTCTTGATCGCCTCCTCGCGGGCGGAGGTGACCTGGGCGTCGAAGTAGATCTCGACGGTCGGGTCGGCGAGGACGGCGTCCACGTCGGTCGAGATGTTCTCCGGGTCCAGGCCGTGCTGCTCGGCGAGCGCCTTGAGGGCGTGCTCGCGGCGGCCGACCAGGATCGGCTCCGGCCACAGCACGGTGCCGTCGCCGAGGTCGAGACCGCCCTGCTCACGGAGGGCCAGGATGGAGCGGACCAGGTGCTGGCGGTAGCCCATGCGCCCCGTCACACCGTTCATGGCGATACGCACCGTCTTGCGTGTCACGTCATTCCCTTCGTAGGCGTCGTACACAGCGTCGTACGCGGTTCTGCGTGCCGCGTACGCCCCTACCCTGTTGAGCGTCACAGCAAGCGCTTTCTATGCGATAAGAAGCTAGCCTCTGACCAGGGGTCCGGACAAGACCGTGACCGGGTTGAGTTGTTCGAGGGGACGAACAACGGGGGTTCTTGGCCGTAAGGTCTGCTCGACATACACGGAACCGTGGCCGCTGACGGGCTGTCTACGAGGAGGCAGGCCTGTCTGTGAGCGGTACGAGCGTGAGCAGTGAGCGTGAGCAGTACGAGCGTGAGCGGTACGAGGTGGTACGACGAGATGCGCGACCGGAGGACGACGAGATGACGGTGACCCTGGCGGACGTGGCGGCCCGCGCCCAGGTCTCCCCCGCGACGGTGTCGCGCGTGCTGAACGGGAACTATCCCGTAGCCGCCTCCACCCGGGAGCGGGTGCTGCGGGCGGTGGACGAGCTGGACTACGTGCTGAACGGGCCGGCGAGCGCACTGGCGGCCGCCACCTCCGACCTGGTCGGCATCCTGGTGAACGACATCGCCGACCCCTTCTTCGGGATCATGGCGAGCGCGATCCAGTCGGAGATCGGCGGGCCGGGCGGCCGGGCGGGCGGTGAGCGCCTGGCGGTGGTCTGCAACACGGGGGGTTCGCCCGAACGCGAGCTGACGTACCTGACCCTGTTGCAGCGGCAGCGGGCCGCCGCCGTCGTACTGACCGGTGGGGCGATGGAGAACGCGCCGCACGCGGCGGCGGTCGCGTCCAAGCTGCGCAAGCTGGCGGACGCCGGGACCCGGGTCGTGCTCTGCGGCCGCCCGCCCGCACCCGACACCGGCGCCATCGCGCTGACCTTCGACAACCGCGGCGGCGGCCGTGAACTGACCGAGCACCTGATCGGCCTGGGCCACCGGCGCCTCGGCTACATCGCGGGCCCGGAGGAGCGCACGACGACCCGGCACCGCCTGGAGGGCCACCGCGCCGCCCTGGAGGCGCACGGCATCGAGGAGGACCCCCGCTGGACGGTGTACGGCCGCTACGACCGTCAGTCCGGCTACGAGGCGACGCTGGAACTGCTGCGGCGGGACCCGTCCCTGACCGCCGTGGTGGCCGCCAACGACTCCGTCGCGCTGGGCGCGTGCGCCGCCCTGCGGGACTCCGGGTTGCGGATTCCGGAGGACGTGTCGGTGGCGGGGTTCGATGACCTCCCCTTCAGCATCGACGCGGTGCCTTCTCTCACGACGGTGAGGCTGCCGTTGTCGGAGGCGGGGGCGCGGGCCGGCCGGATCGCGATGGGGCGGGAGGAGCCGCCGCCCGGGGGGATCGCGACGATTCGGGGGGAGCTGATGGTTCGGGGGTCTTCTGGGGGGCCTCGGGCGTAGGAGTGGTCCGCTTGTGGGTCGGCGTCCGCCGCGAAGCCGGACGCCGACGCATTGCTCAGGCGCCGATGCGGCCCTTCTTCACCGCGTCAATGAAGGACGTCCAGCCGTCCGGGGAGAAGAGCAGCGCCGGGCCCGTTACGGCCTTGCTGTCGCGGACCGGCACGGTGGCGTGGCCTTGGGCGACTTCGAGACAGTCGCCTTGGTCGCCGCCGCTGTAGCTGGACTTGTACCACCCGGTGAGGGTGGACGAGTCGGAGACCGTGTGCTCACTGCTGACCATGCTCGTGTTCCTCTGCTGCCGCCCTGACGAGCGCCAGGGACTCCTGCCGCGACAACGCGTCGCTCAGCGCAAGAGCGTAGGCGGTCTGACTGGCGGCCACCAGCGCCGGATCGTCCATCAAATGGCCGGTGAGAAAGGCTTCGACGTAAGCCACCGGGGCAGAGTCCTCAAAGCTCATGAGAGTGAGGTAACTCTGCTGGAGTGCGTGTGCCCCAGCACCGTACGGCAGCACATGCAGCCGCAGCCGCCCCGCCTCAGCCATGTCCGCGACCTTGTGCAGCTGTTCGGCCATGACCTGCGGGCCGCCGACACGGCGCCGAAGCACGGATTCGTCAAGCAGTGTCCAGACGACCGCATTCAACGGCCCGTCGAGAATCCGGGCCCGCTTTGTTCGAATGACAACTGCTTCGTCAAGTTCCTCCACCGTGTGGTTCGGCTGGTACGCACGGAACAAGGCACGCGCGTAGCCGTCGGTCTGGAGCACACCTGGAATCAGGGAAAGTGCGAACTGCTGGATCAGCGTGGCCTGTTGCTCCAGTTCGGCCACGGCCGCAAAGTGGTCGGCGTACTTCGACTCCAGATCCTCCAGCCAGCGGGCGAAGAATCCGTCCGTCTGCAATGCCTGGTCGATCCGCTGCGCGTCATCCGGCTTCGGCAGTCGCCTCCCCGCCTCGAAGTGGCTGATCAGCGTGGGTGAGCACACGACCCGATCCCCCAGCTCCTCCTGGGTAAGGCCTGCGTTCATCCGCCGCAGCCTCAGCTCCTCTCCGTACTTCTCCCGTGCCGTCCGAGGCTTCCGGCGTGCGTCCATGCAGCCAACTCCCTTTCTTGACCGGCGCGATGTCAAGTCCCAGCCACTAGCAGCGTAACCAGCCACGACCCCACTCTGTGAGTGATTCGCAACAGAGCGCATTCACGAGAGGCAGGCCGCCATGTACGACCTCATCGCCCGGCTCCTCAAGCAGTTCCGACGACGGTTCAGCCCGACCACCCACCAGACGGGGAATCTCACCCGGCGCGTACCGGCATCGCGGCGCGTGCTGTTGATCGCGGAACCCGGCATGAACCTTCGACCGCTGCTGCCCCGTCTCCCCCTCAGGTGGGGCATGTGAGCAACGAACCACGCCTGCTGCCCTGGGCCACGCCGGAAGGCAACCCCGCCTATGTCGTGGGCGACGGCACCGGCCGAGTCTCGCGCCTCGCGGACGAGATCGAAGGCCTCCAGCTCGGCATGGCCGACGAACTGCTCGCCCACGCCGCCACGCTCCTCGCGGAGCCTCGCGTGACCGGCGGAGAACTGCGCTATATCGCCGGTTGCCTCAGAGACTCGTTGAGAGACGTCAGACGGGTGGCGGAGAGCAGAGGGGCGCGACTGGGGCGGGGGGACTCCGCCTCGGACGGCGGCGCCCTGCCCTCTTGACGCCGTCATGGTCCGAGTCCCCGACACCCCGCGAGGCCGGCCTCGCCGCGCCAGCGTGGGGCATGCCGCATGCGCTCGTGGTGTGGATGACCATGCTCGTCGCCACGCGTGACAGCGACCGGCGCTGCAAGCTCCGCCCGTGCCAGCGCGCGATAGTGGCACTGGTGTACCTGCGCGAGCACACCACCCTCGCGAAGATCGCCGCCGGGTTCGGGATCAGCGAGTCCACCGCTCACTCCTACACCAGCGCGGCCGTCCACCTGCTAGCCGAACGTGACACGAGGGCATCTCGCGCCCGCCGTTCAGCAGACAGCCGTTATTGATCTTGGTGTGCTGCTTTGGATGCAAGAATGTGATCTTGCGGCATACAACCCCGGCTAAACGTTGCCTTCCTCACATGACCTTCCGGAACTTGGCGTGTTGATGTCCGTTTTCCGCCCGTTGACCTGGCGCTCTGTTGGGGCGTTAGTTACCCCTGGCTACTCTGTGAATCTTGTGGGTGGGGTGTGGCGGGGATGTGGACCCGATTGCGGGGCGGGCGAGGAGTGCGGCCCGGGCGGAAGGACCGTGCGGAGGATTCCGGCGGGCGGCGTGGCCTCGGTGCGAGCGCGGGGTTGACCGCTGCGGTGTGTGCGGCTGTGGTGGCGTCGCTGGTGCCGGGCCCGGTGGCCTCTGCGGCGGGTGATGAGCCGGCCGCTCCGGCGTTGTCCGAGGGGCAGAGGGCTCTTGAGCAGGCACAGGCGTCCGGTCAGCGGGTGGAGGTGACGGGGGAGCGTACGGAGCGGACCACGGTGTTCGCGAACCCGGACGGTGCCACGTTCACGCTTGAGGAGTCGGTGGTGCCGGTGCGTGTTCCGGTCTCCGGCGGTGGCTGGGCGGCGCCGGATCCGACGCTGGAGAAGCGGTCGGACGGCACCGTGGCCCCGAAGGGGGCCGCCGTGCAGATGGTGTTCTCCGGCGGTGGTGACGCTGCCCCGCTGGCGCGGATCGAGGACGCGGGCCGCTCGCTGGCCCTGGACTGGCCCGGTGCCCTTCCCGCCCCGCGCCTGGAGGGGGCCAGCGCTGTCTACCCGGAGGTGCTGCCGGGCGTCGACCTTCAGGTCACGGCAACCCCGGAAAGCTTCCAGCACGTGCTGGTGGTGAAGAACCCCGAGGCGGCAGCCGGCGAGGAGCTGAAGAAGCTCACCTTCGGCCTGAACACCAGCAACCTGACCGTCCGTGAGGGCGCCGCCGGTAACCTGGCCGCAGTCGACGGCAACGGCACGACGGTGTTCAAGGCGCCCCCGGCGCGGATGTGGGACTCCGCCGGCCAGGACACCGCGGGCGGCACGCAGCCGCAGCTGCTGACCGCTGACGAACCCGGCACCGCGAACGCGGCCGGCACCCAGCCGGACGAGCCCGCAGATCCGTCGGAGACGGCTCCGTCGGGATCGGGCCTGGAACCGGGCCAGGGGGACACAGTGGCCCGGATGGACGTCGAGGTCGACGCCGAATCCCTGTCGGTCATCCCGGACACGCAGATGCTGACCAGCACTGATGAGTCGGCGTTCCCGCTGTTCATCGACCCCACCGTGACATGGGGCGAGTCGGAGCGCACCCTGCTGCGCAGCGACGGCTACGAGTCCTACGGCTGGGGCAACGGCGACGACGGCCAGGGCAAGGGAGCCGGCAAGTGCGGCACGTGGAACGGCTACTACTGCGGGCCGGGCTATGTGCAGCGCCTGTACTTCGAGTTTTCACCCTCCAGCCTGAAGGGCAAGCAGGTCCTGGACGCCACCTTCCGGGTGACCGAGCCCTGGGCGTTCCAGTGCGACCTGCGCCTGGTGGACCTGGTGCGCACCAACAACATCTCGTCTTCGACGACCTGGTCCTCGCGGCCGAAGGAACTGGACTGGATGGTCGACCGGTGGGTGTCGGCCGGTCGTGGTTCCCTGTGCGACCCTGACTCGCCGGACGCGCCGATCGAGTTCAACGACAACCCTGAGGAACCCAACGAGAACCTGACCCCGACCGTGCGAGACTTCGCGGCCGGCAAGTTCTCCCGCCTCACGCTGGAGATCCGCGCGAACAACGAATCGGACACGGCCGCCTGGAAACGGTTCAAGGACGACGCGGTGCTGGCGGTGGACTTCGTGGGCCTGCCGGACAAGCCCACCGGTGTCGGCCTGCAGGCCGGTGGTACCAGCACGACTGCGGTGTGCGAGCGCAGTGAGAGCGATCCGGCGATCGTGTCCGACCCCACGCCCCTGTTGAAGGCCACCGCGCAGACGAAGCCGGGCGGGGAGAAGGACGCACAGCTGCGGGTCTACTTCGACGTCGATGTGCAGAACGCCGACAAGACGTGGACGGACGTCAGCCCGGGCAACGGCTCCCTGAGCCCCTCCACCGGTTATGTAGGCGACGGACGGGCCCTGTCGCTGACGTGGTCGAAACTGGCCGACGGCAAGCTGTACCGCTACCACGCGTGGACCTGGTCCTACTACGGTGCCAAGTACCTCTCCAGTGCGCCCTCCGACGGCTACTGCTACTTCCGGGTCGATTCCATGCCGCCGAAGGCGCCGCAGGTCACCATCGCCAACCCGTACACCGAGTGCACCAGCAGCGCCTGCGTGGCAGGCGGCGGCCCGGGCGTGGTGGCATCGTTCACGTTCAATCCCGCCACGGGCGACGCGAACAGCGCGTACCAGTACAAGCTGTCCTCGGCTGCGGCGTGGTCTGACGAGCTGACGGGCGCGACCGCTACAGCGAAGGTCACACCCACCCGTGGTGGCCTGTACCGCGTGTACGTGCGGGCCAAGGACAGCCTCGGCTGGGGTGAGCAGTCCGTGACCGACTTCCTCGTTGACTCCGGTGAGGCCCCCATCGGCCGCTACCACTTCGACGAAGCCTCCGGGGCCGCGGTCGACTCCGCCACCGTCGACGGACGCGACGACGCGACCCTGAACGGGCAAGCAGTCCGGGACGACCGCGGCCGCCGCGGCGTGATCACCCACGACGCCCAGGACAACCCGCTCCAGGCCCCGGTCACGGACAAGGGCCTGGACCTGAACGGAACCACCGGCTACGCGGCCACCAGCACCTCGGTGGTGGACACCCGCGCCTCCTACACGGTCTCAGCCTGGGCCATGCTCAAGCCGGGCGTGGCGCAGAACCAGACCGTCCTGGGCCAGGACGGCGGCTTCTACAGCGGCTTCTACATCACCTACCGGGAGGCGGAGAAGACATGGACGCTGAGCACCTCACCCGCTGACGATGCAGGCGGCAACATCACCGAGCAGAAGGTGACGGCCACACAGTCGGCCGCACGCGGCGTGTGGACCCACCTCGCTGCGGTCTACGACGCCGCAACAAAGCAGATCAGCCTTTATGTGAACGGTCGTCTGCAGGGCAGCGCCACGGTGTCGGCGGCGTGGGCGGCTGAGGGCCCGCTGCAGATCGGCCGTGTGCTGTGGCGCGACGCCTACACGGACTACTTCGCCGGTTCTATCGACGAGGTCACGGTCTGGCAGCAGGCCCTGACCGGCGACCTGATCGCCGACGAGGCCCGGCTGATGAACTCGCCGGACCGTGCAGCGGTGGAACTGGTGGCCGACTGGTCGGCCGACCGCGGCAGTGGCACCACCGTCCCGGACACCACCTCCGGCTACGGCCGGTCGCTGGCCCTGTCCGGCGGCGCGGTCCTGGACGGCGAGGCGATGGTGTTCGACGGCACGGACGACGCGGCCGCCACCGCGGGGCCGGTGGTCGATGACACGGGCTCGTTCACCGTCACCACCCTGGCAGCCCTCGACTCGGCCAAGCTCCTGGCCAAGCCGGTCGGCTACACCGGCCAGGTTCTGGGCCAGCGCGCTGTGGACGGTTCGGCCTGGGGCATCTGGTTCGAGCGGACCGGTAGCACGACCGTGTTCGACGAGGAGACTCTCGAGGAGAAGACCGTTCCGGAGGGGTTCTGGCGCTTCGGCCGTCTCAATGCCGACGGCAGCTTCAGCGCGGTTGCGTCCAGTGAAGCAGCGGTGATGGACGGTATGGTCCGGCTGACCGGTGTCTTCGACGCCCAAGCAGACAAGGTCAGCCTCTACCTGAGCGGCAACGCCAACGGGGAGCCGCAGGCGTTCACGGCGAAGGCCGGAACGGGCGAGTTCACCCTCGGCAAGGGTTTCTCCAAGGACGCCTGGCAGCACTATTTGCCGGTCAGTGTGGCTGAGGCACGTGTGTGGGCGGGTGCGATGGCCACTGAGCAGCAGGTCGGCGAAACCGTGGGCGACTGACGAGGCACCCGGTGAGGACAGCCGCCGACGCGGCAGGCCCGGCGGCGGGCTGTGACCAGCGTGCGGAACTACTTGGGATTCAGGAATTGAGTGGGGCGAGAACCATGGTCTTTGGCATAGGCACCTCAAGGCAGCGTAGGGAGGGTGCTCGGCGCAGAGCGGGCCGGCTGCTGGCGCAGTCGCTGGCTCTGGCGCTCGTCGTGCCTACCGGCCTGGCCCAGGTGGCGCAGGCCGTTGAGCCGGACGGCCTGGGACGACCCGATGTGGTCAGGACGCCGACGACCGAGGTCAAGGCATTCGACGGGCCTGGCGCGAAGAAGGCCCGCGCCAAGGTCGCCGCTGAGCGCAAGACCAACACCGCGCAAGCCGAACAGGCGGCCAAGGAACGGAAAGCCGACTGGCCACATGGCGGCGCCGCAACCCTTACCCTCAAGCCCGGTACGCAACGCACCGCGGCACCGGCCGGCGTGCCCGTCACGCTGAAACCGCGAGCCCTGACCAAGCAACGCTCCTCCGCAGCTTCAGCGGCGGCCACCGGCGATGCGCGGGTCACCGTTCTGGACCAGAAGGCAGCCCGCAAGGCAGGCGTCACCGGCATCCTGCTGACGGCGGCCGCGCAGAATCCGGGCTCGGCCCGCCTGAGCGTTGACTACTCCGCGTTCGCCTCCGCCATCGGCGGAGGCTGGTCCCAGCGCCTGCGAATCGTGCAACTGCCGGCCTGCGCGCTGACGAGCCCGCACAAGCCGGAATGCCGCGAGCAGACGCCGCTGCCGTCGGACAACGACCTCAACGACCAGACCGTCTCAGCACAGGTCCCCCTGACGCAGCGGACACAGGGCGGCCCGTCCACCCAGCTCCTGGGCGAGGCGGAAAGCGCCGCGACCGGCGCGACGGTCCTGGCGGTCACCGCCGCCTCTGCAGGCTCCGGCCAATCCCCCAAGGGCGCGGGCGACTACTCGGCGACGAAGCTGTCGGAGTCCTCCTCCTGGCAGGCCGGCGGCAGTTCGGGCTCCTTCACCTGGTCCCACGGCTTCACCATGCCCCCCGCCGCGGCCGGCCCCGTGCCGCCCCTGTCCCTGTCCTACGACTCGGGCAGCGTCGACGGCCGCACCGCCACCACGAACAACCAGACCACCACGGTCGGCGAGGGTTTCACCCTCACCGAGTCCTACATCACCCGCACCTACGGATCCTGTGACGACGACGGCCACGACGACGTCTTCGACCAGTGCTGGAAGTACGACAACGCGAGCCTGGTCCTCAACGGCAAGTCGACCCGCCTGATCAAGGACAACGCCACTGGCAATTGGCACCTCGCGGACGACGACGCCTCCACCGTCACCCGCTCCACCGGCGCGGACAACGGCGACGACAACGGCGAGTACTGGACCGTTACTACCGGCGACGGCACCAAGTACGTCTTCGGCAAGGACAGACTCGACGGAGCCGGCACCCAGCGCACCAACTCGACCTGGACCGTCCCGGTCTTCGGCGATGACTCCGGCGAACCCGGCTACACCTCCGGTGACGCCTTCGCCGACCGCGCCCTGACCCAGGCCTGGCGCTGGAACCTCGACTACATCGAAGACACGCGCGGCAACGCATCCACGTACTGGTACACCAAGGAATCGAACTACTACGAGAAGAACAAGGCCACCACAGCGGACACCGCTTACGTCCGCGGCGGCTACCTCAACCGCATCGAGTACGGACTGCGCAAGGACGCCCTGTTCACCGACAAGCCGGACGCCAAGGTCACCTTCACCTACGCCGAGCGCTGCACCGCCTCCGACTGCGACAGTCTGACCGAGGACACCGCGGAGAACTGGCCCGACGTCCCGTTCGACGCGATGTGTTCCAAGGACGACGACGAATGCAACGCGGCCGGCCCGTCCTTCTTCACCCGCAAGCGCCTCACCGACATCGACACCTCTTCCTACAACGCCACCAGCAGCGCCTACGACCCGGTGGACTCCTGGGCGCTGACCCAGAAGTACCTGGACGGCGGTGACATCGGTGACAGCTCCGACCAGGTGCTCACCCTCACGTCACTGAAGCGGACCGCGAAGGCCGGCGACACGGCCATCACGGTCGACCCCATCACCTTCACCTACCAGATGCGCCCGAACCGGGTCGACGCCACCGACGACATCCTGCCCCTGACCCGCCCCCGCATCTCCACCGTCACCTCCGAGACGGGCGCGATCACCGAGGTAACGCTCTCCTCCCCGGAGTGCGTGCGCAGCGAGGTCCTGGGCGTCGCGCCGGACACCAACACCCGCTCCTGCTACCCCCAGTACTGGCACATCAACGGCGCCGAGAACGCGGCGATCGACTGGTTCCACAAGTACCGCGTCACCGCCGTCGGCGTCCACGACCCGGCCGCCGCCAACCCCGCCGTCGAGCACGCCTACTCCTACAGCGGCGCGGCCTGGCACTACAACGACGACCCCTTCACGCCGAAGAACGAGCGGACCTGGTCGGACTGGCGAGGCTACCGCCAGGTCACCGCCTACACCGGCGCCGCTGGCGGCACCCGCTCCAAGACTGTCTCGCTGTACCTGCAGGGCATGCACGGCGACAAGGAGAAGGATGGCACCAAGTCCGTGAGCATCGAGCCGCTGCTCGACACGGACGTCGACGTCCCGGCCGTCACTGACAGCGACCAGTACAAGGGCGCGCTGCGCCAGCAGGTCACCTACAACGGCAGCCAGCCCATCAGCAGCACCGTCCACGACTACACCTTCAAGAACACCGCCACTCAGACGGTCCCGGACGCCGCTGACCACACCGCCCTGTGGGCCCGCGGCACCACTACCTACACCAGCACCTACCTCACCGGCTCCAAGAGCTGGCGTACCCACGTCGCCACCAAGCGCTACGACGACCTCGGCATGGTCAGCTCCGTCGACGACTACGGTCAACGGGGCGTGGGCGGCGACGAAACCTGTACCCGCACCTGGTACGCCCGCAACGCCGACGCAGGTATCACCAGCCTGGTTTCCCGCACTCGCACCGTCGCTGAGCAGTGCTCGGTCACCGATGCCAGTCTGAACCTGCCCGCCAACAGCAGTACCCGCGGTGACGTCCTGGCCGACACCGCGATCGTCTACGACACGGCCGATGCCACGACCTGGCTGGCCACCCAGAAACCTGCCAAGGGCCAGGTCACCTGGACCGGCCGGGCCACCGGCTACACCACCACGCCCGCAGGTGACGGCCAGCGTCTGCCCTTGGGCTGGCAGACCACCGCCACCACAACCTACGACGCGCTCGGCCGCCCTCTGACCGTCACCGACACCGTCGGCCACACCACCTCCACCACCTACACCCCCGCCGACTCAGGTCCCCTCACCCGAACGCTCACAACCGACCCCAAGGGCTACCGCTCAGTCAGTTTCCTCGATCACCGCCGTGGCCTGCCACTGCGCAGTTACGACATCAACTCCAAGAAGACCGAGCAGCACTATGACGCGCTCGGCCGGGTCACCGGCGTGTGGCTGCCCAACCGCTCCAGTGGCAGCCAAGGCCCGAGCGTCAAGTTCGCCTATCACCTCGACAACAGCAAGCCGTCCTGGGTGTCGTCCTCCACGCTCACCAACGACGGCGAGACCTACAACACCAGCTACACGCTTTTCGACGCGCTTCTGCGGCCGCTGCAGGTCCAGTCGCCGACGCCTGAGGGCGGGCGGCTGCTGACCGACACCCGGTACGACACCCGCGGTCTGGCCTACGAGACCTACGCGGACATCTTCGACACCACCAGCACACCCAACGGCACATACACCCGCGCCGAGTACGGCCGCGCACCCCAGCAGACGGAGACCGTCTTCGACGGCGCCAGTCGGCCCACCACCAGCACCCTGTACATCAACGGCGTCAAGAAGTGGGCCACCACCACCAGCTACACCGGCGACTCCACCGCCACCACTGCCCTCGACGGCGGCTCCGCACAGCGCAGCATCACCGACATCCGCGGCCGCACCACCGAAACCCGCTCCTACGCCTCGGTGAACCCCGCTGACACCGACTTCGGCACCGGCCCGGGCGCCACCTTCACCTCCACCAGATTCACCTACGCCCTCGACGGCCGCCAGAAGACCATCACAGGTCCCGACGGCGCCACCTGGACCTACAGCTACGACCTCTTCGGCCGCCAGACCAGCGCCGACGGCCCCGACAAGGGCAAGGCCACCACCCAGTACAACGCGCTCGACCAGGTCATCAAGACCACCGACTCCCGCGGCAAGTCGATCCTGAGCGCCTACGACGAACTCGGCCGCCCCACCGGCACATGGGCCGGCTCCAAGACCGACGCCGACCAGCTCACCGGCTACACCTACGACACCCTCCTCAAGGGCCAGCCCGCCACCTCCACCCGCTACGTCGGCGGAAAGAACGGGGCCGCCTACACCCAGGCCATCACCGCCCACGACACCATGGGCCGCGCCACCCACACTGAACTGCGCCTGCCGGCCAGCGACCCGTTCGTCGAAGCCGGACAGCCCGCCACGCTGAAGTTCGAAACGGCTTACAACATCCCCGGCGCAGTGCAAAGCACCAGCCAACCCGCGCTCGGCGGCCTGTCCGACGAGCAGACCTCGTACAAGTACGACCACTTGGGCAACCTGACGTCGATCGGCAGCTACGTCACCGACATCGACTACTCCGCCCTGGCCCAGCCGCAAACGCTGACCCTGGGCACCGGCGCCACCAGCGTCTACATCGCCAACACCTTCGAAACCGGCACAGGCCGCCTGACCAACAGCTACGTCCAGGACCAGATCCACCCCTACCGGCCCCAGGACCTCACCTACACCTATGACCAGACCGGCAACGTCACCCAGATCCGCGACAACACCACCCTCGGCGGCACCAGCAGCGCCGACACCCAGTGCTTCACCTACGACGCGCACCAGCGCCTGACCGAAGCCTTGACCCCCGCCTCCCAGCAGTGCACCGACACCCCCAGCGCCACCGCGCTCTCGGGACCGGCCCCCTACTGGACCAGTTACACCTACAACACCGCGGGCCAGCGCAGCACCGAAACCCAGCACACCAGCACCGCCACCACCAGAACCACCTACTGCTACACCAACACCAACCAGCCCCACACCCTCACCGGCACCACTACCGGAACCGACTGCAACACCCCCGAACGCACCTACACCTACGACACCACCGGCAACACCGCACAGCGCCCCGGCACAGCCGACAACACCACTCAGAACCTGACCTGGTCGGAAGAAGGCAAGCTCACCCGCCTCACCCAGGACGACCAGTCCACCGACTACCTGTACGGCGCCGACGGCACCCTCCTCATCCGCACCACCGAAAACGGCGAACGCGTCCTCTACGCCGGTGCCACCGAACTCCACCTCCGCGCCGACGGCACCACCTGGGCCCAGCGCTACTACGCCGCAGACGGCATCACCGCCGCCATGCGCTCCAACCAGACCGGCACCACGAAGGTCACCTACCTCGTCGCGGACCACCACGGCACCTCTCACCTGGCCATCAACCGCGACAGCGCCCTCACCTTCACCAAGCGCTACACCACGCCCTTCGGCGCGGACCGCGGCAAGCCCCAGTACGGCCCCTGGCCCGACGACAAGGGATTCCTCGGTAAGACCCGGGACGCCACAACCGGCCTCACCCACATCGATGCTCGCGAATATGACCCCACCTTGGGCCAGTTCCTCAGCGCCGACCCCTTGCTGGAAGCCGACAAGCAGCAGACTCTCAACGGCTACAGCTATGCGGCCCAAAACCCCCTCACCTACTCTGACCCCAGCGGTATGGGGCTTGCGTGCGGGGGAGCAGGTGGTTCCGCAGACGCGGAAGCCTGCCCGACACGCCCTGATGGGACCGCAGGCAACGGGCGACCCAACGAGGGCGTCGACTACTCCAAGCCACGCCCCTATCACCCCTGCAACAGCAACTGCGGAACAGCCTGGGTGTCTGCTCATTCCCCAGCCGGCAACGACGTCGTTGAACTGAACACGGCGTTCTCCGAGTACAGCCCGAACGGTCATGGACCAGACGGCGACTACTGGAACACACCATTCATGCAGGACGGCGGACCAGGCCAGGCATGCTTTGGCCGACTCGCCTGCGCCAAGGCATTGAGGTACCTGATACACGACGATGCAGACGTGGCCGAGGCCAAGCGCATAGCCGCTACCTACTGCCTCGAAAACCTCGACGAGTGCCTGGATGATGCCCGAGCGTATTACCGAAGCCAGCGGCTCGATCTCTTTGCCGCCGTGGTTCCTCTAGGCAGGGCCGCCAAGGGGGCCAAGGGGCTCGCCGACTGCAAGTGCTTCCTGGCCGGCACCGACGTCCTCATGGCCGATAGCACCACCAAGGACATCGAGGACATCAAGGTCGGCGACAAGGTCCAGGCCACCGACCCCGAAACCAGCGAAACCGGACCACGCCAGGTGACCCGCCTCATCATCACCGAGGACGACAAGTACTTCAACGAACTCTCCCTCGCCACGGAAGACGGCGTCGAACACCTCACGGCAACCCACGAACACCCCTTCTGGTCACCATCCGAAGGCGACTGGATTGAAGCCGGAGCCCTCACCCCCGGCATGACCCTGCTCACCGACGACGGCGACACCGTCATCGTCACCGCCAACCGCCCCTACACCCAGCACGCCACCACCTACAACCTCACCGTGGACGACCTGCACACGTACTATGTGCTGGCGGGAAAGACTCCGGTCCTCGTTCATAACAGCAACTGCAATCTCAACGGGCTCACACGCGCGCAAGCCGACGACATTGCCAAGTACTTGGGATACACCAAGACCAAGCAAGTGTCCGCAGGTAAGACCGCAATCTGGGAGAATAAGAAAGCGGGGGGTGGCCAGCCTCGATACATCACCTTCGACCGGACCGGTCACAATAGGGATGCCGTGTTCAAGGGGGCGAATTTCCGGAACCCCTTCCAGTCGACTAAGGACTCGGCTCGAGATGGAACCTATGGACTGGACATCGGGCCTAATGGAGAGCTGCGGGGGCTGACATGGCTGGCAAAATGAGCAGGGAGTTGATCATCAGCCCTCGCAGTGAGCGAGTGAGAGAGGAGCTGGCAGACGCAGGTGCCTGGCGTTCGTATGCCGCGACACTGCGCCAGGTGCTCGGAGCGGTGATCGCGAAGAGTGGAATTGACTTCCTGGAGGTCGGCGATCTACTGGTGAGTGAACCCCTTCCTGACAGGCACCTCGGCCTTCGCAACGGCGCGGAGGTTCATTTCCCGCAAGCAATTGACCTTGTCGAGGGAATGGCAGCGGGGCGCGGGCCGTATTGTCAGCTTTCCATCCCGGGGCGGCTTCAGATCGAGTCGGGATGGGACGGGGCTATACACCTCTACATGACGCGAGCGGTAGCCGCTGATCTGGCAAGACTCCATTACCAGGACGCGATTCTTCAGTGGCGCGACGCAGCTCCTGAGCCCACAGCGATCTCGAAGCCCGTTGGTGCCGTAGCGGACGAGAGTTTCTGGGAGACGGTGGCGAAGGCCTCCGAGCGCTTCACCTTGTTGTGCGAGCGCTGGGCGGGCGGCGCCTACGGGTGCCGATGGTTCCGCGTGACTCGGGAGAACGTAGCCGAGCTGGCCCGACTCATGCGACCACGTTCACTGGTATGCGTGGCTAGCGATCCGGCGTTGCAACCCAGGTCTGAGCTATTGGAGGACGACTTCACGGCATTCAAAGCTCCGTTGCTGCCCGGCGAGTTGCTTTATCGGGCCTACCCCGGTGGCGCCGATGCGCTCTCTGAGGTCACGGGTGAGGGTTTCTCACTCATGCTGGCGGACAGATTGATGGGCGATTGGTGCGCCGTGGTGCCGGACTCAGACGGGGTGAACAGGGCGCAGTGGGAGAGCCCAGGGGAACCGTAGTCCGATTGCCCCCACCATAGGCCAACACGCCAAGCCAGCATCCCCAGCCAAATGCTCAACGTCGGCCTGACATCGGGTCGTAGCGGAGTGAGCCGGGTGGGATGTTCCGAATTCTTCTCCGTGACATCCGACTGGGTTGCCGAAGACTGATGGGAGCGCGACAGAGCCCTCATCGACAGCGACGTCGATGAGGGCTCTGCGACGTTTGAGGGCAACGCTGACGCTGCGGTTGAAAGGGTGGGTGTCAGGGTTACGGGGCTTCCAGAGCGATGCTCAGGACCTTCCCGAGTGATTGTAGTGAACGACGACGGCACAACCGCCAGCGGCTCCTCCTTGATCGACGAGATCCTCAGAAGGAGGGACGAAGGATGCCGGCCGTCGCGCTGGAAGCCGAAGTTAACCTCAATCTTTCGTGAGGCTCCGTCAGCTTGCCGGCGGGGTCGTTGTGCTCGGTCGGCGGGGGGATTTCCGTCTGCGGGCATACTTAGGGCCCGGCTGTCGCGTCGGGTGGGCGACGGGTTCCACGGTTCCGGTCAGGGTGCTGCTGGTGGTAGGGACGGGGCGTTGCTGGTCAGCCGGGATTCGGCAGGGCTGTGAGTCGTTATAGGGCATCGGTGATCACTTCCGTCCAGGGCCAGTGTCCGGCGAGGCGGAGGATCCGGCGCCGTCCGGTGATGACGAGCTGGCCGGCGGCGGAGAAGAGCCGCATCCGCAGGCGACGGGGCTCCCACCGGCGGATTTGGCCGCTCAGGGCAAGCATCGGCATCCAGGCCAGCAGGTCGAGGGCGAGCTGGACGATCTCCAGCCAGATCTGGTTCTGCGCGGCCTCGTGCAGGGCAGGCTACGCAGGCCGGTGGCCCGGGCGGCGCGAATGCGGTCCTCGGCCCTCGCGCGCTGGCGGTGCCGCAGTTCTAGTGGGCGATCGCCTCGCCTGTGGTGTTGGGTGGCGAAGCAGGTCAGCCGCAGTCCGTCGGCGTCGGTGAGGCGCAACTGCACGCCGGGATGCGGGCGTTCCTTGCGCACGATCAGCCGCATCCCCTTCGGCCAGCCCTTCAGGACGTCCCCGGCGAGCTCGGCGACCCAGGCGCTATGGCGGATCTCGCCGTTGCCTTCGACGGCCGGCGTCCAGGCGGAGGGCGGGATAGTGAGGACGGCCTGGTGGATGGCGTCGGTGATGGTCAGGCCGACCGAGTACGACAGCCACCGTCCGCGCTGGGCGAGCCAGGCGACGAACTCGTGGGTGCCGGCCCCGGAATCGGTGCGGATCAGCGTCTGCCGTCCGCGCCGGTACTTCTTCGGCAGCTGGGCCAGGGCCAGTTGGACGGTCGTGATGTAATCGGCAGCGGTGTTGGAGCCCGTGTTGCCGGGCCGTAACAGGGCGGCCACGGGTTCCCCGGATCCGCCCGGTCCGTGGTCGACGAACGCCATCAGCAGGTGATGAACGAAGGACTTCTTCCAGGTCACGGCCACATCCTGCTCCTCGGAGTGCGCCAGCACGAGGACCGCGTCGATGTCCACGATCACCGGGGCGTCGGCGTCCGCAGCTGCCACGCCGGCCAACTACCACACACGTGTGCGGACTTCGGCACGGGCCGCCCGGAGCGCGGCCAGCGCCCGCTGTCCGCCCGAGGCGAGGGTGTCGATCAGGCGGGAGACTGTCGGGTCGGAGGTTACCGGCCCGAACACGGACGGCTCGGCCCGCAGCACACCCACGTCCGCGAGGCAGTCCCCGCCCAGGGCTACCGCGAGTGCCACGTCCAGCAGGACCTTGCCCGGATCGTGCACCGCTCGCGGCTTGCGCCAGGGTGCGAGTGCCGCTGATATCGCGGCATCCAGGCCGGTCTTGCGGAGCGTCTCGACCTAGGAGGACCGCCCCGGCCTGCGAGGCGACGCCGCGACCGCCGCCCTCGACGCGGGCATGCGGATAGGACCCGATACGCTCCTTCACCTGGGAAGTGCCTCCGACGGCGGCGGGAACAAGGACCTCGATAATCCTCATTCTCGCTGGTCAGAGGCACTTTCTGCTGTTGACCACCTGCCGGACAGCCCGCTTCATGAAAGCCCGAGGTTAACGTCTAAATAGCCGAGTTGGCCGACGAGCGGAACGATCGCGGCCGACGGCTCGTGGTCCACAACGGCTATCACCAGCCCATGAAGGTCACCACCGCAGCCGACACAGTGGAGGTGAGGCGCCGCGCGTGAACGACAAGCGCCGCCGAGGCAGGTGTCCGGATCACCGGCAGGCGACCGATGGGACCCCGCGCCAGATGCGGACCGCCGTTCATGAACGGTTTGCCCCGCGCATGGTCTCCGGGTCGGGCCCGGTGCCCGCACCGCCGCTCAGCGCGCAGTCACCACAGCCACCGCCGCCGGGGCCGGCGCCGTACGGTCGTTCTTCTCGTCGTCGCCGTAGTCCACGACCCCACTGGCGATATGGCCGCCCACACCGAGCAGCAGGAAGAGGACGACGAGGACCTTGGCCGTGGTGTCCAGGAGGAGGGGCCGGGTGCCGGAGCGGACGGCTTCCCGCGGAACCGGCTCATCGCCGAAGAGCCGCTTGGGGTAGGCGGGGGTCAGCATCGTGGCATAGGCCGTGAACCGCATCTGATAGCGGGCGACGGCGGCCGTGGCGGCGAAGACCGGGGCGGGCAGCCGTCCCAGCACGATGCCGATGAGCCAGAAGATCCAGCCGATCGCGAACCAGCCTGCCTGCGCGAGGTTGTTGATGATGCCCGCCGGGATCATCAGGATCAGGCGGAAGAACACCGCGAGCCGGTTCAGGGGCGTGGCGCGCAGTTCGATCTGCACGGGGTGGTCGGGTGCGGAGAACGCGAACGGCGGATAGCGGTCGACCAGGAGCATCGAACTCACGCCGACCCGTGTCCGGTAGACGAGGACGGAGCCGAGGAAGGAGAAGATCCCCTCCGGCAGCCGTCCCATGAACAGCGCGGCGAACCATCCGACGACGGTCACGAAGAACGCCGCGATCGAGAGCAGGCACACCACCACGAACTGCGGCAGGAGCAGCAGCCAGCGCAGCAGGACGGTCCAGCGCCGCTGCCGCGCGGCAGGGGGGATGTCCAGGACGGGCAGCCACTCTCCGCCCTCGGAAACGGCACGAGGATCCCAGCCCGTCGCCATGAGCACTCCCAGTCGTCCCGGTTCCGCCTGACCTCTCCATGCTGTTCCGCCGCGGCGGAACCCGCGCCCTGCAGAGGCCCAAACGGAGGTAGCCCGCCTACCGGGAGGTCCGCGGCCGGGTGGACCACGCCTACAGTGAGGGTTCGAACCGCTGAGCAATCGCGACAATTCGAACGAGTGCGCTCTCATCACACACAGTTCCGGTCGATTATGATCTTCCAGGCGATGCCGTGACGGTGGCACCGTACGGTGATCGGTATGCAGCTTCGTTACCAGTACCGCGCCTGTCCGACACCGGGTCAGCGCATCCGCGCCGCCCGGGTGTTCGGCTGCAAACGCGTGGTCTGGAACGATGCGCTCGCGATCGTTACGCCGCGCAAGGCGTCGAACAAACGGCTCGGCAACCCGAAGAACCGTCTCGTGGCCGGCCCGTACTGGGGGATTCCGAAGGCTGCCGAGCTGGGCAAGCTGCTCATCACCGAGGCGAAGAGAACCACTGGGCGGTCCTTTTTATCGGATGCCCCAGTCGGCGTGCTCCAGCAGACCTTGAGGGACTTGGATGCGGCGTGGAAGGCGCACGAGGATTCCAAGACGGGCAAGCGTCCCGGGCCGGGGGTCGCGCCACCGAAGCGCAAGAGCCGCAAGGACAACCGGCAAACCGCCCGGTTCACCCTCTCCGACCGGTTCAGACTGCTGGACGACGGCAGGCTCCGGCTGCCGAAGATCGGCGACGTGCGGATCAGGTGGACCCGCGATCTTCCCTCACCGCCGTCATCCGTGACCCTGGTCAAGGATGCCTCCGGCCGGTACTGGGTGTCCTTCGTCGTCGAGGCCGAACCTGCAGCCGACGTGCTCCCGCCCGTGGACGCGGATCAGGGCATCGACCTGGGGCTGACCAGGTTCGCGGTCCTCGCGGACGGCTCGCACATCGCCTCGCCGAAGTACCTGCGGCGTGCGGAGAAGAAGCTGAAGAAGCAGCAGCGGGAGCTGTCGCGGAAAAAGAAAGGATCGAACAACCGGGACAAGGCCCGCATCAAGCTCGCTCGTGCCCACGCTGCCGTGGCCGATGCGCGCCGGAACTTTCACCATCAGTGGTCCCACAAGCTGACGCGCGAGAACCAAGCCGTCTACTGCGAGACTCTGAACGTGAGAGGGCTGGCACGCACACGGCTGGCCAAGAGCATCCACGACGCTGGCTGGGCCCAGTTCGTGACGCTGTTGGAGTACAAGGCGACCCGGCGCGGACGGCGGTTCGCCCGCGTCGCCCGGGACTATCCCAGCTCCCAGACATGTTCCGCCTGCGGACACCGCGACGGGCCCAAGCCGCTCCACGTCCGCACCTGGACCTGCCCGAACTGCGACATCCGACTCGACCGGGACTGGAACGCCGGTCGCAACATCCGCTATGAAGGGCGCCGCATCCTCGCGCCCTCACCAACCGAACCATCCACCCCCGGACCGGGGGCCCGAGGCCGGTAACGGCTGCGGTAAACGCCTGCGGAGCGCGCGTAGGACCTGGGGATGCCCTGGCAGTGCGCACAACCCCCACCCCACGTGGGGCGGAATCAGGAACCCACGCGGAGTGGGTGGCCCCGATCCAAAGAGGACCACCCACAGACGGAGAATCCTCACCCTCCAGGGTGACGGAGGAGGTCAACTCTACGCCCCGTATACCCTCACCGAGTCCCGGGTCCTGTACGAGCTCGCGCACTCCCCGCGTACGGACGCGGCCGACCTGCGGGCCGAACTCTCGCTGGACGCCGGGTACTTGAGCCGGATCCTGAACAAGTTCGAGCAGGACGGGCTCATCGAGCGCACCGCCTCCCGGGAGGACCCCCGGCGCCGGCGCGTCACGCTCACCGCGCGCGGCCGGGAGACCGGCAAGCTGCTGGAGGAGCGGGCCACCGAATCGGTCGGCTCGCTGCTGTCGACCGTGCCGGCCGCCGAACGGCCGCGCCTCGCCGAGGCGATGACGACCGTCCGTACGATCCTGTCCCACGGCCGCCCTCCCCCACTCTCGAATTCGCTCGAGCGGGGGGACCCCCATCGCCGCGAGGACGTCCTGCTGCGCGAGCCCGGCCCCGGCGACCTCGGCTGGATCGTGCAGCGCAACGCCGCGCTGTACGCCGCCGAGTACGGCTGGAACGCCGACTACGAGGGCCTGGTGGCGAGGATCGTCGCGGACTTCGCGGAGGACCACGACCCGCATCTGGAGCGGGTGTGGATCGCCGAGCTGGACGGCCGGCCGGTGGGCTGCGTGATGTGCGTACGGGACGAGGTGCCCGGCACGGCCCGGCTGCGGCTGCTGCTGGTCGAGCCCGACGCGCGCGGCCTCGGCATCGGCGACCGGCTCGTCGGGGCCGTCGTCGACTTCGCCCGCGGCGTCGGCTACCGCGACCTCGTGCTGTGGACCAACGACGTCCTGGCCGCCGCCCGCCGCGTCTACCAGCGACACGGCTTCGTCCTGGCCGCCGAGAAGCCCCACCGTTCCTTCGGCAGGGACCTGAACGGCCAGGACTGGCGCCTGGATCTGCACGGCACCCAGGAGTGAGGCCCCGCCCGTGCGCCTGCCGGATGGGCGCGCCCGCGTTTCCCTGGCAAGGTGGGGTGCATGAAACTGGCGTTCTCCACCCTCGGCGTCCCCGGTCTCCCCCTCCCCGACGTGCTGCGGCTCGCGGCCGCGCACGGCTATCACGGTGTCGAGTTGCGCACGCACCCGGAGGAGCCGGTCCACCCGGGCCTCGGGCCCGCCGAACGGGCCGACGTGGCGGCCGAGTTCAAGTCCGCCGGCATCGAGCTGCTGGGCCTCGCCGGGTACGCCCGGGTCGCCGCGCCCGGTGACGACGGGCCCGTGATCGAGGAGATCCGCACCCTCGTCGACCTCGCCCACGACCTGGGCGCGCCCTTCGTCCGCGTCTTCCCCGGCGCCGACCCCGAGCAGAGCCGGCAGCGGGCGGACGCCATCGCCGCGCGGCGGCTGGGTACGGCCGCGGAGTACGCCGCGGACATGGGCGTACGGATCCTGCTGGAGACCCACGACTCGCACCGCACCGCGGCCGACGCGATCCGCGTCCTCGGCATGGTCGGCCACCGCCACGTCGGCTCGCTGTGGGACGTGATGCACACCTGGCTGGGCGGCGAGCAGCCCTCGGAGAGCTACGCCGCGCTCGCCCCGTTCCTCGGCTACGTCCAGGTCAAGGACATCGCCTCCGCCGACGACACGACCCCGCTGCCGCTCGGCGCGGGGGTGCTGCCGCTCGCCGACTGCGTGGAGGTCCTCTCCCGGCACGGCTGGGACGGCTGGCTGTGCTGGGAGTACGAGAAGCGGTGGTACGAGGAGGCCGCGCCGCTGGACGGGCTGCTGGACGCCGGCAGGGAGCACTTGTCGCGGCTGCTGAACGAGTCGGCCTAGCGCCGGGGTCGGAGGCGGGGCGGGCGATCGGCGAGGCCGTCCTCCGCCCCGGTAATTCGGTGGTCCCGGGCGGAGCCCTCGGTATAGCGTGCCCCCTCGTGCCCGAGCCCCGTCCCGCCCTCCGCCCCGCCATGCCCTCATGAGCCTCGCCCGTACGTTCATCGACGTACGGCCGCTGCGTACCTCCCCCGTCTTCCGGCGGCTGCTGATCGGGCGGACGGTCTCCGTGCTCGGCGGCTTCATGACCTTGGTGACCGTCATGTACCAGGTGTGGGACATGACGCACAGCCCGGTGTGGAGCGGTGCCGTCGGGCTCGCGCAGGCGCTGCCCCTGGTGGGCGTGGGGCTGTTCGCCGGCTCGTGGGTGGATCGCGGGGACCGGCGGCGGATCTTCCTGGTGGCCACCGTCGGGCAGGCGGTCTGCGCGGCCCTGCTCGCGGTGCAGGGCTTCACCGGGGGCGTGCCGGTGGCCGGGGTCCTCGCGCTGGTGGCGGCCGGTTCCTGCTTCGGCGCGGTCGGCGGCCCGGCGGCGGGCGTGTTCGTGCCGCGGCTGCTGCCGAAGGAACAGGTGGCGGCCGGGCTGGCCCTCAACCACGCCAGCGGCCAGGTGATGATGCTGCTCGGCCCGGCGCTGGGCGGGCTGCTCCTCGGCTGGTTCGGCATCGGCCTGTGCTACCTGCTGGACGCGCTGAGCTTCGGTCTCGCCTTCTACGGCGCCTTCGGGCTGCCCGCGCTGCCGCCGGAGGGCGAGCCGTCGCGGGCCGGGCTGCACGGGGTCCTGGACGGACTGCGCTTCCTGGCCGGCCACCGGGTGGTGCGCGGCGCGCTCGTCACCGACCTCGCCGCGACGGTCCTCGCCATGCCGGTCAGTCTCTTCCCCCTGATCAACGCCGAACGCTTCGACGGCAACCCCCGCACGCTGGGCCTGTTCATGTCGGCCGTCGCGGTGGGCGGCATGGCGGCGACGGCCCTGTCGGGTTCGGTCACCCGCCTGGGCCGACCGGGCCTGGTGATGCTGTGCGGGGCGGGCATCTGGGGGGCGGCGCTCGCCCTCTTCGGCCTGACGACCAGCCCGTGGCTGGGATTCGCGCTGCTGATGGCGGCGGGCGCGGCCGACGCCCTCTCGGTCGTCTCCCGCGGCACGATCGTCCAGACCCGCACCCCCGACGCCCTGCTCGGCCGGGTGACGGCCGCCGAACAGATCGTCGGCCAGGCGGGCCCGCACCTCGGCAACCTCCGCGGCGGCCTGGTCGCCGGCTGGACCTCGGGCCCGGCCGCCCTGGTCACGGGCGGGCTGCTGTGCGTGCTGGCGGTGACCTGCGTGGGCACGAGTACGCCGGAGCTGCGGGACGGGAGGGTCACGCCGGACGAGGCGTGAGCGGCGCCGTGGGATCCAGACACCACCCCAGCACAGCCGGCCACGGCCCGTACCCGGCGTCCAGATCGAGGTGCGCGGCGCCCGGGAGGATGTCAGTCGGGAGCGCGAGCGGGGTGCCGTACAGGGTGTCGGCGCCCTCCTCGCAGTACGGGTCGTCGTCGCCCGCCACCAGCCGGGTCGGGCCGGGGAGGGTGAACTCCAGCGGCGGCGGGGCGAATTCGGCGACCTCCGGGTGCCGGGCGAGTACGGCACCGGACGGCGGGGCGACCAGCAGCACCCGGTCCACGGCGTCGAGCCCGGGCAGCCCGCGCGCGACCGCGTGCAGCCACAGCACGGCCGACAGGCTGTGCGCGACCACGACCCGTTCCGCACCGGCGTCGAGCGCGTCGAGGTGCCGGGCCGACTCCGCCAGCCAGACGTCGAGTTCGGGGTCGTCCGGGTCGGGCAGCTGCGGGTAGCCGACCTGATGGCCGATCGCGGTGAGACGGTCGGCGAGCCAGTGCTGCCAGTGGCCCTCGGGGCGGTGGTTCTGCCAGCCGTGCAGGATGAGGTAGGCGGTCATGGCACCGATGGTTTCCGATCATCGACGGGCCGGTCCAGCCCCACCGTCGGCCGGCGGCTCGGGTCCCGCGTCACCACCGTGCGCGCAGCGCCCCGAACTCCTCGTGGAAACCCGGGAAGGTCTTCCGTACACACCCGGGGTCGTCGAACGAGATACCCGGCACCCGCAGCCCGGTCACCGCGAAGGACATGACGATGCGGTGGTCGCCGTACGACTTGATCTCGGTGCCTGCCGGCGCGTCAGCGGCTGCCGGCTGCACCTCGATCCAGTCCGGGCCCGTCGTCACCCGCACGCCCAGCCGCCGCAGGTTCTCCGCGCAGGCCTCCAGCCGGTCGCACTCCTTGACCCGCGTGTTCGCCACGTCCTCGATCCGTACCGGGCCGGAGGCGAAGGGCGCGATGGCGGCGAGGGTCGGCATGGTGTCGGAGATGTCGCGCATGTTGACGGTGACGCCCCGCAGTTCGCCGGTGCCCCGGACCGTCGTCGCGTCCCGGCCCACCGTCACGTCCGCGCCCATCCGCCGCAGTACGTCGACGAAGCCCAGGTCGCCCTGGAGCGCGCCCTCGCCCAGGCCCGGGACGGTGACCTCGCCGCCCGTGACGGCCGCCGCGGCGAAGAAGTAGCTCGCGGTGGACGCGTCGGGCTCGACGGCGTAGGTCGTGGCGCGGTAGCCGCCCGGCGGAACCAGGAAGGAGTTGCCCTCCCGGCCGACCTCCACCCCGAACGCCCGCATCATCGCGATCGTGATCTCGACGTACGGCACGGAGACCAGGTCGGTGACCGTGATGCGCAGGCCCTCGCGGGTGAGCGGGCCGAGCAGCAGCAGGGCCGTCAGGTACTGCGAGGACTGGCCCGCGTCCAGGGTCACCTCGCCGCCCGCCACGCCGTCCGCCGTCACGGTCAGGGGGTGGTGGCCCTCCTGCGCCTCGTGGCGCAGGTCCACGCCGAGGTCGCGCAGGGCCCGGGTCAGCGGGAGCAGGGGGCGGCGACGCATCTGGGGCGAGGCGTCGAAGCGGTATGTGCCGTGGCCGGCGGCCGCCAGCGTGGGCAGGAAACGTGCCGTCGTCGCGCCGTCGCGGCAGTAGACGTCCGCCTCCGTCACCGCGGGGCCCTGCGGGCGGCCGTCGACCTGCCAGGTGTCCGGCGTCCGGCCGACCCGGTAGCCGAGCCGGGCCAGGCCCTCGGCGAAGCCCTCCGTGTCGTCCGAGCGCAGCGGCCGCACGAGCGTGGTGACCCCGTCGGCCGCGGCCGCCAGGAAGAGGGCGCGGGCGGTGACGGACTTGGATCCGGGGATGTCGACTACGGGCATGCCGCCATGATCGCCCGGCCCCGCGCTCCCGCGCCGCGCCGTCCACGAGATGGACCCGCCCCCGGCCGCCCCTACCCGTCCCATACCTGGGGGCTGCCGCCCCCCAGACCCCCGCTTCGGCCCTGCGGGCCTCGTCCTCAAGCGCCGGACGGGCTGAACAGCCCAGCCCCTCCGGCGTTTGAGGAGCGGGGTCTGGGGCGGAGCCCCAGAAGGATGGGACGGGTAGGGGCGGCGGGGGCGAGGAAACGTGGTCCCATCCACCCCACCCACCCCCGCCCTACCGACTTCGCCGATTCCAGCCATCCCCGGGAACCCTCCCCCACCCCCGCCCGTCCAACCCGCGAGCTGCCGGAGAGTCACCGTGGTGCGGTGTCGGCCCTCGCTGCTGGCTGCGATCGCTGACCAACCCTCTCCGCCGCACCCCGGCCGGCAGCCCGCCGTCATCGGCGCGCCCCCCTCCAACTGCGCCGATGGCGGCCCCTCCTTGGTTACGGTGCACTCCCTTGACTGGCAGAAACTTCCCCGTTATTGGTGACTTCTCGGAAGTTTCCTTCAGCGCACCACCTCCGGAAGGAGCGCACGTGCCCGACACCAGCACAGGAGACACCGCAACGCCCTCCAGACGTACGGTCCTCGCCGCCACCACCGGCCTCACCACCGCCCTCGCCCTCGGCGGCACCGCCCACGCCTCCGCCCCCGACGACAAGAGGCTGCGCGCCCTCGTCGCCCGGATGACCCTGCCGGAGAAGGTCGGCCAGCTCTTCGTCATGCGGGTCTACGGCCACTCCGCCACCACTCCCGACCAGGCCGACATCGACGCCAACCTCAAGGAGATCGGTGTCCGCACGGCCGCCGAGCTGGTCGCCAAGTACCGGGTGGGCGGCGTCATCTACTTCACGTGGGCGCACAACACCCGGGACCCGCATCAGATCGCCGACCTGTCCAACGGCATCCAGCGGGCCTCCCTCACCCAGCCGCGCGGCCTGCCCGTCCTCATCTCCACCGACCAGGAACACGGCATCGTCTGCCGCGTCGGCGAGCCAGCCACCCTGTTCCCGGGCGCCATGGCCATCGGTGCGGGCGGTTCGCGCTCCGACGCCCGCACCCTCGGCCGGATCGCCGGACAGGAACTCAGGGCGCTCGGCATCCGGCAGAACTACTCCCCCGTGGCCGACGTGAACGTCAACCCGGCCAACCCGGTCATCGGCGTCCGCTCCTTCGGCGCCGACCCGGACGCCGTCGCCGGCATGGTCGCCGCCGAGGTGGCCGGATACCAGCGCTACGCGCACGACCGGCAGGTCGCGGCCACCGCCAAGCACTTCCCCGGGCACGGAGACACGGCCGTCGACAGTCACTACGGCTTCCCGGTCATCACCCACACCCGTGCGCAGTGGGAGAGCCTGGACGCACCGCCGTTCCGGGCCGCCGTCCGCGCCGGCATCGACTCGATCATGACCGCCCACATCATGGTCCCGGCCCTCGACGACTCCGGCGACCCGGCTACCCTCTCCCGCCCCATCCTCACCGGCATCCTGCGCGAGGAACTCGGCTACGACGGACTGGTGGTGACCGACTCGCTCGGCATGGAGGGCGTCCGCACGAAGTACGGCGACGACCGCGTCCCCGTCCTCGCGCTCAAGGCCGGCGTGGACCAGCTCCTCAACCCGCCGTCCCTCGACATCGCCTGGAACGCGGTCCTGAAGGCCGTACAGGACGGGGAACTCACCGAGTCCCGGCTCGACGAGTCCATCCTGCGCATCCTGCGGCTGAAGGCGAAGCTGCGGCTGTTCGAGGAGCCGTACGTCAGCCAGAGCGGCGTCGAGCGCAACGTCGGCACCCGGTCCCACCTCGCGACCGCCGACCGTGTCGCCGAGCGGACGACGACGGTGCTGGTCAACGAGGGTCCGCTGCTGCCGCTGTCCCGCCGCAGCCACCCCAAGGTCCTCGTCGTGGGCGCCGACCCGGCCTCCCCGTCCGGCACGACGGGCCCGCCGACCGGTGTCCTCGCCGCCGCCCTCACCGAACTGGGCTTCACGGCGACCGCCCTGTCGACGGGCACCTCGCCTTCCGCCGCCACCATCGCCCGCGCCGTCGAGGCGGCCCGGACGGCGGACGCCGTGGTGGTCGGGACGTACAACGTCACCGCGAGCAGCACACAGAAGACGCTGGTCGAACAGCTGCTCGCGACGGGCCGACCGGTCGTGGCGGTCGCGATCCGCAACCCGTACGACGTGGCCCATCTGCCCACCGTCCGGGCCTGCTTGGCGTCGTACTCCTGGACCGACGTCGAGCTGCGCGCGGCCGCCCGGGTGATCGCCGGCCGGGTGGCACCGCGCGGAAGGCTGCCGGTACCGGTGCAGCGGGCGGACGATCCGACGCGGGTGCTGTATCCGGTCGGGCACGGGCTGTCCTACCGGAGCAGTTAGCACGGGGTAGCACTTGGACGTAGCGCCCGTACGTCACACAGCGGGCGCACTCACCCCCAACCGACGCAAAGGACCCCACACGTCTGGCGTGCGCCCGTTGTCGCGGGTCACGCTGGACGGGGGTACCAGGGGGGAGTGCGATGCGCGGGAGAAATGGTGCGGGGCCGGCCTGTGCGCTGCTGGTGCTGCTCAGCGCGTTGTTGACGGGGTGTCAGAATGCCTCGGCGGCGAAGGACGACGGGCGGCTCGACAGGACCGCGAGCCAGCAGCAGGTGGCGCCGACCCGGGCCGCGGGCTACGGCACGGTGTTCCTCGGCGTGGACGAGTGCAGCTCCTTCGGTACGACGAGCTTCACCGAGGTGTCCTGCACCAGCGAGCGGGCGGCGGCGCGGGTCGTGGCGCGGCACGAGGGCAAGGTGGGCGTGGGGCCGCTCTGCCCCGGGACCACGGACTTCGTGCTGCACATCAGCGAGCAGAGCCGCGGCTCCGACGAGGACGGCGACGGCACGGTCCCGCAGGGCTACGCCTGCATGCGCAACCTCGCCGCACCCCACCCCGGCGACCCCGGCGGCGGAGGCGGCCCCCGCACCATCGTGGGCGACTGCGTGTACAGCTCGGGCGACGGCCAGGTCCGCGAGACGTCCTGCGACGGCACGGCCGAGCGGAAACCGCAGTACAAGGTGACGAAGGCCGTCGACAAGCGAGCGGGATGCCCCTTGTCGACGGCCCTGTACGTCCAACTGGGCGGCGAGAAACCGGTGGGTTGCGCGCGGCCCGTGTGAGACGCACGTCAGCGCCGCGGCTGACGTACGGAACGCAGGGCTACGGGCGCAGGGTCGGCTCCCGCTCCACGTCGCGCACATCCAGCTTCGCGTCGTACTTCGCCAGCGGCTCCGCCCGGTTCACGGCGGTGGCCGGGACGCCCGCCCACTGCAGGATGCGGGCCGTGGCGAGGGCCTTCTCTTCACCGACCAGGCCGTCCACCCGGGCGCCGTGGTTGGCGCCGGGGGCGGTGAACACGTACGAGTCCTTCGCACCCTTGCCGAGGCGGAACGGCTCGGCGCCCCACGGGTCGTTCTGCCCGTAGACGAAGAGCATGTGGCGGGCGTTGTGCTTCACCCAGGTGTCCACGTCGCGCATGGCCCACGGCCGGAACTTCGTCGGGATGTCGCTCGGGACGAAGTTCCGCGGGGGCTGGTAGCCGTAGCGGAGGTACTTCTTCTCGATGTGCGGGAAGTGGATCGTCGGCGCGCCGAGCTGGGTGGCCGCCTGGTAGTAGTACGGCGTGTACGGCTCCAGGCCCTGGTCGGTGTAGAAGGAGAAGCCGGAGACCGTGTCGATGGACGTCCAGATCTGGTCGTCGGTGGCGTTCTTCGCGTCCGGCGGGATCAGGGTGTCGTTGACGCAGTTCTGGAGCAGGTTGTACTGCCAGAAGCCCCAGACGTAGTCCAGGACGACCGCCTCGTACGCCTTGTCCAGGCTGCCGATCGTGCGGAAGGTGTAACCGTTCTCGGCGGCGTACGCCGCGTACTTCTTCTCCAGCGGCTCCCGGCGCACCAGCGCCTCGCGCTGGACGGCGTTCAGCCGGTCGCGGCACTCCTTGGTGCCGACGCCCGCGAAGAAGCGGTCGTAGGCGGAGTCCTCGTGGTTCACCACGTCGTTGGGCGCGACGTAGGCGACGACACCGTCCATGTCCCTCGGGTAGAAGCGCTCGTAGTACGTGGCGGTCATGCCGCCCTTCGAGCCGCCCGTGGAGATCCAGTTCCGGTCGTAGACCTTCTTCAGCGCCTTGAAGATGCGGTGCTGGTCGCTGGCCGCCTGCCAGATGTCCAGCTTGGTCCAGTCGGCCGGGTCGGGACGGGACGGGGTGAAGAAGCGGTACTCCATGGATATCTGGTTGCCGTCCACGATCTGGGTCGGCTCGCGGCGGCTGGGTGTCGTGGAGACGTCGTAGCCGCTGGTGTAGAAGACCGTCGGCCGGCTGACGTCCTTGTGCAGCACGGTGACGCGCTGCTGGAACGTCCCCTTGGACGGGTGCCGGTGATCGACCGGCTGGGTGTAGTTGAGCACGAAGAAGCGGTAGCCGGTGTACGGCTTCTCCTCGATCAGGCTCATCCCCGGTATGGAGAGCAGCCGGTCCTTGATGTCGGTGGTGGTGGCCGCCGCCCGGGCGGTGGTGGCCGCCCCCGCGGTGCCCGCCGTTCCCGCCGTTCCCAACGTGCCGATCAGCACGCCGAGCGCCAGCAGCCATCTGAGCGCCTTCCGCATGCACCCTCCCTTGTGAGTCAGATGTGCGTGCGGAAGCTATCGGAGCAACTCCCCGACACACCAGGGGAGATGGAGAATTCCCGGAAGCCAAGGCGCGGCGGTGGCTCGGCAGGGGCGTGAATCAGCCGGTCAGCACAGGATCCAGCCCTTGCTCACCGACCCGCTCCCCACCCGGCCCTTCACCCACACGCACCGCTGGCCGGCATGGACGGTGACCGGGCCGGCCCGGCGGGTGTACAGGCCCTCGTCGGTCACCGGCTTGGCCCGGTACGCCTGCACACTGACCTTCATCGTCTGCTGTCGTCCGGGGCGCCTGGGGGTGACGATGGCGCAGACGTGGCCGCTCTTCTTGTAGACGTACAGGGTGCCGGTGGAGAACGGGTACGTCTTGACCTTGCGGCCCTCGCAGCGCGTGGGGGCCGCGGCCTGCGCCTGCGTCGGGGCCGCGACCGCGATAAGGCCGGACGCCGTCAGCACCGCCAGCCCGACGGCCAGTCGTCGGCGTATCGCACCACTGTCCACTTGGTTGTCCTCCCCGTACACCGGCAATGAGCGTACTGGTGTACGGACGCACGGCGTACGCCGGATGGTTGCACGGCAGTGCCCTCACGCCGCGGCGGCTTCGGCCTCCCCGGCGAAGGTCCGCCACAACTCCGCATACCGCCCGCCCCGCGTCAGCAACTCCTCGTGCGTCCCGTCCTCCGCGACCCGGCCGTGATCCACGACGACCACCCGGTCCGCGCGGGCGGCGGTGGTGAGGCGGTGGGCGACGACAAGCGTGGTGCGGCGGCCGGCGACGCGGTCCGTGGCCTGGTTGACCTGGGCTTCCGTGGCCAGGTCGAGGGCGGCGGTCGCCTCGTCGAGGAGCAGGATGTCGGGGTCGACCAGTTCGGCGCGGGCGAGGGCGATCAGCTGGCGTTGGCCGGCGGAGAGGTTGCGGCCGCGTTCGGCGACCTCGTGGAGGTAGCCGCCGTCGAGGGTGGCGATCATGTCGTGGGCGCCGACCGCACGGGCCGCCGCCTCCACGTCGGCGTCGGTGGCGTCCGGCCGGCCGTAGGCGATGGCGTCACGGACGGTGCCCTGGAAGAGGTACGCCTCCTGCGGGACGACGCCGAGACGGTGGCGGTACGACGTGAGGTCCAGGGCGCGCAGGTCCGTGCCGTCGACGGTCACCCGGCCGCCGGTCGGGTCGTAGAAGCGTGCCACCAGCTTGACCAGGGTCGACTTGCCCGCACCCGTCTCGCCGACGAACGCGACCGTCTGTCCGGCCGGGATGCGCAGGTCGACGCCGCTCAGCGCCTCCTCGTCCGCCCCGTACGCGAAGCGCACGTCCTCGAACGCGACCTCGCCGCGCAGCGACGGCACCTCCAGCGGCTCCTCGGCCGCCTTCGTCGAGGTCGGCTCCCGCAGGAGTTCCTGGATGCGGCCGAGCGAGACCGTGGCCTGCTGGTAGCCGTCGAAGACCTGGGAGAGCTGCTGGACCGGGGCGAAGAACAGGTCGATGTAGAGCAGGTACGCCACCAGCGCGCCGGTCGTCAGCGTCGCCGCCTCGATCCGGGCCCCGCCCACGATCAGCACCGCCGCCGCGGCCCCCGACGACAGGAACTGCACGAACGGGAAGTAGATCGAGATCAGCCACTGACCGCGGATGCGGGCCTGCCGGTAGCTGTCGCTGCGCTCGGCGAACCGCGCGCCGCCGTCCCGCTCGCGCCGGAAGGCCTGCACGATCCGCAGCCCGGACACCGACTCCTGGAGGTCGGCGTTGACCAACGACACGCGCTCACGGGCGAGTTCGTACGCCTTCACGCTCGCCCGGCGGAAGAAGTAGGTCCCGACGATCAGCGGCGGCAGCGTCGCGAAGACGACGAGCGCGAGCTGGAGGTCGAGGACCAGCAGGGCGACCATGATGCCGAAGAAGGTGACGACGGAGACGAAGGCGGTGACCAGGCCCGTCTGGAGAAACGTCGACAGCGCGTCGACGTCCGTCGTCATCCGGGTCATGATCCGGCCGGTCAACTCCCGCTCGTAGTAGTCGAGTCCGAGCCGCTGGAGCTGGGCGAAGATCTTCAGCCGGAGGGAGTACAGGACGCGCTCACCGGTGCGCCCGGTCATCCGCGTCTCGCCGATCTGCGCCACCCACTGGACGGTGACCGCGAGCAGTGCGAGCAGGGAGGCCGCCCAGACCGCGCCGAGGGCGACCTGCGTGACGCCGGAGTCGATGCCGTGCCGGATCAGGACGGGCAGCAGGAGACCCATCCCGGCGTCCATGGCGACCAGGCCGAGGCTGATCAGGAGCGGCAGCCCGAAGCCTCGCAGCAGCCGTTTCAGGCCGTACGACTCCTCCGGCCGGACCGCCTTGGCCTCGTCGATGTCGGGAGTGTCGGTCGCCGGTGGCAGCGCCGCCACCTGGGCGAGGAGCTCGGGGGTGGCCGGGGACTCCGTCAGCGCCAGGTCCTTGGGTTCGCGGTCGCCGGTCCACAGCCTCGGCGTCACCCCGCGTTCGGCGTCGAACTCGGCGTCCAGTTCGTCCCGTACGGAGGTGTCCTCCTGGGGGCAGACCGGCTGGGCGTGGCCGGGTGAGACGCCGCCGAGCTCGTCGGGGTCGGTGAGCAGGCGGCGGTAGAGGGCGGAGCGCTGCTGGAGTTCCTCATGGGTGCCGATGTCGGCGAGGCGGCCGGCGTCGAGGACGGCGATGCGGTCGGCGAGGTTGAGGGTGGAGCGCCGGTGGGCGATGAGGAGGGTGGTCCGGCCCTCCATCACCTGCTTCAGCGCCTCGTGGATCTCGTGCTCGACGCGGGCGTCCACCGCCGAGGTCGCGTCGTCGAGAACGAGCAGCCGGGGATCGGTGAGGATCGCGCGGGCGAGCGCGACGCGCTGGCGCTGGCCGCCGGAGAGGGTCAGGCCGTGCTCGCCGACCGTGGTGTCGTAGCCGTCGGGCAGCTCGGCGATGAACCGGTCCGCCTGGGCGGCGCGGGCGGCTGCGCGGATCTCCTCGTCGGTGGCGTCGGGGCGGCCGTACGCGATGTTGTTGCGGACCGTGTCCGAGAAGAGGAAGGAGTCCTCGGGGACCAGTCCGATCGCGGCCCGCAGCGAGTCGAAGGTCAGCTCGCGGACGTCGTGGCCGCCGACGAGGACGGCGCCGCGGGTGACGTCGTAGAAACGCGGCAGGAGGAGGGAGACGGTGGACTTTCCGGAGCCGGAGGAGCCGACGACCGCGAGGGTCTCGCCGGAGCGGATCTCGAAGCTGAGCCCGTCGAGGACGGGGCCGGAGGAGTCGTCGTAGCCGAAGGACACGTCGTCGAACTCGACGGTCGCGGGCGCGTCGGCGGGCAGCGTCCTGGTGCCCTCCTTGATCGACGGCTCGGTGTCGATCAGCTCCAGGACGCGCTCGGTGCCCGCCCGGGCCTGCTGCCCCACGGTGAGGACCATGGCGAGCATGCGCACCGGGCCGACCAGCTGGGCGAGGTAGGTCGAGAAGGCGACGAACGTACCCAGCGTGATGTGCCCGCGCACCGCCAGCCAGCCGCCGACCGCGAGCATGGCGACCTGGCCGAGCGCGGGGACCGCCTGGAGCGCCGGGGTGTACTTCGAGTTGAACCGGATGGTGCGCAGCCGCCCGGCGAAGAGCCGCCGGCTGACGTCCCTGAGCTTCCCGGTCTCCTGCTCCTCCTGCCCGAACCCCTTCACCACGCGTACGCCGCTGACGGCGCCGTCGACCACTCCGGCGACGGCGGCGGCCTGGGCCTGGGCGTACCAGGTGGAGGGGTGAAGCTTGGTCCGGCTGCGCTTGGCGATCCACCACAGCGCGGGGGCGACGGCGAGGGCGACCAGCGTGAGCGGCAGCGACAGCCACGCCATGACGACCAGGGATATCAGGAAGAGCGCGAAGTTCCCGATGGTCATCGGGAGCATGAAGAGCAGACCCTGGATCAGCTGGAGGTCGCTGGTGGCCCGCCCGACGACCTGCCCGGTGGACAGCTCGTCCTGCCGCCGCCCGTCGAGCCGGGTGATCGTCCCGAACATGTCGGTGCGCAGATCGTGCTGGACGTCGAGGGCGAGCCGGCCGCCGTAGTAGCGGCGGATGTAGGTCAGGACGTACACGGCGACGGCGGCGGCTATCAGCAGGCCGGCCCAGAGGGCCATGCCGCGGGTGTGGTCGCCGATCACGTCGTCGATGATCACCTTGGTGATCAGCGGGACGACGGCCATGACGGCCATACCGGCGAGGGAGGAGCCCAGGGCCAGGACGACGTCCCTGGGGTAACGCCACGCATACCCGGCCAGCCTGCGCGCCCAGCCCTTGGTCTCCCCCTGATGCGCTGCCACGCGGGTGCCCTCCGTTCGTCCTGATCTGCCGGAAGTCACCAACGCCGACGAGCGCCGATTTCATCCCGCAGCAACAAACGGGGGCGGTGCGCTCAGATCCGTACGCGCAGGTGGTAGAACCGTGTCGTCTGTACGGCGTTCTGGTTGTCGTCGCTGACCAGCAGCACCTTCAGGCGGTCGCCCGCACGGCGCGTGATCACCATGCCCTCGATGTTGTCGAGGAGCGGGTTCGGCTGGGGCTGCTCGGCGGTCGCTCCCAGTGACGGGCAGTTCACGATGTCGGCGAGCAGCGTCTTCTTGATCAGCCGTACGCCGTCCTGCCCGGTGAGGTGCTCGACACCGCTCGTGTCCGTGGCCCGGCGCGGGTCGGCGAGGTAGAGGCGGACCGTGTTGCCGACGCCCGCGGTGAAGCCGCGTTCCAGGACGAGGAGGCGGCCGTCGGGGGTCGCCTGGACCTCGGGGACGCCGAGGCCGGCGTCGGTGCGGTAGGCGTACTGGCGGGAGAGCCGGAAGTGACCGCTCTCGGTCCGCCGCCAGGTCTGGAAGCGGACGATGCCGGTGCCGTCCCCGGCGAGCGCGTACTCCATCGAGGCGAGCAGGGTGCGGCCGCCGGGCAGCAGGGTCAGACCCTCGAAGGTGCCGTTGGAGACGGCGCGGCCGGCCGGGGCGACCTTCAGGTCGTCCGGCACGGGGAGGCGGTCGAGGATCCTGCCGTCGCGGGAGTGACGGCGTACGGAGGGCTCGGTCTCGGAGGAGACCAGCCGGGTGCCGTCCCGGTCGACGACCAGGCCCTCGGAGTCGAGGGCGGCACCGCTCTCGTCGGCGAGCGGGACGACGGCCCGGGGCATGAGCGTCTTCCCGTCCAGGCCGAACAGGGCCGAACGGTCGGAGACGGCCGCGAGCGAGCCGTCCCGGTCCACGGCGAGGGCGGAGAAGTTCCCGACGAAGGTGCCGTCGTACGTCGTCTTGTCGAGCGCGTCGGAGAAGCGGTCGATGGAGACGGCGGGCGAACAGGCATGGCTGTCCGGCGTGTTGGCGGTGACGGCGGCGGTGACGGCGTGGACGTCGGCGTTCGCCGGGCCGGCGACGGTCAGGCAAGTGGCCGCCGCCAGGCCCGCGGTGGCGGTGGCGAGTACGGTTCTCAGGCGCATGGGGTCACCGTAGGACGGGTGGGTGACGCCAGGTGGGCCGCCTCGTGAAGCCTCAGCTCGCGGCCAGGTCCTTGTGGATGACCTTGGCGACGCCCTGAATGGTCGTGATGCCGTAGTTCATGGTGCTGTTGCCATGGGTCAGCACGGTGATCACGTAATCATGCCCGCGCCCCTTGAAGGCGCCGACGCTGTGCACCCGCCAGCCCTGGGTGGCGCGTTGCAGCCAGCCGTTCTTGACGGCGACGGTGACGCCGGACGGCACTCCGTACGGGGTGCCCCAGCGCTGCGAGGAGACGACCTGCCCCATCAGCTTCAGGATGTAGGCACGGGAGTTGTCGCTGAGTATGGCGTTCTTGGCCGTGATGAGCTTCAGCAGCTTCTGCTCGTCGGTGACGGTGATCTGGGTCAGGCCCCAGTAGCCGTTCGCGCCGGGCTTGGTTTGGGTCATGCCGGCGGCGCTGAGGAAGCCCTTGATCTTCGTCATGCCGAGCTGCTTCCAGAGCGTGCTGGTCGCGGCGTTGTCCGACTTGGTGATCATGGCCTTGGCGAGGGACGCCTCCCGGTCGGTGAGGTACCGGTTGTGCTTCTTCGCGTCCCACAGCAGCGCGGCGAGCACGGTGACCTTGACGACGCTGGCGGAGTCGTAGGCGCTGGAAGCCCGCAGCGCACAGGTCGTGTTGGTGGAACGGTCGTACAGGCCGACCGCGATGGTCCCCTTGCGGTTGGCCAGGGCGGCGGTGATGTCCTTCTTCAGCTTGGCGGCGAGTCCGGCCTTGGCGGACGTACAGCTGACGGTGGGGGCGGGGGCGGCGACGGCGGGGGTGGCGACGGCTATGGACGCCATGGCGACGCCGACGCCCACACCAGCCGCGACGCCCGCTCTCGCGCGTCCGCAAACGCGCCCTGACTTCTCGCTCTTGCTCGTTCTCCCGTGGGTCATGTCCCTCTGACCAACGAGCACGCATGAAAGGTTGTACGCATGATGACTGCTGACGGCGCACTGAGCCCGCGCCCTCGACCCGACTCGCCCCTTCCACCACCCCGCGTCGGCGTTCGTGACGGGCAGCATCGCGGGACGCCGGTCCCGTGTCTGTCGGCAGAACAGCAGGTCCAATTCCACCAGGGCTACGAGCCGGCGGACCGCGACTGGCATGACATGGCTCAGCTGCGGCGGGTGTCCGGGGTCGCCACGCATTTCTGATCCGTCCCGCGCTGTGCGGCCCCTCCGGACTACGGGGCTATGCGGTCCGTACAGGGGCCCTGAGGATCTCCGTCAGGGCGGAGACGCTGTGGTCGCCGTGGCCGGCTTCGACCGCACGCTCGAGCAGATCGTGGAACGGCCTGTGCCAGGCCATGTCGAGGTTCGCTTCCTTGCCGAGTTCCTCGTCGTGGGCGGCTCCGGCCAGGAAGAGGTTCACGGAGGAGGCGGGCCTGGTGTAGTCGCCGCGGTCGATCTCCTCGGCGAAGACCGGCAGTACCGAGTTGATCATTTCGAACCACTTGACGCTGAACCGGACCATCGAGGCCGCCGTGAGGCCCCGGGCCTGCAGGGCCGCAGCGCCCTGGAAGAAGCCGACGAGCGCGGGTAACAGGGTGCCGCCCACCGCCATCTCGTACAGGGCGGCGAGGTCGGGGTCCGTACCGAGATAGACGGTGTCGCCGCCCAGGACACGCAGCGTCGGGGCGAACTCCTCGAACACGCCGATGTCACCGCCGTAGTACAGGAGGGTGTCCTCGGCGCCCACGGCCGACGGCACGTTCTTGATCGCTCCCCCGAGATAGCGCGCTCCGCGCCCGAGCGCCCACTCGGCCAGCTGCCGGGCCCCGGCCGGTGAGCCGCTGTTCAGGGTCACCAGGGCCCGCCCCTTGAGCCCGGCGGCGGCCGGTTCGAGGGCCTCGACGGTGTTCTCGAACGTGGTCAGACAGGCGACGACCAGCGGACTCACCGCCACCGCCTCGTCCACGGTGCGCGCGTGAACAGCACCCCTGGCCACGAGGGGCGCGGCCTTGCCAGGTGTCCTGTTCCAGACGGTGGTCGGGTGCCCGGCGGCGATGAACGCCTCGGCCAGCGCGCTGCCCATCGAGCCCAGCCCGACGACGGTCACGGGAGTGCGGTGATGCCCGGTCATATGTTGCTCCTGCCTGGAACGGATCTTTCTGAGCACCTGAGGTGACGTCAAACACGAGTCTTGGGCGTGGAGTTGCCGCCATCCCGGTGCGCTGACTGCTCCATGCTGTGGGCGTACCACCACATCTGCAAGTACCTACAATTTTGTCGGGTACCCACATTTTTGTTAGGGAGGGCAGATGACGAAGCGGAGCTACACCTGCGGGCTGGACGCCGCCATCGACGTCATGGGAGGGAAGTGGAAGGGACTGATCCTGTTCTGGCTCGGCGAAGGACCACTGCGCTTCGGCGAGTTGCGCCGGACCGTGACCGGCATCAGTGAACGGATGCTGATCCTGCAACTACGGGAACTGGAGGCCAGCGGCCTGGTGCACCGCGAGGTCCATCACCAGGTCCCGCCGAAGGTCGAGTACTCACTGACCGACTTCGGCCGCTCGCTCATCACCGCTCTCGTCCCGCTCGGGCAGTGGGGGGAGGAGAACATGGAGCGTCTCGAAGGGCTCCGGTGAGGGGGCCCACGGCCTCCTTTGCCGACCCCTTTGCGAATCCACAGGAAAGATCCAGGTCCGGCACAGCCCGCACCCACCCCCGCCGCACACGATGCGCTGGTGACATCAGCCACCGATCCCCGCCCCCACACGACCGTGCCCGCCACCGACGTGTCCCCGCTGGCCCCACCGGAGGTCCCACCCCCGGCTCCCCTGGACAAGGCACCCCGCTGGTCGCTCCCCGCGCTGATCGCGATCCTGATCCTGGCGGCGGCGCTGTACTCCTGGAACCTCTCCGGCTCCAGCCTGAACAGCTTCTACAGCGCGGCCGTCCTGAGCGGCACGCAGAGCTGGAAGGCGTGGTTCTTCGGCTCGCTGGACGCGGGGGACTTCCTCACCGTCGACAAGCCGCCGTTCGCCCTGATGGTGATGGGGCTGTCGTGCCGAATCTTCGGTTACGGCACCTGGCAGATGATGCTGCCGATGATCCTGGTCGCGCTGGCGACGATCTGGATCGTGCACTCCTCGGTGAAGCGGGTGTGGGGCCACGGCGCGGCGACGGTGGCCGCGCTGGTCCTGGCCCTGACCCCGATCACGGTCGCCATCAACCGTGACAACAACCCCGACACGCTGCTGGTGTTCCTGATGGCCGGCGGCGCGGCGCTCGCCCTGCGCGCCGTCCACAACGGCAGGTTGCTGCCGCTGGTCGGTTCCGCGGTCTGCTTCGGACTGGCCTTCAACACGAAGATGCTCCAGGGCTACATCGCACTGCCCGCCGTCTTCGCGGTCTACCTGTACGCCGCTAAGCCGAAGCTCGTGAAGCGGATCGTGAACCTGCTGATCGCGGGCGTCGCCCTCGCCGTCTCCAGCTTCTGGTGGGCGGCCGCCGTCTCGCTCGTGCCCGCCGACGAACGCCCGTACATCGGCGGTTCGACGGACGGCACGGCCTGGGACCTGATCATGGGCTACAACGGCCTCGGCCGGATCCTCGGCGGCGAGGGCAACGGCGGAGGCGGCGGTGGAGGCGGCGGCGGCTTCTCCGGTACGGCGGGCATCGGACGGCTCTTCAACGACATCCTCGGCGGCCAGATCTCCTGGCTGATCCCCTTCGCGGCGCTCGCGTGCGTCGGCGGCCTCGTGCTGTGCGGCCGCGCCCCGCGCACCGACCTCACCCGTGCCGCGCTTCTGATGTGGGGCGGCTGGACGGCCCTGCACTACCTGACCTTCGCCATGGCCGAGGGCACGATGCACCCGTACTACACGACCGCGCTCGCCCCGGGCATCGCGGCCCTGTGCGGAGGCGGCGGCCTGATGCTGCTGCGCGCGTTCCGCGCCGACAAGCGGTGGGCATGGGTGCTGCCGGCGGGGCTGGCGGTCACCGCCGTCTGGGCGGTCGTACTCCTGCGGCGGGCCTCCGGCTGGAACACCTGGCTGTGGCCGGCGATCGCCGTCGTCATGGCGCTGGCGATCGTGGGCCTGCTCGTCTTCCGGTCCGCGTCGGGGAACCGGCTGCGGCTGCTGGCGGCCTCCGTGGTGGCGGCGATCGTCGCGGCGGTCGCGGGTCCCGCCACGTACGCCTGGTCGGTGCCGTCCGGTTCGGGCGGCGGCATGGGCGGTACGAACCCGACGGCCGGGCCCTCGACGGGCAGCGGCTTCGGCGGCGGTCCCGGTGGGGGCGGTGGCGGCGGCCGAGGTGGCTTCGGTGGCGGTCAGATGCCGAGCGGCGGCACACGGCAGAACGGTCAGAACGGCCAGGCTCCCGGCGGCATGGGCGGCGGAGGCTTCGGCGGTGGCGGCGCGAGCAGCGAGCTCATCACGTATCTCAAGAAGCACCAGGACGGCGCCAAGTGGCTGCTGGCGGTGTCGAGTTCGCAGAGCGCGGCCCAGCTGATCCTCAGCAGCGGTGAGCCCGTGATCTCCATGTGGGGCTGGTCCGGCAGCGACAAGGCGATGACGCCGGCCAAGCTGAAGGAGCTGGTGAAGAACGGCGAACTTCACTACGTCCAGATCGGTGGCGGCGGCATGGGCGGCGGCCCGGGCGGCGGCAGCACAGTGAGCTCCGAGGTCACGGCCTGGGTCCAGAAGAACGGGACGGCGGTGAAGGAGAGCGAGTACAGCAGCACGTCGCAGTCCTCCGCCTCCGACTCGAACTCCGACTCGTCCTCGTCCCAGACCAACCAGTCGACCATCTACCGCCTGGACCCGTCCGACCTCGGCTGACCCGGCCCCACCCACCCACAACTCCCCACCCCACGGCCCCCGACCTCACCGTCGGGGGCCGTTTCGGTGTCAACTACCTCACCCATGCCCCGATTTGCCGTTTCCCGTCACCCAATGGACACGCGTAAGCCCTCGACACCACCGCATGTCCATGCCACTCTCCCGTTTGCCGCCTCCATTCAACCCGCGTAGATGGGACACCCCACATGCTGGCGACACACATACGCCACCGCCGCTGGAAGTCCGTGGCGCTGACGACGGCAGCCGTCCTGGTCGGCCTCACCACCCCGGCGCTCATGGCCTCCCCGGCCGCGGCCACCACGACGGAGTACGACGACACGTACTACGCCGACGCGATCGGCAAGACCGGTACGGCCCTGAAGGACTCGCTGCACACGATCATCAGCGACCAGACGAAGATCTCGTACTCGGCGGTCTGGAACGCGCTGAAGGTCGCCGACCAGGACCCGAACAACAGCAGCAACGTGCTCCTGCTGTACAGCGGCGTCTCCCGCAGCAAGTCCCTCAACGGCGGCGACGTCGGCGACTGGAACCGCGAGCACACCTGGGCCAAGTCCCACGGCGACTTCGGCGAGGCCATCGGCCCCGGCACGGACCTGCACCACCTGCGCGCCTGCGACGTCCGGGTCAACAGCATCCGCGGCAACCTGGACTTCGACAACGGCGGCAGCGCCGTCACGGGCGGCGGCGGCAGCACCGTCGACTCCGACTCCTTCGCGCCCCGCGCCGCGGACCGGGGCGACGTGGCCCGCATGATCCTCTACATGGCCGTGCGCTACGAGGGTGACGACGGCTGGGCCGACCTGGAGCCCAACGAGAAGGTCGACAACGGCTCCAACCCCTACATGGGCAAGCTCTCCGTCCTCAAGGCATGGAACGAGGCGGACCCGCCGAGCGCCTTCGAGGAGCGCCGCAACGAGGTCATCTACGACTCCTACCAGCACAACCGCAACCCGTTCATCGACCACCCGGAGTGGGTCGAGGCGATCTGGTAGACGATCCGGCAGGCGCCCGGGCTCAGTCCGGTCGCCATGGACGCGCGGGGGCCCTCGTCGGGCCCCGGCGCGCTCGGTCACCACCTGTACAGCGGAATGACCTGCACCGATCCACCACCGTTGACCGGCTATGAAGAAGATCAGCGCGCTCGCCGCGCTCACCATGGCAGCCCTCGTACTCGCCACCCCGGCCCACGCCGACGACGGCGACCGGGGCCGTGTCACCATCGCCGGCTACACCACCCCCAACCTCTGCAGGCAGGCACTCGCGCTCGTCCCGATGGCGGCGCCGTGGACCGGCCCCGCGGTGGACGACGCCTGCTACAACCGCGACCACAACACGCAGGAGCAGGGCTCCTGGGTCATCATGTCGTGAGGTGCGTTGGCGCGAACATCCGCAGCACCGCCGGGAGGACGACCACCGACGGGCCGGGGGTCTGAAGCGCCTTCGTCAGATCCGCCTCCAGTGTCCCCGGGGCCGTACGGACCCCGGGGACACCGAAGGACTCGGCGAGCGCCACATAGTCCGGCCGCGCCAGTTCCGTCGCCGTCGCCTCGCCGAAGGCGTCCGTCATGTACTCGCGCAGGATGCCGTAGCCGCCGTCGTCGACGATGAGCCAGGTGACGTTCAGGTCGTACTGGCGGGCCGTGGCCAGCTCGGCGATCGAGTACAGGGCGCCTCCGTCGCCGGAGACCGCCAGTGCCGGGCGGGTCGGGTCCGCGACCGCCGCGCCGAGCGCCGCCGGGAAGCCGTAGCCGAGGCCGCCGGCGCCCTGGGCGGAGTGCATGTGGTTGGGGCCCTTGGCGTCGAAGGCCGACCACGCCCAGTAGGCGAGGATCGTCATGTCCCAGAAGGACGGGGAGTCGGCGGGCAGGGCGCGCCGGACCGATGCCAGCACATCCTGCTCCAGCGTGAGTTCCTGGCCGCCGATCCGCTCCGACACCTTGCCGAGCACCTCACGCACCCGCTCCGGCGCCGTGACGTCCTCCCGTTCCGACACCGTCTCCAGCAGCGCCTGCAACGCGAGGCGCGCGTCCGCGTGGATACCCAGCGCCGGGTGGTTGGACTCCAGCTTCCCGAGGTCGGCCTCGATCTGGATGACCCGGCCGCGCGGCTTGAACGTGTGGTAATTGGACGACAACTCCCCCAACCCCGAGCCGACGACGAGGAGTACGTCCGCGTCCTCCAGGAAGTCCGTGGTGTGCCGGTCCTCGATCCAGGACTGGAGGGACAGCGGGTGCGTCCAGGGGAAGGCGCCCTTGCCGCCGGGGGTGGTGACGACCGGGGCCTGGAGGGTCTCCGCCAGCTGACGGAGCTTCTTCGAGGCGTCGGCGCGGACCACTCCCCCGCCCGCGATGATCGCCGGGCGGGCGGCGTGGGACAGCAAGTGGGCGGCCACCGCCGTCAGTTCGGGGCGTGGCGGCAGCTCGTCGGGGAAGGCGTCGCCGCCCGTCACCACCGGGATCGATGTCTCGGCGAGCAGCACGTCCTGCGGGATCTCCACCCACACCGGGCCGTGCGGGGCCGACAGCGCCGACTTCCAGGCAGCCTCGATCGCGGAGGGGATCTGGGACTGGGTGCGGACGGTGTGCACCGACTTCACCACGCCCCGGAACGACGCCGCCTGGTCCGGGAGTTCGTGGAGGTAGCCGTGCCGGCCGCCGCCGAGCCCCGCCGTCGGGATCTGGCTGCTGATCGCCAGGACGGGGGCGGAGGCCGCCGCGGCCTCCTGGAGCGCGGCCAGCGACGTCAGCGCGCCGGGACCCGTCGACAGCAGCAGCGGGGCCGCCTCGCCGGTGATCCGGCCGTAGGCGTCCGCCGCGAAGGCGGCGTTGTTCTCCACCCGCAGCCCGATGTACCTGAGGTCGGAGCGCCGTAGCGCGTCGAACATGCCGAGCGCGTGCTGGCCGGGCAGTCCGAAGACGGTCGTCGCGCCGAGCCCGGCCAGCGTCTCCACGACCAGGTCTCCGCCGCCTCGGCCGGCGGGAGGGTTCAGCGCGGCTGCGGTCTGCGCCTCCGTCGGGCGGAGTACCAGGTCGTGGTCGTGGGTCACTTGCCCTCGTTCTCCTCACGGGCCGCCGCGATCTGGCGGGACATGATCGTGGTCAGTTCGTACGCCGTGTGGGACGCGGCCACCGACGTGATCTCGGCGTGATCGTACGCGGGCGCCACCTCGACGACGTCGGCGGAGACCAGGTTGCAGGACGCGAGGCCGCGCAGGATCTCCAGCAGTTCGCGGGACGTCATGCCGCCCGCCTCCGGCGTACCCGTGCCGGGGGCGTGGGCCGGGTCGAGGCAGTCGATGTCGATGGAGATGTAGAGGGGCCGGTCGCCGATGCGCTGACGCAACTGGTCGGCCACCTCGTCGGCGCCGCGCCGGTAGACGTCCGCCGAGGTGACGATGCCGAAGCCCATCTTCTCGTCGTCGGTGAGGTCCTGCTTGCCGTACAGCGGGCCGCGGATGCCGACGTGGGAGAGGGCGGAGGTGTCGAGGATGCCCTCCTCGACCGCGCGGCGGAACGGAGTGCCGTGCGTGTACTCGGCGCCGAAGTAGGTGTCCCAGGTGTCGAGGTGGGCGTCGAAGTGGAGCAGCGCGACAGGGCCGTGCTTCTTGGCGACCGAGCGCAGCAGCGGCAGCGCGATGGTGTGGTCGCCGCCCAGGGTCATCAGGCGGGCGCCGGTGCCGATCAGGTCGTCGGCGGCGGCCTCGACCGTCTCGACGGCCTCGTTGATGTTGAACGGGTTCACCGCGATGTCGCCGCCGTCCGCCACCTGCGCGAGGGCGAAGGGGGAGGCGTCCTGCGCCGGGTTGTACGGGCGCAGCAGCCGGGACGCCTCGCGGATCGCGTTGCCGCCGAAGCGGGCACCCGGCCGGTACGAGACTCCCGAGTCGAACGGCACGCCGACCACGGCCACGTCGGCGCGGCCGACCTCGTCGAGGCGGGGCAGCCGGGCGAAGGTGGCGGGTCCGGCGTAGCGCGGGATGCGGGAGGAGTCGACGGGGCCGCGGGGCGTCTCGTTGCCAGTCACGTGGAATGCCTTCTTTTCTACGCTTCATCGCGTATGCGGGTTTTATGCCTACGACTCTACGGGTGAGCCGGCGCCGGTTCCGAGGCCGGTTCGGGAGCCAACCTAGGTGTCCGGAAGGCGGCTGCGAAGTGTACGTTTCATCCATCCCGGGATGACTGGATGGAGGGAACGCACATATGCCGGAGCCGACCGTTCCCCCGACCCCACCGGTACCGCTCTCGGCCCTCCTGGCCCGCGAGGACCTGGGCCTGCGCCGGATCGCCGGGCCACCGGACGCGGACCCGGCCGTGCACTGGGCGCACACCTCGGAGATGGCCGATCCGTATCCGTATCTGCTGGGCGGCGAGCTGCTGCTGACGGCCGGGGTGCACATCCCGGAGGCGGCGGGCTCGGGGACGTACTTCGACGACTACGTGTCGAGGATCGTGGCGGCGGGCGGCGCGGCGCTCGGCTTCGGGCTCGCCCCCGTGCACGAGACGGTGCCGCACGCCCTGGTGGCCGCGTGCGACGCGTACGGCCTGCCGCTCCTGGAGGTCCCGCCCCGGACCACCTTCTCGGGCGTGGCCCGCGCGGTCTGGCAGTTGATGGCCCGGGCCCGCCACGCCGAACTGCGCCGTGTGACGGAGGCCCAGCAGAGCCTGGCCGCGGCGGCCTCCCGCCCCGACCCGGTCCGCGCGGTCCTGCGGCAGCTGGCCCAGCGAGTGGGCGGCTGGGCGGTGCTGTACGGGCCGGAGGGGGCGGTGATCGGGGAGGCGGGACGGGAGACTCCGGGCGACGTGGCGCGGGCGGCGCTGGCCGAGCTGGCGAGGGTGGTACGGCCGGTTGTGGGGGCGGGTGCGACTTCGACGGCGGCTTCGGCTCCGGGCGCATCCGACAGCGGGACCGCCCGGCGGACCACGCGGCCCGAAGCCCCACTCCCTGGCACCAGCGCGCCCGCCTCACCCACTCCCACCTCCGCCACCGACACCATCGCCGGCACCCACCTCGCCGCCTACGCCCTCGGCGCCGGCCGGGGCTTCGTCCTCGGGGTCGCCGCCCCGCGCCGGGACCCCGGTGACCACACCATCGCCTCCGTCGCAGCCGTGCTCCTCTCCCTCCTCACCGGCGAGCACCAGAGCGGCTCGGGGGCGGCTCGGTCGTCGGCGCTCGTACGGCTGCTGCTGGGCGCCGAGCCGCGGGCGGTGGCCCCGCTCCTCGGTGGCGACCGCTGGGTCGTGGTGCACGGCAGCCCCGACACCCAGCCCTGCGACCCGGTGGCGGCCTCGGCGCTGGGCGCGGCCCTCGGCTCCCCGCTGGTCGACCTCGCGCAGGACGTCGTACGCGTCCTCGCCCCCGCGGACCGCGAACCGGCCCCGCAGCCCGGCTGGACCCTGGGCGTGAGCGCCCCCGCGTCCGCGGCGGAGTGGCCGGCCGCCGACACCCAGGCGGCCCGCGCCCTGTCCCGCGCCCGGGCCACCCGCACGCCCCTGTTCCGGCACGGCAGCCATCGCCCGGCCCTCACGGACCTGCTCTCCCCGGACGAGGCGGAGTCGCACGCCCGCGCCCTGCTCGCGCCCCTCGCCTCGCCCCTGACGGAGACCCTGCGCACCTGGCTCTCCCTGCACGGCAGTTGGGACCGCACGGCCGTCGCCCTGTCCGTCCACCGCAACACGGTCCGCCAGCGGATCGCCCGTTGCGCGACGCTCCTCGGCACGGACCTGGACGACCCGGACGTACGGATGGAGTTGTGGTTCGCCCTGCGGCAGGGCGAAGGGTGATCCACACAGTGACCCGCGTCGCACGCGCCCCGGAGCCGGGCGTTCCCACAGTTGTCTGCCTCACAATGGGAGGCATGCCGATACCCGGGACACCCAGCCGCGCCGAGCTCGTCGACCACCTCGTCAGAACCCGTATCGCGGGCGACGTCGCCACTCCCCGCGAGAACAACCTCTCCCACTACCGCAAGCTGGCGAACGGCGACCGCCACTACTGGCTCGGGCTGGAGCTCGGCGACCGCTGGACCGACGAGCAGGACGTCCTCGCGGTGATGGCCGAGCGCGTCGGCGTGAACGACGACGCGGAGCACCGCCACGGCCAGGACACCATCGACCCCGAGCTGACGGTGGCCGCCCTGGAGCGCATGGCGGCCCGGCTGCGCAAGGCGGCGGACGGGCAGCAGCGGGTGCTGTTCGCGACGGGCCACCCGGGCGGCCTGCTGGACGTGCACCGCGCGACGGCGCAGGCACTGCGTGCGGTGGGCTGCGAGATCGTGGTGATCCCCGAGGGCCTCCAGACCGACGAGGGATACGTCATGCAGTTCGCGGACGTGGCCGTCCTGGAACACGGCGCCACCCTCTGGCACACCCACTCCGGCGAACCGATGAAGGCCATCCTGACGGGACTTGAGCGCGAGGGCCGCCCGCTGCCGGACCTGGTCGTCGCCGACCACGGCTGGGCGGGCTACGCCGGCCGGCACGGCGTGGACTCCGTGGGCTACGCGGACTGCAACGACCCGGCGCTGTTCCTCGCGGAGGCCGAGGGGACCGTACAGGTGGTGGTGCCGCTGGACGACCATGTGGTCAGCCCGCGCTACTACGACCCGATGACGGCGTATCTGCTGCGTGAGGCGGGCCTGGCCGAATAGGGGGTCGTGCTCGACCGCGAGCCGGCCGGTCGACGGGTCCGGCCCGAAGGCCGGCGGGCCGTCACCGCGGGACCCGGACCACGCCCTCCTGGATCACCGACACCGCCAGCTGCCCGTCCTGGGTGTAGATACGGGCCTGGCCGAGGCCGCGCCCGCCGTGGGCCGACGGCGACTCCTGGTCGTACAGCAGCCACTCGTCCGCGCGGAACGGACGATGGAACCACATCGCGTGGTCCAGCGAGGCACCGACGACGTCGCCGACGGCCCAGCCGCCCCGGCCGTGTGCGAGCAGGACCGAGTCGAGGAGCGTCATGTCGGAGACGTACGTGGCGAGGACGACGTGCAGGAGCGGATCGTCGGCCAGCTTGCCGTTGGTGCGGAACCAGACCTGGGAGTGCGGTTCGCGGGGCTCGCCGAACCGGCCGTACGGCGGCTCGTCGACGTAGCGCAGATCGACCGCCTGGCGTGCCTCCAGGAACCGCTCGACGACGTCCGCGTCCAGGTGGTCGTAGCCGCGCAGCCGCTCCTCGGAGGTGGGGAGCGCCGCCGGGTCGGGTGCGGGGGGCATGGGGGCCTGGTGGTCCATGCCCTCCTCGTGCACCTGGAACGAGGCGGACAGGGCGAAGATCGGCTTGCCGTGCTGGACGGCGACGACGCGCCGGGTGGTGAAGGAGCGGCCGTCGCGCATGCGGTCCACGTTGTAGACGATGGGCGCGCCCGGGTCCCCCATGCGCAGGAAGTACGCGTGGAGGGAGTGGGCGGGCCGGTCCGCGGGGACCGTGCGCCCGGCGGCGACGAGTGCCTGGGCCGCGACCTGACCGCCGAAGACGCGCGGGACGACGGCGGAGCGGGACTGGCCGCGGAAGATGTCCTCCTCGATCTGCTCCAGGTCGAGCAGATCGAGGAGACCCTGTAGTGCCTGGTTCATGGCACCTTTTCTACTGGCAGGAATTTCAGGAGCCTGACCGGCCCGGGTGCTGGGGGACCCGGATGCTTACAGGCCCATGTCCTTGGCGATGATCGACTTCATGATCTCGCTGGTGCCGCCGTAGATGCGGTTGACGCGGTTGTCCGCGTACAGGCGGGCGATCGGGTACTCGTTCATGAAGCCGTAGCCGCCGTGCAGCTGGAGGCAGCGGTCGATGACGCGGTGCGCGACCTCGGTGCAGAAGAGCTTCGCGGACGCGGCCTCGGCGGGGGTCAGCTCACCGGCGTCCAGGGCCTCCAGCGCGCGGTCGGCGACGGCCTCGGCGGCGTCGACCTCGGCCTGGCAGGCGGCCAGCTCGAACTTGGTGTTCTGGAAAGATGCAACAGATTTGCCGAAAACGGTGCGGTCCTGGACGTACTCCTTGGCGAACCGCACGGCGGCCTTGGCCTGCGCGTAGGCGCCGAAGGCGATGCCCCAGCGCTCGGAGGCGAGGTTGTGGCCGAGGTAGTAGAAGCCCTTGTTCTCCTCGCCGAGGAGGTCCTCGACCGGGACCTTGACGTCGACGAACGCCAGCTCGGCGGTGTCGGAGGTCTTCAGGCCGAGCTTGTCGAGCTTGCGGCCGACGGAGTACCCCTCGGACTTGGTGTCCACGGCGAACAGGGAGATGCCGTGGCGGCGGTCCTCGGCGCTGGGCGCGTCGGTGCGGGCGCAGACGATCACGCGGTCGGCGTGGACGCCGCCGGTGATGAAGGTCTTGGCGCCGTTGAGGACGTAGTGCGTGCCGTCCTCGCTCAGCTTGGCGGTGGTCTTCATGCCGGCGAGGTCGGAGCCGGTGCCGGGCTCGGTCATCGCCAGCGCCCACATCTCCTCACCGGAGACGAACTTCGGCAGGAAGCGCTTCTTCTGCTCGTCGGTGGCGAGCATCTTGATGTACGGCAGGCCGAGCAGCACGTGTACGCCGGAGCCGCCGAACTGCACACCCGCGCGGGCGGTCTCCTCGTACATCACCGCCTCGAACTTGTACGAGTCGATGCCGGCGCCGCCGTACTCCTCGTCGACGCGGATGCCGAAGACGCCGAGCTCGGCGAGCTTGTAGTAGAAGTCGCGCGGCGCCTGGCCGGCCGCGAACCACTCGTCGTAGACCGGGACGACCTCGGCCTCGATGAAGGCGCGGATGGTCTCCCGGAACGCCTCGTGATCCTCACTGAACACCGTACGGCGCACCGCCGCCACCTCCACACGTCCATGTCTAAGCGCTTGCTCACTCAACCGTACCGGCGAGTATCCACAGGCGTCCAGAGGCCAAGGTCCGTAACGCTCGTCACGCCCGCCGCACTCAGAGCCGTACGTCCTCCTCGGTGCGCCGGGCCGGACGCCGCCGCGTGCCACGCCCCGCCCGCAGCAGCCGTACGGCCACGAGGGCCAGGACCGCCACGACCACGGCCACCAGGATCACCTTGGAGTAGAGGCCGACGAGATCGGTGACCTCGTGCCAGCGGGCACCCAGCGCGTAGCCGCCGGCGATGAAGGCGGTGTTCCAGATGAGGCTGCCGGCCGCCGTGAGGGCGAGGAAGAGGGGCAGCCGCATGCGTTCGACGCCGGCCGGTATCGAGATCAGGCTGCGGAAGATGGGCACGAAGCGGCCGAAGAACACGGCCTTGGTGCCGTGCCGGAGGAACCACGCCTCGGTCCGCTCCACGTCGGCGACCTTCACCAGCGGCAGCCGTGCCGCCACCGCGATCAGCCGTTCCCGGCCGAAGAGCGCCCCCAGCAGATACAGGGCCAGCGCACCCACCACGGAACCCGCCGTCGTCCAGGCGACGGCCGCGACGACGTCCATCCGCCCCTGGCTCGCCGTGAACCCCGCCAACGGCAGGATCACCTCGCTCGGCAACGGCGGAAAGAGGTTCTCCAGAGCGATGGCCAGCCCCGCACCGGGACCGCCCAGCTTCTCCATCAGGTCGGCGGCCCAGCCGGCGACTCCGCCGACGGGGGCGTCGGCCGCAGCAGCAATGATCACGCCGCCACTTTACTAAGTCTTGACCTAAGGGCGGCGTGAGTGAACCCGGGACCGGCGGACGGCTCAAGCCACCCCGGCCGCCCCGAACGCCCCCCGCGCCATCCGGTGCAGCAGCTGCGCCGTGACCCCCCGGCCCGGCAGCGAGCCCGGGCGTCCCAGGTGCGGGGTCGAGTTGAGCAGGCCGAACACCGAGTGGACGGCGGAGCGGGCGGTCGGCTCGGTCAGGTCCGGGTAGACCTGGCGGACGATGTCCACCCACAGCTCGACGTACTGCCGCTGGAGCTGCCGCACGAGTTTGCGGTCGCTGTCGCGCAGGCGGTCCAGCTCGCGGTCGTGCAGGGTGATGAGGGGACGGTCGTCGAGGGCGAAGTCGATGTGGCCCTCGATGAGGGAGTCGAGGACCGCCTCGGCGGGCACGCCGTCGGCCTCCGCGAGGCGCCGCTTCGCACCCGTCAGCAACTGGCCGCTGATCCCGACCAGGAGCTCGGCGAGCATCGCGTCCTTGCCGGCGAAGTGACGGTAGAGACCGGGGCCGCTGATACCCACGGCGGCACCTATCTCGTCCACGCCGACGCCGTGGAAACCACGTTCGGCGAAGAGCCGCGCGGCCTCCTTGAGGATCTGCTCGCGGCGGGTGGGGGCGTCGGTTCTGGTGGCCATGGAAGCAATTCTAGACAGGGAGGTTAGCGGTCGTTAACCTGAAGGAAATGCGTTAACGCTCATTAACTGGTCGACCACTGGGTGAGGGGACCGCAGGATGCACGAGGCACCGGAGCTTGTGAGCGCGGCGGATCCCGCGTCTCAGGCCTGGCGGGCCAACGAGGAGGCCCATCGGGCGCTCGTGGAGGAGCTGCGCGGCAAGCTGGCCGCCGCCCGGCTGGGCGGCGGTGAGAAGGCCCGCGCCCGGCACACCGCGCGCGGCAAGCTGCTGCCGCGCGACCGCGTCGACACCCTCCTCGACCCCGGCTCCCCCTTCCTGGAGCTCGCTCCCCTCGCGGCCGACGGCATGTACGAGGGCCAGGCCCCGGCGGCCGGTGTCATCGCCGGGATCGGGCGGGTCAGCGGGCGCGAGTGCGTGATCGTCGCGAACGACGCCACGGTCAAGGGCGGGACGTACTACCCGATGACCGTGAAGAAGCACCTGCGCGCGCAGGAGGTGGCCCTGGAGAACCGGCTGCCGTGTCTCTACCTGGTCGACTCCGGTGGCGCCTTCCTGCCGATGCAGGACGAGGTCTTCCCCGATCGCGAGCACTTCGGGCGGATCTTCTACAACCAGGCCCGGATGTCGGGTGCCGGCATCCCGCAGATCGCCGCCGTGCTCGGCTCGTGCACCGCCGGGGGCGCGTACGTCCCCGCCATGAGCGACGAGGCCGTCATCGTCCGCAACCAGGGCACGATCTTCCTCGGCGGCCCTCCGCTGGTGAAGGCCGCCACCGGTGAGGTCGTCACGGCGGAGGAACTCGGCGGCGGCGACGTCCACGCGCGCGTGTCGGGTGTCACCGACCATCTCGCCGAGGACGACGCGCACGCCCTGCGGATCGTGCGGAACATCGTCGCGACCCTCCCCGCGCGCGGGGCGCTCCCGTGGCAGGTCCGGCCCGCCGTGGAGCCCAAGGTCGACCCCTACGGCCTCTACGGCGCCGTCCCGGTCGACTCCCGCACCCCCTACGACGTCCGCGAGATCATCGCGCGCGTGGTCGACGGCTCCCGTTTCTCGGAGTTCAAGGCCGAGTTCGGGCAGACCCTCGTCACCGGCTTCGCCCGGATCCACGGCCACCCGGTCGGCATCGTCGCCAACAACGGCATCCTGTTCTCCGAGTCCGCCCAGAAGGGCGCCCACTTCATCGAGCTGTGCGACCAGCGCGGCATCCCGCTGCTCTTCCTCCAGAACATCTCCGGCTTCATGGTCGGCAAGGACTACGAGGCGGGCGGCATCGCCAAGCACGGCGCCAAGATGGTCACCGCGGTGGCCTGTACCCGCGTGCCGAAGCTGACGGTGGTGGTCGGCGGGTCGTACGGCGCCGGGAACTACTCCATGTGCGGGCGGGCGTACTCGCCGCGCTTCCTGTGGATGTGGCCGGGCGCCAAGATCTCCGTCATGGGCGGCGAGCAGGCCGCCTCCGTCCTCGCGACGGTCAAGCGGGACCAGCTGGAGGCGCGGGGCGAGTCCTGGCCCGCGCAGGACGAGGACTCCTTCAAGGCGCCGATCCGCGAGCAGTACGAGCGCCAGGGCAACGCCTACTACGCCACCGCCCGCCTCTGGGACGACGGCGTCATCGACCCGCTGGAGACCCGTCAGGTGCTGGGCCTCGCCCTGACCGCCTGTGCCAACGCGCCCCTGGGTGAGCCCCAGTTCGGCGTCTTCCGGATGTGAGGGGGACGGAACCCATGTTTGACACAGTGCTCGTGGCCAACCGGGGCGAGATCGCGGTACGGGTCATCCGTACGCTCCGCTCGCTGGGTGTGCGCTCGGTGGCCGTCTTCTCCGACGCGGACGCCGACGCGCGGCACGTCCGGGAGGCCGACACGGCGGTACGGATCGGTCCGGCGCCGGCGGCCGAGAGCTATCTGTCCGTGGAGCGGCTGCTGGAGGCGGCCGCCCGCACCGGCGCCCAGGCCGTCCACCCCGGCTACGGCTTCCTCGCGGAGAACGCCGGTTTCGCGCGCGCGTGCGCCGAGGCGGGACTGGTCTTCATCGGGCCGCCCGCCGAGGCCATCTCCCTCATGGGCGACAAGATCCGCGCCAAGGAGACGGTGAAGGCGGCCGGGGTGCCGGTCGTGCCCGGCTCCAGCGGCAGCGGCCTGACTGACGCCGAACTGGCGGCCGCCGCCCGCGAGATCGGCATGCCCGTGCTGCTCAAGCCCTCCGCCGGCGGTGGCGGCAAGGGCATGCGGCTGGTGCGGGACGAGGCCGTGCTGGGCGACGAGATCGCCGCCGCCCGACGCGAGGCCCGCGCCTCCTTCGGCGACGACACCCTCCTCGTCGAGCGGTGGGTCGACCGGCCCCGGCACATCGAGATCCAGGTGCTGGCCGACGGCCACGGAAACGTCGTCCACCTCGGGGAGCGCGAGTGCTCCCTCCAGCGCCGGCACCAGAAGATCATCGAGGAGGCGCCGAGTGTGCTGCTCGATGAGGAGATCCGGGCGTCGATGGGCGAGGCGGCCGTGCAGGCGGCCCGCTCGTGCGGCTACCGGGGTGCGGGCACGGTGGAGTTCATCGTGCCGGGCGGCGACCCGTCCTCGTACTACTTCATGGAGATGAACACCCGCCTCCAGGTGGAGCACCCGGTCACCGAACTGATCACCGGGCTGGACCTGGTGGAGTGGCAGCTGCGGGTGGCGGCGGGCGAGGAACTGCCGTACGAGCAGGACGACATCACGCTCACCGGGCACGCGGTCGAGGCCCGTATCTGCGCCGAGGACCCCTCCCGCGGGTTCCTCCCCTCCGGCGGCACGGTGCTGCGGCTGCGCGAGCCCCAGGGCGACGGCGTCCGCACCGACTCCGGGCTCAGCGAGGGCACGGAGGTCGGCAGCCTGTACGACCCGATGCTGTCCAAGGTGATCGCGTACGGCCCCGACCGCGCGACCGCGCTGCGCAAACTCCGGGCGGCCCTCGCGGAGACGGTCACGCTGGGGGTGCAGACCAACGCCGGGTTCCTGCGGCGGCTGCTCGCGCATCCGGCGGTCGTCGAGGGCGAGCTGGACACCGGACTGGTCGAGCGCGTGGTGGACGACCTGGTCGCCACGGACGTACCCGACGAGGTCTACGAGGCGGCGTCGGCCGTACGCCGGGACGCGCTGCTGCCGAAGGGGGACGGCTGGACGGACCCCTTCTCCGTGCCGAGCGGCTGGCGTCTCGGCGGGGTGGCCAGGCCGGTCGGGTTCCACCTCCGGGTGCAGGACCCGGTGGAGTACGTCCCGCGCGGCTCCGCCGACGTCACGGACGACCGCGTGGCCGTCACCCTGGGCGGCGTCCGCCACACCTTCCACCGGGCGGGCGACTGGCTGGGCCAGGACGGCGACGCCTGGCATGTGCGCGACCACGACCCGGTGGCCGCCTCGCTCACCGGTGCCGCCCACGCGGGCGCCGACTCGCTCACCGCGCCCATGCCGGGGACGGTGACGGTGGTGAAGGTCGCCGTCGGGGACGAGGTGAGCGCCGGACAGAGCCTGTTGGTGGTGGAGGCGATGAAGATGGAGCACGTCATCTCCGCCCCGCACGCCGGCACGGTCGCCGAACTGGACGTCACGCCGGGCACCACGGTCGCCATGGACCAGGTGCTGGCGGTCGTCGCACCTCATGAGGAGGCGGAGGAATGACAGTCGAGGGTCTCCCCATGACCGTACCGGCCGCGGGCCTGCCCGCCCGGGTCCGGATCCACGAGGTCGGCGCGCGCGACGGCCTGCAGAACGAGAAGCCGACCGTCCCGACCGAGGTCAAGGCGGAGTTCGTCCGCCGGCTGGCCGAGGCGGGGCTGACCACCGTCGAGGCCACCAGCTTCGTCCACCCCAAGTGGGTGCCGCAGCTCGCGGACGCCGAGCAGCTCTTCCCGCTCGTCGCCGGCCTGACGGGCGTGCACCTGCCGGTCCTGGTCCCCAACAACCGGGGCCTGGACCGCGCCCTGGCCCTCGGCGCCCGGCGGGTCGCCGTCTTCGCCAGCGCGACCGAGTCCTTCGCCAAGGCCAACCTCAACCGGACGCTGGACGAGTCGCTGGCGTTGTTCGAGCCGGTCGTCAAGCGCGCGAAGGATGAGGGCCTGCACGTGCGCGGGTATGTCTCCATGTGCTTCGGCGACCCCTGGGAGGGGGCGGTCCCGGTCCACCAGGTGGTGCGAGTGTGCCGGGCGCTGCGGGACATGGGCTGCGACGAGCTGAGCCTCGGCGACACCATCGGCGTCGCGACACCCGGCCATGTGCTGGAGCTCCTCTCCGCTCTCGACGAGGAGGGCGTGCCGACGAACGTCATCGGCGTCCACTTCCACGACACCTACGGCCAGGCACTGGCCAACACCTACGCCGCTCTCCAGCACGGCGTCACCACGGTCGACGCCTCCGCGGGCGGCCTCGGCGGCTGCCCCTACGCCAAGTCCGCCACCGGCAACCTCGCCACCGAAGACCTCGTGTGGATGCTTCAGGGCCTCGGCATCGACACCGGGGTCGACCTGGACCGTCTCGTCGCCACGAGCGCGTGGATGGCCGAACGACTGGGCCGACCCAGCCCGTCCCGCACCGTACGAGCCCTCTCCCACAAGGAGCAGTGAACAGCCATGGACCACCGTCTCTCCCCCGAACTGGAGGAACTCCGCCGCACGGTGAAGGAGTTCGCCCACGACGTCGTGGCGCCGAAGATCGGCGACTTCTACGAGCGTCATGAGTTCCCGTACGAGATCGTGCGGGAGATGGGCCGCATGGGGCTGTTCGGCCTGCCGTTCCCGGAGGAGTACGGCGGCATGGGCGGCGACTATCTGGCCCTGGGCATCGCGCTGGAGGAGCTGGCCCGCGTGGACTCCTCGGTCGCCATCACATTGGAAGCGGGTGTCTCGCTCGGCGCGATGCCGATCCATCTGTTCGGTACGGAGGAGCAGAAGCGGGAGTGGCTGCCGCGGCTGTGCTCCGGTGAGGTCCTCGGCGCGTTCGGGCTGACCGAGCCCGACGGCGGCTCGGACGCGGGCGCGACCCGGACGACGGCCCGGCTCGACCCGGACACGGACGAATGGGTGATCAACGGCACCAAGTGCTTCATCACCAACTCCGGCACGGACATCACGGGCCTGGTGACGGTCACGGCGGTCACCGGCCGCAAGCCCGACGGCAAGCCGCTCATCTCGTCGGTCATCGTCCCGTCCGGCACCCCCGGCTTCACGGTCGCCGCCCCGTACTCCAAGGTCGGCTGGAACGCCTCCGACACCCGTGAGCTGTCCTTCGCCGACGTCCGCGTCCCGGCCGCCAACCTGCTGGGCGAGGAGGGCCGCGGGTACGCCCAGTTCCTGCGCATCCTGGACGAGGGCCGGATCGCCATCGCGGCACTGGCCACGGGCCTGGCGCAGGGCTGTGTGGACGAGTCGGTGAAGTACGCCAGGGAACGCCACGCCTTCGGCCGTCCCATCGGCGCCAACCAGGCCATCCAGTTCAAGATCGCCGACATGGAGATGAAGGCCCACACGGCCCGCCTGGCCTGGCGCGACGCGGCCTCCCGGCTGGTCGCGGGAGAGCCCTTCAAGAAGGAGGCGGCCCTCGCCAAGCTGTACTCGTCCACGATCGCCGTGGACAACGCCCGCGACGCCACCCAGGTGCACGGCGGCTACGGCTTCATGAACGAGTACCCGGTGGCCCGGATGTGGCGGGACTCCAAGATCCTGGAGATCGGCGAGGGCACGAGCGAGGTGCAGCGGATGCTGATCGCACGGGAGTTGGGGCTGGTGGGCTGAGCCGGCCGACCGCTTGAGCAAGGCTCAACGACCCTCGATTACAAGGTCGTTGGGCCTTGTTGGCTTATGTGGTGGCCTCACAGCCTGCGCACAACTTCGATCACAAGGGCCCCCACCCCTGGACATCAGCTCAGGTTAGGCTAACCTACCTTCGAATTGTCCGGCGCGTGATCCGCCCTGTTCGAAAGCAGCGTAGCCATGTCCAACGCCAGAGCCACCCACCTCACCCGCCGCGGCATCCTCGCCGCGGGCGGCGCACTCGGCCTCGGTGCCGTGCTCGCGGCCTGCGGAGACGACGACGCGAAAAGCGGTGGCTCCGGCGAGGAGACGACCGCCGCGAAGTCGGGCCCCTGGAGCTTCAAGGACGACCGTGGCACCACGGTGAAGCTCGACAAGGTGCCCACGAAGATCGTCGCCTTCGTCGGTGTCGCGGCCGCCCTGTACGACTACGGCATCGAGATCAAGGGCGTATTCGGCCCGACCAAGACGCAGGACGGCAAGGCCGACGTCCAGGCCGGCGACATGGACGTCAGCAAGCTGACCGTCTTCGGCAACGTCTGGGACCAGTTCAACGTCGAGAAGTACGCCGCCTTCGCCCCCGAGGTCCTCCTCAGCACGACCTTCGACAGCGCGGGCACCCTCTGGTACGTCCCCGAGGCGTCCAAGGACAAGATCGCCAAGCTCGCCCCGAGCGTCGCCATCTCCGTCTACGACCGCCAGCTGACCCAGCCGCTGGAGCGTATGTGGGCGCTGGCCGAGTCCCTCGGCGCGGACCTGAAGGCCGACAAGGTCGTGCAGGCCAAGAAGGAGTTCGAGGCCGCGGCCGAGCGGCTGCGCAAGGCCGCGAAGGCCCGCCCCGAGATCAAGGTGCTGGCCGGTTCCGCCAGCCAGGACATCTTCTACGTGTCCGGCACGAACCTCTCCATCGACCTGGAGTACTTCAAGGCCCTCGGCGTGAACTTCGTCGAGCCGCCGGAGAGTGCCAAGAAGGAGGGTGGCGGCTGGTTCGAGTCGCTGAGCTGGGAGAACGTCGACAAGTACCCGGCCGACATCATCATGATGGACGACCGGTCCTCGACGATTCAGCCCGCCGACATCACTGAGGCGACGTGGAAGAAGCTGCCTGCGGTGAAGGCTGGGCAGGTCATCGCCCGGTCGCCCGAGCCGATTCTGTCCTATGACAAGTGCACGCCGCTTCTTACCAGCCTTGCCGAGGCCATCGAGAAGGCCAAGAAGGTCGCGTAGGCGCTCCGCTGGGAGAGCCGGTTCAGCGCCGTAGGTCCACCGCACCGTGGTGAACTGCGCGTCCGCCGTGGCTGGTCGCGCAGTTCCCCGCGCCCCTTCGGGGCGCGTGACCTCAGGAGCACACATGACTACCGCCGTAGCCGCCCCGTTCCGCTTCTTCTCCCTCCAGGTCGTACGGACGCGGCGGCTCGGGCCGTCCATGGTCCGGGTCACCTTCGGCGGGGACGATCTGGAGTACTTCTTCTCCGACGGGCGCGACCAGTCCCTGTCGCTGTTCCTGCCGCACCCCCACCAGACGGAGCCGCAGGTTCCGCTGGAGCTCGGGGACGGGTGGTGGCAGGGCTGGCGGGAACTCCCGGACGACGTACGGGCCGTCATGCGGTCGTACACGCTCCGCACCCTGCGCCGGAACCCCGACGAGATCGACATCGACTTCGTGCTGCACACCCCGGCCGGGCCCGCGTCCGAGTGGGCCTCGCGGGCCGGCGCCGGTGACCGGGTCCTGCTGCTCGGGCCCGCGATCGCGGACAACCGGGCGATCCGGTTCCGGCCGCCCGAGGACACCGACCTCGTCGTCGTCTGGGGCGACGAGACCGCCGTGCCCGCCGCCTCCGCCATCCTCGAAGCCCTGCCGGCCGGCACCCGCGCCCGGGTGTGGCTGGAGGTGCATGACGCCGGGGACATCCAGGACCTGGTGACGGAGGCCGACGCCGAGATCACCTGGCTGGTACGGGAGGACGGGCTGGAGGCCATCCGCGCCGCCCAACTCCCGGACGTCGAGCACCCGTACGCCTGGATCGCGGGCGAGTCCGGCCGCGTGAAGGCGCTGCGCCGGCACTTCGTCGGCGAACGCGGGGTCGACCGGCGGCGGGTGACGTTCGTCGGCTACTGGCGGCACGGGATGACCGAAGAACAGCTGCGCGCCGCGGAGTAGTTGCTCCTGAGACCGGAGTGATCACAGTCACGGTCGAGGCTGCCCTCATTCCGAGTTACTTAGGTTAGGCTAACCTAAGTTGCACTCCGCCAGTCGCAACCCCGCACTTCACGGCCCGTCCCCACCGGAGGACCTCCCCATGCGCTCGCACCTGCTCAATGACACGACCGCGGAGCAGTACCGCCGCTCCGTGACCGAAGGTATAGAGCGGGTGGCAGCCAAACTCGCCGCCACCGACCGTCCGTTCACCGGCGTCACGGTCGACGCCCTCTCCCCCGCCATCGACGCGATCGACCTCGACAAGCCGCTGCTGGACACCGCCGCGGTCCTGGACGAGCTGGAGGACGTCTACCTCCGGGACGCGATCTACTTCCACCACCCCCGCTATCTCGCCCACCTCAACTGCCCGGTCGTCATCCCGGCCGTGCTCGGCGAGGCGATCCTCTCCGCCGTCAACTCCTCCCTGGACACCTGGGACCAGTCGGCGGGCGGCACCCTCATCGAGCGCAAGCTCATCGACTGGACGACGGCCCGCATCGGGCTCGGCGAGAACGCCGACGGTGTCTTCACCTCGGGCGGCACGCAGTCCAACCTCCAGGCGCTGCTGCTGGCGCGTGAGGAGGCCAAGAGCGACTCGTTCGCCAAGCTGCGCATCTTCGCCTCCGAGGTCAGCCACTTCAGCGTGAAGAAGTCCGCGAAGTTGCTGGGCCTCGGTCAGGACGCCGTGGTCTGCATCCCCGTCGACCACGACAAGCGGATGCAGACCGTCGCCCTCGCCCATGAGCTGGAGCGCTGCGGGCGGGACGGTCTCGTCCCCATGGCCGTCGTCGCCACCGCCGGCACCACCGACTTCGGTTCCATCGACCCGCTGCCCGAGATCGCCGAGCTGTGCGAGCAGTTCGGCACCTGGATGCACGTCGACGCCGCCTATGGCTGCGGGCTGCTCGCCTCCGTGAAGTACCGGGACCGCATCGACGGCATCGAGCGCGCCGACTCCGTCACCGTCGACTACCACAAGTCCTTCTTCCAGCCGGTGAGTTCCTCCGCCGTGCTGGTCCGCGACGCCTCGACCCTGCGTCACGCGACCTACCACGCCGAGTACCTCAACCCGAAGCGCATGGTCACCGAGCGCATCCCCAACCAGGTCGACAAGTCCCTGCAGACCACCCGCCGCTTCGACGCCCTCAAGCTGTGGATGACCCTGCGCGTGATGGGCGCCGACGGCATCGGGCAGCTCTTCGACGAGGTCTGCGACCTGGCGGTGGAGGGCTGGCGGCTGCTGGCCGCCGACCCGCGCTACGACGTCGTGGTCGAGCCGACCCTGTCCACCCTGGTCTTCCGCTACATACCGGCGGCCGTCACCGACCCCGCCGAGATCGACCGCGCCAACCTGTACGCCCGAAAGGCCCTGTTCGCCTCCGGCGACGCGGTGGTCGCGGGCACCAAGGTCCAGGGCCGCCACTACCTGAAGTTCACCTTGCTCAACCCCGAGACGACGACCGAAGACATCGCCGCCGTCCTCGACCTGATCGCCGGCCACGCCGAGCAGTACCTGGGAGAGTCCCTTGACCGCGCGTCCTGAAAACCCGACCAGAATTCATGATTTCGTGGGGATCGGGCTCGGCCCGTTCAACCTCGGTCTCGCCTGTCTGACCGAGCCGATCGACGAACTCGACGGCGTCTTCCTGGAGTCCAAGCCGGACTTCGAGTGGCACGCGGGCATGTTCCTGGACGGCGCCCACCTGCAGACCCCGTTCATGTCGGACCTGGTCACCCTCGCCGACCCGACCTCGCCGTACTCCTTCCTGAACTACCTGAAGGAGAAGGGCCGGCTGTACTCGTTCTACATCCGCGAGAACTTCTACCCGCTGCGGGTCGAGTACGACGACTACTGCCGCTGGGCCGCGAACAAACTGAGCAGCGTCCGCTTCGGCACGACGGTCACCGAGGTGACGTACGACGAAGAGGCCGGGCTGTACGTCGTGACGACGGCGGCCGGTGACACCTACCGCGCCCGTCACCTGGTCCTCGGCACGGGCACCCCGCCCTACATACCCGAGGCCTGCCAGGGCCTGGGCGGCGACTTCCTGCACAACTCCCGCTATCTCCAGAACAAGGCGGAGCTGCAGAAGAAGGAGTCGATCACGCTGGTCGGCTCGGGACAGTCCGCGGCCGAGATCTACTACGACCTGCTCAGCGAGATCGACGTCCACGGCTACCGGCTGAACTGGGTGACCCGCTCCCCGCGCTTCTTCCCGCTGGAGTACACCAAGCTCACGCTGGAGATGACGTCCCCGGAGTACGTCGACTACTTCCGCGAGCTGCCGGAGGCGACCCGCTACCGCCTCACCGCCGAGCAGAAGGGCCTGTTCAAGGGCATCGACGGCGACCTGATCAACGAGATCTTCGACCTGCTCTACCAGAAGAACCTCGGCGGTCCCGTGCCCACCCGCCTGCTCACCAACTCCTCGCTGAACGGCGCGCGGTACGAGAACGGCACGTACACCCTGTCCTTCCGCCAGGAGGAGCAGCAGAAGGACTTCGAGCTCGACTCGCAGGGCCTGGTCCTGGCCACCGGCTACAAGTACGCAGAGCCGGAGTTCCTGAAGCCCGTGCGCGACCGCCTGGTGTACGACTCCCAGGGCAACTACGACGTCGCCCGCAACTACGCCATCGACGTCACCGGCCGCGGGGTCTTCCTGCAGAACGCCGGCGTCCACACGCACAGCATCACCAGCCCCGACCTGGGGATGGGCCCGTACCGGAACGCGTACATCATCCGCGAGCTGCTCGGCACCGAGTACTACCCGGTGGAGAAGACGATCGCGTTCCAGGAGTTCTCGGTATGACGTTCACGTTCCGCACCCTCGACCCCCTGAAGGACGCCGAGCTCCTGCACGCCTGGGTCACCCACCCCAAGGCGGCGTTCTGGATGATGCAGGACGCGAGCCTGGTGGATGTCGAGCGCGCGTACATGGAGATCGCGGCCGACGAGCACCACCACGCCCTGCTCGGCCTCCAGGACGGCGTGCCCGCCTTCCTGATGGAGAAGTACGACCCCGCCCACCGCGAACTGGTCGGCCTGTACGAGCCGCGGCCCGGCGACATCGGCATGCACTTCCTGACGCCGCCCACCGACCGGCCCGTCCGGGGCTTCACCCGGTCCGTCATCACCGCCGTGATGGCGCACCTCTTCGAGGACCCGGCGGTGGAGCGCGTCGTAGTGGAACCGGACGTCTCCAACAAGGCCGTCCACGCCCTGAACGAGGCCGTCGGGTTCGTGCCCGAACGTGAGATCGACAAGCCGGAGAAGCGCGCGCTGCTGAGCTTCTGCACGCGCGAACAGTTCTTGGCTTCCCGAGGAGCAGCCGTATGACCCTGTCCGACGCCGTAGCGCATCTGTCCCCCCACCGCTGGGCGCGGGCCAACCGCCTCCTGATCCGCAAGGCAATCGCCGAGTTCGCCCACGAGCGCCTCATCACGCCGGAGGCCTCCGGCGACGGCACCTACGTCGTCCGCAGCGACGACGGTCTGACCCACTACACGTTCACGGCCGTGATCCGCGCCCTCGACCACTGGCAGGTCGACGCCGACTCGATCACCCGCCACCGCGACGGCGCCGAACGCCCGCTCGCCGCCCTGGACTTCTTCATCGAGCTGCAGAAGTCCCTGGGCCTGAGCGACGAGGTCCTGCCGGTCTACCTGGAGGAGATCTCCTCCACGCTCTCCGGCACCTGCTACAAGCTCACCAAGCCGCAGGTCCCGGTCGCCGAGCTGGTGAAAAGCGGCTTCCAGGGCATCGAGACCGGCATGACCGAGGGCCACCCCTGCTTCGTCGCCAACAACGGCCGCCTCGGCTTCGGCATCCACGAGTACCTGTCGTACGCCCCCGAGACCGCGAGCCCGGTCCGCCTGGTCTGGCTGGCCGCCCACCGCTCGCGCGCCGCGTTCACGGCCGGTGTCGGCATCGAGTACGAGTCCTTCGTCCGCGACGAGCTGGGCGCGGAGACCGTCGACCGCTTCGACGCCGTCCTGCGCGACCAGGACCTCGACCCCGCCGACTACCTCCTCATCCCGGTCCACCCCTGGCAGTGGTGGAACAAGCTCACCGTCACCTTCGCCGCCGAGGTCGCCCAGAAGCACCTGGTCTGCCTGGGCGAGGGCGACGACGAGTACCTGGCCCAGCAGTCCATCCGGACCTTCTTCAACACCTCCAGCCCCGAGAAGCACTATGTGAAGACGGCGCTGTCCGTCATCAACATGGGCTTCATGCGCGGCCTCTCGGCGGCGTACATGGAGGCGACCCCGGCCATCAACGACTGGCTGGCCCAGCTCATCGCCGGCGACCCGATCCTGCGGAACACCGGCCTGTCGATCATCCGCGAACGCGCCGCCGTCGGCTACCGGCACCTGGAGTACGAGGCCGCGACGGATCGCTACTCGCCGTACCGCAAGATGCTGGCCGCGCTCTGGCGCGAGAGCCCGGTCCCCTCCCTCCAGGACGGCGAGTCGCTGGCCACCATGGCCTCCCTCGTCCACGTCGACCACGAGGGCGCGTCCTTCGCGGGCGCGCTGATCGAGCAGTCGGGCCTCACCCCCACCCAGTGGCTGCGCCGCTACCTGAAGGCCTACTTCACCCCGCTCCTGCACAGCTTCTACGCCTACGACCTGGTGTTCATGCCGCACGGCGAGAACGTCATCCTCGTCCTGAAGGACGGCGTCGTCGAGCGCGCGATCTACAAGGACATCGCCGAGGAGATCGCCGTCATGGACCCGGACGCGGTGCTTCCGCCGACGGTCGAGCGGCTGCGCGTGGAGGTCCCCGAGGACAAGAAGCTCCTGTCCGTCTTCACGGACGTCTTCGACTGCTTCTTCCGCTTCCTCGCCGCGAACCTCGCCGCCGAGGGAATCCTGGAGGAGGACGACTTCTGGCGGACGGTCGCCGAGGTCACCCGGGACTACCAGCACTCGGTGCCCGAACTCGCCGACAAGTTCAAGCAGTACGACATGTTCACCCCCGAGTTCGCCCTGTCCTGCCTCAACCGCCTCCAGCTCCGCAACAACAAGCAGATGGTCGACCTCGCGGACCCGGCCGGCGCACTGCAGCTGGTGGGCAGCCTGAAGAACCCGATCGCGGGGCTGTAGGGCCCCTCAGACAGGCGTGCACCCCCGGAGTACGGTCCTCCGGGGGTGCACGTCTCTTCTTTCAGGGCGCGGGGCTGATCACCAAGGAACCTGAGGCGACCGGTAGAAGTCGATCCCCAACGCCTCCCACCGAGCACCCTGCGCAGCCAGCCGAACCTTGTAGGTGTCCCAGTCATGCGTGGCAGCCGGCGACCACCCCAACTCGGCCGCCCCCGCCAGCCTCGGGAACGCCATGTACTCGAGGTCGTCCGACTTGCCGAGCGTCTCCGTCCACATCGGCGCCTCGACACCCCGAATGGCCGAAGCGGGCGTCCCCGGCAGATAGTCGCCCGGATCCCAGTCGTACGACCGCTTCACCTCCACGAGCCCGGCCCAGTCCAGCCCCAGCGGAGTGTCGGCCGTGTACTTCATGTCGAGGTAGATCCGGTCGGCAGGCGACAGAACGATCCCGGTCCCGTTGCGTGCGGCGGCAGCGACCTGTTCCTTCTCCTCGGCACTCGTGCGGTCCAGCCCCCAGTACTGGGCGACAGCCCCCTTCGCCGGAGTACCTGCGGTCAGCTGGTGCCACCCCACCACCGTCTTCCCGTACTTGGCCACGATCGGCTGCACCCGATCCATGAACCGCACATAGTCCTCATGGCTGGTCGAGTGCGCCTCGTCACCCCCGATGTGCAGGTACCGGCCCGGCGTGAGCGCGGCGACCTCCCGGATCACGTCGTCGACGAAGTCGTACGTGATGTCCTTGCCGACGCACAGCGAGCTGAAGCCGACCTCGGTGCCGGTGTAGAGCGGAGGGGCGACGCCGTCGCAGTTCAGTTCGGCGTACGAGGCGAGCGCGGCGTTCGTGTGGCCCGGCATGTCGATCTCGGGGACGACCTCCAGATGGCGGGAGGAGGCGTACCGGACGATCTCCTTGTAGTCGGCCTTGGTGTAGTAGCCGCCGGGGCCGCCGCCCACCTGTGTCGAGCCACCGTACGAAGCCAGGCGCGGCCAGGATTCGACGGCGATGCGCCAGCCCTGGTCGTCGCTGAGGTGCAGATGCAGCTTGTTGATCTTGTAGAGGGCGAGCTGGTCGATGTAGCGCTTGACCTGGCCGACGGTCAGGAAGTGCCGGGAGACGTCGAGCATCGCGCCGCGCCAGCCGTAGCGCGGGGTGTCCTTGATCGTGCCGCCCGCGACCAGCCAGGGGCCGGGCTGGACGGAGTCCTTCTCGACGGCCGCAGGGAGGAGCTGGCGCAGGGTCTGCACTCCGTGGAAGAGGCCGGCGGCGCCCGCCGCGGTGATGGTGACGCCCTTGCGGCCGCTGTCCAGGCGGTAGCCCTCGGCGCCGTACGGGCCCTTGGTCAGGCGCAACCGGATGCCGCCGGAGCCGTGGGCGGTGACGGGGAGCCGGTAGCCGGTGGACGGGCGCAGGACGTCGGCGAGGTACTCGCCCACGCGGCGGATCTCGCGGGAGTCGTCCACGCGGATGTGGGTGTCGCGGGTGATCCGGTACGGGGATCCACCGGGGTCGACCGAGGCGGGTGCCGGGACGACCCGGTCCAGCGGGGTGGGCGATGCCGCCCGGACGGGAGCGGCTCCCGTCACCGAGGCGCCCGCCACGACCAGCAGCACCAAACCGAGAAGGAGAGACGTTCTGTGGTGCTGTCTGTGCGGTCTGACACAGCCGACTTTCACAAGCGTGTCCCTTCCTTGAGTCGTTGCCATGAGCCATTGCGCTTGAGCCATTGTGCTTGAGCGTTGCCCTCCAAGAGGTCTGGACCACTCTCTCGTGAGACTGGTGGAACAATCCACCCCATGGCGGAAATCATCCAGAAGGACGGCACGTGGGTCTTCGACGGCGACGCCCTGAGGCTGACCCCCGGACGGGACAAGAACGTCAGCCTGTTCCGCAAGACGCTGGGTGAACTGGTCGTCCCCCTGGGGGCGTTGGCGGGGGTCTCCTTCGAGCAGGGCAAGAAGGCCGGGCGGCTCCGGCTCCGGCTGCGCGACGGCGCCGACCCGCTGCTGCACGCCACGGGCGGCCGGCTCACCGAGCCCCACGACCCCTACCAGCTGATCGTCGAGGCCGACCGGTACGGCGTCGCCGAGTACTTCGTGGAGGAGGTGCGAGGCGCCCTGCTGCTGGACCAGGTCCCGGCCGGCCCGGTCGACGCCTATCTGCTGCCGGGGCCCTCGGTCCCGCTGTCGGTCTCGGCCGGGGACGGCACCGCGACCTTCGACGGTGAGCACATCCGGCTGGAGTGGAACTGGAAGACGGAGGACGCCAAGGCCGCCGCCGGCTCCCGCACCCTGACCCTCGCCGACATCACGGGGGTGGAGTGGCATCCGGCGGCGGGCCTGGAGAACGGCCACCTCCGCTTCACCGTGAAGAACGCCCCGACCAAGACCCCGCCCAAGTACGACCCCAACGCCGTGGAACTGTGGGGCTTCAAGAAGGACCCGCTGATGGCCCTGGTCGCGGCGGCGGTCCAGGTCCGCCTCCCGCACCCGGCCAGGGCCACCGCCACGGACGTACCGGGACCGCGACCGGAGCTGCCTTCCCCTCCGGTCGCGTCCGCCGAGGACGACCACGACGCCCTGCTGCGCCGGCTGCGCGAACTCGGTGAGCTGCACCGCACGGGTGTGCTGACGGACGACGAGTTCACGATGGCCAAGCAGGCGGTGCTCAAGCGGATGTAGTCCCGCACAGGGTCTGTACGGCCCCCGTACGGGCGCTACTTGGCCCGGCGGGCCACCGTGAAGTGGTCGATCCGCTCACCGGTCTCGGCGATGCCCTGCACCTTGAGGGTCGTGTAGCGGCCCCTCGGCGCCGGGGCGACGTCCACCCGCAGGAACGAGTAGTCGAGGTAGCGCACCCGGGACCAGGAGACCGTCTCGTTCTGCTTGCCGTCCTTGAGGTTGACGAACGAGGCCACGGAATCCTGCTCGTGCTCGTGCCCCTCGTAGGAATCCGGCGCGCTGAACGCGTACAGACTGCGGCCCGCGGCGCCCGCGGTCACGTAGACCACGCCCTCGCTCTCGGGGTACGCCGTGCCGCCGATCGGCAGTTTCCTGGCCACCTCGTTCTTCTTGATCACATCCGTCCGCTCGTACTGGTGGTTGTGGCCGTTGATGACGAGGTCCACCTGGTACTTCTCGAACAGCGGCACCCACTCCTGGCGCACACCCCCCTCCGAGGCGTGCGCGGTGGAGGTGCAGTACGCGCAGTGGTGGAAGAAGACGATGACGAAGTCGATGTCGTGCGCGGCCCGGTACTTCCTCAGCTGCGCCTCGAACCACGTGGTCTGGGTGCCGCCGGAGAGGCCGAGGTTGGCGGGGATCTCGTACGACACGTCGTTCGGGTCGAGCGAGACGACCGCGGTGTTGCCGTAGACGAAGGAGTAGACGCCCGGCAGGCTCTTCTTGTCCGGCCCGTTGTCGGGCAGCGTGAAGCGGGCCTCCTGGCCGCCGTAGCCGCCCGGCGAGTACCAGGCCTCCATGTCGTGGTTGCCGTACGACACCATCCACGGGACCGACTTGGCGACGGACTCGGTCTGCGCCAGGAACTGGTCCCAGGTGCGCGAGTCGAAGCCGGTGTCGGACGGCTTGCCCTGGCCGGCCGGGTCGCCGTACGCGATGTCACCGGCATGCAGATGGAAGACCGGGTTCTGGCCGAGGATCAGGCTGTCGTTGGCGAGCGCGTGGTAGCTGACGCCCTGGTCGCCGAAGGCGGTGAAGGTGAACGGCGCCATGGGGGTCCCCCCGCTCGAGCGAAGTCGAGAGTGGGGGAGGGCGGGGGCGGTGGTGAAGGTGCCGAGGGTGCCGAGGAGGTGCGGCTCGGCGGGGTCGAAGCCGTCGTGGCCGACGCCGTAGTAATAGGTCCGGCCGGGGCGCAGACGGGCCAGCTGGGCGTGGACGTAGTACTGCGTGTGGTCGGCGCTGGTGCCGACGCCGGCCGGTGTGTAGAGGGAGCGGACCTCGGCCTCGATCTTGCGGGAGAGGTCCCAGGGGTGGGCGCCGATCCGGATGAACGGCTTCTTCACGGCGACCGGGACCTGCCACGAGACGGTCATCTCGGTGCGCGGGTCGTTGCCGTAGGCGAGATGGCGGCCGAACGGGGCGACGAGCGCGCCGTCGACCGTCTCGGTGCGCGGGGCCGTCCGCGTCGGAACGGCCTGGGCGGTGGCGGCCCGGGCGGTGACGCCCGGTACGAACGCGCCACCCGCGACGGCGCCGAGCGTGACGGCGCCGCCTCTGATCATGTTGCGCCGCGAGAACTTGGCGCGCAGGTACTCGTGCTGTTCGGCCATGCTCATGCGCTCGGCCAGCTGCTGGGGTACCCCCATGCGAGGAATGTCCATGGCGCCACAAGCTGGTCGGTGCACACATCCCCCGGCGGAACAACCGCCCAACGAACACCCATGGGCGTTCCATAACTCTCCCAAAGCCCACTGACACTCCCTTGCCCGAAATCGGGCAGGATTCTTGCGAAGCGGTCTCCGATGCCCCAGGATCTACCGAGTGCACGACGACCTTGTTGATCACCTGACCCGCAGCACGCCCCTCAGCAGGGGCGAGGCGACGCGGGTGATCCAGGACGTGCTCGCCTACTTCGACGAGACGACCGAGGAGTTCGTCCGTCGCCGCCACCGCGAACTCCAGGCCCAGGGCCTGGTGAACGCGACGATCTTCGAACGGATCGAGGCGGACCTGAAATACCGGACGGTGGCACCGCCGGAGCTCACGCTCCGCCAGTTGCGCCGGATCGTCTACGGCTAGGGATACCTATATATATGTGCGGAATCGTCGGATACATCGGGAAGCGTGACGTGGCTCCCCTCCTCCTGGAGGGCCTCCAGCGCCTGGAGTACCGGGGCTACGACTCTGCCGGCGTGGTCGTCTCCTCCCCGAAGGCACCTGCCCTGAAGATGGTCAAGGCCAAGGGCCGGGTCCGCGACCTGGAGGCCAAGGTCCCGGCGCGCTTCAAGGGCACCACCGGCATCGCCCACACCCGCTGGGCCACCCACGGTGCCCCCTCCGACGTGAACGCCCACCCGCACCTGGACGCCGAGGGCAAGGTCGCCGTCGTCCACAACGGCATCATCGACAACGCCGCCGACCTGCGCCGCAAGCTGGAGGCGGACGGCGTCGAGTTCCTGTCCGAGACCGACACCGAGGTCCTCGTCCACCTCATCGCCCGCTCCCAGGCGGAGAAGCTGGAGGACAAGGTCCGCGAGACCCTGCGGGTGATCGAGGGCACGTACGGCGTCGCCGTCATGCACGCCGACTTCCCGGACCGCATCGTCGTCGCCCGCAACGGTTCCCCGGTCGTCCTCGGCATCGGCGAGAAGGAGATGTTCGTCGCCTCGGACATCGCCGCCCTGGTCGCCCACACCCGGCAGATAGTGACGCTGGACGACGGCGAGATGGCCACGCTGAAGGCCGATGACTTCCGCACGTACACCACGGAGGGCACGCGCACCACGGCCGAGCCCACCACGGTCGAGTGGGAGGCCGCGTCGTACGACATGGGCGGCCACGACACCTACATGCACAAGGAGATCCACGAGCAGGCCGACGCCGTGGACCGCGTGCTGCGCGGCCGCATCGACGACCGCTTCTCCACCGTGCACCTCGGCGGCCTGAACCTGGACGCCCGTGAGGCCCGGCAGATCCGCCGCGTGAAGATCCTCGGCTGCGGCACCTCGTACCACGCGGGCATGATCGGCGCCCAGATGATCGAGGAGCTGGCCCGCATCCCCGCGGACGCCGAGCCGGCCTCCGAGTTCCGCTACCGCAACGCGGTCGTCGACCCCGACACCCTCTACATCGCCGTCTCCCAGTCGGGCGAGACGTACGACGTCCTGGCGGCCGTCCAGGAACTGAAGCGCAAGGGCGCCAGGGTGCTGGGCGTCGTCAACGTCGTCGGCTCGGCCATCGCCCGTGAGGCCGACGGCGGCATCTACGTCCACGCCGGCCCCGAGGTCTGCGTCGTCTCCACGAAGTGCTTCACCAACACCACGGTCGCCTTCGCACTCCTCGCCCTGCACCTGGGCCGCACCCGCGACCTCTCGGTCCGCGACGGCAAGCGCATCATCGAGGGCCTGCGCAAGCTGCCCGCCCAGATCGCCGAGATGCTGGAGCAGGAGGAGGAGATCAAGAAGCTGGCCCAGGAGTACGCCGAGGCCCGCTCGATGCTCTTCATCGGCCGCGTCCGGGGCTACCCGGTCGCCCGCGAGGCCTCCCTGAAGCTCAAGGAGGTCTCCTACATCCACGCCGAGGCCTACCCGGCCTCCGAGCTCAAGCACGGCCCCCTGGCCCTCATCGAGCCCGCCCTCCCCACGGTCGCGATCGTCCCCGACGACGACCTCCTGGAGAAGAACCGCGCCGCCATGGAGGAGATCAAGGCCCGCAGCGGCAAGATCCTCGCGGTCGCCCACCAGCCCCAGGAAAAGGCCGACCAGACGATCGTCGTCCCCAAGAACGAGGACGAACTCGACCCCATCCTGATGGGCATCCCCCTCCAACTCCTCGCCTACCACACGGCCTTGGCCCTGGGCCGGGACATCGACAAGCCGCGCAACCTCGCAAAGTCGGTAACGGTCGAGTAGCGCCCTTCAGGGGCGCGGGGAACTGCGCGACAAGCCCCCACCGGCCTGCAGAGGCCAACGAAACAGAGACGGACCCCCACGTGATGCCACCACTCACGGGGGGTCCGTCTTCCATCGCCGGGGGCCGCCCAACCCCCAGCCGGCGGCAGCTACCCGGTGGCCGTCACACCCCGCCCGGCAGCCCGCCGCGGAAGCGCGGTCGGCCAGTGCGCCAGAGCCGCGGTGGCCGCATACCAGGCCACCGCACCCGCACCAACGGCGAACCAGCCGCCCACCTTGGTGAGCCCGTCACTGCCGGCGAAGTCGGCGACAGCCATGAGCACCAGGGCGACGAAGAACAGCCCGTACGCCCCCTGCCCGAGCTGATCCCCGCCCGCGAGAGTCAGAGACAGCGCCACCAGGGCGAACAGCAGCAGGAACAACCCGGCGGCGTTGGCGGAGACTTGGGCGTCCGCGGAGACGGCCCAGGTGAACCACAGGGCGCCGAGCACCACGAACGCGGTCCCGTTCGCGGAGTCACGGTCTCGGAGGGCCATCAGGCCGGCGAGGAAGAGGGCTATGCCGCCCACATACTGGGCGATTGATACGGCGTCAGCAGCCGACACACCGTCGATCACGCCGGTGTACCCCAGCCCGAAGGCCAACAGGGTGATTCCCAGGGCGAGTCGGCCGAGCACGGTGGTGATTCCGCTTCCCGCAGAGACGTCGTTGTCCACGGCGGGCTCCCTTCATGCATGTGCAGTTGTGCGGTGAGCGTTATATGCCCTTCACAAGGGCACAAACACCTCTACGCGCGAGTAGATTTGCACATCTCACCTGGGAGAACGGCGAGTTACGGAATGACAACGACGGGACGCTTGGCCCGCTTCGCGAGCCGCCCCGCGACGGAACCGAAGATCCGCCCGACGATCCCGTGCGTGGAGCCCACGACGATCGCGTCCGCCTCGTACTCCTGACCGACCTCTTCGAGCTCATGGCAGATGTCCCCGCCGCGCTCGACGAGGATCCAGGGCACCTCGGCGAGGTAGTCGGCGCACGCGAGTTCGAGGCCGAGCACCTCGGTGCGGTGGTCCGGTACGTCGACGAAGACCGGCGGCTCGCAGCCGGCCCACACGGTGGTGGGCAGCCGGTTGGCGACGTGGACGATGATCAGGCCCGACCCGGAGCGATGAGCCATGCCGATGGCGTACGCGAGGGCGCGCTCACTGGAGGTGGAGCCGTCGAAGCCGACGACGACCCCGTGCTTGAAAGCGGGGTCGCAGGAATGGCGTGGCTCTTCCGCCGCCAGGGGCTCGGACGCCGTGGGGTCGGCTACCGGCCGCTTGCGGTCCGCTGGTTCGAAGAATTCGTGACCGGCCATGGCTGTCTCGGCGTATTGATCCTTTATGGGTGGGCCCGCGAGCGGTGCTCGCTGACGGATCCAGCAAGTGCGGCGGAGCTGTGTCCGGGAATGGTCTTCCCAACCCCATACCCCAAGGGTACGGCGGCACGCCTCCTTAGCCCAGATCCTCGCTCACGGTCGGTGCGGGTTCCAGGGAGCATGCACGAGGGTGCGCCCGTAACGCAATGGTTGCTGCGGTGTACAGGCGGTTTGCACAGGGTTCAACTTCCTCCGCCGCCGGACGGCCGCCTACCCGCGCGTACCAGTGACCGACCGCTCGGACCCGCGTTGATCTCCGTGAGCCACCGACCGGGCAGCCCCAGGGAGCACGTACGCATGTCAGGACCCAGCACGCCCTCCGAGGACAGCGCCACCGATGTGGTGCGCTGGGCGGCCTTCAGCTGCGTCCTGGTCCCGGTGGTGCTCCTCTGGTACGGCACCTCGCTCGCCGGCGCCGCGGGCACGGCCCTGGGTCTCGCGGCCGTGACGGCCGTGTGCCGGCTGCTGCTGCGCCAGTCGGAGCGCGGCGCGGCGCGGATCAAGGCCGGGGAGGCCGGTCCGTCACCCCGGCGTCGCGGCCGCCACCACCGGACCGGAACCGGGGCTCACAGAGGCGGACGTCACACTGGGGGAAATACACCGGTCGGCTGACCGGTTTTCACACCCCGGCACGCCACTTTTCAGCCAACTTCTGGCGCGCGGACATCCCCTACCCAGAACACCCCCCAACCCCCGTTCCACCTGCACGGAAAGGGCCTCAGGGGGTCTGCGCACCCTACGTGGATTGGCCACTGCGACAAGGCGCACTTCCCTGCACGGCCCGGGAGTGCAACGCTTCGTGATCGAATGCTTCACGCCAAGTTGCCAAGTCGACAATGTGCCGAGTGGTGAACCGGCCACTGAGGCGCGGCGCGACACAGTAGATTCGATCTTGACTGTCTACGGCGGGGGACTCGTGCAGGACCGAGGGGAAACGTGCAGGAGCGACACAACCGAGGAGCCGCGACCACCGAGGGGGGCTTAGCAGTATGAGCCACGACTCCACTGCCGCGCCGGAAGCCGCGGCCCGGAAGCTTTCCGGGCGACGCCGCAAGGAGATCGTCGCGGTGCTGCTGTTCAGCGGCGGCCCCATCTTCGAGAGTTCCATACCGCTGTCGGTGTTCGGGATAGACCGCCAGGACGCCGGCGTACCGCGCTACCGCCTGTTGGTGTGCGGCGGTGAGGAAGGCCCCCTGCGGACCACAGGAGGCCTGGAACTCTCGGCGCCACATGGCCTGGAGGCGATCTCACGGGCGGGCACGGTCGTCGTGCCGGCCTGGCGTTCGATCACCTCACCGCCGCCCGAGGACGCGCTCGACGCGCTGCGCCGGGCACACGAGGAAGGCGCCCGCATAGTCGGGCTGTGCACCGGCGCCTTCGTCCTCGCCGCGGCGGGCCTGCTGGACGGCCGTCCCGCGACGACACACTGGATGTACGCACCGACGCTGGCCAAGCGCTATCCGTCGGTGCACGTGGATCCGCGAGAGCTGTTCGTCGACGACGGCGACGTCCTGACGTCGGCGGGCACCGCGGCCGGAATCGATCTCTGTCTCCACATCGTGCGGACGGACCACGGCAACGAGGCGGCCGGAGCGCTCGCCCGCCGCCTGGTGGTCCCGCCGCGCCGCTCCGGCGGTCAGGAGCGCTACCTCGACAGGTCTTTACCCGAGGAGATCGGCGCCGACCCGCTCGCCGAGGTCGTCGCCTGGGCGCTGGAGCATCTGCACGAGCAGTTCGACGTCGAGACGCTGGCGGCCCGCGCCTACATGAGCCGCCGCACCTTCGACCGCCGCTTCCGCTCACTGACGGGCAGCGCCCCGCTTCAGTGGCTGATCACCCAGCGGGTGCTTCAGGCACAGCGGCTGCTGGAGACGTCGGACTACTCGGTGGACGAGGTGGCCGGACGCTGCGGCTTCCGCTCGCCGGTGGCGCTGCGCGGCCACTTCCGCCGCCAGCTCGGCTCGTCGCCGGCCGCGTACCGGGCGGCGTACCGTGCCCGCCGCCCGCAGGCCGACCGCCCGACGGACACGGAGCCCCCGACGGGCCACACCGTCCAGCAGAGCCCACCGCCCAGCCCGTACCCGGAAGGCGGCCCGGTCCCGCTCCAGACCCGCCGCACCCCGGCACCCGTGGGCCCGCCCTCGGACAACGGGCGCGAGCTGTACGTCGGAGGCCGGGCGACCCTGCCGGGCCAGCGCAGCGGAGCATGACCCTCTGACGCCGGGCGGGCGGATCTCAGCCCGTCCGGCGTTCGAGGACGAGGCCCGAAGGGCCGATGGCGGGGGTGGGGGGGGGGGGGGGAGCCCCCCCCCCCCCCCCCCCCCCCCCCCCCCCCACCCCGGGACCCGTGCGCACACGAAAGGCATTGGACAGGGGGCGCTGGCCAGAAC
>NZ_JBVHVE010000004.1:460365-734640 GCF_055564995.1 Streptomyces sp. NPDC028907
CCGCGCCGCCCAGCTGGACAAGCGGGTGGCGGTCGTGGGGAGAAGCACCCCCCCCCCCCCCCCCTCCCCCTCCCCTCCCCCCCCCCCCCCCCCCCCCCCCCACCCCCGCCTGGACACCGGGCACCCCGAAAAGCGGACCTCAGCCGTAGGGTGTTCGCATGAACGATCGCATGGTGTGGATCGACTGCGAGATGACCGGCCTCTCGCTGTCCGACGACGCGCTCATCGAGGTTGCCGCCCTCGTCACCGACTCCGAGCTGAACATCCTCGGCGAGGGAGTGGACATCGTCATCCGCCCGCCGGACTCGGCGCTGGAGACGATGCCGGAAGTGGTGCGTCAGATGCACACCGCGTCCGGCCTCCTCGACGAACTCGCCGGCGGCACGACGCTGGCCGACGCCGAGGCGCAGGTCCTGGCGTACGTACGCGAGCACGTGAAGGAACCCGGCAAGGCCCCGCTGTGCGGCAACTCCGTGGGCACCGACCGCGGATTCCTGCTGCGCGACATGCCGACGCTGGAGGACTACCTCCACTACCGGATCGTCGATGTCTCCTCGATCAAGGAGCTCGCCCGGCGCTGGTATCCGCGTGCCTACTTCAACAGCCCGGAGAAGAACGGCAACCACCGCGCCCTCGCCGACATCCGCGAGTCCATCGCCGAACTCCGCTACTACCGCGAGGCCGTCTTCGTGCCGCAGCCCGGCCCGGATTCCGACACCGCGAAGTCGATCGCCGCGAAGCACGTTCTGCCTGCTCAGTAGGGATGTGAGGGGTGCTGCGGGGGGCGCCGCGGAATCTGTGCGCGAGCACCCCTTCGGACCCTGTACACTTTTTCTCGGCCGGTCGGGGAAACCCAAAGCCGGTCATGGTGGGTGTAGCTCAGCTGGTAGAGCACCTGGTTGTGGTCCAGGATGCCGCGGGTTCGAGTCCCGTCACTCACCCTCGGTCTTCAGCCGGTGACTTCGGAAACGAAGTCACCGGCTGAAGCTTTTCTACGAGGACGCCCGCGTCACCAACTCCGTGGCCAGCACCATCTGCGTCCGCTCCAGGCCCCGCGACATCGCCGGCCGGCGGTCCGCGACCTCGGCGAGGAGCAGGTCGATCATCCTTCGGCCCATCTCCTCGATGGGCTGGCGGACGCTGGTGAGGGGCGGGTCCATGTGACGGGCGATGGCGGAGTCGTCGTAGCCGACCAACGCCACGTCGTCGGGGATACGGCGGCCCGCCTCACGCAGGACCTGGCGGGCGCCGGCCGCCGTCACGTCCGAGGCCGCGAACACCGCGTCGAGGTCGGGGCAGCGGGAGAGCAGGGACTGCATCGCCGCGTGGCCGCCCTCCTCCGTGAAGTCGCCCGGCTCGATCAGCAGGTCGTCCACGGGGTGGCCCGCGTCGCGCAGGGCGTCGCGGTAGCCGTCGACGCGGCGCTGGGCGCCGTAGACGTCGAGGCGGCCGGTGATGTGGGCGATCCTCGTGCGGCCGCGGGACATCAGGTGCTCGACGGCCGAGCGGGCGCCGCCGTAGTTGTCCGAGTCGACCGAGGTCAGGCTCTCCGCGGCGGAGCGCGGGCCGCTGATCACCGCCGGGATCTCCAACTGTGACAGCAGGTCGGGCAGCGGGTCGTCGGCGTGGACCGAGACCAGCAGGACGCCGTCGACGCGGTGGGCCGCCAGGTACTGGGCGAGGCGCCGGCGTTCCTTGTCGCTGCCCGCGAAGATCAGCAGCAGTTGCATCTCGGTGTCCGCGAGTTCGGCACCCACACCCTTGAGAATGTCTGAGAAGTACGGTTCCGCGAAGAACCGTGTCTCCGGTTCGGGTACCACCAGCGCGATGGCGTCCGTGCGGTTCGCCGCCAGGGCGCGGGCCGCCGTGTTGGGGACGTAACCGAGTTCCGCGACGGCCGCCTCCACCGCGGCGCGGGTCGCGTCGCTGACCCGGGGCGAGCCGTTGATCACGCGGGAGACGGTGCCCCGGCCCACGCCGGCACGGGCCGCCACCTCTTCGAGGGTGGGCCGACCGCCGCTACGGCCCCGCGTTCCGTGGGTTGCCATGGGCCCCGCCTTTCCCGCCGTTGTCCTTACGCTGGCCTGGAATTTAACAGTCCCGCCAATAAAGTGACCGTCCCCGGGGGCCGCCGCCCCCCACCCGCGCTCCGGCCCGAACGACCTCGTCCTCCGTCGCCGGACGGACTCAGGCGGTCCAGTTAACGGCCCGATAACTGAACACAGAACTCCGCTCCCCCACCCTTGACACCCCCGCCCGGACCGACGAACCTTCAACACATCACCTGTGGGAGCGCTCCCACAGTACCTGACACATACACATCCCGCACGTTCCCCGCCCGAGCCGCAGCGTGAACAATGAACGGGCCCAGCAAGTGCAGTTGGCCGGGGGGTCGGCAGGTCAGGCAACAGGAGGAACCAATGCGCACGAGTACCCGCGGGTCCCGCCGGCTGATGGCCCTCGCGGCCGCTACCGCGCTGACGACAGGGCTGCTCGCCGGCTGCGCCGAGGACTCGGACGACGGCTCTTCGAACGAGGGCGGTGGCAACGGCGGCGGTGGCAAGACCACCCTCACCATCGGCACCTTCGGCACCTTCGGCTACAAGCAGGCCGGCCTCTACGACGAGTACATGAAGCTCAACCCCGACATCACCATCAAGGAGAACGTCACCACCCGTACCGACGTCTACTGGCCGAAGGTCCTCACCCGCCTCCAGGCCGGCTCCGGTGCCGACGACATCCAGGCCATCGAGGTCATGAACATCACCGAGGCCGTGGAGACGCAGGCCGACAAGTTCGTGGACCTCGGCAAGGAGGTCGACAAGTCGCAGTGGCTGGACTGGAAGAACGCCCAGGCCACCACCAAGGACGGCAAGCTGATCGGGCTCGGCACCGATGTCGGTCCGATGGCGATCTGCTACCGCAAGGACCTCTTCGACAAGGCCGGCCTGGAGACGGACCGCACCAAGCTCGCCGAGCAGTGGAAGGGCGACTGGGGCAAGTACGTCGACCTGGGCAAGCAGTACATGAAGAAGGCGCCGAGCGGCACCAAGTTCGTGGACTCGGCGTCCTCGGTCTACAACGCGGCCCTCGGCGGCGCGGACCAGCGCTACTACAAGGACGACGGCACCGTCGACTGGGACAACTCGCAGGGCGTCAAGAACGCCTGGGACGTGGCCATGGACGTGGCGACCAGCGACATGTCGGCGAAGCTGAAGCAGTTCGACAAGCCGTGGGACCAGGGCTACGCGAACGGCACCTTCGCCACGGTGGCCTGCCCGGCCTGGATGATCGGCTACATCCTGGAGAAGTCCGGTGACTCCGGCAAGGGCAAGTGGGACGTGGCGGCGGCGCCGACCGCGGCCAACTGGGGCGGTTCGTTCATCGGTGTGCCGACGGCGAGCAAGCACCAGAAGGAGGCCATCGCGCTGGCGAAGTGGCTGACCGCGCCCGAGCAGCAGGCGAAGGTCTTCGCCAAGCAGGCCAGCTTCCCGTCGACCCCGTCGGCGTACTCGACGCTGAAGCCGGCGGCCGCCACCACGGAGTACTTCTCGAACGCGCCGATCACGCAGATCTTCTCCGACTCGGCGAAGACCATCCCGTCGCAGTACTTCGGGATCAAGGACCAGGCGATCAACACGGCCCTGACCGACATCGGCATCCTCCAGGTCGAGCAGAAGGGCAAGAGCCCTGACGAGGGCTGGGACGCGGCGTCCGAGGAGATCAAGGACGTGCTCGGCCAGTGACCAGCCCCAAGCAGGCTCTCGCGCATCCCGCGTCGAGCGCCGACGCCGCGCCCGGTGACCAGCCGGGCGCGGCCCGCCGCGCTCAGGGTCGCGGTACACCCCCGCCGGGGAAGGACTCCTGGCGCAGCAGGCTGTACCGCTGGGACATGAAGGCGTCGCCGTACGCGTTCATCGCCCCCTTCTTCATCGTCTTCGGGGCGTTCTCGCTCGTCCCGCTGCTGTACACGGCCTGGTACTCGCTGCACAACGTGCAGCTGTCCAACCTGGACGGCCAGACCTGGACCGGCCTGGACAACTACCAGAACCTGCTGACCTCGGACTTCTTCTGGAACGCGCTGGGGAACACGTTCACCATCGGTGTGATCTCCACGGTGCCGCAGCTGCTGATGGCGATCGGCCTGGCGCATCTGCTCAACTACAAGCTGCGCGGCTCGACCGTGTGGCGGGTCGTGATGCTCACCCCGTACGCCACCTCGGTGGCGGCGGCGACGCTGGTGTTCGTGCTGCTGTACTCGTGGGACGGCGGCATGATCAACTGGCTGCTGGAGTTCGTCGGGATCGACCCGGTGAACTGGCGCGAGTCCGACTGGGGTTCGCAGTTCGCGGTCTCGTCGATCGTGATCTGGCGCTGGACCGGCTACAACGCGCTGATCTACCTGGCGGCGATGCAGGCCATCCCGGCCGACCTCTACGAGTCGGCGGCGATCGACGGTGCCAACCGCTGGCAGCAGTTCCTGCATGTGACGATTCCGCAGCTGCGGCCGACGATCCTGTTCACGGTGGTCGTCTCCACGATCGGCGCGACCCAGCTCTTCGGTGAGCCCCTGCTGTTCGGCGGGGTGAGCGGCTCGAAGGGCGGCTCCGGGCACCAGTACCAGACGCTCGGTCTGTACATGTACGACCAGGGCTGGATCATCGGCAACCTCGGCAAGGCCTCCGCCATCGCCTGGTCGATGTTCCTGATCCTGCTGATCGTCGCCGTGATCCAACTGCTGGTCTCCCGACGGCTGAGGAAGTCCCAATGAGCACAAGCGAACTGACGTCTCCTCAGACATCGAAGGCCGCGAAGACGTCGAAGCCGCGGCGCGAACGGCCCCGGGTGATGGGCGCCGGCAAGCAGCTGCACGCCGGTCCGCTGACGTACGTCGTCCTGACCGTGTTCGCGCTGGTGTCGCTGGCCCCGCTGGTGTGGACGGCGATCGCGGCCTCGCGCACCGACCGGCGGCTCGCGGAGACCCCGCCGCCGCTGTGGTTCGGCGGGAACCTGTTCAAGAACATGGAGCGGGCGTGGGAGGAGGGCGGGCTCGGCACCGCGATGTTCAACACCACGTTCGTCGCGGCCACGATCACCATCAGCACCGTGGTGTTCGCCACCCTCGCCGGCTTCGCCTTCGCCAAGCTGCGGTTCCGGTTCTCCGGTCTGCTGCTGATGCTGACGATCGGCACGATGATGATCCCGCCGCAGCTGGCGGTCGTACCGCTGTATCTGTGGATGGCGGACCTCGGCTGGTCGAACCAGCTCCAGACGGTCATCCTGCCGACGCTGTGCACGGCCTTCGGTACGTTCTTCATGCGGCAGTACCTGCTCCAGGCGCTGCCGACCGAGCTGATCGAGGCGGCGCGGGTGGACGGCGCGAGCAGTCTGCGGGTCGTCTGGCACGTGGTGTTCCCGGCGGCGCGGCCGGCGATGGCCGTCCTCGGCCTGCTGACCTTCGTGTTCGCCTGGAACGACTTCCTGTGGCCGATCATCGCCCTGAACCAGGAGAACCCGACCGTCCAGGTCGCCCTCAACTCCCTCGGCACCGGCTATGTCCCCGACCAGGCGGTGATCATGGCGGGTGCCCTGCTCGGCACGTTGCCGCTGCTGATCGCCTTCCTGCTGTTCGGCAAGCAGATCGTCGGCGGCATCATGCAGGGCGCGGTCAAGGGCTGACGCGCGCCCGCCCCGCCTTCCTGCCTACGACTCCCCGGGGGCCGGGTCACCGCCGCCTCGGCCCCCGCACCACCTTCCCCCCTCCTACCCCGTCGGTCTCCACGACCCCTAATGGGAGCGCTTCCATGCCTGAACCCATGTCCTCCGTGTCCTTTCCCCCCGCCTTCCTCTGGGGCGCGGCGACGTCCGCCTACCAGATCGAGGGGGCGGTGCGGGAGGACGGCCGCACCCCGTCGATCTGGGACACCTTCAGCCACACGCCGGGCAAGACGGCGGGCGGCGAGCACGGTGACATCGCTGTCGACCACTACCACCGCTACCGCGACGACGTGGCGTTGATGGCCGAGCTCGGCCTGAGCGCGTACCGTTTCTCGGTCTCCTGGTCGCGCGTCCAGCCGACGGGCCGTGGTCCGGCCGTGCAGCGGGGCCTGGACTTCTACCGCCGGCTGGTGGACGAGCTGCTGGCGAAGGGCATCAAGCCCGCCGTCACCCTCTACCACTGGGATCTGCCGCAGGAGCTGGAGGACGCGGGCGGCTGGCCGGAGCGCGAGACGGCGTACCGGTTCGCCGAGTACGCGCAGATCGTCGGTGAGGCGCTCGGCGACCGCGTGGAGCAGTGGATCACGCTCAACGAGCCGTGGTGCAGCGCGTTCTTGGGCTACGGCTCGGGGGTGCACGCGCCCGGCCGTACGGAACCGGCGGCCTCGCTGCGGGCGGCCCACCACCTCAACCTGGCGCACGGCCTGGGCACCACGGCCCTGCGCTCGGTGATGCCGGCCCGCAACTCGGTGGCGCTCAGCCTCAACTCCTCCGTGGTGCGGCCGTTCTCGCAGGACCCGGCGGACCTGGCGGCGGCCCGGAAGATCGACGACCTGGCCAACGGCGTCTTCCACGGCCCGATCCTGCACGGCGTGTACCCGGAGTCGCTGTACGCGGCGACGGAGCTGGTGACGGACTGGTCGTACGTCCTGGACGGCGACCTGGCGGCGATCAACCAGCCGCTGGACGCCCTGGGGCTGAACTACTACACCCCGGCGCTGGTGTCGGCGGCGGAGACCGAGGTCGGCGGGCCACGAGCGGACGGGCACGGGGCGAGCGAACACTCGCCGTGGCCGTGCGCGGACGACGTGACGTTCCACCAGACCCCGGGTGAGCGCACGGAGATGGGCTGGACGATCGACCCGACCGGCCTGCACGAGCTGATCATGCGTTACTCCCGGGAGGCGCCCGGACTGCCGCTCTACGTCACCGAGAACGGCGCGGCCTACGACGACAAGCCGGACCCCGACGGCCGCGTCCACGACCCGGAGCGCATCTCCTATCTGCACGGCCATCTCGCCGCCGTCCGCCGCGCCATCACCGACGGCGCCGATGTCCGCGGCTACTACCTGTGGTCCCTGATGGACAACTTCGAGTGGGCGTACGGCTACGGGAAGCGGTTCGGGGCGGTGTACGTCGACTACTCGACGCTGGAGCGGACGCCCAAGTCGAGTGCGTACTGGTACGGGAAGGCGGCTCGGACGGGGGTGTTGCCGGCGGTGGAGACGGAGCTCTGACCGCGGGTACCGGATCGGGGGGCGGGGCGCGGCGCGGGGAGGGGGCGTGCCGCGCCCCGGCCGACCCGCTGGACGGAACCCTCAGTCGCCGAGCCCCAGATGGGCGAAGACGACGTCCCGTACTCGCAGTACCGCGGCGGGATCGATCGCGGCGAGCACCGGTACCGCGTGATGCCAGCTCTGCGGGGTGAGGAGTTCCGCGAGGAGGGCCCGTGCGCGCGGGAGGTCGGGGCGGGATGGGGGTGGGAGGAGGAGAGTGGCTAGGCGGCGGGCGAGCAGGGTGATGTCGTACGGGTCGCGGAACGGAACCGGTGTCCGGTCCGCGGGCAGCGCGGCGGTGTACGCGGCGAGCTGGGCGAGGGCGTCCGCGCGCAGCTCCGCGTCCTCTTCGCGCCGGGCCGTGGTCCGGGCCGCTTCGTGGTCGCCGAGCGCGGCATAGGCGAGGGCCGCTCCGCCTCCTGCGCGCGGGCCGCGCGAGGACCGTCGCTCGTCCCCCGACACCACGGCGTCGAGCCGGCCGCGGGCGGCGACCGGGTCCGTCGCGGCGGTCAGCAGGCTGAGCAACACCTCCCCGCTGGACTGCTGGTTCCCGTCGTGGTCCAGGTCCGCGGCTTCCAGCAGTTTCCTGAGCCGCTCACCGCGTTCGCGATCGTGGCGCCCGACGGCGACGAGAAGGTGTGCGACCGGCACGGGGTCACCGAGCACACCGCGCAGTGCTTCGTCCACCAGGCGGCCCGCCAGTGCGGGGGCGTGCGACCACAGGCCCGCGGCGGCCTCCGCACGGATGTCACCACGGCCATGGGCGGTCAGCGATGCGCGCCTGCGCACGAGGTCCTCGAGTTCCTCCGTGACGCGTTCGGCCGCGCCGGACCACCCCAGCGCCTGGAGGGCAGGGGGCAGCGAGGAGGGCAGCGCCCAGCCGCCCGCGGAGAGCGACATGTCGACGGCTCTCTCGGCGAGCGCCCGCGCCCGGCCGGGATCGCTTTCCACGACGGCCAGTGATACGGCGGCCAGGCCCCAGGCGCGTTCATCGGGCTCGTCGAGCACCGCCAGGAGTCGCTCCGCGTCGTCGGTCCTTCCTGCGGTGGCGAGGGCACCAGCCAGGGCGGCGAGGCGCTCCTGAGCGACCCCGCGAATCGGCGCTGCCGTCGACCGGTGTCCGTGCTCCGCCGTGTGGAGGAGCTCCAGCGACCGCTGCGGGTCGTCGGCGGCGCGGTGACAGGCGAGCGCGGTGAGCGCTTCGGCGGCCTCCCACCATGAAGGGCCGTCCTGCGGTGCGGAGTAGTCCTCGGTGAGCAGTACGGCCACCAACTGCTCGGCGGCACCGGCTTTCGCAAGGAGTGCGACGACTCGCTGCATGGAGTCGTCGACATCCCCGTCGCGGAAGCGGTCGTACCGGGACCGTTCGAGGGCCGCCCAGGCCTCGACCGCCGCCCCCTTGCGGGCCCAGCCTTCGGCCATCACCGCCCAGGTGACCGCTTGCGCCCGCAGCGTGCCGGGGTTGTTGACGGCCTGGGCCTGCGCGAGCCGGTGGGCTTCCGTCATCCGCTCCAGGGCCACGAGGGTGCAGACGTCACCACATGTCGCCTCGTCCTCGTCCTCGTCCTGGTCCTGGTCCTGGTCCTGGTCCTGGTCCTGGTCCTGGTGCAGCGTCGCCATGGCCAGCGCGGCCAGTCGCTCGGCCTCGCGGGGGCGCGTGTCCCGCAGGGCCTCGGCCGCGACCGCGTACAGGTTCTCGAAATCGCTCGAGTCACGACGCCCGGCGAGCGCGACCACCGAGTCGTAGATCCTCGTCGCGTCCTCGGGGAAGCCGCACGCCGAGCACGACTCGGCGACGCTCGCCAGAGCGCGAACGCGATCCGGAAGGAACTCGATCAGCCCGGCTGACTCCGCCGCCAGCCGGAGCAGGCCGGCCGCGCCCGCCGGGTCGCGGAGCACAGCGGCGGTCATGACCAGGGCTTTGACATAGGTCTTGGCGCTCGGGTCATCGTGGGGTCGGGGCGTTTCCCGGAACGCCTGCGGCACCTCTTCCTCGCGCCCCGCCAGCGCCAGAGCAGTCGCTCGCATTCCACGCGCCACCATGTCAGGCGTGTCGAGGCGGGCGGGCACCGTCCCGGCCACCATCTCCTCCGCCAGCCGCAACCCCTCCGTCGCCAGCCGCACCGCCCGGCTGTCGTCCGCCTCCGCCAGCACGCGGGCCACTCCGAGGACCGCCCGGGCGCGGTCCTCGGGCCGGAAGACGCTGCGGGCCAGGCCGATGGCCTGCCGAACCCGGCCGAGTCGCGCGTGCACGGCCGGGATGTCCGGATGCAGCGACGCGTTGCGCCGGGCCACCAGATCCCCGGCCGCCGCGAGTGCCGCCGGTGACCCGAGGTCGTCGGGGGCGGCCCGCCGAACCGTCTCCCCGGCCGCCGCGATCTCCGCGAGGCACGCCGCATCGCTCCCCGTCGCCTCCCGCAGCCGATCCCGGCGCTTGGGGTCCGTGGCGAGGCCGGTGGCCCGCCCTGTGTCGAGAAGGAACGCGACCAGGCGGCCGTACGGCTGGAGCAGATACAGCGGGGTGCTCTCCGGCCAGCCCCGACGCTCGTACGTCCGCGCCCACGCGTGCAACCGGTCCTGGTACGCGTCCACGTCAGGCCCGAGTTCGTCCTGGGCGGCGACGAGGAGTGTCTCGTGGGCGAAGAGGTAGCCGCGGCTGGTCGTGTACAGCGTCACGTCGGACTCACCGGAGCCTTCGAAGCCGCCGCCCCGCAGCCGCAGGATGCGTCCGAACACACTCCCGAGCCTCTGCCGCACCAGATAACCGGGCTCACCGGTCAGTTCACGCAGGTCCTCGACCGTGAGCGTGCCGCGCGCCGCGGTGAGCAGGCCGACCACGTCGCGCTCCAACTGGTCTCCGGCCAGCGCCTGTTGGAGGTCGTACCTGGCCTCGTGCTCGGTGTGGCGGGCCGCTTCCGAAGTCGCGAGCTCCACGACCGGGCAGTGCCGCAGCGGGTGTCCCCCACCGACGTCCGACGGAATTCCGGGGCTCGGCCTGCTGGTCACCAGGACGCGTACGTTCGCCGGAGGCCGTTCCGGTAGCAGTGAGGCGATGCTGCTCCCGCTGCCACCGGGCACCCGGGACTGGTCCTCGTCCAGGCCGTCGACGACCAGCAGCAGGGTGCCGCCGTCCTCGGCGACCCGTTCCGCCGCCTGGCGCAGCAGCAGCCGGCGTTCGCCGTCACGCGCTGCGGGAGAGCCCGTCGCCGACGGTTCGCGGCCCGCGATCAACGCGAGTTGGTCGATGACCGACGCCGTGTACGCGTCGCCGTCGGACTGGCCGGCGTACCGCGCCGTGATGAAGAACCACACCGGCACGACCCCGCGTGGCGGATGCAGTGCGAACCATGCCGCCAGCGCCGTCTTGCCCGCCCACGGTCGGCCCTGGATCCAGCGGTACGGCTCGGGCCCGCCGCAGAAGGAGACCAGTTCCGCCAGCTCCGTCTGCCGCTCGTCCAGCATCTCGGGTGCGATGTCGGCGAGTTGGGCGCGGTAGATCTCCTGGACGAGGTCGAGGCCGCTCCGGGGCACGGCGGACGGCAGCCCCATGACGTGCCGGCCCAGCAGGGCTCCCAGAGCGGCCCGCTCATTCGCGTTCAGTTGGTCCGTCCACCGGTCCACCCGGCCCGCCGCGATCCGCCCCGTTCCCTCCCTGCGGTGATGCCGGCTGACGACCCCGACCAGGTACCCGCCGCTGAAGACGGCCGCCCCCGACATCCCCTCCCAGGCATCCCGCTCGGGATCCGGGTCCTCGGCGGGCGGCGCGGTGATCCGCAGGTCCAGGGTGCCCTCGCGCCGGTTGGCCAGCACGGCGCACTTCGCGTCCATGTGCTCGGCGTCCCGGAAGGGCCGGCCGGTGGCGTCCGCGCGGAGCTTGAAGCGGGGAAACCCCATCGCGGTACAGCTGAGCACCGCGTCGTGGTCGCTGACCTCGCCGAGGGAGACGGGCCGGAAACCGATCACGGCGCGCTCCGGCAGAGCGCTCTCCGGCAGAGCCAGTACGGCGACGTCGATGCCGTCGTGCCTCCACGCCACCGTCGCGTCGACCGCCCACTCTCCAGGCCGGCCCGCCTCGAATCGGACCCGCACGCCGACGGCACCCTCGACCACATGCGCGGCCGTGAGAACTCTGCCCGCCGCGACGAGATACCCGGAGCCGCGCCGCCCCCTGCCCTTCGGCTCCGGCAGGCTGACGATGATCTCCGCGACCTGCTCCGCCCGCAGCCCTCGCTCAGATCTCGCCGTCAACCGCGTCACCCGCGATCAACGCCGTCTGTGCGGCACCGCCGCCCGGCGGTACCACCTTGGGAGTGAGCGTGAGCGTGACCCGCTGTGTCTCGGCGTGCCCGTACTTGCCGCTCGCCCCGGCGTCCACGACCCACAGCCGCACCTTGGCGTCCCCGCCGCCCTCCCGTGTGACGGCGACCGACGCCTCGACCTCGACGGGACCCAGTTCGAAGCGCAGCATCCTGCCGTCGCCGTCCGCCAGCGCGCTGGTCAGCTGCTCCCGCAACTCACGGATCATGTCGGCCAGTTCGATCACGCGTCCCCCTTGTACAGCGGTGCTCAAATGCTACAAGGCGCCCCGTCACCAGCCACCGGTCACGCCGCGACGAAGCGCCCCGGCCGGATGGGGGGGAAGACCGGCCGGGGCGCGCGACCCCCGTGTCGTGGTTGCCCGTGGACGGCTCGGGGCTACTCGCCGTACGCCGCGAACGCCTTCGAGAAGGCGAACTTCTCCTGGAGGACCGAGCTGCACGTCGCGTCCGCCGCCGGCTTCTCGCCGCCCGCGCACTGCTGGTCGCGGGTCGCCGACCACATCGACAGCCAACCGAGGCCCTTGGACCGGGCGAACTTCACCAGCTGGGCGGCGTCGTCGACCTTGAAGATCTCGGTGGTGACGTCGTTGACACCGATCATCGGGGTGACGGCGACCGTCTTCCAGGCCGCGCTGTCGGAGAGGCCGAGCACGCTCTTGACCTGGGCCTGGGTGGCGGTGGCCGCCTGTTCGGCGTAGGTGCCCATGTCGCCGCTGTACGCGGGCCCGTAGTCCATCGCCATGATGTTGACGGCGTCGATCCTCACGCCGTTCCGCTCGGCGTCGGCGAGGAGGTCGACGCCGGGCTGGGTCAGACCCTCCGGCATGACGGGGAGGGTGTAGGAGACGTCCAGGTCCGGGTGCTGCCGCTGGAGCTTCGCTATCGCCTGGGCACGGCGGGTGTTGGCCGCCTTGTCCGGCAGGGCGCCGCCCTCGACGTCGAAGTCGACCTTGGTCAGCTTGTACGCGTCCACGACCTTGCCGTACGCCGCCGCCAGCGCGTCCGCCGAGGAGCAGGTCGTCGCCAGCTCGCTGCCGGCGGCGCCGCCGAAGGAGACACGGACGTCGCCGCCCCTGGCGCGCAGGTCGCCGATCTGCGCGGCCACCGCGTCGGTGCCGAGGTCGGTGACGCCGCCCCACTTCGGGGTGCAGCCGCCGCCGTCGGTGATGAAGGCGAGGTTGTAGTTCTTCACGCCGGTGGCCTCGGCGCTCGCCGCCATGTCGAACGCCGGGTAGAGGGAGGTGTCGATGTACGGGGCGAAGCCGGCTGCGGCTCCGGTGCCGGGGGTCTCCGAGGGCTTGGCGGTGGGGGTCGTGGTCGGGGGCTTGCTCTGGGTGGGCGTGGCCGTCGGCTTCGGTGTCGGCGTGGCGGACCCGGTGGACGTGGGGCGCCCGCTCGGCTCGGGTGTCGCGCTGTCGTCCGTTGAGCACTTGGCATCGTCGATCAGACAACTGGCCGGGGCGCCCGTACCGTTGACCACGAAGCCCACCGTCACCGACTCACCGGCCGCGAGCCCGTCCCGGTCCCACTTCGGCGGCGTGACGGTGACGTGCTGCCCGCTCACCTTCGACTCGGCGTTCCACAGGGAGCTCAACTTCGAGCCCGCCGGGAGGTCGAACTCCAGCGTCCAGTCCTTCTTGGTCCCGCCGCTGTTGTTGGTGACGACGTACTGCGCCGTGTACCCCGTCGACCAGTCACTGGTCTTCGTGTACGCCGCCCCGATACCGGCCGCCTGGGCGGTACCCGTGAACAGGATCGCGCCGCCGCCGACCACGGCCGCGGCGACGAGACCGCCGATCGCCTTGTTCCTGCCGCTGACCTTGCGCCGGTGCGTACTCATCACGTGCCTGCCTTCGCTCATCACGGGGGTTCCCGGGGGTGGGGTGCGGCAGCACGCTAGCGATCCGGAATCGGGCAAAAGCCCTGATCCAGACCGGTGTTGCGGACCTTAGGGTGCGCTTAAGGAAGGGATCGGGGACGGTTAAAGGTAGAGACCAATCTGCCGGGGCGGCGTCTTCGGACAGCCCCTCGATGCCCCCTGCGCACGGGCGCCCGGCCGTCCAGCTGGATCCAGATCCGCACCTCGGTCCCGCCCAGCACCGACGACCCGATCCGCACGTCCCCGCCGGTCGACTCCGCGAGCCGCCGCACGATGTCCAGGCCGAGCCCGGTCGAGCCGGCGCTGCCCGAGCCCCGCCCGCGCGCCATCGCCGCCTCGGGGTCGGAGATGCCGGGCCCCGCGTCCGAGACGAGCACGATCACCGCGTCCTCGCCGTTGTGCACGTCGACCGCGAACGCCGTGCCCTCGGACGTGTGCCGGAAGACGTTGCCGAGCAGGGCGTCCAGCGCGGCCGCCAGATCCGCCCGGGCCACGGGTATCCGCACCGGCCGCTCCACGCCGGCCACCCGCACCTTGCGGCCCTCGTCCTCCGCCAGCGCCGACCAGAACGCCATGCGCTCACGCACCACCTCGGCCGCGTCGCACCCGGCCCCCGGACCGGCCGCCACCGTCTGCGGCTTGGCCTCCCGCGCCGTACGGATGATCTTGTCGACCTCACCCTCCAGCTGGGCGACGGCGGCCCGGGTCTGCTCGGCGGCCGGGCCGTCCCCGAGCGAGGCCGCGTTCAGCCGCAGCACCGTCAGCGGGGTGCGCAGGCGATGGGACAGGTCGGCCGCCAACTCCCGCTCGTTCGCAAGCAGTTGCACCACCTGGTCGGCCATCGAGTTGAACGCCACCGCCGCCAGCCGCAGTTCGTTCGGCCCTTCCTCGGGCACCCGGGCGCCCAGCTTGCCCTCCCCCAGCTCGTGCGCTCCCTCGACCAGGCGCTGCGCGGGCCGCACCATCCGTACCCCCAGCCGGTCCGCGACCGCGACCGATCCGACGATCAGCGCGAGGCCGACCCCGGCGAGCACCGCCCAGGCCGTGGCGAGGCCGTTGGTGACCTCCGCGTCGGGGACGTACACCTCGACGACGGCGATCTCGCCGGAGCTCAGCGCGACCGGCTGGAGCAGCGTGGAGCCGCCGGGGACCTCGCTGGTCGAGGCGCGGCCAAGGCGTCGTACGGTCGCGATGTCGTCGGCGGCGGCGCGCTGCCGGCCGAGGTCGACGGCGGCCGCGTCACCGGAGGCCGGTATGTGCACGGCCATGCCCGCGTCCGATCCGGCCGAGGCGACGACCCGCTCCAGCTGGTCCCGGTCGGTGGTGATGGACAGCGCCGGGGCGACGGCGGCGGCCTCCCGCTCGGCGTTGGAGAAAGCGCGGTCGCGGGCCATCTCCCGGATGACGAGTCCGAGCGGGACGGCGAAGGCGACCACGACCATGGTGGTGACCGCCAGACAGACCTTGACCAGTGCCCACCTCATCGCGGCGGCTCCCCCACGGGTGGTTCCAGCTTCACGCCGACACCCCGCAGGGTGTGCAGATAGCGCGGATTTGCGGCGGTCTCGCCCAGTTTGCGGCGCAGCCAGGACAGATGGACGTCGATGGTCTGGTCGTCGCCGTACGACTGCTGCCACACCTCGGCGAGCAGCTCCTTGCGGGGCACGACGACCCCTGGCCGGCCGGCCAGGAAGGCGAGCAGGTCGAACTCGCGGCGGGTCAGGTCCAGGCCGGCTCCGTCCAACTCGGCCTGGCGGCGCAGCGGATCGACGGTCAGGCCGCCGACGCGCAGCACGCTGGACGGCGCGGCCTCGGCGCTGCCCGACCGGGCCCGGCGCAGGACGGCGGCCATCCGGGCCGACAGGTGTTCCACCGAGAACGGCTTGGTCAGATAGTCGTCCGCCCCGGCGTTCAGCAGCCGGACGATCTCCGCCTCGTCGTCCCGCGCCGTGGCGATGATCACCGGTACGTCCGTGATCCCGCGCAGCATCTTCAGGGCCTCAGAGCCGTCCAGATCGGGCAGACCGAGGTCCAGGATCACGACGTCGAAACGGAAATGGGCGACCTCGCGCAGCGCCTCCAGTGCCGTACCGACGCTGCGTACCGTGTGGGTGGCGTCGGTCAGGTGCCGGATGAGCGCCGAGCGTACGAACTGGTCGTCCTCGACCACGAGCACACTTGCCATGCGCCGCACCGTACGCCATGCGCCCGAGCCCGGTCCGGACCTGTGGACAACTCACCACCTGTGGACAACCGCACCCGTGTGGGCGACTTCACGCCCGCGCACAACGGCGCGACACGCTCGGGACGGGTGAGGCAGTATGGCCCGCGATGCGCAGAGGACTCGTACACGTACTGGCTTGGTCGCTCGCCACCGGCGCGGCGGTCACGCTGTCGTGGTGGGGTGTCCACACGGTGATGGCGGGCACCGTGTACGACCGCCCTCGTGCCCTGCCCATCACGGCCGCCGACGCGACGACGCAGGAGTCGAAGCCGCTGGCGTCGTCCACGAACCGGCCGACCCCGTCGAAGGGTCCGTCGAGCCCCGCGAGCCCTTCGCCGAAGCCGACCGCGAAGCCCCGCACCCCCACCCCCTCGACGGCACCGTCGAAGAACCCCAGCCCCTCCCCCGCCACGTCCGGCCAGGTCAAGAGCTACGACACCGACGGCGGCCGGGTGGTCTTCGACATCGGCGCGAGCGACGCGTCCCTCGTCTCGGCCACGCCGGGTGCGGGCTGGTCGATGCAGGTGTGGAAGACGGAGACGTGGATCCGGGTGGAGTTCAGCGTCGGCGCGGACCGGGTGTCGGTGTTCTGCACCTGGCACGACGGCCCGCCGCGGGTGGAGATCGGGGACTACTGAGTCACCGGCACCCCGTCACCGGAACACCGACGGGGGCGGGGCCGGAGAGGCCACCGCCGCGAGGTCGGTCACGGGCACGGCGCCACCGGTGAAGTCGGTGAGCGCCTTGCCGTGCTCCACGCGCGCGGGGTGCGGGTCGGAGGCGGCGCCGCGGGTCAGTTCGGCGACCGGCAGCGGGCGGTCGGAGGCGACGAGGACGGCGTTGCCGAAGCGCTTGCCGCGCAGTACGGCCGGGTCGGCGACCAGGGCGAGCTCCGCGAACCGGTCGGCGGCGGTGGCGATCTGGCCGCGCAGATGCGCGAGCGGCGGGCCGTCGGCGAGGTTGGCGGCGTACACACCGCCCGGCGCGAGTGCCCTGCGGACGTCGTCGAGGAACTCCGTCGAGGTCAGGTGGGCGGGGGTCCGGGTCCCGCTGAAGACGTCGGCGATGACGAGGTCGGCCCACCCGTCGGGCACCTTGGCGAGCCCGTCCCGCGCGTCCGTCGACCGCACCCTGATCCGGGCACCCGGATCCAACGGCAGTTCCCTGCGTACCAGTTGGACAAGGGCGGCGTCCCGCTCGACGACCTGCTGGGTGGACCGGGGCCGGGTGGCGGCGACATAGCGGGCGAGCGTGAAGGCGCCACCGCCGAGGTGCACGGCCCGTACGGGCCTGCCCGGTGGGGCGACGAGGTCGATGACGTGCCCGAGGCGACGCTGGTACTCGAAGGAGAGGTGGGCCGGGTCGTCCAGGTCGACGTGCGACTGAGGGGCCCCGTCGATGAGGAGGGTCCAGGCCCGGGCGCGGTCCGGGTCGGGTATCAGTTCGGCGAGGCCGCCGTCGACGCGCTCGACGACCGGCTCGGCCGCGGCCGACCGGCGCCTGGCGTTCCTGGACTTTCCCATGCGGTCATTGTCGCAAGCGGCTCGCGGCGCCGCCCGGGCAGCGCCGTCACCGGCAGTTGTCGGCCGCCTCCAGCAGCCGCGCGGCCTCGCCCAGTGCCGCCCGCAGCACCGCGGGATCCGTCGCCAGGTCGGCCTCGCCGGGCGGCAGGAGCCAGTCCGAGCCCTCGACGGGCGGCTCGGGGTTGAGGTTCAGGCTCAGTCCGCGGCCGTCGGTCTCCGTGCAGGTGCTGCCGGGCACGTCCCAGGCGGCCGCGGTGCCCGACGGGACCACGAAGCCGAGGGTGTCGCCGCCGCCGTCGTGCAGTACGGGCCCCACCGCGTCCCCGCCCGTCCCGCGTCGCAGGATGTCGACCGCCTCCAGTCCCTGCCGCGCCGGAACCGTGACCACGTCGCAGCCCGCCTCCGGTGGCTCGCCGCACTCCGCGGCCGGCGCGTGCCCCGCCGTCGTCGACGGCGTATGCGGAGCGATGCTCTGGCTGGTCTCCATCCCGACCTCCACCACGGAACCCCTTGTGCAGTCCGAGGAGTTCAACGCGCCGCGAAGTCAACGGCTACGGCGGAAGTCCGCCGCAAAGGATGGCAGTTCATGGCAGATCACGTATGAGATATCCGTTTTGTAGCCAAACACTGCGTGGCGGGTCCGCTACAGCAGGTACGTTCATGCCCGCCGACAGCAAGGGCACCACACGGATATTCGGTACGGACATTCGACACGGGTGTTCGGTACGGACACCGGGCTCAACTCGCCCCCGCTCCGGCATGGTTCGACGGTTCGCATGAGAGGACCCGGCCATGGCGTCGTCAGAGCTGACCTCGTCCCAGCCCACCCGGCCACCGAGGCCGAATCTCGCATTCCGGCAGTTGCGCGGCCAGCGCTCGCCGGCCGAGTTCGCCGCGGTGGTACGACGGGCCGCTCGCGAGATCGGTGAGCGGGTCAGCTGTGACGCGCGTTACGTCGGGCGGGTCGAGGCCGGCGAGATCCGCTGCCCCAACTACGCGTACGAACGGGTGTTCCTGCACATGTTCCCCGGCCGCACGCTCACCGACCTGGGCTTCGCGCCCCGCTCGTCCGTACGCGGACGCCGGGCGCTCAACGCCGAGGACGCGCCCCTCGTGCACACCACGAGCCCGGCGTGCGCCACCAGTGAGACATGGGGTGGCCACGAGCCGTATGACCCGCAGAACCCGTACGCATCGCACGACCCGTGCGGGCCGGAACAGAACCACCAGAACCACGAGAACCACCAGAATCACGAGATCCACGAGGAGAGCGACGTGCTGCGTCGCGCATTCATGACCGGCGGGGGCGCCACAGTGGCCGCCGCCTCGCTGAGCCCGCTGGGGCTCGCCTTCGACGCCGCGGCCGTCGAGCGTCCCGTCCGGCGTGTCGGAGGACACGAGGCGGACGCGCTCGAAGAAGCGGTACGCCGTATCCGGCTGCTCGACGACCGGCACGGCGCCGACGGCCTCTACCGGCGCGCGGCGGCCCCGCTGCGGGCCGCGTACGAGCTGCTCGACGCCGGTACGACCCGGCAGGCGATCGGCGACCGGCTGCACTCCGGCGCGGGCGAACTGGCCATCTCGGTGGGGTGGCTGGCGCACGACTCGGGCCGCTTCGACGACGCCCGCTCGCACTACGCGGAGGCGCTGGCGACGGCCCGGATGGCGGGCGACCCGGCGCTGGAGGCACACGCCTTCTGCAACATGTCGTTCCTGGCCCGGGACGCGGGCCGGCCGCGTGAGGCGGTACGGGCGGCACAGGCCGCGCAGCGCGCCGCGCGCCCCCTCGGCTCCCCCCGCCTGATGTCGCTGCTGTCGCTGCGCGAGGCGGGCGGCTGGGCCGGGCTCGCCGACCGCACCGGCTGCGAACAGGCCCTCGTCCGCGCGCAGGCCCTCTATGGGCGGGGCGACTGTGAAGCCGACCCCGAGTGGATGAGCTTCTACGGGGAGGCCGAGCTGGAGGTGCTGGAGGCGCAGTGCTGGTCGATACTGGGCAACTGGCAGCGGGCGGCGCGGCACGCCGGGCGGGCGGCCCAGCTCCAGGATCCGCACTTCACGCGCAACATCGCGCTGTACACGGCGGAGCTGGCGGACGACCTGGCCCGGGGCGGGTGCCCGGACGAGGCGGCGGCGGCCGGGATGCGGGTGCTGGACCTGCTCGACCAGGTGCAGTCGTCGCGGGTCCAGACGATGCTGGCGGGCACGGCGCGGGTGCTGCTGCCGCACCGGCGGGCGAGTGGTGTGTCGGCTTTTCTGGAGCGGCACGCGAGCGCGCCCCGCATGGCGTGACCGGCAGGGCCCGCGCTCGACGGGCTACAACGCCAGGTGCCCCAGGTCGTTCCAGCTCTCGATCGCCGGTTCCCCGTACGCCCATCCCAGCACCGACAGCGACGTCGGGTTCAGCCGGATCCGTGCCGCGAAGTCGAGCGGCAGGCCCAGCCAGCGCGCGCCTATGGACCGCAGGATGTGCCCGTGCGCGAAGACCAGCACGTCGCGGTCGGCCTCGCGTGCCCATGCCACCGCCTCGTCGGCCCGGGCCGTCACCTCGGACAGGCTCTCGCCCTCCGGTACGCCGTCGCGCCAGATGAGCCAGCCGGGACGCACGGCCTGGATCTCCGTGGGCGTCATGCCCTCGTATGCGCCGTAGTCCCACTCCATGAGCGTGTCCCAGGTACGCGCTCGTTCCCCGAAGCCGGCGAGCTCGCACGTCTCACGCGCGCGTGAGAGCGGGCTGGTGCGGATCTCGACCTCCGCGAGGCCGTCGTACGGCGGCCGGTGCAGGCGCTCGCCCAGCAGCTTCGCGCCCCGGCGGCCCTCCTCCAGGAGCGGCACATCGGTCCTGCCCGTGTGCTTGCCGGACAGCGACCAGGCCGTCTGTCCGTGCCGGGCCAGCAGGATGCGCGGTGCCATGAAGGTGTGCCCTTCCGAGAGAAATGAGAGGCGAGACCCGTCCATCATCCCGCACGCTGTGCGGGGGCAACCCGGGGGGCGATCTCTGCGTCTTGAGGGCCGGGGCGCCCGAAGGGGGCGCGCGCGAACACCGTAAAGTGGTACGACCGGTCAACCGGGCGCCGCGACAAGAAGGGGGAGGCGATCGGATGCCACACGCCGAGACAACTGGCGTGGAGGCGACGCCGCGGACCCGCCTGCGCTGGTGGACCGAGCTGCCGCTGATACTCCTGGTCTACGCCTGCTACTCGGCGGGCCGGCTCCTCGCCCGGGGCGATGTCAGCCATGCCGTCGACCACGGCCTGGCGATCCTGGACATCGAGAAGGCCCTGTACCTCAACGCGGAGCACCCCCTCAACCGCCTCTTCACCCGCGAGCCCTGGCTCGGCGTCCCCGCCGACTTCTGGTACGCGTCGCTGCACTACCTGGTCACCCCCGCGCTCCTGGTCTGGATCTTCCGGTCCCGCACCGTCCGGTACCGCGCGGCCCGCACCTGGCTGATGACGTCGACCTTCATCGGCCTGATCGGCTTCACCCTGCTGCCCACCTGCCCGCCCCGGCTGCTCTCCGCGAGCCACGGCTTCGTGGACACGATGGCCCAGTACAGCTCGTACGGCTGGTGGGGCGGCGCGGCGAGCGCGCCGAAGGGCATGGGCGGCATGACGAACCAGTACGCGGCCATGCCGAGCCTGCACGTCGGCTGGGCGCTGTGGTGCGGGGTGATGCTGTGGCGGTACGGCGGGACGCGCCTGACGAAGGTGGCGGCCGTCGCCTACCCGCTGATCACCACGATCGTCGTGATGGGCACCGCCAACCACTACTTCCTCGACGCGGTCGCGGGCGCCGCCGTGATGGGCGTCGGGCTGCTGCTGACGCCGTACGTCCTGCGGACCGCGGACCGGGTCCGGGCCCGGTTCGGGGCGCAGGCCTCCTCCGTCGCGACGGCCGGGACGGGCTCCGTCGGCACGGTCGCGAAGGGTACGCGCGAGACCGTCACCGTGGCCTCGGACGACACTTCTTCCTCGATTGTCAGTGGCGGATGCCAGACTTCCGCGGGTGAGCGAATTCCACGGCAGCGCGAGTCCCGGCTCGGATCCGGAGCCGAGCCGAGTGCCTCTCCCCAGGACGCGGGGGACGGCGCTCCGGCACCGGCTCGCTGAGCTGCGCGGTCCCGACGTACCGGCCAAGGCGCTCGACGCGCGCGCCCTGGCCGCCCTCGCCGCCAACCCCGGCTGCAAGCGGCGCGCGATCCTGGACGGCGCCGGGGTGAACAAGGCGGCCCTGGCGAGCGCGCTGGGCTCGCCGTCGGCCTTCGGCCAGTCGCAGTTCGCCCTCACGCGCGGCAACGCCTTCGAGGCCAAGGTCAAGGCGGACGGCGGCGCGGAGCTGCTGCGGCTGGTCCACGAGAGACTGGACCGCACCGCCGAACCGCCCGCCCACGCGCGTGTGCCCGAGCTCACCGCGACCGGCCCCGAGGGTCGCACGGCCCGTACGGCGCTGGCCCTGCGCGAGGCCACCGAGGCCCCTGGCGAGTGGACGCTGCTCGACCACCCCATGCTCGCGCTGGACGTCGCCGGCTCGCCCGCCTTCCTGGAGCCGGACGCGGTGGTCGTGCACCCGGACGGCAGCTGGACGGTCGTGGAGATCAAGTCCTTCCCGATGCTGGACGGTTCGGCGGACCCGGCGAAGGTCGGCGCTGCCGCACGGCAGTCGGCGGTGTACGTACTGGCGCTGGAGCAGGTCGCCGCCCGGCTGAACCCCGCCCCGCGGGTGCGCCACCGGATCTTCCTCGTCTGCCCCAAGGACTTCTCCAACCACCCCACCGCCTCCGCCGTCGACGTCCGCAAACAGCGCGCGGTCACCGCCCGTCAGCTGGCCCGTCTCACCCGCATCGAGGACATCGCCGACGGCCTCCCCGACGGCGTCTGCTTCTCCCCCGAGCTGCCCGCCGCCGACCTGACGGCGGCCGTCGAGTCGGTTCCGGCGACGTACGCGCCCGATTGTCTGTCCGCCTGTGAGCTGGCCTTCCACTGCCGCGCCCGGTCGCGCGCGTCCGGCGCGGTGACGTCGCTGGGCCGTTCGGTACGGGCCGAGCTGGGCGACCTGACGACCGTCGAGAGCGTCCTGTCGGCGGCCCGCGGCGAGTCCGGTGACCCGGACGATCCGGCGGTGGCGGCCCTGCGCAGGGCGGCGCGGCTGCGGGCGGAGGCCCTCGGCCTGGAGGCGGTGGCCGCGTGTCGCTGATCTCCACCCTCGCCCGGCTGGAAGCCGTCAGCACGGGCCGCGCCCAGCCCGCCGCGACCGTCCGGCACCGGCGGCTGTCCGAGCGGCCCCTGGTCTTCGTGCCGCTCACCACCGCCGGTGAGGCCGGCGCCCCGCTCGGCGCGCTCGTCGGCACGGACCGGGACGCCCCGCACCTGCTGGTCGTACCGCAGCCGCGCGACCGCGACCTCAGGTTCGCGTTCCTGTCCGAGCTGGCCGACGTCGTCCTGCCGTACATCGACACCTATGCCGAGAACGTGGAGGCGGCCGAGCGCAGCGAGACCGATCCGGAGACCGGCAAACGGGTCAAGGTCGAGGTGGAACTGTGCGCGGACGCTCCGCAGTTGATCGTGCCGAGCCGCGCGGGCGTCGACTTCGTACGGCTCCTCGGCCGTTCCATGCGCTTCAGGCGTACGGCGGAACAGGACCCGGAGGCCCCCTACCCGGCGCCTCCGCGCGTGCCGTTGCTCGGCCGGTGGCTGACCCACTTCGCCGAGCGGGCCCGGGTGCCGGGCTCCTCGCTGCTGCTGGCCATGACGGACGTACTGGCCCGGCACTGGGCGACCGGCCAGTCCACGCTGGAGGACCAGCACCTCGGCGCACTGCTCGCCTGGATCGATCCGCCGGACGGCGAGACGGGCGCCGAGGCGGCCCTGCGCGCGGAACTCGCGCGGGACCGGGACGGCCAGCTGCTGTGCCCGCCCGCCGGTCCCGCCACCGACCCGGCGTTCGACAACAAGCTGCTCGCCCCCGCCATCGAGCGCTACGACCGTGCCCGCACCGCCCTCGCCGCCGCCGAGGACGGGCTGGAGGCGGACGACCGGCTCGGTGACCTGACCGCCGCCGAGCGGGAGATCCGCGCCCTCGTGGCGAGCCGGACCCGGCCCACCTGGGACGCGGTGTGGCGGGGCCTCGACCGCCTGCGGGAGCTGCCGGAGGCCTCGCGGGTCGAGGAGCGGTGGACCCGCGACCGCTGGTCCTTCACCGGGCACCGCGACCGCGTGATCGCCGGCGAGCCCCCGCAGCCGCGCCGCGACGACGCGGTCACCGCCGCCAACAAGCTCGCCGCACGCGAGCGCGAACAGGCGCGGCTGGAGGCGCAGGAGGCACTCGACGACCCGCTGGTGATGGCGGGGCGGCGGCTGTCCGGGGAGGCGTTCGCGGGCGAGGTCACCAATGTCGTGATGGCGTACAGCGAGGGCAAGCGGCCCAGTCCGCGCCCACTGGTCACCGTTCGCACGGATGACCGACCGCATCTGGGCGAGCGGGCGAAGGTGTTCCGGTCGCTGGGCGGGAAGCCTCAGTCGGCGGAGTTCGTCGGATACGAGGGGGAAGCCACGGACGACAGTGCGCTGATCGTGCTGCGGGTGCTGGACAAGATGGGCCGCGGCAAGGAGCCGGAGGAGGGATCGGTGCCCGAGAAGGGCGACGTGCTGTGCTTCACGCTGTTCGAGCACGAGCAGCGGGGCGGCGCGAAGCTGCCCGACCCGGAGCAGACGCCGTGGACGCACGGCGGGCCGCCCGGGGAGCCGGAGTCCGAGGCCGCCGATCCGCTGACCGAGGAGGACGTGCTGTGACCACCGTGTTCGACCCCGGTGCCGCGGCCACCGAGGCCACCGACGCGATCCTCCACGACACGCTGCACGGCACCGCGCGCGGTGTCGTCGTCGACTCCCCGCCCGGCGCCGGCAAGTCCACGCTCGTGGTCCGCGCGGCCCTCGAACTCGCCGACGCCGGGCGCCCGCTGATGGTCGTCGCGCAGACCAACGCCCAGGTCGACGACCTGGTGCTGAGGCTCGCCGAGAAGAACCCCGAGCTGCCGGTGGGCCGGCTGCACAGCAGTGACGCCGACCCGTACGACAAGGCGCTGGACGACCTGCCGAACGTACGCAAGTCCGCGAAGGCGGGCGAACTCGGCGGCCTCTCGGTCGTCATCTCCACGGCGGCCAAATGGGCGCACGTGAAGGTGGACGAGCCCTGGCGGCACGCGATCGTGGACGAGGCGTACCAGATGCGCTCGGACTCGCTGCTCGCGGTGGCCGGCCTGTTCGAGCGGGCACTGTTCGTCGGCGACCCCGGCCAGCTGGACCCCTTCTCCATCGTCGGCAGCGAGCAGTGGGCGGGCCTGTCGTACGACCCGTCGGCCTCCGCCGTCACCACCCTTCTGGCCCACAACCCCGAGCTGCCCCAGCACCGCCTGCCGGTCTCCTGGCGGCTCCCGGCCTCCGCCGCGCCGCTGGTCTCCGACGCCTTCTACCCGTACACCCCGTTCCGCAGCGGCACGGGCCACGACGACCGCCGCCTGTCCTTCGCGGTCCCGTCGGACGGCACGGGCCCCGACCGGGTGATCGACGAGGCGGCGGAGTCGGGCTGGGGCCTGCTGGAGCTGCCCGCCCGGCACACCCCGCGCACGGACCCCGAGGCGGTACGGGCGGTGGCTATGGTCGTCCGGCGCCTGCTGGACCGGGGTGGCGCGGCGACGTCGGAGCGCTCACCCGACGCCGCGCCCCTCACCGCCGACCGGATCGCGGTCGGCACGGCCCACCGGGACCAGGCGGCGTCGGTCCGGGCGGCGCTGACCGAGCTGGGCGTGACGGACGTCACCGTCGACACCGCGAACCGCCTCCAAGGCCGCGAGTACGACGTGACCGTGGTCCTCCACCCCCTCTCCGGCCGCCCCGACGCCACCGCCTTCCACCTGGAGACAGGCCGCCTGTGCGTCCTCGCCTCCCGCCATCGGCACGCCTGCATCGTCGTGTGCCGGGCAGGGGTGAGCGACCTGCTCGACGACTATCCGTCGACGGAGCCGGTGCAGTTGGGAACGCTGGTGAAGTTTCCGGACGGCTGGGAGGCCAACCACGCGGTGCTGGCCCGGCTGGCGGAGCACCGGGTGAGGTGGCAACCGTGAACGCCACCCACACCCACCCAACCGGCTCCACCACAACACCACCCCTCCGCCGGACGGAGTCCGGCACGCCGCCGGAGGCGGCCGATGAACACAGCCCGGACGGCTGGGAGGCCAACCACGCGGTGCCGGCCCGGCCGGCGGAGCACCGGGTGAGGTGGCAACCGTGAACGCCACCCACACCCACCCAACCGGCTCCACCACAACACCACCCCTCCGCCGGAGGCGGCCGATGAACAGAGGCCAACCACGCGGTGCCGGCCCGGCCGGCGGAGCACCGGGTGAGGTGGCGGCCTGACTGAACCCCACGGCACCCCCTCTGACCTGCGCTCGACGCCCCCTTGCGCGGGCGCGGGACAATGGACGGTGGATCGGTCCGCAGATGGCATTGGTGGTCCACGAGATCCGAGATCGCCGACGTAGGAGAAGGAGAAGACATGGCGGAGCCCACGCCGCGTCGGAACGAACCGCGGCTACGCCCCGCGCCCCTGCTCTTCGAGCCCGCGCAGGTGGCGGCCGACCCGGAGCACTTCTTCGACCTGGAGTCGATCGACGACCCGCGGGCGCTGCTGACGCGGGCGACGGAGCTGACGCAGGCGTTCCGGGCGGCGACCGACCGTGCGGTGGAGTTCCAGGCCATCGCGGCGGCCCAGCTGGCGGATCCCCGGCGGTTCGACCGGCTGACGCCCGCCGACATCGCCGCGCGGGCGGAGTGGACCGAGGACTATGCCAAGAAGATGGTGGAGTTCGGCCGGGATCTGATGCGGGGGGTCGAGGGTCCCGGGCACGTCGACCCGGTGTGACCCTGCCTCCCGGCGCCCCGGAACAGTCGATGGCATATGCCAGGCGGGCAAGGTACGCCCTGCCACCCCGCGCTGTCCCGATTTCCCGGAACTCTCGGGAACGGCCCGCTCACCGTCGGTAGATGTAGCTGCCATGAGCAGCGCACCCAACGCCCCCTCCTCGACCGCCTCCCTCACCGCGGACGGCGCCGCCTGGCTCGCCTCCGCAGAACCGTATCCGCGCAGCGCCCGGGCCTTCTGGGACGAGCGGCCGACGGCCCCCATGGTGCTGGCCTGCGGTTCCGTCTTCGACGTCGTGAGCGCACCCGCGGTCTTCGGGCGCCGGATGGTCGACCAGCTGTGGGAGGAAGGGCCCGGATCGGGGCCGGTGGCGATGTTCCGGGGGCGGATGCTCCTGTTCGCCGCGCCCGGCACGGCCCAGCGACTGCCGTCGCTGCTGCGGTGGGAGGAGTTCGGCCGCGCGGGTGACGTCCCGGCGCTGCTGTGTCATGGCACCGGAGACGCGGTGACCGTCCCGGCCCGGTTCGCCGCCGACACCCCCTCCGGCGCCCGCTGGCTGGTCGCCCCGGACACGCGTAATCCCTGGTTGCCGGGGCCGGAGGTGCTGCTCTGGGCGGCTGTGCGGGCGGCCCGGGCGGCGGTGCGGATATCGATTTTTCCCCACCCCGATCAGGATGCTAAGGTCTACGACGTCAGCAGGCGCCGCTAGCTCAGTTGGTTAGAGCAGCTGACTCTTAATCAGCGGGTCCGGGGTTCGAGTCCCTGGCGGCGCACAGACGGTGAAAGCTCCTCGCAACCGCGAGGGGCTTTCGCATTTGGGGAGAGTCCTCCCAGCCTCACAGAGGTGAAAGCCCCCGTCGAAGCGGCTAGCTGTCCGCTTTGCCCCCGGCGCACAAGCGGCCCGCGCGGCGTACCGCTGTCATCCGGCGTACGTCTGTCCGGTCACGCGACCCTTTGCCCGGCGCACGCGCTACCCGATCGCTGTGATCCGCACGGTCCACGCCCCCGAGACCGTCCGCCCTTCCACGTCCACCCGCACGCCCTCCTCCGGCACCGTGAAGCTCTCGCCCAGGCCGACCGGCGCGTCCGCGAGGGGTGGGTACACGGACTCCTCCCAGCAGGCCTCGCTGTGCGGATGGGCGTCGATCACCTCGACCGGCCCGCCCCCGGACTCGGTCTGACTGCGCACCCGGTACACCAGCACCCCGGGCCGGCAGGCCCGCATGTCGTTGCCCACCGGGCCACGCACCTCGAAGGCCAGGGCGCTTTCCGTGCCGGTGGGGACGACGGCCAGCTTGATGCCGTTGCCCAGTCCGAAGCCCGGGACACCGCCGTGCGCCCCGGCCGTGCCGTACTCGCCGAGCGCGCCCTGCGTGCCGAACGCGTCGGGGGCCCCGGGCGACCCGCCCGCCCCGAACGCGCCGGGCGGTCCGGCCGCACCCGTCCGCACCGGAATCCCCGGCGCCGCGGACAGCGGCTCCAGCGTCAGCCGTACGGGCCCGCCGCCCCGCCCCTGCACGCACACCACCTGCCGCGGCTCCAGCCACCCCAGCTTCCACTTGTGCCAGCCGAACAGGTCCGGCGCCATCCCGAACTGGCTGCCCATCAGGTCCCAGTCGCCGACATAGGTGTCCCAGTCACCCTTGCCGTCGACCGGGCGGTGGTACAGGTCGGGCAGGTCGAAGACATGGCCGGTCTCGTGGGCGAGGACCAGCCGGTCGGGCGGATGGTTCTCGAAGACCGTGACGACGCGCCGGATGTCGGTGCCGTCGGCCCGCAGCGGGGCGTCCAGATTGACGACCTTCGTGGCGTCCGAGTCGACACCGGGCGCGTCCGGGTCGGCGACGAAGTAGACGATGTCGTAGCGGGAGAAGTCGACCTCCCGGTCCGCCGCCGCGAGCGCGTCCCGCAGATAGGCGGCCCGGTCGTCGACCCGCCAGTCACGCTGTATGGCGTACGCCGTGGACGGCCTCGGCATCCGGATCCAGTGCCGGAGCGGATGCGGGCGCAGGGTGAACCTGCCGTAGGAGGCGCGTTCGAAGAAACGGGTGGTGGCCGGGAAGTGGTCGGCCGTCAGTTCGGCGGGTGTCGTCTGGGGAGCCGCGTCCGGGAAGGACAGGAACACCATGACCGCGTCGAGCTCCCGGGTCGGACGCGGATAGGCGGCGTTCCAGGTGTCCAGACCCTCGGAGTGGTGGGCCGCGGTCCGCTTCAGGGCGCAGGGCGCCGTGTCGAACGGTTCGGCGACCGAGGGTCCGGCGACCAGGGAGGTCGCGGCGAGCGCCGACATCGTGGTGAACACGGCCGCGGTGCTGCGCAGTCGGTGCCGGTCCCGCAGCAGGCCCGTCCCACGGAGCAGGGGGAGCTGACGCGGCACGGGGACCTCCGGAGCGGTTCGCGGAACACCGCATCCACCCTGTGTCGGATTGTCGTACTACGTCCTGTTCAGCTGCACCGGACGGGTGAGAGGGCCGAGGGATCGACAGAACCGACACCCCCGAATCGCTCACGGAACGTCACAACTGGTCGGGGGTTCGAAGAAGCTGTCCAGGTGCGGGCAGAAACGATCTGTCAGAAGAGCGCGTCACGCGGGAAGACTGGACAGTAGGTGGAAGGCCTCCGGGCCAGCCTCTATGATCGGCACACTTTCCTGACACTTTCCTGCACGGACACGGCCCGGCGGCCGCAGGGGGCACCCCCGTCCAACCGGCCGGCCATTCCGATGAGACCCATCCGAAGATCGAGTGCACTGCGGGAGCGAGCGGTGAGCGGAACGTCCGAAGGGCCGACGCCCGCGGCAGGCCTTATCGGGGCAGCCGTCACAGAGAGTAACCTACAGCCATCCCTTGGTACCGGAGCGCCACCCCGTGTCGCCACCGGGCTGCCATCCCCTTCCTGGCCCTACTCCTCCGCGTTCTCCGCCGCGCCTCTCGCGATGGCCGTGGTCGACCGCGAGGGCCTGGTGACCGACGCCAACGCCTCCTTCGCCGACCTGCTGGGCACGGCCCCAGGTGAGCTGGCCGGGTCCCTCGCCGCGGACCTGGTGGACCTCGCCTCCGACGCCCGCGCCTGGCACGCGTACCGCGAGGTGCTGCGCGGCCGCCAGGCCCAACTGCGCTGCACACGGCGCCTGAAACACCCGGACGGACACTCCCTGTGGGTCCAGGTCACGGTCGCGCCGCTGCCCGGCGAGGAGCCCGGCGGTGTCCTGCTCTCCGTCGAGGACATCAGCGACCACCGTGAACTCCAGGCCCGGCTGCGGCACTTGGAGATGCACGACCCGGTGACCCGGCTGCCCAACCGCACCCTGTTCTTCGAGCGGTTGTCGGCAGCACTGGAGGTGGAGTCGTACGACGAAAACGGCACCACCGGCCGAATCGGCCTGTGTTACCTGGACCTTGACGGCTTCATGGCGATCAACGACACCCTCGGCCATCGCGTCGGCGACAAGCTGCTGGCCGCCGTGGCCGAACGGCTCACGCACTGCGCCGAGGAGGCCGGCCGGACCCGGTCGATCCCGCCGCTGGTGGCCCGGCTCGGCGGGGACGAGTTCGCCCTGCTCGTCGAGGACTCCACGGGTACCGAGCAACTCGCCGACCTCGCGGAGTCGGTGCTCGCCGCCCTGCGGGCCCCCTTCGACCTGGGCGGCCGGCGCCTTTCGGTGTCGGCCTCGATCGGCGTCGTGGAACGCCAGGCCGCCGGAACGACGCCCTCCGCCCTGATGGCCGCCGCCGACACCACGCTGTACTGGGCGAAAGCCGACGGCAAGGACCGCTGGACGCTCTTCGACCCCGAGCGCAACGCCCACCTCATGACCCGCCAGGCCCTCGCCTCCACGCTCCGCCCCGCCATCGAGCGCGGTGAGTTCGCGCTGGAGTACCAGCCGCTGGTCAGCATGGAGGACGGACGGCTGCGCGGGGTCGAGGCGCTTGTCCGCTGGAATCATCCTCAGTTCGGCGTACTGGCGCCGAATCGGTTCATCGGACTGGCCGAGGAAGACGGTTCGATCGTGCCGCTCGGCCGCTGGATCCTGGCGACCGCCTGCCGCCAGGCACAGGCCTGGCAGCTGGCCCACCCCGACGAACCGCCGATCTTCGTCAGCGTGAACGTCGCCGTCCGCCAGGTCTGGGACTCCGACCTGGTGGCGGACGTGGCCCGGATCCTCGACGAGACCGGACTCGCCCCGCATCTGCTCCAGTTGGAGCTGACCGAGTCGGCGGTGATGGGCTCGGCGGGACGGCCGATCCAGGACCTCCAGGCCCTCAGCGACATGGGCGTGCGCATCGCGATCGACGACTTCGGCACCGGCTACTCCAACCTCGCGTATCTGAGCCGACTGCCGGTCTCGGTCCTGAAGCTGGACGGTTCCTTCGTACGGGGCTTCCAGTACGAGAGCGAGAACAACGCCGCCGTCCCGCCGAACCCGGCCGACGAGGTCGTCGTCGAGGCGATGATCGATCTGGCCCATCGGCTGGGGCTGACCGTCACCGCGGAGTGCGTGGAGACGCTGGCGCAGGCCTCGCGGCTCCGGCGGATCGGGTGCGACACCGGGCAGGGGTGGCTGTATTCGCGGCCGGTGTCGCCGGATCGTATCTCCGAGTTGCTGGGCGTGCAGGTCTGACGCCTCGGGGAGCCGTCGGGTCAGGTGGTCGGCAAGTCGTAGGCGTCCGCGATGAGTTCGTACGAACGTAGGCGTACGTCCATGCCGGGGGCGTTGCTCGTGATCATCAGCTCGTCGGCGCCGGTGCGCTTGTGGAGGTCGTCGAGGCCGGTGCGGACCTCGTCCGGGGTGCCGTGGACGACGTTGGCGTTCCAGGAGTCGGCGAACTCGCGCTCCAGCGGGGTGAATTCGTAGGCCTCGGCTTCCTCGACGCTGGGGATCAGGCCGGGGCGGCCGGTGCGCAGGCGGATCATGCTGAGGGCGGCGGCCTTCACCTGGCGGCGGGCCTCCTTCTCGTCCTCGGTGGCCAGGGCCGATACGCCGATGAGGGCGTAGGGGCGGTCCAGGACGGCCGAGGGCTGGAAGGACTCGCGGTACAGGTCCAGGGCCGGGATCGTGTTGCGGGCCGAGAAGTGGTGGGCGAAGGCGAAGGGCAGGCCGAGGGCCGCGGCGAGGCGGGCGCTGAAGCCGGAGGAGCCGAGCAGCCAGATCGGGGGGCGGTGCGGGGACTGGACGCCGCCCGGGGACGTCGACTGGACGGGGCCGGGGACGGCGTGGATACGGCGGTAGGGGTGGCCGTCGGGGAAGTCGTCGTCGAGGAAACGGGTGAGTTCGGCGAGCTGTTCGGGGAAGTCGTCGGCTCCTTCGTCGAGGTGGTCGGTGCGGCGGAGGGCGGCCGCTGTGGCGCCGTCCGTGCCGGGGGCTCGGCCGAGGCCGAGGTCGATACGGCCGGGGGCCATGGCTTCCAGGGTGCCGAACTGTTCCGCGATGACGAGGGGGGCGTGGTTGGGGAGCATCACGCCGCCTGAGCCGAGGCGGATGCGGGTGGTGTGGGCGGCTATGTGGGCGAGGATCACGGCGGGGGACGAGGAGGCCACGCCGGGCATGGAGTGGTGTTCTGCGACCCAGTAGCGGTGGAAGCCGCGGGACTCCGCGAGGCGGGAGAGCTGGACGCTGGTGCGGAGGGCGTCGGTGGCGGTGTGGCCCTGGCTGACTGTCACCAGGTCCAGTACGGAGAGGGGGGCCGGGGCGGTGCCTTGTGGGGTGGCCCTGATCTCTGCTGCCGGCACTTGTGCCTCCTGCGGTTGTCGTGTGGTGTGCGTTCGGCGTTAACAGGAGGGTGGCTCCGGTTTATTCCTTCGCCCCCGCCGCCCCTACCCGTCCCATCCCTCGAAGGGGCTCCGCCCCTTCCACCCCACTGGGGCTGCCGCCCCAGACCCCGCCATCGGCCCGAAGGGCCTCGTCCTCAAACGCCGGACGGGCTGGGAGCGCCCGGGCAGGCGAAGCCCCTGCGGGCGGGTGGGGGATCGGGACGGCGAAGACCTCGCCCTCACACGCCGGACGCCGGGAGGGTGAGGGGGGCGGTTCGGCGGCGTCCCGAAAGGGGCGCGGGGAACTGCGCGACCAGCCCCCCGGGCCGTTGGTCGAACGATCAGCGCAAGCCACCATGGCGCGGCTTTCGAGGCCGGCCTCCTGGCCGATCAAGGTTGGGGAGTTCGTCATACCTGCACGATCGGTTCCCTTGTGAACAGGGAGCCCAGTTGCGGAGCGTTCACGCGGCGGTCGGTGAGGCGGAGGGCCTCCCAGACGGTGACCTGGTTGGCGGTGAGGACGGGCTTGGAGAGGAGGTGTTCCAGGGCGGGGAGGTGGGAGGCGGTGTGGAGGGCCGTGTCGGGGAGGAGGACCGCGTCGGCGTCGGGGTGGTCCGCCTCCCGAGCGAGGGTGAGGAGTTCCTTCTCGCCCCAGGTGCCTACCTCCACCGCCGTGATGATGCCGGAGCCGCGGACCGACACCACCTCCGTGCCGGCCGCGCGGAGGAAGTCCGCGAAGAGCCCGGCCACGTCGTCCGGGTACGTCGCGCCGATCGCCACCCGCCGCACCCCGAGTTCCTGAACCGCGTGCGCGAAGGCGAAGGACGTCGACGACGCCGGCATGCCCGCCGTGACGGCGAGGGTGCGCACCTGCTCGTGGGCGCCCTCCCAGCCGTAGACGAAGCTGCCGCTCGTGCAGGCCCACACGACCGCCTCGGCGCCGGTCAGCCGCAGCGCCTCCACGCCCTCCGCGAGCCGCTCCGCCGAACCCATCCGCAGCAGTGCGTCCACGCGGTGCGCGTCCTCGCCGATGTCGGTGTGCACCAGGTCGAGGCGGATGTCGCTGGCGAGCAGCTGTTCGATGCGCGGGTAGTCGTCCTCGGCGGAGTGGCCCGGGTAGAGAAATCCGAGTGCGGTCATGTCAGCCCTTCTGCTGCTCGCCTGCTCGCTGCTTGCTGCTTGCTGCTTGCTGCTTGCTCTCTTACTGCCTGATTCGCCGGTGTCTCCTACTGCTGTTCCTGTTCAGGTAGATCCGGCACCTCCGGAAGCGCCGCACCGCCACGCGCCGCCGGGTCGATCCGTGCCGCCGGGTCGATCAGCGCCTGGTACGGCCCCACCGCGCGAGTACCCAGCCGACGCAGCGCAGCCCACATCGTCACCTGGTTGGCCGAGAGAACCGGTATGCGCAGTTCCGCCTCCAGCTGGGGGATCACGTCGTAGGTGGGAAGGTTGGTGCAGCTGATGAAGAGGGCGTCGGCGGCACCGCGTACGGCCTGGCGGGCCATGTCGGCCACATCGCGGTACGGCACCTTCCAGATGTGCCGGGTCAGGCCCATGAAGGCACACCCGGTGACCATGGTCCCGGCCTCCGCGACGTACTCCTCCAGCGCCCTCGTCACCGACACGGTGTACGGGGTGACAAGGGCGACCCGTCGTACGCCGAGCTCGGTCAGGGCCTCCAGCAGCGCCCCGGACGTGGTGACCGACGGCACCGCGCCCGCCCTGGTCATCGCCTCGCACATCGCCCGCTCGCCCGCGATGCCGCCGACGAAGCTGCCGGAGGTACAGGCGTAGGCGACCACTTCGGGGGCGATGGCGGTCAGGGTGCGGACGCCGTCGCTCAGCGTCTCGTGCTCGCTGACGATGCGGGCCAGATCGAGGCTGACCTCGACCGGCACGTAGGGCGTTCGGGTCAGATGCAGCGAGACCTCGTCCGGCACCCAGCGCCAGAGCTCCCGGTCCAGCGCGAAGTCGAAGGGGGCGACGACTCCGACCCCACGCTGGGGTCGAGGTCCGCCGAGGAAGGAGATGTCCAGGCTGCTCATGGCAGGCACCGCCCTCACTACGAGATACGGGTGAGCAACGGACCGTACGTTCGCCCGTGTTGACGAAGGTAGGTTCGGGTGCGAGCGTGGTCAAACCTCGCATGTCAGACGGCCATCCCTTCCAGTAGAACGCCGGGAATCCACCCCCGCACGCCCCCCGAATCAATCCGGCGCACAACCCCGACATTCGCCCCCGCGGGCCCCGTCAGACGGCCCCACCACCCCGGAGAGACGCCCCGCATGACCGCACCCACCCCCGGTCCGCCGCCCGCCTCCGACACCCCGCCCACGCTTCTGGTCCTGGACGCCGATCCTCTCCCCCGCCTCGGCCGCCTCACCGGTCGCGCCCGCGTCGAGCACACGAACGAGGCCACACTGGCCGAGCGGCTGCCGTACGCCGATGTGCTCCTGGTCTGGGACTTCACCTCGCACGCCGTACGGCACGCCTGGCCCGGTACGGGTCCGCGGCCGCGCTGGGTGCATACGGCGAGTGCGGGCGTGGACCATCTGATGTGCCCGGAGCTCACCGAGTCCGACACCGTGGTCACCAACGCCCGCGGGATCTTCGACCAGCCGATCGCGGAGTACGTCGCCGCGCTGGTGCTGGCGATGGCGAAGGACCTGCCGAGGACGCTGGAGCTCCAGGGCGCCCGGGAGTGGCGGCACCGTGAGGGTCAGCGGGTCGGCGGCACGCGTGCGTGTGTGGTGGGGTCCGGGCCCATCGGGCGGGCGATCGTCCGCACGCTCAAGGCGCTGGACATCACGACCGCCCTGGTCGGCCGGGCCCCGCGGACCGGCATCCACGGTCCCGAGGACCTCGACCGGCTGATCGCCCGCGCCGACTGGGTGATCGCGGCCGCGCCGCTCACCGAGCAGACGCACGGCATGTTCGACGCCCGCCGCTTCGGGGTGATGCAGCCGTCCGCCCGGTTCGTCAACGTCGGTCGCGGGCAGCTGGTCGTCGAGGACGCGCTGGCCGAGGCCCTGGGCAAGCGGTGGATCGCGGGGGCGGCGCTCGATGTCTTCGAGCATGAGCCGCTGACCCCGGACAGTCCGCTGTGGGACGTCCCGAACCTGATCGTCTCGCCGCACATGAGCGGCGACACGATCGGCTGGCGGGATGAACTCGGCCGTCAGTTCGTGGAGTTGTACGAGAGGTGGGCGGCGGGCAGGCCACTGCTGAACGTGGTCGACAAGCAGCGCGGGTACGTACCCGGACGTTGATGTCCACAGCTGGAGGGCGACGCATGACGGACCTGACCGAACTGACCGAACTGACCGCCGTACAACTCCTCGACGGCTACCGGGAAGGGGAGTTCAGTCCCGTCGACGCCACCCGCGCCGCCCTGGAACGGGCCGAACAGATCCAGCCGGAGGTCAACGCCTTCGTGCGCCTCACAGCCGACGAGGCCCTCGCGCAGGCCGAGGCGTCGGCCGAGCGGTGGCGGCGCGGTGAACCGGCCGGGCTGCTCGACGGGGTTCCGGTCACCGTGAAGGACATCCTGCTGATGCGGGGCGGTCCGACGCTGAAGGGTTCGAAAACCATCCCGGAGCAGGGCCGTTGGGACGAGGACGCGCCCTCCGTGGCCCGGCTGCGCGCGCACGGCGCCGTGTTCCTCGGCAAGACGACGACGCCCGAGTTCGGCTGGAAGGGCGTCACCGACTCGCCGCTGGCCGGCGTCACCCGCAACCCGTACGACCCGACCCGCACCGCGGGCGGCTCCAGCGGCGGCGCGGGAGCGGCGGTGGCGCTCGGCGCGGGGCCGCTGGCGCTCGGCACGGACGGCGGCGGAAGTGTGCGGATCCCCGCTGCCTTCTGCGGGATCTTCGGCCTGAAACCGACGTACGGCCGCATCCCGCTCTACCCGGCGAGCGCCTTCGGCACGCTGGCGCACGTCGGCCCGATGACCCGTGACGCGGCCGACGCGGCGCTGCTCCTGGACGTCATCGGCACACCCGACTCCCGCGACTGGTCGGCGCTTCCGCCGGCGCCGGGCCCCTTCGCGGCCGGCCTGGGCGGCGGGGTGCGTGGTCTGCGGGTCGCCTACTCGCCCTCGTTCGGCGGCCAGGTGGCGGTGCGTCCGGCTGTCGCGGCGGCGGTGCGGCGGGCGGTGGAGCGGCTGGCGGGGCTGGGGGCGTACGTCGAGGAGACCGACCCGGACTTCACGGACCCGGTGGACGCCTTCCACGCCCTGTGGTTCACGGGGGCGGCCCGGGTGACCCAGCATCTCGGGCCGCACCAGCGGGAGTTGCTCGACCCGGGGCTAAGGGAGATCTGCGGGGTCGGCGCCCGGCTCACCGCGCTCGACTATCTGGCCGCGGTCGACGTGCGCATGGAACTCGGGCGCCGGATGGGCCGCTTCCACGACACCTACGACCTCCTGGTCACCCCGACCCTTCCGCTCACTGCCTTCGAGGCGGGCGCCGAGGTCCCGAAGGGTTCGGGGCATCGCCGGTGGACCGGCTGGACACCGTTCACCTACCCCTTCAACCTCACCCAGCAGCCGGCGGCCACCGTCCCCGTCGGCACCGACGGGGACGGCCTGCCGATCGGCCTGCAGCTCGTGGCCGCCCGGCACCGGGACGATCTCGTCCTGCGGGCGGCGCACACGCTCTACGAGGCCGGTGTGGCCGGGCTCACGCCCGCCGGAAGCTGAGGGACTCCCCCAGCGCCCCGGACCGCCACAGGTCGTTGCAGCCCTGGGCCATCTCCTCCAGGCCCTCCACGACCTGGCCCCAGACGATGCCGGGCACCCAGCCCACGTCGCCGTTCATGAGCAGGTTGTTGCGCTCGTAGAACAGGGCCAGGTCGACCACCGTCGTACCCGGGCGGACCTCACGGTCGTAGCCGTAGGACTTCGTGCCCAGTTCCGTGCCCGCGAAGGCGAAATAGCACAGATCGCCCGGGATGGGGGTGACTGTCGGGTTTTCCAGGGGCGGCTCCGTTTCCGCGAAGGGCGGGAAGAGGGCGTAGATCTCGTTGCGGGCGTATTTCGCGTGGTAGACGTCGCCGGTCAGGGGCAGGGCGTCCCAGACGGCCGCGCAGGTGAGCGGGGCGCGGTCGTCCAGGAGTTTGGCGGTGCAGTGGATGCCCCGCTTGACCAGCGACACCTCGATGAACCGTTCAGTCATGCAGTCCACTGTGCATACATCGCGTGGTCTCGGGTAGCCGCGCCGCCATGGCTCCACCACTGGAACATGTCGAAACACATGTCGGACACAGATCGGGCAAACCAACCCGCCGGTCGCTGCTCGCGGGGGTGGCGGCGCTCGGCGCGCTGGGCGCGGCCGGCTGCTCACGCGTGGCGACGGCCTCCACGAAGGAGGGCGGCGAGCTGCTGGAGCGGCTGCGGGCCGCCGGCGTCGTACGGCTCGGGATCGCGGGCGAGATCCCCTTCGGGTACATCGACAAGAACGGTGAACTCACCGGCGAGGCACCCGAGCTGGCCCGGGTCATCTTCAAGCGGCTCGGCGTGGACCGGGTGCAGCCCGTGCCCACCGAGTTCGGGTCGCTGATCCCGGGGTTGCGCTCGCAGCAGTTCGACGTCGTCGCCGCCGGGATGTATGTCAATCCCGAGCGCTGTGAGCAGGTCATCTTCTCCGACCCCGACTATCAGATGCTCGACTCCTTCATCGTGCGCAAGGGCAACCCGAAGGGGCTGCACGACTACAAGGACGTCGTCGAGAAGAAGGCCAAGTTCGCCACCGGGACCGGCTATGCCGAGATCGCGTACGCCGTCGAGGCGGGGTACAAGGAGAGCGACATCCTCATCGTCCCGGACCAGGTCGCGGGGCTGAACGCCGTCGAGGCGGGGCGCGTCGACGTCTTCGCCGGTACGGCGCTGACCACCCGTGAGGTCGTCAAGAAGTCGGCCAAGGCGGAGGCCACCAAGGCCTTCGCGCCCCTCGTCGGTGGCAAACCGCACGTCGACGGCGGCGCGTTCGCCTTCCGGCCGACCGAGACCGCGCTGCGGGACGCCTTCAACGTCGAGCTGCACAAGCTCAAGAAGAGCGGCGAGCTGTTCCGCATCCTCAAGCCGTTCGGCTTCACCGAGGCCGAGATGACCGACCTCACCGCCAAGGAGCTGTGCGGAGGGGGAGCGGGCTGATGACCTCGGGACTCTGGGAACTCGTACTCAACGGGATATGGATCACCGTCCAGCTGCTGGTGCTGAGCGCCCTGGTGGCCACGGCGGTCGCCTTCGGGGTCGGCATGGCCCGCACCCACCGGCTGTGGATCGTCCGCTTCCTCGCGGGCGTCTACACCGAGGTGTTCCGCGGGACCTCCGCCCTGATCATGATCTTCTGGGTGTTCTTCGTGCTGCCGGTCGCGTTCGGCTGGCAGCTGGTGCCCCTGTGGGCCGGCACCCTCGCGCTCGGGCTGACCTACGGGGCGTACGGCGCCGAGATCGTGCGCGGCGCCCTCAACGCGGTCGACCCGGCGCAGCGGGAGGGCGGGATCGCGCTCAGCTTCACGCCGTGGCAGCGGATGCGGCTGATCCTGCTGCCGCAGGCGGTGCCGGAGATGATCCCCTCCTTCACCAACCTGCTGGTGGAGCTGCTCAAGGGCACCGCGCTGGTGTCCGTCATGGGCATGGGCGACCTGGCCTTCAGCGCCAACCTGGTACGCCTCGCGCTCCAGGAGAGCGCGGAGATCTACACGTACATCCTGCTGATCTACTTCGTCATAGCCTTCCTGCTCACACGCGGCATGCGCGGACTGGAACGCCGGCTCAAGGCCGGGGTCGGCAAGGAGGTCGGGCGTACGCCCGATCAGGAGCTGCACCGTCCTGAGACGACCGGTGTGGGCGCGGGAGGTGCTCTCGGATGACCTGGGACTGGGGCGCTGTCGCCGACTTCATGCCGAAGTTCTGGGACGGGCTGCTGCTCACGCTGCAGATCCTGGCCCTCGGCTCGCTGATCTCGTTCGCGCTGGGCCTGGTGTGGGCGCTGCTGATGCGCACGCCGACCCGCTGGGTGCGCTGGCCGGTCGGGGCGGTCACGGAGTTCATCCGTAACACCCCGCTGCTGGTGCAGCTGTTCTTCCTCTTCTACGTGCTGCCCGAGTGGGGCGTCACCGCCTCGGCGCTGACCACCGGCGTCTTCGCGATCGGGCTGCACTACTCGACGTACACGATGCAGGTCTACCGCGCCGGCATCGAGGCGGTGCCCCCCGGCCAGTGGGAGGCCGCGACGGCGCTGAACCTGCCGGTCACGAGGACCTGGCGGGTGGTGATCCTGCCGCAGGCGATCCGCCGCGTGGTGCCGGCCCTCGGCAACTACGTCATCGCGATGCTCAAGGACACCCCGATCCTGATGACGATCACGGTCATGGAGATGCTCGGCGAGGCGCGGCTGTTCGCGCAGCAGAACTTCCAGTTCACCGAGCCCCTGACGGTCATCGGTGTGGCCTTCATCCTCATCGCCTATCCGGCCTCCCTTCTCGTACGAGCCCTGGAGCGACGCCTTGTCCGCTGACACCCCGCTGATGAAAGATCCCGACGCGAGCGCCAACCCTCCGGTGGACGGCACCGAGCTGATCCGGTTCGAGCAGGTCACCAAGCGGTTCGGGACGAACACGGTCCTCGACCATCTCGACTTCTCCGTGAACTCCGGCAAGCACGTCACCCTGATCGGCCCGTCCGGCTCCGGCAAGACGACGATCCTGCGGCTGCTGATGACGCTGCTCAAGCCGGACGAGGGCACGATCACGGTCGCCGGGGAGAAGCTCTTCCCGGCATCGGAGAAGCAGATCCGCGAGGTCCGCAAGAACATCGGGATGGTGTTCCAGCAGTTCAACCTGTTCCCGAACATGTCGGTGCTGCGCAACATCACCGAGGCCCCGGTCACCGTCCTCGGCCTGTCCAAGGACGAGGCGGAGGCCCGCGCCCGTGAGCTGCTCGACATGGTGGGCCTCGCCGACAAGTGCGACGCCCGTCCGACGCAGCTCTCCGGCGGCCAGCAGCAGCGGGTCGCGATCGCGCGGGCGCTGGCCATGCGGCCGCAGGTGCTGCTGCTCGACGAGGTGACCTCGGCGCTCGACCCGGAGCTGGTCGCGGGCGTCCTGGACGTGCTGCGGGACATCGCCCGCACCACCGACATCACGATGCTCTGTGTGACCCACGAGATGAATTTCGCCCGGGACATCTCGGACCAGGTCCTGATGTTCGACTCCGGTCGGGTGATCGAGTCGGGCAGCCCGGAAAAGATGTTCAACGACCCCGAGAACGACCGTACCCGGGAGTTCCTCAGCGCTGTGCTGTGAGTCTGTGCTGTGAGTCTGTGTCGGGCTCGTGACCTCGGCATATGCCAGAGTGCCGGTACCGCGGTCGGGGCCGTCGCAATCTCGTCAACAAGCGCTCACTACAAGCCTCTTGCCCGTTATCGTGAAGGAGATTGGCCGACCCGAACCGAACCCTGACCATGAGAAGCGACGTGCGACCGCAGGGGGAATCGTGGCGCTCCAGCACGAGCCGACGACGCCGCACCACTCGGCCCAGGACGCCCTGCGCGTCCTGGAGACCGTGGCACGGCACAGCACCGGAGTCACCGACACCGAACTCGCCCGGCACACCGGCATCAACCTGGAGCGCTTGACCGGCCTTCTGCTGATGCTGCGCCGCGAGGGCTACGTCGAGCAGGTCGGCGACGGCGCGTATGTGACGGGCGCCGCGCTGACCCGCCTCGGTTCCGCCCAGGGCCGCGAGCAGGCCCTGCGGGAACACCTCCAGGGCACCCTGGACCGGCTGCGTGACTCGGTCGGCGCCGCCGTCTACATCAGCCGGTACGTCGACGGCGAGATCAGGATCGACCAGTTCGCCGCCGGTCCGGCCACCCCCGTGGTCAACGAGTGGGTCGACTTCCGCTACTCCGCCCACGCCACCGCGATCGGCAAGAGCCTGCTCGGCCAGCTCGATCACAACGGCCGGCGCGACCATCTCTCCCGGCACAAGATGGCCCGCCTCACCTCGCGCACGATCACCAGCGACCGGGTCCTGCTCTCCCGCCTGGATTCCCAGCCGCCGACGGTCCCCCACCTCGACCTGCAGGAGTACGCGGTGGGCACGGTGTGCGCGGCCGTCCCGATCACGGCCGGCTCGTCGGTGGGCTGCCTCGCCCTGTCCCTCCCGGTCGAGCACGCCCACCGGCTACGCCGGGCGGCGGACACCCTGAACCGGAACGCGGCGCCGGTGCTGCTGTCGCTGGCGATCTAGGAACGCCGCCCCGCAGGGGTGCTGCCCGGCCGCGCACGGCGGTGGTCAGAAGCACCCCTCGGGACCAGGTAGTATTTTCTTCGTCGCCAGCCGCGAACCCCCTGGGAACGCGGTCGGCGGGAGTCATGCGCCGCTAGCTCAGTTGGTTAGAGCAGCTGACTCTTAATCAGCGGGTCCGGGGTTCGAGTCCCTGGCGGCGCACCGGTGAAGGGCCTCTCGTGGGAGCGGGAGGCCCTTCGGCGTACACGGGCCCAGCAGGAACGGCCGGGGGCCCGGGGGTTGCCCCCGGGAAATGCAGCATCAGCGGGTCCGGGGTTCGAGTCCCTGGCGGCGCACCGGTGAAGGGCCTCTCGTGGGAGCGGGGGCCCTTCGGCGTACACGGGCCCTGCAGGAACGGCCGGGGGTCCGGGGGTTGCCCCCGGGAAATGCAGCATCAGCGGGTCCGGGGTTCGAGTCCCTGGCGGCGCACCGGTGAAGGGCCTCTCGTGGGAGCGGGAGGCCCTTCGGCGTACTCCAGGCTCTGATACGTCCGCTCTCCGGGTGGCCGCCACCACACCTGGTCGGCGCACCGCACGCCTTCCTTCCGCAGCAGCGCCCGGTGGATCTTGTTCGTGGCCGTGACCGGCATCCGCTCGACGACCCGTACGAACCGGGGCGCCATCTTGGTGCCGAGATCGGGCTGGGCGGCCAGGAAGTCCGTGAAGGCCACCGGGTCGAAGGTGCCGGCGATCGTCGCCATCACCTGGTCCCCGGTCACCGGATCCGGCACGGCGTACACGGCGACGGCGTCCGCCCCCTCGTACCGCGCGAGGATGTTCTCGATCATCGCGGCGGCCAGGTTCTCGCTGTCGACCCGGATCCGGTCGTCGGTGCGGCCGGCGAAGTACAGGTAGCCGTCGGAGTCCCGGTAGAAGAGGTCGCCGGTCCAGTACCAGCCGTCCCGCCGCCGCTCGGCCTCCGCCTCGGGATTGCGCCAGTACCCCTCGAAGGGGTTCGGCGCCCGGTTCACCAGCTCCCCTATCGCCTCGTCGCCGTTCAGCAGCCGCCCGGCAGGGTCGAAGACTGCGGTCGGGCACTCCTTCCGCGTCTCCGCGTCCAGCACGACGAGCCCGGGCCCGGCCGGCCCGACGGCTCCCCGGGGCGTCCCGGGCGTCCAAGGGATCGCGGCCCCGCCCTCGGAGGAGCCGTACCCCTCGACCAGCCGCACCCCGAACCGCCGCTCGAAGGCCGCCGCGTCCACCGCCCCGGCCTCGGTGCCGAAGCCGAGCCGCAGCGGGTGATCCCGGTCGTCGGGGCGCGGCTCGGTGGCGAGAAGGTACTGGATCGCCCGGCCCACATAGGTGAAGTACGTCGCCCCGTACGCCCGTACGTCCGCCAGGAACCCGGACGCCGAGAACCGGTGCCGCAGCGCCACGCCCGCGCCGGCCGTGAGGGCGGGGGCCCAGTCGGCGATCACCGCGTTGCCGTGGAACATCGGCATGCAGACGTAGTGCACGTCGTCGGGCCGGACGCGGAACTGCTCGACCAGGGAGCGCCCGGCGGCGGCCAGGCGGCCCTGGGTGCAGATCGCGGCCTTCGGGGCACCGGTCGAGCCGGAGGTGAAGTAGAGCAGGAGACGGTCGTGCGGGGTGGCGCGGGCGGGGTCGGGGCGGGCGTCGGCGTACGGGGCGAGCAGGGCGTTGTACTCCGCCGAGTCGGTCAGCAGCACGCGGACGCCGGGAAGGTCGAGGCCGGTGAGCAGCGGCAGGTGGGTCCGCTCGGTGACGAGGACCCGGCACTCGGTGTGCAGGATGTCGCGGGCGAGTTCGGGTCCCCGCCGGGTGGGGTTGATGCCGGCGACGGCGGCGCCGGAGAGGGCCGCCGCGCTCAACCACAGGGGGTACTCGGGGGTGTTGTCGAGCAGGACGCCGAGGTGCGGCTCGGCGCCGGACGGCAGCAGGTCGGTCAGCAGCGCCGCCCGGACGGCGGCCCCGGCCGCCACCTCGTGCTGGGTGAGCATCCCGCCTTCGAACCACAGCCCCGGCCGGTGGTCACCCCACCGCGCCGCCACGAGCTCGGCCACCGTGCGTCCCGTAGTGGACTCCATGCGGACGCACGGTAGTTGACGTTCCGTCAGATGTGGAGGGAGTGGGGAGTGAAGGGCCGGGAAGTCCCACCCTCAGAAGCCCCCGAACCCCGTCTCCTCCACGACCCCCGTCTCGTACACGCCCGAGGAGAAGTCGCTGTAGCTGACCATGAAGCCGAAGCAGAACACCACGACCACGCCGAGGAAGACGAGCATGCCGAGAGCGCCCGCCGCCTGCTTGATCCGGCCCGGCGCATGGGCCGTGGCGACCACCCGCGCGCCCTCGGCGTAGTAGACGGTGACGAGGTCGCCCTCGACCGTCGTCCCCGGGCCGCCCTCCTCCTCGAACCGGACGAGGCGGCCGTCGCGCGCGGTGAACTCGTACACGTGATGCAGGGTGGTGCGCACCGCCGTGTCACGGCCGCCGCCGCTCACCGTCGTGTACGACCGCAGACAACGCGCCTGCGCGGTCAGCCCGCTGTTCCATGCGCTGCGCATCTGCAGCGAGCGGTGTACCACGCGGTACGCCATGAAGAGGGCCACGGCCATGATCAGGCCGGGAATGACGTAGAAGAACACGTCCATCGTCCAGTCCCCCGAGGTCGGTACGCCGGCCCCGATCGGCCGGCGTGGCAGGAACCTACCCACGCCGGCCGGGACGCTGACTCAAGAGAACCTCAGAACGTGACGTCCGAGCACGCGTAGAACGCGTTGCCCGTGTCGGCGATCGTCCACACCGCGAGGATGACGTGGTGACCGCTCAGCCCGGACGGCAGCCGGCCGCTGTGCGAGAGCGTGGACGGCGGCCGCTGGCCGTTGTACGGGACCGTGAAGAACGGCGTGAGGTTGAGGTCGGACCGGGACAGGTTGTGGTTCTGGTTCCAGCCCGGCTTGGTGACGTAGTACCGGAAGTCCGTGGTGGCGTGCATGGCAGTGAACTGCCAACGGAACGTGTAGTTCTGACCGCCGGTCACCTTGGTCGTGGGCCAGGCGGCACCGGACGGCGTCCTCGGGGCGCTGAGCTGGCTGAACTGGCCGAGGCCGGCGTTGCATATCTGTCCGTCGGCCGGTCCCGAGCCCGGGAAGCCCTTCGGGCCCTCGACGCTCTGCGGCTCCCACTGGATCGAGCCGCAGTTGGTCACGGTGCCGTTCTGACAGAGCTTCTGCCGGCTGATGGGGAGGTCGGTGTAGCCGTGGCCGCTCGCGCCTGCACTGGAGAGCGCCAGGGCTCCGGCTGTAGTGAGCCCGAGCGCGGCGGCGTACCACTTGGTCTTTCTGCGCATGCTGCTGCTCCTGGGAACGTGGGGGAAGTTCGGCGAGCTTGCAGGTCTAGACCAAGTCTCAGATTATTGCTGAGCGTTGAACATGTCCATACCAATCGGAGAACATGTTCGACGGGCTGTCAGAGTGGTGTCGAAGGCGCCGTGTCGGATGTCGGAGGGAGCGTCAGGGGGCCGGCTCCCCCCGTCCCGCGCAGAACGCCACCGTCAGATCCTTGACCAGCGCCTTGCGTTCGTAGTCGTCCAGCTCGACCAGGCCCCGCATGGTCAGCCGGGTCACCGTGTCCTCCACCGAGTCGACGACCGAGGTCACCATCGAGGCCCGGTCCTGCGCGTCCAGCGCGGCGATCCGGCGCCGGTGCATGGCGGCGGCCACCTCCGGCGCGTACTCCACCCGCGACGGCCGTACCGAGAACACCTCGACCCCGACCGCCCCCGCGTCCCGCGTCACCAACCGGGTCAGAGTCTCCGAGGCCGCCTCGACCGAGCCCCGCGTGGCACCCGGCATCTCCACCGGTACCCGGGCCAGCGCCGCCTCGACGCACTCGCGCAGATACGACTCGTGGTCCTCCACCCCGAGCGTCGCCCGCGCGGTGTCCTTGACCCGCCACACCACCAGCACGACCGCCCGCAGCGCGACCCCGTTCCCGTCCGCCGCCGGCATCGGCTCGCTGCGCCAGTGCCGCAGCCGCACGTCGACGCGACGGCGCAGCAGCAACGGGTTGACCCACATCAGGCCGGTGCGCCGGACCGTCCCCCGGTAGCGGCCGAACAGCCCGAGCACCCAGGCCCGCCCGGTCCGCCCCCGGGTCAGCCCGCCCAGCCCGAACAGACCCACGGCCCCGGCCCCCGTGTACGCCGCCCACTGAGCCGGCCCCAACCCGGCCTGCGCCGACGCCGGCAGCCCCAGCGCGTGCACCGCCAGCGGCGGCAGCACCCCGGCCCACCATGAGGTTGCCAGGCACCCCGCCACTCCGCAGACCCCGGCGAGCACGCCCGCCGCGCCCGGCAGCACGCGCGCCGGGCGCTCCACGAGCTCCGGGTCGATCTGCGGTTCGGGGCGCGGCTCGGGCTGGACCGGACGGCGCAGCCGCGGCTGTTCGCCCGTGCCCTGCCGGCGCGCCACGACCGTCGGTCTGAGGGGCACGGACACCGGGCCCGCCTCGTCACGGAACAGCAGATGGACGGGGATCTCGGTGGTCGCCTCGTTCTGGATCAGCCGCGCGGGCCGGAGCGGCCCCTCGGGCTCGGGCGTGTGAGAAGTGGTCGTGGTCATGCGTGCCTCCAGCCTCCGCGCCAGATGCGTCACAACAGTGGTTGCCGGAATGTCGGGTCACGCGAACAGCCGCCGCCAGGTCTCCGGCCCCGGATAGCCGTCCGCCGCGCCGCCCCGCCAGCCCTGGGCCCGCTGGAAGGCCTCCACGCCTCGCCGGTCCGACTCGTCCCAGCGTGATCCCGGCGCTGACTTGTAGTGCTTGCCGAACCCCTTCTTCACGAGTTGTCTGCCGAGCTGCAGGACGTACTGGTTGTCGGCGCCGGGCCGGAACATGGCCCGCCCCGGGTATCCCGGCACCCCGTGCGACGAGGGCTCGGCGGGGGTGGTGGGGGCGGTCGGGTCGGCCGAGGCGGCCGGGGCGGCCGGGGCGGCCGGGGCGGCCGGGGCGGGGGCGCCTGCCGAGCCCGCACTCGGGATGTCCTTGCCCTCGCCGGTCACCAGCAACGCCCAGGTCTGCGGCCCCGGCAGCCCGTCCGCGTCCTGCCCCCGCCAGCCCTGCGCCTGCTGGAAGGCCTGGGTGGCCCTGCGGTCCGCGTCCGTCCAGCGGGGGCCGGCACCGGAGGTGTAGAACCGGCCGGCGCCGCGCTTGACGAGCAGGCTGCCCAGCCGGGTGACGTGCTTGTTGTTGGCCCCGGGACCGAAATGCGCCGGCCCGGGGTACGCGTCCGGCGCCGCGACTCCGGGTTTGGCGGCCCCCGGTTTCCCGACGTCGGACTTCCCGGCACCCGTCTGCTCGGTGACGGCGTCGGACTGCCCAGTGCTCTGCTTCTCCGCGGCGGGCTTCTCAAGGGCAGGCTTCTCGGTGGCGGGCTTCTCGGTAGCGGGCTTCTCGGTAGCGGGCTTCTCAGTCTCCGGTTTCGTGCCCGTGGTGCCCGTCTTCAGCCCCTTGTAGCGGTAGGCGCGATAGCGGTCGGAGTGGCTCCAATAGGCGTACGGGGTGGTCTGCCGACGGGCGTGCGGGGGCGCCGACTCGTAGGCGACGTAGTAGGTGTGCGTGTGGTCCGTCCAGCCGCCGAAAATGACGACGTGCGAGCCTTTCTCGGGATCCGCCGGATTGTGGAACAGCAGAATGTCGCCGGGCTGCAGGTCCTTCTTGGCGATGCGTACCCCGTATTGGCCCAGGCTGCCGGTCCATTCGTTTCCGGGCAGCTTCCAGGCCATCGAGACGAAGCCCGAGCAGTCCTGTCGGTAGCCGTCCGACCAGTACTTGTACATGCTGTACGGCACCTTCGCCGCGACCCATTTCTTGGCCCGCTTGATAATCTCGGCGCGGGTGGTCGGGGGCGTCTTGACCGGGCCGGACGGCTGGGCCGGCTGCCCGCCCGGGCCATGCAGTGGGGCCTTGCCGCCCTGGGGGGTCCTGGGCTCGTCACCTGCGGGAACGGCCGGGCGGTCGGGGGCGTGGGGGGCGGCGACGGCCGGGGCCGTGTGGCCCACGGCGAGGGTGGCGGAAGCGGCTGCGGCGAGGATCAGCGCTCGGTGGGCGGCAGGGTGGCGGCCGGTCCTGGAATGCGGCAGGACGCGTCTCCAGTGAACGCATCCCGGGCAGTCGCAGTCACTCGCCGGATCGAATTCCTCGAATACCGGAGTCCGAGTCTCCATGCGATTCCCTTCACACTCCAGTTGAAAATGTCCGCGGCTGGGCACGTCGTCAGTTTCTCAACTGTCTTCCGGACGCGCATGTTGACGGTCCGAATGGTTTACGGCACCCCGCGCCCCCCTCCCCCCCACCTCCTCCCCCGCCCTCTCCACCGGTCCGGAGCACCCCCGGAGGTCATGTAGAGTTAACGCCGTCAGCAGGCGCCGCTAGCTCAGTTGGTTAGAGCAGCTGACTCTTAATCAGCGGGTCCGGGGTTCGAGTCCCTGGCGGCGCACAGACAGGTAAGGCCCCTCGTGCAAGCGAGGGGCCTTTCTCGTGTTTGGCCGGATACGCTCTGGTTCATGGCAGCGCGTGACCTTCAGGAGCGGATCAAGAGGCTCATCATCGACCGCCGGCTGGCCTCCGGGGCCCCGCTGCCGACGGAGCCCGAGCTGATGGAGCATCTGGGCGCCAGTCGGAACTCCGTGCGCGAGGCGCTCAAGGGGTTGCAGGCGATGGGCATCGTGGAGATCCGGCACGGGTTCGGGACGTATGTCGGGACGATGTCGCTGGCGCCGATGATCGAGGGCCTCGCCTTCCGCACGGTCGCCGGGCACTACCGGGGTGAGGACACCCTGCTCCAGCTGGTGCAGTTGCGGGAGGCCGTGGAGACGGGGCTGGTGTCGCGGCTCGCGGGGCGGGTGCCAGAGGGCGATCTCGTTGAACTGGACGCGCTGGTAGACCGTATGGAAGAGCAGGCGGCGCGCGGCGGCGACGGGATCGCCGACACCGACCGGGCGTTTCACGCCACTCTCTACCGGGGGTTGGACAACGCGCTGCTGGGCGAGGTCATGGAGGCGTTCTGGGACGCCTTCCACCGCGTCCACACCGATCTCGGCGGCGCCCCGCAGGATCCCCTGGTCACCTGCCGACAGCACCGGGAGATCGTGGAGGCGGTGCGGTCGGGCGATCCGATACGGGCGGAGGAGGCCATACGGGAGCACTTCGGCAACATCCGCGCCCGCGTATCCACGACGGGTACACAACACCCCCACAGGTGCCACAATGAGCGCGTATGACCGGTAAACACCTCGTTTCGCATCTTGCGATCATGTGGAACGACGTAGAACCCTGGTGATTGGTTTTTCAAGATGCTGCGCATACGCGGCAGTTGGGGGGCAAGGAGCCGGTTGCCGGTTTTCGCCGGGGCATAGGGGGCCCCGTTCATGACCGCATGCCGAGGGGGGCATGATGCAACCGGAAGGTCGCTGTTCCATGTCTATGGTGGAGAAGATGTGGTGACTGCGGCCCACTACTGATACGCCTGTGAAAGGTCGAGGGGGACCGGAGCAGTCGTAAAGGAACCGACAGACACGCGGGTGACCCGCGTGTGGGGGGATGACTCATGACGTCGACGCCGACGGGCGCCCGGCAGAACTTCGACCCGTCTCAAACCACCCAGCTGAGGGTGCCGTCACAGACCAGGACCGGAGCTTTCCGCCGGATCAAGAAGACGCTGCCGAAGTACGACTACGAGCACTACAGCCGGCTGGCCGGTCCCCTCACTCAGCCCGACCCGAACAAGCCGTACCGGGTCGAGTACCGCTCGCTGATCTCGCAGGAGCCGCACCGCATAAGGGTCGCGCTGATGCTGGCCGCGGCGCCGGTCCTCTCCCTGGTCCTGCTGTTCTGGCTGCTCCAGCCCGAGCACTGGACCGAGCGCGACTACCCGGCCTTCGACTTCCTGCCGGCGCTCGACATGGTCATGCTCGTCTCGATCGGTCTGATCGAGTTCTTCCGCTGCATGAACGTGCTGTCCAACGCGCACGCCACCCTGGTCGCCCGCGACCCGATCCCGGTGGTGCCGGAGACCGGCACGAGAGTCGCCTTCCTCACCTCCTTCGTGCCCGGCAAGGAGCCGCTGGAGATGGTGACGAAGACCCTGGAGGCGGCCGTCAAGCTGCGCCACCGGGGTCTGATGCACGTCTGGCTGCTCGACGAGGGCGACGACCCGGAGGTCAAGGAGGTGTGCGCGCGGCTCGGCGTGCACCACTTCTCCCGCAAGGGCATCGCCAAGTGGAACCAGGCCAAGGGCCCGCACCGCGCCAAGACCAAGCACGGCAACTACAACGCCTGGCTCGACGCCCACGGCGACGACTACGACTTCTTCGCCTCGGTCGACACCGACCACGTGCCGCTGCCCAACTACCTGGAGCGGATGCTCGGCTTCTTCCGCGACCCGGACGTCGGCTTCGTCATCGGCCCGCAGGTGTACGGCAACTACGACAATTTCGTCACCAAGGCCGCCGAGTCGCAGCAGTTCCTCTTCCACGCCCTCATCCAGCGCGCCGGCAACAAGTACGGCGCCCCGATGTTCGTGGGTACGTCGAACGCCGTACGCATCAAGGCGCTCAAGCAGATCGGCGGTCTGTACGACTCGATCACCGAGGACATGGCGACCGGCTTCGAGATCCACCGCCACAAGAACCCGGCGACGGGGAAGAAGTGGCGCTCGGTGTACACGCCGGACGTTCTCGCCGTCGGTGAGGGGCCCAGCGCCTGGACCGACTTCTTCACCCAGCAGATGCGCTGGTCGCGAGGGACGTACGAGACGATCCTCAAGCAGTACTGGAAGGGCTGGTACTCGCTGCCGCCGAGCAAGCTCTTCAACTACACGATGATGATCATCTTCTACCCGATGTCGGCCCTCAACTGGATCCTGGCCGCGCTGAGCTGTGCGCTGTTCCTGGGCCTGGGCGCCTCGGGTGTGAACATCGACCCGACGATCTGGCTGATGCTCTACGGCAACGCCTCCGCGCTCCAGATCGGCCTGTACGTCTGGAACCGCCGCCACAACGTCTCGCCGCACGAGCCCGAGGGCTCCGGCGGTGTGGCCGGCATGGTGATGTCCGCGCTGTCGGCGCCGCTGTACGCGAAGGCGCTGATCGACTCCGCACTGCGCAAGAAGAGCAAGTTCGTGGTCACCCCCAAGGGCGATTCCGCGAGCCCCGACCGCTGGTTCGGGACCTTCCGTTACCACTGGTACTTCATCGCGATCTTCGGCGGCTCGATCACCGCCGGCTTCGTGTACGGCCACTCGCACCCCGCGATGATCATCTGGGCGACCTTCGCCATGCTGATCACGGCGACGCCGATCTTCGCCTGGCGCTACATGCTGCGGCAGGAGAAGAAGAAGCCCGCCACGCCCGTGCCGGCGCAGCCCGCCCCGGCGCAGTCCGTGCCGTACCAGCCGGAGCCGCAGCCACTGCCCGCCCAGCACGCGTCCCATGCCCCGCACGCCGCGCATGGCCAGCACGTACCGCACGCGCCGCAGCACAAGCCGAGTTGGGCCGCGTCGGGCAGTAGTGGTAACGATCAGACGATGCAGATCGCCCTTGGTGGACTTGGGGGACGTAAGGAATGAACGACCGTGCAGGCCGCCGCCGCGCCCGTCGACTCGCGATAGGTACGGCGGTGGTGCTCGCGCTGGCCGGAATGAACGGGCCGTGGCTCTATCGCGTCGGCACCGAGAAATACCACCAGTACCAAATCAACAGACCCGAGTACAAAGCCGAGAACGGCAAGTGGGAGATCATCGATTTCCCGGAGGAGTACCGCCAGAACACGATTCACGCGGCGCTTCTGCACACCGGCAAGGTGCTGCTCATCGCCGGCTCGGGCAACAATCAGGACAACTTCGACGCGAAGAAGTACGACACCCGGATCTGGGACCCGGTCAAGGGCACGATCAAGAAGGTGCCGACGCCGAACGACCTGTTCTGCACGGGCCACACCCAGCTGGCCAACGGCAATCTCCTCATCGCGGGCGGTACGAAGCGGTACGAGAAGCTCAAGGGTGACGTCACCAAGGCCGGTGGCCTGATGATCGTGCACAACGAGAACCCGGACCGGCCGATCACGCTGCCCGCGGGCACCAAGTTCACCGGCAAGGAGAACGGCAAGACGTTCGTCTCCAAGGACCCGGTGCTGGTGCCGCGCGCGAAGAAGGTCTTCGACAAGGCGACCGGCAAGTTCCTGCGCAACGACCCCGGTCTCGGCCGGATCTATGTCGAGGCGCAGAAGAAGGGCCGACAGTACGAGACCGGCACCCAGGACAACTACCGGATTCAGGGCCTGTCCGGCGCCGACGCGCGTAACACGTACGGCATCGCGCAGAAGCTCGCCCTCGACAAGAAGGACTTCCAGGGCATCCGGGACGCCTATGAGTTCGACCCGGTCGCCGAGAAGTACATCAAGGTCGACCCGATGCACGAGGCCCGCTGGTATCCGACGCTGACCACCCTGGGCAACGGCAAGATCCTCAGCGTCTCCGGCCTGGACGACATCGGCCAGCTGGTGCCGGGCAAGAACGAGGTGTACGACCCGAAGACCAAGAAGTGGACGTACCTGTCGAAGGTGCGGCAGTTCCCGACGTACCCGGCGCTGTTCCCGCTGGAGAACGGCAAGATCTTCTACTCGGGTTCGAACGCGGGCTACGGGCCTGACAACGTGGGCCGTGACCCGGGCATCTGGGACGTGGAAACCAACAAGTTCACCAAGCTGCCGGGGCTGAGCGACCCCAAGCTGATGGAGACCTCGGGCACGGTGCTGCTGCCGCCGGCGCAGGACGAGAAGTACATGGTGATCGGCGGCGGTGGCGTCGGTGAGTCCAAGGAGTCCAGCGAGAAGACGCGGATCATCGACCTGAAGGCCGACGACCCGAAGTTCGTGGACGGGCCGTCGCTGGAGAAGGGCACGCGGTATCCGCAGGCCTCGGTGCTGCCGGACGACACCGTGCTGGTGTCGGGTGGCTCCGAGGACTACCGGGGGCGCAGCGACTCCAACATCCTCCAGGCGCACCTGTACCGGCCGGGCACGAACACCCTGGACCGGGTCGCCGACCCGCTGGTGGGCCGTAACTACCACTCCGGGTCGATTCTGCTGCCCGACGGCCGGGTGATGTTCTTCGGTTCGGACTCGCTGTATGCCGACAAGGCCAACACCAAGCCGGGCAAGTTCGAGCAGCGGATCGAGATCTACACGCCGCCGTATCTGTACCGGGACGCGCAGCCGTCGTTGTCGGGTGGGCCGCAGACGATCAAGCGGGGCGGGACGGGGACGTTCACCTCGAAGCACGCGTCGTCGATCGAGAACGTGCGGTTGATCCGGCCGAGTGCGTCGACGCATGTCACTGACGTGGATCAGCGATCGGTCGCGCTGGACTTCAAGAAGTCCGGGGACAAGATCACGGTGGATGTGCCGACGAATCGGAATCTGGTTCCGTCGGGGTGGTACATGCTGTTCGTCACGGACGATCAGGGGACGCCCAGCAAGGCGCAATGGGTAAGAGTGCCGTAGCTGCCGTAACGCTCCCGCACCTCGTTCTTCGGGTGCGGGAGCGTTGTGGTTGTTCGCGCAGTTCCCCGCGCCCCTAGGGCGTTGTGGCTTCCGCCAGCTTCAGGGCGTACTCCGGCCACCATTCGCCCGCCTTCGGGCCGCCCTTGCACTCACCGTCCGATTCACCCGGGCGCTTGACCCAGACGTAGGCGTCGACGAGCGGGTCCGACGTCTTGGTCGTCGGTGTCTCGCCCAGGGCGCGGCCGGGCGGGTTGCACCAGCGCTCGTCCGGGTTGCCCTCGGTGTAGGGGCCGTTGCCGTTGCGGCTGGTGTCGATCACGAAGGGTTTGCCGCCCACCTTCTCGGAGAGCTGCTTGCCGTACGCGATCGAGTCCTTGGTCGTGTAGAAGTTGGAGACGTTGACGGAGAAGCCGTCGGCCTGGTCGATGCCCGCCCACTTCAGGGGCTCGAAGATCTGGTCGGGATGACCCCAGCCGGCGTTGCCCGCGTCCAGGTAGACCTTGGTGTTCTTCAGGGACTTGAGCTTGGTGATGGCGCCCTTGAGCAGGTCGTAGCGCTCCTCGTGGAACTCGCCCGGGGTGCAGCCGTCCACCAGGTGCAGTACCGCGTCCGGCTCCAGGATCACCGTCGTGGAGCGGTCCTCGATGCCCTTGGCCACGCCGTCGATCCAGGCTCGGTAGGCGTCGCCGTCGGCGGCACCGCCCTGGGAGTACTGGCCGCAGTCGCGGTGCGGGATGTTGTAGAGGACCAGCAGGGCCGTACGGCCGGCCTTGTCGGCGGCCTCGGTGAAGCCGCGTGCCTCCTGCTCCGGGTTCTCCGGGCTGATCCACTCGCCCGTCGGGTGTTCCGCTATCTTGCGGATCTTCTCGGCAGCCTCCTTCTTGCCGTCCTTCTCGTACGCCGCCAACTGCTCTGCCGCGTTCCCGTCCGGGTTCACCCAGAACGGGTCGGTCTCCTTGGGCTGTTGGCTGATCCCGGCCCCTGCGTTGTCGTCCGGCTCCTCGCCGTCCCCGGAGGAACAGCCCGCGATCAGCAGTGCCGCCCCCAGCACCATCGCGGAAGTCCGCGCGCGAGCCCCCCTCCAGGCCCCCCTCTTCAGGTACATCCAGCTCCCCCTCGGGTGCTCTGGTCCAAGGTTCAATCCTGACATACGTGTCGTGGGGCACACGAGGTCGCCGAGCCTTGTCGGGGAGCTGTTACAGCCACTATGACGGCGACGGGGGAACCGAGGAACAGGGGAAGGGGAGTGTGCGGCATGCGCCCATCCGGTGTCCGCCGACTCCACCAACGCCTCCGCCAGCCGGATCTCCCGGGTGGGTCGACGGGGACGGGACGGCGTCGCTGGCGGCGAGCGGCGCGCAGCGGGCGATCGCTCGCGATCTGCTGAAGACCCAGCGCGACGGCGGGCCCCGTCTGGACAGCTACGGCTCCGGCCGGCCGGTGCCGCCGGTGTCGATCCGGGCGGCCCGGGCGGCCGCTCGCTGGCCCGGGTTCACCCAGCGGGCGCTGGCCCACGACATCGCGGCCACGTTCGCAGTTCCGCTGCTCCGCCATCAGCAGCCGCTGGGCGCGCTCAACGTCTTCGTCCGCGCCCTGCCCGACGGCTCCCGCCGCGACGAAGGCACGACGCTGTGGCTGGCCCAGCTCATCGCCGACTGCGCGGCCCTCGGTCTGGAGAACCACACGGCGTACGTCCAATGCCGCACCCTCGCCGGTCAGTTGCAGCAGGCCCTGTCCAGCAGGGTGCGCGTCGAGCAGGCCAAGGGCATGCTCGCCGAGCGCTGGAACACGGCCGCCGACCACGCCTTCGTGGCGCTGCGGCAATACGCGCGTCGCCGCCGGGTGCCGCTGGACCAGGTGGCGGGTGAGGTCGTCTACCGGGTCGCGGACGACGCCGAGCTGCGCCGGGAGGCGGAACGGGCGGACGACGAGGGACGCGCGTAGTACCGCGTAGTACCGCCTCGAACTTCCTCTAGGCCCCGGCCGTCATCCGTTCTACAGTCGTTTCCGGACGACCCCAGCCCCGGTCGGACCATCCCCACTCCGGTCATCACAAGGCCTCCCGCGCCGGTCGCCGGGTTACTCCCGCAACCCGTGCGCGCGCGGTCGAGGACCAGCCCGGTCGACGGCTTCGGGGGGAGCGGGCCGTCGACCGGGCCAGGTACGCGCCGGTGACGTCCTCACACACTCGTGCCGGTCAGGTACGCCGACACGATGACGTTCGCCGTGTAGCGCTGGGTCGCCCGGTCGAAGGTGCCGCCGCAGGTGATCAGGCGCAGCTCGGAACGGCCCGAGTGGTGCGGCCCGTAGGCCTGGTGGGCGTCGAAGCGGGCTCGGGGGACGGCCCGGACGTCGTCCACGGTGAACTCGGCGAGTGTGCCGTCGTCGCGGAGTATCCGGATCGTCGCGCCCGGTCTGAGGGTGCTGATCCTGTAGAACACGGCCGGTCGGGTCTGGGTGTCGACGTGGCCCACCAGGAGGGCGGGGCCGGCGGCTCCGGGTTTCACGCCGGCCGCGTACCAGCCGACGTGGGCGGCCTGGTCGTAGGGCGGGGCGGTGATGGCGCCGTGGGCGTCGAGGCCGCGGGCGACGACGGGGGCCTGGATCTTCAGGCCGGGGATGTCGAGGCGTTGCGGGAGCGCGTCGCCGAGCGGCTGGGCGGCGGGGGGCAGGTCCACGCGGGGTGGTCGGCCGACGGCCGCCATGTCGCCGGAGACGGGGGCGGATATGCCCTGCCGGACACCGGTGAGCTCCCGGCCCCACAGCCACAGGCCCAGCAGCAGTACGGCCCAGGCGGCGCCCATCACGAGGCGGCCGCCGTGGGCGGGGCGTTCGTGGTCGGACATGGTCAGTGCGGCCTGCCCTGCTCACGGCACCGGCGTGCGCTGCGCAGCGCCACGGCGGTCGCGGCGACGCCCGCGAGGACCAGCCCGGTCACGGTGTGCGCCGTGCCGGGGCCGGCCGCGCGGGCGTCCACGAGGGCGAGGTGGGCGGTGCCACCGCCGCCGGCCTCGACCGGGGCGACGGGGGACGCGTGAGCTGCGGGCCGCGGGCCCTTCCGGGCGACGGTGACGGCGCCCGCGCGGGAGGTGTCCCCGCAGGCGACCTTCACGTCGTACGTGCCCGCCGTGAGCGTGGAGCGGATACGGCTCTGGCCGACGAGGGTGCCGTCGGCGCCGACGGTGAGGCGGGCGTCGGCGGCGAACGCCGTGGAGACGGCCAGGGCGGTCTTCTCCCGGCATCCGCTGACCAGCAGCGCGATGTCGCCGCCCGGGTGGGGTGAGGACGGGCTGACCGAGACACCACCCCCGTCCGCCGCGTATGCCGCCGGGGTGACGGCGGCCGTGCCCAGGGCGGCGATGGCACAGAGGGTGACGTGCAGTGATCCCATCGTGAACCTCCAGTTATCTGGAGACTCCCCCCGCGGCACGGGCCCCGCATCCTCAGCGGGGCCCGCACTGCTCCGTACGGGTTGTGTCGCGGGTCGACGGGTTAGGCCGGCGGCACACGCCTCAGATCCGGTCGACGAGGTCCGCGATGGAGTCCACGATCTTGGACGGCCGGTACGGGAAGTTCTCGACCTGCTGGGGCAGGGTCAGGCCGGTGAGCACCAGGAACGTCTGCATGCCGGCCTCCATACCGGCCAGGACGTCGGTGTCCATACGGTCGCCGATCATGGCGCTGCTCTCGGAGTGGGCGCCGATGGCGTTCAGGCCGGTCCGCATCATCAGCGGGTTGGGCTTGCCCGCGAAGTACGGCTGCTTGCCGGTGGCCTTGGTGATCAGGGCGGCGACGGCTCCGGTGGCGGGCAGCGGGCCCTCGGTCGACGGGCCCGTCTCGTCGGGGTTGGTGCAGATGAAACGGGCGCCGGCGTTGATGAGCCTGACCGCCTTGGTCATGGCCTCGAAGGAGTAGGTGCGGGTCTCGCCGAGGACGACGTAGTCCGGCTCGTGGTCGGTGAGGATGTAGCCGATGTCGTGCAGCGCGGTCGTCAGGCCGGCCTCTCCTATGACGTACGCGGAGCCGCCGGGGCGCTGGTCGTCGAGGAACTTGGCGGTGGCCAGGGCCGAGGTCCAGATGTTCTCGATCGGCACTTCCAGGCCCATGCGGTTCAGCCGGGCGTGCAGGTCGCGCGGGGTGTAGATCGAGTTGTTGGTGAGGACGAGGAAGGGCTTGCCGGACTCGCGCAGCTTCTTGATGAAGGCGTCGGCGCCGGGGATCGGTACGCCCTCGTGGATGAGCACACCGTCCATGTCGGTGAGCCAGGACTCGATGGGCTTGCGGTCTGCCATGGTGCTGGGACTCTCCTGGCGTACGTACGGATGAGCGGGGGGCGCCGGAACCACGCCGTACCGACGCCCCCAGGGTAATCAGGAGTGGCTGATCCTGACCCCGTCGATCACCCGGAACCGCGGGGAGTCGACGCGGATGCCTCCGCTCACGCGCCTTCGCCGGCGAGCGGCCGGGGCAACTCGGCGACCGCGCCCGGCACATGGGCAGCCCGCGTGGACGCCGCTGAGCATGTGGTACGAGGTGTCGTCGACGACCGCGGCCCCCGGCGCCCGCGGGGCACTGTGTGAGCGGCACCAGGTCCTGCCGGCCCAGTGCGTCGACGAGTCGGGCGTACGCGGCCTCGAATGCCTTGTCGGCCTCCCGTGCCGACATCTCCTCGCCGAACAGGTGCCGCGAGACGGAGATCTTGGACTCGCCCATGGTGGCGCGGACGTGGTCGATGCCGGCCGCGGGGTCGGCGGGCGGCCGAGGCGGGACTCGACGACCTCGGTGAGGTGGTCGTAGGGGTCCTCGAAGGTGTCGAAGGCGAGGAAGGCAGCCGGGCGAGGCGGTCTCAGCGGCGCCTCCGGGCCAGCAGTAGCGCGCCACCGGCGAGGACGAAGGCCGCGGTGGCGGCGAGGGTGGCGCCGGGGGGCGGGAAGAGGCCGGTACGGGCGAGTTCGTCGGCGAGGGAGAGTTCGTTCCCGGCGGCGCCGGTGCGGGGGCTGGTCGAGGGGTGCGGGGCGGCGGAGGCGGCCGCCTCGGTCGAGGTGTCGCGGTCGGCGGGGGCGGCCGGGCCGGTCGAGGTGTCGCGGTCGGCGGGGGCGGCCGGGCCGGTCGCGTCGGCGGCATCGGTCGGGTCGGTCTCGATGGTGAAGCGGTAGTCGTTGGACTGGCCCACCCAGTCGCCGTCGCCGTCGTGGCGCTGTACGACGGCCGCGTTGGCGGTGACCTCGTTCGGCACGGCGTCCGAGGTGACCGCGAGCCGGACCTTGACGGTGACGGTCTTGCGGGGGCCGACGGTGAAGCCGTCGAAACCGTCGAAGGCGCCTACGAGTTCGTCCTCGTCGGTGGTCTCGAAGCGGACGGGGAGAGGGCGCTCCTTGGCCGGGCTACCGGCATCGACCGGGCCTTGCGGGCGTTCCGGGGTGCCCTTCGGGGTCCCGTAGAACTCCAGGCGGGGCTGGGACGGCTTGAGGGCGCGTTTGCCGTCGACGAGGACGACGACGGGGTGGATGCCGGTGCAGGTCCGGCCGGTGGTGTTGGTGAGGTCCAGGTACCAGGTGCCGAATCCGCCGCCGGCCGTGTACGAGTCGGGGCCGCCGTGCAGGCGGGTGGTGAGGGGGAAGTCCCCGTCGTCGGTGACGCAGCTGGGCAGCGCGACGGGAGGTTCCGCGCGCACCGGGGGCGCAGCGGCGAGAAGGGCGGCTGCTGCGAGGCAGAGGGGAGCGGGTGAGTGCAGTAGTCGCATGAACACATGACCATGCCGCGTGCGGGCGCGGATCGGGCGGTGCCATCCCGTACGACATCGAAAGTCCGCTCGATCAGCGCATGCGCGATGCCGATCAGGGGATGCGTTACGTCGGTGAGCGCACGCGCCCCGTCATTCGTCGGCGCGCCCGAACAGCGGCGCCAGCAGCAGCTGGGCGGCTCCCTCGGCGACCCCGCGCTCACCGCCTCCTCCTGCTCCCCCTGCTCCCCCGCCGGAGGCGACCCGTACCGGCACCGCGTCCTCGCCCGCGCGCCGGGCGCGTTCGTCGAGGACGGCAGCGACGCCCCGTACGAAGGTGTCCGGCGCGGCGGCCACCGTGCGGCCGCCCAGCAGGACGAGGTCTACGTCGAGCAGCGCGACCAGGTTGCCGACGGCCGTGCCGAGCACGCGGGCCGCCTCCGCCAGGTCGCCGCGCGCGACGGCGGCCAGGCACAGCGCCTCGACGCATCCGCGGTTGCCGCACTCGCAGGGCGGGCCGTCCAGCTGGACGACCTGGTGCCCGAACTCCCCGGCGCCCGTACGGGCTCCGCGGTGCACCGCTCCGCCGATCACGAGCCCTCCGCCGACGCCCGCGCCGAAGTGCAGATACGCGAAGGAAGTGACGGACGCCGTCTCGCCCCCCACCGCGAGTCCGAGGGCGGCGGCGTTGGTGTCCTTGTCGACGACGACCGGCAGCGAGAGGCGCCGCGCGAGCACGTCCCGCAGCGGGAAGCCGTTCCACTCCGGGAACCCCGTGACCCGGTGCAGCACCCCGCGCCGATGGTCGAGGGGCCCGGGCAGCGCGACTCCGACACCGAGCACGGCGCCCGGCCGAGGGACGTCACCGGGCCCTCCCGCCGCCTCGAACACTCCCGCCACCTCGCAAGCCCCCGCCGCCCCGGCCGTCAGCTCTCCCACCGCACGCACCGCCCGCTCGACGACCGTCTCCGCACCCGCCCCCAGGTCCAGCGGGGCCCGGCGCCGGGCCACCACGGCCCCGGTCAGATCGCAGAGCACGGCCGTCAGCTCGTCCCGGTCCAGATGCACGCCGACCGCGTGCCCGGCCTCCGGTACCAGGCGCAGCACCGTGCGCGGCTTGCCGCCCGTGGACGCCCGGTGCCCCGCCTCAGCCGCGAGTCCGGCCTCCCGCAGCCGGGCGGTGATCTTGCTGACCGCCTGCGGGGTGAGGCCGGTGCGCTCGGCGAGTTCGAGCCGGCTGATGCCCTCGGGACCGGCCGTGCGCAGCAGGTCGAGCACGAGCGCGGTGTTGTGACTGCGCAGGGCGCCCAGCCGCATCGAGTCGCGGCTCCGCCGGGCCGCGGCCCCGGCCCCGTCCACCCCGTCCTTCGTCCTGTTCACGCCGTCCATTGTCCCCGGCGCTTGCACTTTGGCAACAGCGTTGCGAAAGTGGGCTGCATGAGTGCTACTCCCCTCCGCGTCGGCCTGGTCGGCTTCGGCCTGGCCGGTTCCGTCTTCCACGCCCCGCTGATCGCCACCACCGAGGGGCTCGCCCTGGACACGGTGGTCACGTCGAACCCCGAGCGGCAGAAGCAGGCCACGGCCGAGCACCCGGACGTGCGCGTCGTCGCCACGACCGACGAGCTGCTCGCCCGCGCCGCCGACCTCGACCTGGTCGTCATCGCGTCCCCCAACAAGACGCACGTCCCGCTCGCGACGGCCGCCCTGAAGGCCGGCCTCCCGGTCGTCGTCGACAAGCCGATCGCCGGCACGGCGGCCGAGGCACGTGACCTGGCGGCGCTCGCGGAGGAGCGCGGGCTGCTGTTGTCCGTCTTCCAGAACCGCCGTTGGGACAACGACTTCCTGACCCTGCGTCGGCTCATCGCCGAGGGCGAACTGGGCGACGTATGGCGCTTCGAGTCCCGTTTCGAACGCTGGCGTCCGCAGACCAAGGGCGGCTGGCGGGAGTCCGGTGACCCGGCAGAGATCGGAGGTCTGCTCTACGACCTCGGCAGCCATGTCGTCGACCAGGCCCTGGTGCTCTTCGGTCCGGTCACCCAGGTGTACGCGGAGGCGGCCGTCCGCCGGGCCGGCGCGGAGACGGACGACGACACGTTCCTCGCGCTGACCCACGCGAACGGCGTCCGCTCCCATCTGTACGCCTCCGCGACGACCGCCCAGCTCGGCCCGCGTTTCCGGGTGCTGGGCTCGAAGGCGGGCTATGTGAAGTACGGCCTGGATCCGCAGGAGGCGGCACTGCGGGAGGGGCGGCGGCCCGGCGCGGGTACGCAGTGGGGTACGGAACCCGAGTCGATGTGGGGCCGCGTGGGTGCCGGCGAGTCCCCCCTGACGGGCGGCGGCCGCGTCGAACCCACCCTCCCCGGCGACTACCCCGCCTACTATGCGGCCGTGGCCGAGGCGCTGCTGGCCGGCGGCCCCAACCCGGTGTCCGCCCTGGAGGCGGCCGCCGCCCTCGACGTGCTGGAGGCGGCACGTCGTTCGGCCCACGACAAAGTGGCGGTGACCCTGTGACGACGCACAAGACCCACAAGACGCACAACCCCGAGATCACCCCGAAGTTCCACCCGGAGCTCACCCCGCCCCTGGAGGAGCTGGAGGCACAGGAACGCCGCCTGGTCTTCCGCCAGTTCACCTACGACGACGCCTGGACCCTGGGCTCCCTGCTGGTCGAGCTGGCCCGCGAGCGCCAGGCCCCGGTCGCCATCGACATCCACCGCGCCGGCCAGCAGCTCTTCCACGCGGCCCTCCCCGGCTCCACCCCCGACAACGACGCGTGGATCGCCCGCAAGCGCCGGGTCGTGGAGCGCTACGGCACCTCGTCCTACGTCGTCGGCGCCCGCTTCCGCGCCAAGGGGACGACGTTCGAGGACTCCTCCCGCCTGGACCCCGACGTCTACGCGGCGCACGGGGGCTCGTTCCCGATCAATGTGGAGGGCGTCGGGGTCGTCGGGTCGGTCACGGTGAGCGGGTTGCCGCAGCTGGAGGACCACCGGCTCGTCGTGGCGGCCCTTGAGGAGTTCTTGAAGCGCTGACGGGAAGAACCGGCGGCACCCTCCGGTTGGCACGCCCGTAGGGGACACCGACCGGAGGGACAGCGACGTGAGTGACCGCGTAGGGGCCGGCAGCCCGGCGAACGCCAGCCGCGTGACGGACAGCCCGGCGAGTGACGCGTTGAAGAGGTCCGTCGGGCGCCACGGCATCTGGAGCGTCGGTCTGCGCTCGGAGGACCCGGCCCGGCGTGGCGAACTCGCCGAGGCCGCCGCCGAGTTGGAGCAGCTGGGCTACGGCGCCGTCTGGCTGGGCGGCAGCAGCGCCGCCCGCCATGCCGTGCCGCTCCTGGAGGCCACCTCGATGCTCGCCGTCGGCACCAGCATCCAGAGCATCTGGCAGTACGACGCCGCCGAGAGCGCGGCGGGCTTCGCCGAGGTGGAGGCGGCGCACCCGGGCCGGTTCGTCCTCGGCCTCGGCGTCAGCCACGCGAAGTTCGCCGAGCAGTACCGGCGGCCGTACTCGGCGCTGGTCGCCTATCTCGACGAGCTGGACGAGGCCGGCGTCCCCTCGGACCGCCGCCTCCTGGCGGCCCTGGGCCCCAGGACACTGGACCTGGCCCGCGACCGGGCGGCCGGCTCGATCCCGTACCTGGTCACCCCCGAGCACACCGCGCGGGCCCGTGAGATCCTGGGCGAAGTCCCGCTCCTGGCACCGGAGTTGAAGGTGATTCTGGAAACGGATCCGGGCCGGGCCCGCACCCTTGCCCGCGACTACCTGGCCCTCTACCTCACCCTCCCGAACTACACCGACAACTTCCTGCGCCACGGATTCACCGAGGACGATCTGTCGGACGGCGGCAGCGACCGCCTGATCGACGCGGTGTTCGCGTGGGGCGACGAGACCGCGATCCGGAAGCGGATCGACTCCTTCGTCGCGGCGGGGGCGGACCACGTGGCCCTGCAGGTGGTGGACGGCGGTTCGCGCGAGGCACTTCCGCGGGAGGCGTGGCGCCGGATCACTGCGCTGCTGACGTGACCGGCCGCCCCTCCGGAGGCTGATGCCCCCGGAGGGGCGCAGGACCGTGCCGGCGCACGGCTCCGCGCCTCTCGGCGCCGCTCGGCATCCGGCCGCAGGCTCCCGGCTCTCCCGGCTCTCCCGGCGGAGCGCCTACGCGTCCTTGAACTCCTGCCGCTGCCGCCCGAGTCCCTCGATCTCCAGCTCCACGACGTCCCCGGCCCGCAGGAACGGCTTCGGGTCGGGCTGCCCGAGGGCCACCCCCGCCGGCGTACCGGTGTTGATGACGTCACCGGGGTACAGCGTCATGAACTGGCTGACGTACCGCACGACCTCGGCGACCGGGAAGATCTGCTCGGCCGTGGTGCCGTCCTGCTTGAGCTCCCCGTTGACCCACAGCCGCAGCGAGAGGTTCTGCGGGTCAGGCACCTCGTCCGACGTCACCAGCCACGGTCCCAGCGGGTTGAACGTCTCGCAGTTCTTCCCCTTGTCCCAGGTACCGCCCCGTTCTATCTGGAACTCCCGTTCGGACACGTCGTGCGCCACCGCGTACCCGGCGACATGCGCGAGCGCCTCCTCGGCGGACTCCAGATACCGGGCCGTACGTCCGATGACGACCGCGAGCTCGACCTCCCAGTCGGTCTTCGTCGACCGCCGCGGCACGAGCACCGTGTCATGCGGGCCCACGACGGTGTCCGCGGCCTTGAAGAAGACGACCGGCTCGGCGGGCGGCTCCGCGCCGGTCTCCCGGGCGTGGTCGTGGTAGTTCAGCCCGATGCACACGACCTTGCCGATCCGCGCGAGCGGCGGCCCGATCCGCAGCCCGGCCGCGTCCAGCGCGGGCAGCTCCCCGGCCTCCGCGGCGGCCCGGATCCGGCCGAGCGCCGCGTCGTCGGCGAGCAGCGGCCCGTCGATGTCCGGCACCACACCGGAGAGGTCCCGCAGGACCCCCTCGGCGTCGAGCAACGCAGGCGTCTCCACTCCCGCCGTACCGACTCGCAGCAGCTTCATGATCACAATCTCCCTCGATCGCGTGCGCCCGCCGACGGGTGCAGCCATCGGAGGACTGGTCGATCCTCCAAGGTCGACGGCCGGTCCGCAATACCCGGTTCACGTACTGGACCGTAGGCCCGGAGGACATGTGCGCCGGATCAGCGATAGAGGGCGGCCCGCTCCACCGCGCTCCACGTCGTACTGGTCACCACGTACAGTGCGGCCGCCAGTGGCACCACCGCCACGGTGAAGAGCGTGAAGAAGGACATGAACGGCATGACCTTGCTCATGGCGCCCATCCCCGGCACCGGCTGACCGTCGACCACGGGCACGGCCGGATTCGCGGCCATCATCCGCTTCGTCCGGCGGTAGTTGAACGCGGCGACGCAGGCGACGACCACGAAGAGCACGAGGTACACGAGCCCCGCTCCCCCGAGCACTCCACCGTCGCCGAGCGCGTCGGCCCACCGGTCCCCGAGGGGCGCGGCGAACAGCTGGTGGGTGAGCAGTTCGTTCGCCTTTCCACCGATCGTCGTGTTCGAGAACAGGTGGTAGAGGAGGAAGAAGGCCGGCAGCTGGAACAGCCCCGGCAGGCATCCGGCCAGCGGCGACACCTTTTCCTCGGCGTGCAGCTCCAGTACGGCCCGCTGGAGCCTCTCGGGGTTCTTGGCGTGCTTCTTGCGCAGCTCGGCGATCTTCGGCTGCAACTCGGTCCGCGCCTTCTGTCCGCGCGCGGAGGCCCGGGACAGCGGGTGCACGAGCAGTCGTACGAACGCGGTGAACAGGACGATCGCGGCGGCGGCCGCGGACGCGCCGAACAGCGGCTGGAGCAGATCGGCGAGCCGCTGAACAAGGTCGGCGAAAACGGACATGGGTGAGCCCTCCGAGGGTCTCGTCGTGCCGGAACGGAACATGCCGGAAGCGGCATGGCGGAATGGCGGCATGACGACCCGCGCGGGTCAGGCTGACGTGCTGTTGCTGGTTGCCGGTTACCGGTCGCTGGTCGCTGATCCGGTGCGTGCGTGCCTGTCTGCCCTACGCGAAGGTCGCCGGGAGGGCGTGTCCGGGCGCCCTGGGCCGAGGCCGGCCCGAGGCGTCGGGGTCGCGTTGCGGCAGGAATGCCGTACGGCGGGCCCGGTCGCGGATGGCCGTACGCACCCGGGTCGGCGCCACGGCGGGCGCGGCACGCGAGGCGAGGAGCGAGCAGGCGGCGAACGCGGAACTCGCGGCCGCGGTCGCCGCGAGCGCGACGGTCGCGGAGAGGCTGCCCGTGTCGAGCAGCACGACCTCGAGGAAGAGGAGCACCAGCGCGGCGGCGGGACGCAGACCGGCCCGACTGCGGATCATCGGCTGCCCCTCCCGTCCGTACTGCGTTCTGCTCGCCCTGATGTTCGTTACGTTACACGCACCTCAGCGTGGCCTCATGGAGACGAGCTTGCCCCAGACCACCAGCCGGTACTTCGACGTGTACTCGGGCGTGCAGGTGGTGAGGGTGAGGTAGTAGCCGGGGGCGCGGTAGCCGTAGCCCGGCCGGGCGGTGGAGCGCGGGACGGCCCGGATGACGCTCCCGTCATGCGCGGTTGTCCGCGGCAGGATCTTGTCGACGGCGTACGTGTACGTCGCGCTCCGCGTCTCCACCCGCACGGTGTCCTTGGGCGCGAGCCGGTTGAGGTACCGGAAGGGCTCACCGTGGGTGTTGCGGTGCCCGGCGAGAGCGAAGTTGCCGGCCTGGCCGGGCTGTTGGGTGCCGGGGTAGTGGCCGACGTAGCCCTTGTTGAGGACACCGCTCTTGCTGACGCCCTCGGCGACGGGGACGCGGAGGTGGAGGCGGGGGATGGTGAGGATGGCGTAGGCCCGGGACCAGTCGGGCGAGGGTGCGGAGGCGCCGCCGGACCGGCCGGGCGCGCCGGTGGACGAGGCCGCGGGCGCGGACGCGTCCGTAGCCGGAGCAGTATCCGTATCCGTGTCCGTGTCCGTGGCCGAAGATGCGGGCGGCGCCTCGGCGGCGCTGCGGGAGTCGCCGTCCCAGGCCCGCTCCAGCGCCCGGACCTCCCGCTCCGCTCCCTCCCTGGCCTCCCGGTTGGTCCACCAGACCTGGTGCACGACCAGCAGCAGAAGCACCACCCCGACGGTGACGAGCGCCTCCCCGCCACTCCACAGCACCCGCCGCCGCAGCGCACGCCGCCGAAGCCCGCTGTGCCGCACGACGCGAACCCGCACCATCCGTGAGCCTCCTCCACCGGGGCGACGGGGCCGCCCGCACGATAGGCGCTGAGGCTCAAGCTCTCCAGACCCGTGCGCGGCCGGTGCGCGGCCGGTGCGCGTCGGGTTCGCACCCGGCCCCGGCGTCCGGTACCCCGAACACTTCCTCCACAGGTTTGAGAAAGGGCTGTTGGAACCCTCGACAACCTCACCCGCCACACCCGATGCTTCCTGTCGGCATCAGCGGGACCAGCCACGGAGCCGGTTCGACGACGACACCGCCGACACCGGCCGTTGAGCGAAGCGGAGAAGTCATGATCCGACGCAGAACTCTGCTGGCGGCGACAGGCGGCGCCCTCGTCGGGGGCGCTTTGGCGACAGGCACCGCACACGCGGACGCGACCATCGCCGTCAACCCCGGCACGTCGTACGGCACCTGGGAGGGCTGGGGCACCTCCCTGGCCTGGTGGGCCAACGTCTTCGGCAACCGGAACGACTTCGCCGACCTGTTCTTCACCACGAACTCGGTGACCTACAACGGCACCGCCCTCCCCGGCCTGGGCCTCAACATCGCCCGCTACAACCTCGGCGCGTGCAGCTGGAACTCGGTGAACGGCGAGTCGATGGTCGCCTCGCCCAACATCCCCGGCTTCAAGCAGATCGAGGGCTTCTGGCAGGACTGGAACAACGAGGACCCCACGTCCTCGGCCTGGGACTGGACGGCGGACGCCAACCAGCGCGCGATGCTCCAGAAGGCGACGGCGCGCGGCGCGACGACGGAGTTGTTCGCCAACTCCCCCATGTGGTGGATGTGTTCCAACCACAACCCCTCCGGCGCGGCAGGCGGCGGCAACAACCTCCAGACCTGGAACTACCGCCAGCACGCCTCGCACCTGGCGGCGACGGCCCTGTACGCGCGGTCGAACTGGGGCGTGAACTTCGCGACGGTCGACCCCTTCAACGAGCCGGCCTCCACCTGGTGGACCGCCACCGGCACCCAGGAGGGCTGCCACATGGACCCGGCGGTCCAGGCCGCCGTACTCCCCTACATGCGCAGCGAGCTGGACAAGCGCGGCCTGACGGGCGTACGCATCGCCGCGTCGGACGAGACGAACTACGACACGGCGCGATCGACGTGGTCGTCGTTCGGTTCGTCCACCAAGGCCCTGGTCAGTCAGGTCAACGTGCACGGCTACCAGGGCTCGGGCGGCCGCCGCGACCTCCTCTACACGGACGTCGTCACGACCTCCGGCAAGAAGCTCTGGAACTCGGAGACGGGCGACAGCGACGGCACGGGCCTGACTCTGGCGTCGAACCTCTGCTACGACTTCCGCTGGCTGCACCCGACGGCTTGGTGCTACTGGCAGGTCATGGACCCGTCGACGGGCTGGGCGATGATCGCCTACGACGCGAACACCTTGCAGCCGACGACCATCCAGACCAAGTACTACGTGATGGCCCAGTTCAGCCGCCACATCCGCCCCGGGATGCGGATCCTCGACACGGGCGTGAGCTACGCGGCAGCGGCCTACGACGCGGCGGCGCGCCGCCTGGTGATCGTCGCGGTGAACACGTCGACGTCGGCCCAGACCCTGACCTTCGATCTGTCGAGGTTCACAACGGTTTCCGGCGGCTCGGGCGGATTGGTCCCCCGCTGGAACACGGTGACGACGGGCGGCGACCGGTACCGGTCGTACTCGAACACGTTCCTGAGCGGAAAGTCAGTGGCGGTGCCGTTCGCGGCGAAGGCGGTGCAGACGTTGCAGATCGACGGGGTGGTGATCTGATGTTGCGGGCGTGACGCAACCGGAGGCGTTCCCGGAACGTCGTGCGTCACATGACGAAAGCAGCCGTAGCAGCGGCAGGTGGGAGCAGGAGCGAGGACGAGCGTGGGCGCCGCCGCCCCGGCCTGGTGGCGCCCGCGCTGGCGAACCTGGCCATCGGGGTGCCCGCGATCATCCCGCTGTACCTGGGCTACTGGCTGCTCACCGATTACCTGCCCTCGTCCTGCGACGCCTTCGCGACCAGGCCGGACATGTCGAACTGCGACTACCACACGCTCGATCACGCACCGGTGGTGATGTTCCTGCTGGCGGTGACGGGAGCGATCCTGCTGCTCGTGCTGCTGAGGGTGGACGTCCTGGGCCCACGCCGCCGAGCCGATGACCGCCCGGGCAGATGGCTGGCGATGGCGACGCTGGTCCCGGTGCCGTTCCTGGCGCTGCTGTGCCTGGCGAAGGCGTGACCGAGGTCCGCGCCCGCCTCGACCAGGCAATATCTCTACCCTCTTCCCCCCTCTGTTCTCCGCACCGCCATCCCCAGCCAGTACGGTGTCTGCCATGCGCCCCGACACGCCTGCCGAAAACGTCGACCACACCGCCGAAGCGGCACGCCTGGAGCGAACCGCCGGCCTCTACCCCGAGGACGCCGAGGCCCTGCTCCTCCAGGCCGCGGCCCACCTGGAACTGTCCGGCGACCGCCCCGCCGCGACCGCGCTCTACGACCGCCTGCTGTCGTCGTCGACTTCCCTGGACGACCCCCACCTGGTACGGGCCCTGAAGGCCTCGAACCTCTGGGAGTACGGCCACGAGGCCGAGGCGAGAGCGATCATCGAGGGCGTCCGCGCAGCCTCCCCGAGGGACCCGGCCCCGTGGGTGATCGTCGCGGAGGCCCTGGAGTCCCACGACGAGCTGGAGCAGGCGCAGGAGACGTTCACGGAGGGCGCCCGTCTCCTCCTGACCGACGTGGCGGAGCCCCCGTACTCGACGCACCCGTTGCTCTTCGGCCGCCACCGGGTCCGCCGCATGCTGGGCGCCCCCCACGACGAGTGGGACGCCCTGGCCGACACCCTCCACTCCATGCCGATCTCCCTCGACGAACTCCACGACCCCAAGCGCGTCTGGTCCCTGGGCTCGGACAACCCGGCGGAACTGGAGGCGGAGATCTCACGGCTCCGGGCGGAACTGGGCGCGTATCGGGAGGCGCTGTCGCGTCCGTTCCCGGTGGCGGTGCTGCACTGGACGGCGGACGAACTGACGGAGCTGGTCGCGGCGTATCCGTCGCTGGCGGTGGAGTATCCCTCGCACGGGGAGCACCTGGCGACGATAGAGGCGTCCCTGAGGGAGCTCTCCGCCTCCGGCACCCCGAACCTGGGGGTCGTCACGGGGACGGTCCCGTCGTACGAGGCCTTCGCGGCGTCGGAACTGGCCTCACCGGAGGACGCGACGCTGCTGCCGCAGTATGCGACGACGTTGGCGGCGCGGGGGCGGGCTGTTGCCTGGCCGCCGCAGCGGGGGGTTTCGTGTTGGTGCGGGTCGGGACAGGCATATGGGGAGTGCCACGGGGTGTGATGGTCTGACGCCCCACCGGCCGCAAGCCGCTTGACTATCCCGGCGTGCAGGCGAGGCGCCCCCGCGCCCGCCAACGCCGGCCGACCGCTCAGCCGACCTCCACCACCGCATACCTCGGCCACCCGATCTTCCGGGCCGCCCGCTCGCTTCTACCCCGTGCTGGAGCGGGCCGGGTCAAGGGTGGCCCGAAGGGCCATCGCCGAAGGCGACGCGGAACGCAGCGCAAGCGGAGTGAAGCGCCCTTGACGCGGCTCGCGGAGGCACGACACTGCAAAGAAGCGGGCGGCCCCAACGCTGCCGATCACGGATGATCTCCCTATCGTCGATCGCTTCGGTCCCAGGCGCCGGCACAATTGCCCCGTGCCCCATCCCATCCCCTCTTCACCCTCCGTGTCCGCCCGGATGAGCAAGCAAAGCTCCCGCGACACAGCACAGGAGGTCGCGGTCCGTCGCCTCTTGCACGCTGCGGGTCTGCGTTACCGAGTCAACGTGCCCGTGCCCGGCATGTCCCGCCGCACGATCGACATCGTTTTCACCAAAGCCAAGATCGCAGTCTTCCTCGACGGCTGCTTCTGGCACGGCTGCCCCGAGCATGCGACGCAGCCGAAGGCGAACGCCGAGTGGTGGCGGGAGAAGCTCGCGAAGAACGTCGCTCGCGACAGCCAGACCACTCGCCATCTGGAAGCAGCGGGCTGGACGGTTCTGCGTTTCTGGGAGCACGAACACCCTGACGCAGTCGCCCGATCCGTAGCCGCGGCCCGAAGGCTCGCCGGCGCCTCGGAAGCGCGGCCGAACCCCCACGACTGATTCACCTGCCCGAGCCGCTGTAAGGGTCTCCCGCCCATTGTCCGACCTCTGCACTACGGTCACCATTGATCGTATTAATGGCTGTCCCCCCGAGGCGAGGAAATGACGACCGACTGGCTATTCGACGTTCCTACTGCCGGCAGCAAGCGTCTTCCGCCTGACGCGCGCTACATGGAAGCGCTCAGCAGTCAGGGCTACGGCTTCGAAGTTGCCATCACCGACCTCGTGGACAACTCCATCGACGCGGGCGCGAAAGACGTTGTGATCCACTTCCTCCGGGATGGCGACCAACTTGTGAGCCTTCTCGTGGTGGACGACGGCAAGGGGATGACCGACGAAGAGCTGGACGTCGCGATGACCGTCGGAGGTCGCCGTGACTATGCCGAAAACGCCCTCGGCATGTTCGGAACCGGTCTGAAGTCCGCCTCCCTCAGCCATGCCTCCGCGGTGACGGTCATCAGCACGACCAAGCGCACCCGTGCCAGGGGGCGCCGCTGGCTGATGGAGCATGCTGTTTCCGGTTTCGAGTGCGACATCGTGGACCCGGCCTATGCGCAGACACTCGTCGACCGGTATGCCGAACGGCCCATTGTCTGGCAGGGCACGGTGATCCGTTGGGACGGGGTCAAGGACTTCCCGAAGCATGGTGGAGGTGGTCAGACAGACCGCTACCTGCAGCGCACCATCAACAAACTTGGGCTCCACTTGGGCCTGTACCTGCACCGGTTCCTCTCGCGAGACGACTTCAACATCACGATCGCAGTCGAGGATGTGCGTACGGGAACCGTGTACCTGGACTTCGGTGTCGAGCCCTTGGACCCCTTCGGCTACCCGATCAGCGGTCATCCCGAATACCCGCGCCGATTCGTCGCGTGTGTGCCCTCGACTGCGGACGTCTCACTCGCAGCCCACGTTTGGACGCCCAAGTCCAACATCGACGAGTACAGGGCCGTGGGCTCCGTCATCGACCGTCAGGGCTTCTACTTCTACCGGCACAACCGATTGGTCCAGGCCGGTGGTTGGAACAACTTCCGGCAACCGGAGCAGCACCTCTCACTCGCTCGCGTAGCCATCGACCTGCCCAGCGGGACCAACGATGTCTTCCGCCTCACGGTGAAAAAGGCCGGGGTGGAGACGTCACCGGAGTTCACATCTGCCCTGGAGAGAGCCGTCGACTCCGAGGGACGTACGTTCCTCGACTACCTGACCGAGGCAGACAACGTCTACCGCGATGCGCGCAAACGGTCCGGCACCACGCGCAAGCCGGTCATCCTGCCGGGCAAAGGCTTTGATCCAACCATGCGCGAGACCATCGCCGACGAACTCCCCGCGATCCCGTACGAGGAGCCAATCTCGGTGCGTTGGCAGAAGCTCGACAACAGCCTCTTCTTCGACATTGACCGCGTCAATCGGACCATCACCCTCAATCAGCACTATCGAACGGCGATCCTGGGCGGTCGACGCGGTGGCCTCAACGACGCGCCGCTGGTGAAGTCTCTGATGTACATCCTGCTGCACCAAGTCTTCGAGAAGGAGTACAGCGGCAGTCGCGAGAAGGACAACCTGCAGCTGTGGCAGTCCATCCTGGTGTCCGCAGCCCGTGCCGAAATCGACAAGGTGGCCGACGATGACTGACAGCCCGCATGTTCCGTGGACGAATGTCGAGTACTTCCTCGGTACGGGCCAGGCCACCACGTTCCCTCTCTCTCCTCGATCAGTCCATCCACAGGTCTCGTACGTCGTCGGCCATGGCGGACGGGACATCGCTCTCCACGTCGAACTCGACCGCCGCCACCGTCCACCTCGTTCCTGTTTGCCCACGGTTCGCATCGATCAGATCGCGGAGCGAGGCATGAGAATGGCGCGGATCAGCACCACGCAGGTAGCGCTGATGCGCGATTTCCACGACTTGCTAACCGCTGTCGCCGATCGCATCGTGAGGCACGGCCGGACCCTGGACCAAGCCTTCGAGGAGACCGTGCGGGCTTGGAGTGCTTTGCTGAGCCGACCTCGTGGCCTGAGTGCGCAGAAACGTCTCGGCCTCATAGGGGAACTGGCGACGATGCGCTGCATCGCCGGCGAGCATGACTGGGAGACAGCTGTTGAGGCGTGGACCGGGCCAGAAGCCGAGGAGCACGATTTCGGACTCCCCGCCTACGACCTCGAGGTGAAGACGACCGCATCCGAACGGCGCCGCCACACGATCCATGGCATCGGCCAGCTCGACTCGGCCCCAGGACGCCCACTGTGGTTCGTATCGGTGCAGCTCACCCGTGGCGGTGCCAACGGACGAACGCTCGCCGAATGCGTCCGAGCCGTACGTGCCGCAGTGGGGGATCAAGCTCCGGCGTCGCTGAACCGTCTGGATCGGCAACTGGCAATCTCCGGTTGGGTAGAGGACGGCCCCGACGACGAACGCTGGACCCCACGATCCGACCCGATCCTTCTCGATTCCTCCGCGTTGCCACGCTTGGATGTCTCGTCACTCTCCGACTTCGCGTGGGAACGAATATCCGATGTCCAGTACACCATCGACATCACCGGCCTGCATCCGACCCTCGAACCGCCTTCGGTTCTGACCGAGTTTCGCCTGCCGTAAGAAGACTTGAGGACCTCTCTCCATGAGTAACGAAGAAATCACGCGGATCACGCTCCACAAGTCGGCTCTCGGAGGAATGCAGGCCAATCGTCCGAAGAATCTGCAACGTGCACTCGAGTATCAAGCAGAGGACGAAGGGGCCGAGACCGAATCCCTTGCGACCGAGGCGGACTTCCAGCACGCGCTCCGTTCCTCACACTCCACGGACCAGCTGGTGGAGCTGTGGCGCAAACAGCTGACACAGTGGGACTACGCGGAGGGACCGACGTGGTCGCCCACGGAACCACGCACCGAGGAGCGGCGTACCGCAGTCTTCGAGCTGTTGGGTCTGCAGGAGGAAACCCGCGAGCTGCTGAACTCCTTGGTCCCTGTGCCTCGGGCCGGCGGCGCGGTGGTCATCAGTGACGACTTCACGCCTTGGTACACCCCTCAGTCACAACAAGGTCGGAGCTGGTACTGGCCTGCCTATCGACGTCTTCTGGCCGAGGGCAAGGGGTGGCCAGAGACCGCGGTGGCCGCTCTGGACAACGCTTCGGACCGCGTTGTCGAGCGGCTCGCAAACCCGACCGACGAAGCGGCGTACCAATCAAAAGGACTCGTCGCCGGATACGTGCAGTCCGGAAAGACCGCCAACTTCACGGGTGTCATCGCCAAGGCGGTGGATGCCGGCTACCGTTTGGTCATCGTGCTCGGCGGAACGCTCAACCTCCTGCGCGCCCAGACCCAGCGTCGCCTCGACATGGAGCTCGTCGGCCGCGAGAACATCCTGCGCGGTGCCGCAGAGTACGAGTCGGACTACGCGGATGACCCCGCCTGGTCGAAGGGGAAGTTCCTCTCCCACAAAGGCCTTCCGTCCACTCTTGGAGCCTTCGACATCGTTCGCATGACGACCAGAGACAACGACTACAAGAGTCTCCTCCAGGGAATCGTGGCTCTTGAATTCGAGAAGCAGGAGCCCGCGCTCCCGCTCTACTACCCGCAGAACCTGCACCGTTCCTCCGCACGCCTAATGGTCGTGAAGAAGAACAAATCGGTCCTGACCAAGTTGGTCAAGGACCTGAACAAGATCAAGACGCCGCTCTCAGAGATCCCGGTCCTCATCATCGACGACGAGTCGGACGAGGCCTCCGTGAATACGGCCAACCCGAACAAGCCTGACGCCGAGCGCACCGCCATCAACCAGAAGATCTCCGAGCTGCTGCGCATGCTGCCGCGAGCTCAGTACGTCGGCTACACGGCCACGCCTTTCGCCAACGTCTTCGTCGATCCGAGCGACTCCGAGGACATCTTCCCGAAGGACTTCATCGTCTCCCTGCCACGCCCCGACGGGTACATGGGCGTGCAGGACTTCCACGATCTGGATTCCGTGATCCCGTACGAAGAGCGCACATTCGCCAACTCGAACGAGAAGGCGCACGTGCGTGACGTCGTGCTTATGGACGACGAGGACGACACCGCGCTGCAGAAAGCCATGGACATGTTCGTCCTGGCTGCGGCCATGAAGCTCTATCGCGAAGAGAACGGTCTGGGTGATCGGTACTTCCAGCACCACACCATGCTCATCCACGAGTCGGTCCGTACCGCGGCACATCGCGAACTCCTCGGACGTGTGACGAAGTTGTGGTGGGACTCCGGCTACACAGGGGCCAGCGGCCATCAGCGCCTGCGCAAACTCTTTGAGACCGACCTCCTGCCGGTCTCCCAGGTTCGCGCCAACGGCCATGCCGTTCCTGCCTCCTACGACGATCTGACTCGCTACATCGGCGCGGCCGCCACACGCATCGGTGGCGACGACCAACCGATCATCGTCGTGAACGGCGACAAGGACATCGAGACGGGCGAGGCCGACTTCGACAAACGCTCCATCTGGAAGATCCTCATCGGTGGCCAAAAACTCGCCCGCGGCTTCACCGTCGAAGGACTCACAGTCACCTACTACAGGCGCCGCACGAACAACGCATCGACACTCATGCAGATGGGCCGATGGTTCGGCTTCCGCAAGGGATACCAGGACCTGGTGCGCCTGTACCTGGGTCGAGAAGAGACCGTGGGCACCAAGGAGATCGACCTGTACGAGGCCTTCGAGGCGATCTGCCGCGACGAGGAGACCTTCCGCCGCGAACTTCAGCAGTACGCCGAACTAATCGACGGCCGGCCTCAGGTGACTCCTGCGCAGGTACCACCGCTCGTTTCGCAGCACTTGTCATGGCTGAAGCCGACCAGCCCCAACAAGATGTTCAATGCGCAGCTCGTAAACAAGCGCTCGCCCGGTCAGTGGGAAGAGCCCACGGCTTACCCGACCAGTGCTCCTGCGCTGCGCCACAACACGGATTTGTGGCTGCCTGTGCTCGAATCCCTGTCATCGACCCCGACCACCTTCGAATACACGTACTCGGACTCGAGTCATCGGTTCAACGCACTCACAGGCGCGCTCTCGGCCGACTCCTTCCTGAGTCTGGTCCGCCGGCTGACATGGGGGGCCGCAGCTCAATTCGCTCCTCACCTCACCTACTTGACCGAGATTTGTGGTTCGTCACAGCCCGGGGTCGATGACTGGGTCATCCTTGCTCCCCAGCACTCCAACGGGAACAAGAGAGTCTCGATCGGCACATCGAGCCGCTCCTTCTCATGGTTCGCCCGTGAGCGCCGGCGCGGTCCGGTGTTCGGCGCCATCCGAGACCCGAAGCACACAGCCACCGCATTTCGCATCGCCGGCGCTGTTCCGTCGAGCGGCGATGCGGCCACCGAACAGTACGTCGCGGGGCGGCGGGGCGCCGTGGTCCTCTATCCGATCATCGAGCCGCAAAACAGGGCCGATGCCATGAGCTCGGGTCGAATCGCTCCGGGCAAGTTGGTCATGGCCTTCTCCTTCGTTGCCCCGGCGTCCGCCCGAGGCAACGACGGCAGGGTCGTGGTCTTCACCACGATCGACTCCTCCGCCGACGCCATTATCACCAAGGAACAAAGCTAACCCTCTCCTGACCTGAAACAGTCACCCTGCGGGGCGCGCTGCCCCTGGTTGCGCCCCGCAGGACGTCTCGTGTCGTCCATCGCTCTACTCTGAAACGGCGCGATCGGGTCGCGCACAGCGTGCAGGGGGGCATAGACACATGCAGGAGCGCCGATTCACCGCGATCGAACTCTGCGTGGGAGTCGGGGGTCAAGCTCTCGGCCTTGAACGGGCAGGGTTCGATGTAGCGGCAGCAATCGACATCGACGCGGACAGCTGCGAGACGATCTCCCACAATCGGCCTCACTGGTACACGATTCACGGAGACCTGAAGCGCATTGACCCGCTGGATCACGCTCCCCTGGACCATGCCGACGTGCTGAGTTGTGGCCTGCCACGCTCCCCGTACACGATCGCGGGCAAGCAACTCGCCACTGTCGACAAGCGCGACACGTTGGAGGCGGTACTGGACATGGCGTCCTTCGTGCGTCCGCGTGTCCTGCTCATCGAGAACATCCCGACGTTCCTTCGGGCGGACAAGTTCGAGGCCGAGCGGCGAAAGGTCCAAGAAGCGGTCGAGGATCTCGGCTACGCGATGACGTCATCGGTTCTCACCGCCACGGACTTCGGTGTGCCCCAACATCGGCCCCACGGATTCATGGTTGCCATGCACCCCGAGGATTTGGCCTTCTTCGAGTGGCCCAGCCCAGCCCTAGGCCGTTGCCCGACTCTCGGGGAAACCTTGCTCGAGTCCATGGCGTCCCGAGGATGGCCCGAGGCTGCTGATTGGGCGGCTCGTGCCTCTGAGCCGGCTCCGTTGATCATGGGAGGTGCCACGGGACGAGGGGGTGCCGACCTCGGCGCAAGCCGAGCAAAGGCCATCTGGGCTCGGTGGGGTGTTTACGGTGGAAGCATCGGTGACGTGGTGCCCGGACCCGACTTCCGACTGAACCCGGACATCGAACCTCGCTTCGGCCTCCCACGCCTCACCGTCGACCAAGTTGCTCTGCTCCAGGGCTTCACCGCCGATTGGAAGATTTCCGGCAGGAAGACGTCCGCCTACCGCCAAATCAGTCAGACCACTCCGCCTCCGGTCGCGTCCGCTCTCGGCCGTCAGATCGCCACAGCACTCCGTCGGTCCCCTCGTGGCTAGCCACAACACCACATCACAACAGGCGACGAGTCGCTTACTCATGGCAACATACGAGGAGTCCCGTCCGGTGACTGCGTGATCACCATTAGACTCTCCTCTCATGGTCACCATCTCGCCCGACACTGCCGCCGGTACAATGCCGGCCGACTCATCGATCGCAGTGGTCGATCTGTTCTCCGGTGCGGGCGGGTTCTCTGCAGGGTTTCGAGCCTACGAGCCTGATGGCCCCGGCTCCTCACCGTTCCGATCCGTCGCCGCGGTCGAGTTCGACGAAGCAGCAGCCGCTACGTACGCAGCCAACTTCGGCAGTTCGCATGTCGCCAATGTGGACATCACCGAGTGGGACCCGACGCCGTACGCGGGCAAGGTCGACGTCATCATGGGCGGACCGCCGTGTCAGGGGTTCTCTGCGCTCCACCGGAACAATCCCGAGAAGCCCAAGGCTGACGACCCCCGGAATCGCCTTTGGGTTGAGTACGTGCGCGTGGTCAAGGCTATTCAACCCAAGATCTTCGTTCTGGAGAACGTGGACCGTTTCCTCGTGTCCCAGGAGTTCGACAGCCTCAAGGAGGCCACCACCAAGGACGGGGCCCTGTCCAACTACACGCTCCGGTGGAAGGTACTCAACGCCGCCGACTTTGGCGTCCCTCAAGCACGCCGGCGCGCCATTGTCATCGCGACCCGGAACGATCTCGGTGAAGCGCTGGAACATCCCCGTCCCACGCACGCCCGTGAGGGTGGCCCTGCCCAACCCAACCTCGATGATCCGGAGGGCTCGTCCAATGAGCTCCTCCCCTGGATCTCAGTCGGTCTGACGGTGTTTGCGCACACCCCCAAGGACGCCCCGGATTTGGACCTTCCGGATCGCACTGACAAGCCGCTGGGCGTCGTACTTCCAGGTCCCTACAAGACGACCGAACTCCACATCGGCCGCAACCCCACGGCGTTGTCCAGGGCTCGATACCGAGCCATCCCTCCGGGCGGCAATCGACATGACCTGAGAAACAAGTGGGCCGACATTCAGGGCGTCAGCACGTACCTGTCGACGCCTAGTTGGGACAAGCACAGCAGCGGCTCCGGCGACGTGATGGGACGCATGCACTTCGACCGCCCGTCCGTAACCATCCGTACCGAGTTCTACAAGCCGGAGAAGGGGCGTTATCTCCACCCGGTGCACGATCGGCCGATCACTCATTACGAGGCGGCACTGATCCAGGGCTTCCCCGCCGATTTCGAGTGGTACGGCAGCAAGGTTCAGATCGCCCGGCAGATCGGCAACGCAGTGCCGATCGGCCTGGGCCGATCCTTGGCCCAGGCCATTCACGAGCGCCTAGAACGGTGAGTAGGGCTTGTCGAGACTGACACCCTGGTTCGGTGCGGGTGTTGGCATCTCCTTCCCTCGGATCGGAGCTTCGGCGAAGAGCTCCGCGAAGCGGCGGACCAGAACGTCCACCGATTCAGCCGTGGCCTGGCCGTCGTCCGGTCCAAGTGGCAAGTTGTCCATGGGAACGGGGCCGGCGTCCTCGGCCTCGTCTATCCAATAGCGGCGCGCTTCGGCATCCGGGCCGTCGTCAGGAGCAAGAACGTCATAAACGAGCGTGGTCGCGGCGGCGTTGATCGCAGTGCCCAGACCGTTCACCTGCCTGCCTGTGCTCACCACACCCTTCTCCAGCAGCCGCACAACGGCGCGCGCTGTCGGCCGGTGGTCGATGACTTCAAGGCGCAGCATCGTATTCAGGACGTCCTGATTGCCACAGGCGACTCGGGCCGGTCCGTAATCGTCTCCGTCTCTGAACATCTCGGCTGCCCACCACAACCGGGCAAACGTCTGCTTGTAGTGCACACCGACAAAGCGGTCTGCTGTCGCACGATCGCCTTCCATTGTCTTGCCTTTGTGTCGCCACAGAACGTAGTCCGGTGCCACGACCAAAGCGAGGAAGTTCCAGAACCCGGTGTCCGCAGCCTCGCGCCTCGTCATTCTGAGCGTCGCGTGCAGTCTCGGGGCAAGCCAGGCATCAGCCGCGGCGCGATCACCATCGTGCCGCCGCATCGCGGCATCGATCAATTGCCGTACAGGGGCAGCACTCCACCGCGCTCCCGCAGGTTCAATGGCCCTACTCGCACGCAGGAGCGCCACTCTGGGTGGCCGCTCACTTCCCGAGAGAACGCTGTGCGTGAGGTACTTGGACGCAACGATGTCCGGCAGCAGCGCGATCTGCTCCGGAAGGTCCATGGATGAACGGCTCATCGTCAATCGCCCTCCGCGGCGACGCTCATCGCCCGCAGTCCATTACCAAGGTTTCTGGCGGCTTTGGCTCGCCGGGCTGCCGCGTACTGAATACGTGGCTGAAGGTCCTGCCAGCCACCCTCCGTTCGCCGCAGGTGAATCTCCAACAGGGCATCACCCGGCTGCAGTTCCGGCAGGACATCGGGCAGCATCGAACGCAGCACTCCGTCCTTCCAGCCCATGGGCCACTGCGGTGTCCCCTCGTCGTCCCATTCCAAGTCGCTGACAGCGGCATGGAACATAGCCGTCCAGGCCTCTGTTGCGATCTGCGCCGCGAGCATGCCTCGTACACCCTTCTCTGCGGGCGTACCGCTTCCGCTCAGGAACTCGGTGAGTCCCTCGAACCCCGTGTTGAGGTGCACGGTCGGCATGTCACCACCAGTCTCCACGACCCATGGAGCGTCCTGGAATTGCCGCAACCACTCAAGATGGCCGGACCGGAAGTCCACCTCGTGGATGTTCAATTCCTGCTTGCGCGCGGGCACACGCTCGTTGAGTTCTACGGACCACGTCTCTTCCGCCGTGCCGATGATCCGTCCGGCTTCACCACCGACGGTGGCGACCACGACGACCGTGAGAGCGGCACGCATGTGGTGCGCATCCCTCGCGAACACGAGGCTGCCGCTCCAGTTGCCTCCGCCGACGGGGGCAAGACGCGCGACCGTCCTCGTATTGGTGGCGGACTCGGTCAGTACAGCGAGGCAGACGGCATCACTCCAGGGTCCCCCGGCCAGTTCCCTCTCGGGCAGCGTGGCCTTGACATCCAATCGGGCTTCGTCCCACCGAGATCGCTCCGCCTCGTACAGGGCCACGGCTCTCTGATCCCGCGAAATCATGGTCAGGGGAAGAGCCCGACCGTCGAGCTTTGCCGACGTCACCTCGAAGCCGACGTCTCCTGCCAGAACCCGGTAGGGGAACACAACGTTCACGTCGCTGTCCCCTTCGCCTTCTGCAGATCGACGATCAACCGTGCCATCTGCCCTGTCACGGGATGGCTGGACACGTCCGTCACGCCTCCGAAGGACGCGCTTCCGGCGCCGGATTCGAAATGCAGCGTCCCGTCCTCGACCCGGCAGTTCTCGCCGGCGATGAGCTTCGCCCATGCGACGACGGGTTTGGCGCCCGAGCGCACATCAAACTTGGCTACCGGTGTCAGCAACCAGGGATCCGCACGCCGTGGCAGCTTGACCTCGACTTTCACGTTCCAAGCGCCTCGAGCGTCGACCTCCCCTTCCACGTGACGCACGACGGGATGCCGCTCGGGACGGCGAGCCCCCGTCGCGTGTGCATCGATGCGCAGCAACTCCCTCAGTACCGCCGGCCCACTCGTGTTCCTCGCCTCGCGACGGCCCACAAGCGAGCGAACAGCCGTCAGCATTTCCTTACGGAAGTCTTCGACGCGCTGCCGGGCACCCCGTGCGTACGTGGTGAAGAGATCTTCGGTCTTGGTCCAGTCGTTGTGCTCCGGTGGCTCCGCAGCACGCAGGAACCGCTCAGCCAATTCGGCGTCATCGCTGTGTGATCCTGTGGCCCTGCCCGCCAAGAGAACCGCTTGGAACGCATCGGTGCTCAGCGGAAGGTCAGTCACACGCCGCGTCATGACCGTCATGCGGTTACCGCGCATACAGACAAGGCGGTTCGGCTCCCGGTCGTGGTCATCGGCTGCGGTTACGAGCAGCACCGCCCTGTGTTCCGTACCGGTGGCGGCACGGCCCCTACCCTTCTCCGGTGGCACGAGGAGAGGTACGTGCGCAATCGCGACCTGAGTGGTGTCGGTACGCTGCTCGACCGTCTCACCGTTGAGAAAGGCTCGGAGCGCACGAGTACGCGCGGGTTGGTGATCGGCAGGGTCAACCCGCTGTTCGGGGATCACCACCTGCCCATTGCGCAGAGTCGTGACGGATGCTTCCAGAACCGGCTGGCTCTCTCGTCCGGAGGTCATCGCAGCCCAGAAGTTGTCGGCGAGGGCTTTGACCAGTTTCTCGTGCATCTCCTGGAGGCTCTGTGCGTCCCCGGCGGCATCATGTGCACCGACTATCAGGAAGGATGTACCGGGATCACGGCTCTCGCGCTCCAGATGCAGGGATCTGGTCGTCGCCTCATCCGCCCACCACGACCTTGCCGTGCCTTCACGTCCCGGCTCCATGTCTGTCTCACCGAAGCCGGCCAAGCCCGCAAACGCGCGTCCGCTGCTCTCGTGCCAGGGCAGTTCGAGACGACCGTAGAGTCGACGTTCGGTACGTCCTTCGTGAGGGCGGGACAGAGTGCTGTTGACGAGCACCAGACCCAGTCGGCTCGTCGCCCAGAGCGTGATCTTTCCCAGGCCGTAGGAACCACCAGCCGTTCCCGTGCCCTTGTGGCTGTTGAGCTGGTCTCGAAGGACAGCTGCGAACTTGCTGTTGTCGCCGTAGTCGGCGCCTGTCAGTCCTGTGCAGTTGTAATCGTCCACTCGAACGAGTAGCAGGGAGTCGGACTCACGCATCTCGCGCAGTCCCTCGGCGATGACTCGTCCGACCTTGTGCCTGTGGGTGGCAGCGGCCTCGAAGTGCGGCTCGATCTCTTCCCACTGAAGTGCGTCCAGAAATGCCCTGCGGTGTTCGCCCGACAGTTCGTTGAGCGTGTACCGAACGCGCACGGGCTGATTCGGGTCATCCTGCTCATCGAGGCTGTTCTGCGTCGCCTCTCGGGCGAGCACGGCAACGTCTGCGTCGAAGGCGAACGCTGCGGCGTTTCCAAACTCTCTGCCGCCGTCTGCATGCGCCGGCCGATGAAGCCACTTCAGGGACGAAGCCGTGGCAACTTCCGCGGCGCGACGGTGCACTGTCTCCTCGTCCAGGCCGAGGACAGCTGCCACCGCTCTTTTTCTGTCCTCACGGGGCTCGGCGCGGCCCGTGACCCAGGCAGACACCGCCGCTGGGGTGACTTGCAGGGCGTCTGCCAGCGTGGTCTGCGTCATCTGCCGCACGCGCAGTTGCCGATCCAACCAAACGCCGAAGTCCTCCCTCCGGTCGTCTGTTTCCACCGCACCCCCCTTGATCGAGCAATACGAGGAGTCGATCGTACCTAGGAGGATTTGAAAATGTGATGGATCAACAAAATTGATTGCTATGCCACTTGAGTCGAGGCGTTGCCCTCAGGTGGGACGACGGGGGGAGAGACGAGGAGCAATTGTCAAAAGCTGTGGATCAGTAGCTGCTCACGCTGTCTCGTGGTTCAGGTGAATGAGCCCTTCGATGGAGCCCAGGCTGGCCTGCAGGGCGGGGTTCGGGGCCAGGGTGGCGATGAGCAACAGCACCCGGGCTGTTGGGAGTTCCGGAGCGTAGAGGTCGTCTTCGCCGTCGTCGCCGGGGATCGGGTTGGGCTGGATCTCGATCCGTCCGTTGGAGCTGCTGGCGAGGTGATAGACGCCCCGGTAATCGCTGTCGCGCTCGGTGAAGACCAGCCCGAGGCGGTCACTGACGAGCCGGACCAGCTCGCCGACGGTGTGGGTGCTGGTGCCGTAGGTGCGGTGGTCGGTCATGGTGGACCAGACCCTATGCCGCGACGGTGGCGGGGCGCTCGACCAGTTGGCCACGTTCGAAGCGGGCTCCAGCGCGGACGAGGGCGACGAGGTGGGGTGCGTTCACGGCCCGCCACCGCTGCTGGGCGGACTCGACGAGCCTGAAGACCATGGCCAGGGCGGCGGTGCGGGAGCCGGCGCCGCGGGTGACCTTGGTGCGCAGGCGCACGGTGGCGAATGTGGACTCGATGGGGTTGGTCGTCCGCAGGTGGATCCAGTGCTCGGCGGGGAAGTCGTAGAAGGCCAGCAGTTCGCCCTCGTCGTCAGTGATCTTCTTGACGGCTTTGGGGATTTTCGCGCCGTAGAGCTGGGTGAGCGTTTTGATCGCCTTGACTGCGAGGTCGCGGTCCTCGGCGTTGTAGATGTCCTGAAGCGCCTTGCGGGCGCCGGGCTGGGCCGACTTCGGCAGAGCGTTGAGCACGTTGGCCGTTTTGTGAACCCAGCATCTTTGATGCCGGGAGGCAGGGAAGACCTCGGCCAGGGCCTTCCAGAAGCCGAGGGCGCCGTCGCCGACCGCCAGGACCGGGGCGCGCATGCCGCGGCTGGCGTAGTCGCGTAGCAGGTCAGCCCAGGACCCGCCGGACTCGCGGTAGCCGTCCTTGAGCGCGATCAGCTCCTTGCTGCCGTCGGCGCGCACGCCGACGAGGACGAGCACGCAGGCTTTGGCCTCCTCCAGGGCGGACATTGAGGTGGATGCCGTCGGCCCACACACATACACGTAATCGACCTTCGCGAGGTCGCGGTCCATGAACGAGGCGTGGTCGGCCTGCCACTGCTGGGTCAGCCGGATGACCGTGGCCGGGGAAAGCCCGGCCGAGCTGCCGAGAAACTGCTCCAGCGCGGGCACGAAGTCGCCGGAGGACAGGCCGTGAAGATAGAGCAGTGGCAGCACCTCGCTGATCTTCGGGCTCTTGCGGCACCAGGGCGGCAGGATCGCAGAGGAGAACCGCTTGCGCTCACCCGTGGCGTCGTCGACGCGCTTGTCGTTCACCCGCGGCGCCTTCACCTCCACTGTCCCGGCCGCGGTGGTGACCTTCCTGGGCTGGTGATAGCCGTTGCGCACCACGAGCCGTCGGCCGTGCTCGTCTCGCTGGTCGGCCAACTCGGCTATGTATGCATTGACTTCAGCCTCCAGCGCGCCGGCCAACATCCTCCGTGCCCCCTCCCGGACGATCTCGTCGATCAGAGAGGAGCCGTCGTCGGTGGTGCCGTCGCCGTTCACTACGCTGAGCACGGACGTGTTTTCCCGGCCGGTGCTGCGAACACCGGTCTTGCTCGGTGGCCTATCGATCAATCACCCGGGAAGGTACGTCCTTCCCGAGCCGATCCACAGGTCCTGAGCATTGCTCACGAGTGTTGCCAGCAAGGCAGAGCCAATCTTTCGTGCTACGGGCGCTCAGCACCTAGTGCCTCTAGCTAGCTCCGTCGTCCGAACTCACGCAGCAGAGGTCCACTCGTCTCGCGCAATTTACTGCATATACCGACACGGCAGACCTCCGGTTCCCGCGGTCTGCGCCTCGAAGCGTGTTTGCGCACGATCCAAGATCTCTTCCTCGTCGCACCCGTGTGCCCGGAGCCAGTGGAGAAAGTCGGTGATGGCATCGATCACCGCTTCCTCACCAGTCGTCATGCTCAGCCCGCTCAGGCCCGACTCGCGAGGCAACCTTGCCGCCCGGTAGAGGCCGAGCAGCGCCTCTGCGCGCGTGACGTCACCGCGTGCCACGTGACCGTCCGGCGACGTCAACCCCGTCGCGAGTTCACACCAAGTCACCTTGCGACCGGGGTGGAGTTGGACTCCCCATCGATCAGCAACCGCGTCGACGAGGGCCATGCCCCGTCCGGACTCAGAGTCGCGGTCCGCGGCGACGAGAGTGGGGAGGGCCCGTGTGTCGGGGTCATGAACCTCAACACGCAGATTGAGGCCGTTCATGGCGACCGTGAGGGTGGCCGGCGTGCCAGGGCCGACATGAGCGATGACGTTGGACACCAACTCGCTTACGCACAACTGGGCCTGGTCAATCACATCGTGCAATCCCCAGCTCCCCAAGTGCAGCCGCATGATGCGGCGCAGCGCGGCCACTTCCGCCGGCTCGGCGGTGAAGGCCAGATCCCAGGGCTTCCGCTGCATGCACGCTTGCTGGATCACGACGGTCCCTCTCGTCACAGTCGACTCCACGCGATGGCGGAGTGTTACAGATGCTCACGATGAGTTGCGCTGACGCTCAGAGTGACGCATACACATCCCGTCATGCAATGTGCAGGAAGGGATTCCCGCTTCCGAGTGATTGGCAGGCCCGCCCCTTGGCGCGAGACTGAACACCCGCTACCTGGAAGAGGGTTGGAATGGCCGGTTCACCGACGGCACGACGCCGCCGTCTCTCGATCGAGCTGAAGAAGCTCCGCGAGAAGAGCGCGCTCACCTGCGCCCAGGTCGGCGAGGCCCTGGACTGGAGCGGTTCCAAGGTCAACCGTATGGAGACTGGCAGCGGGCGGGTCCAGCCGTCCGACATCGATGCCCTTTGCCGGTTCTACGGAACCAGCGAAGAACTGCGCGAGTTTCTCAAGTCCCTTGCTCGGCAGGCCAAGACACGCGGCTGGTGGCAGGTGCACGGCGCCGGCGTTCCCGAGTGGTTCAACATCTACATCGGCCTGGAGCAGGACGCCTCAACCATCCGCCAGTACCAGTGCGAGTTGATCCCCGGGCTCATGCAGATCGACCCCTATGCGCGGGAGCTCCACACGACAGGCGCGCATCTGTCTTCCGAGGACATCGACAGAGCTGTGCGTGTACGCATGGAGCGCCAAACCATGCTGACGCAGCCTGACGCGCCGGATGCCTGGTTCGTCGTGAACGAAGGCGCTCTTCGTCATGTGATCGGAGATCGGTCAATCATGCGAGAGCAGCTCGAACGTGTTCTGGAAGCCTCCGATTTGTCCGCCGTGACCCTCCAGGTTTTGCCCTTCGACGCAGGCACGTATCCGGTCACAGGCCCGTTCACGATGTTGGGCTTCCCTGCTCAAGAAGACCCGGACATCGTGTACCGCGACGGCATCACCGATGCCGTGTACCTGGAAGGCCACCATCATGTTCGTGAGTACACCAAGGCCTTCGACGGCCTGCGAGCCTCAGCTCTGAGCCCTCAACGCTCCACCCAATTGATCAAGACCGTTTTGAAGGAATACGCAAGGTGAGGATTGAAGCCACCGATGGCCGCCCCGCTCCGGTGTGGTCCAGGTCGTCGTACAGCAACGGTGCCGGAGGGGAGTGCGTCGAGTGTGCGTTGGGCACGGACGACACCCTGGTGCGTGACTCCAAGTGTGAGACGGGCCCGGTCATTACTGTTGGCCGCGGCGCCTGGCACGCATTCCTGGTTGGTGTTCTGGATCACGGACGCTTGGCGCGCTGACGAGGGAGTTCCTACAGCGGCATTCATTCCGCTGTAGGACACTCGTCCATAGGACAGCGGACAGCAAGGAGTAGACGATCGTGAGCGCACAGCACGCGGAGACGCCCGGGTCAGCGGCGCTGCCGTTGAAGACCATCGGTGACATTCGAGCAGCTCTGCGGTCCGGACACGGGTTTCCGGGCGACCGGGAGTCCTTCGAAGCGGATCTCCAGCGTGCGCTGGAGGCCTCGTCTGAGACGGACCTCAATGCTGTCGCCACAGTCATCGTCGACTACCGGGGCAGGATTCGGCTCTACCAGGACCCCGACTTTGACATCGCCGTGCAGGAAGGTATCGACCTCGCGGCACGGCTGAAGCAGGAGGCGCAAGGCCGGTGAGCAGTGTGATCGCAGCCGTCACGGTGCGGGCGGCAGATCGAGCGAAAGCTCTCGGAGCCGAGCAAGCGCTGGAGGCACTCCGGCAGGAACTGGAACAGGTACCCAGGCTTGGGGTCCTTCTCGGGCCGGCCCGCCAGGACGGCACCGAAGTCCGCAAGACGAAGATCGAACCCCGGGGCGGAGTGCCAGGGTTGGCAGTGGCGTACGTGTACACACCGGCACCACCGCCTCCCACCGTGGCCATCGTCGCGGTTACACCTGACGACGGCCTTCCCGCTGAGTAGTTCCTCCCCTCGCCTCCCGATCTCAATTGTCTCGGCGCGCCAGTAAGACCAAACCCGTAAACACCATTACTCGCGATCGTGACAACCTCGCTCGAGTTCCCCGCCATACTCTCCGCGTCCTCGCGGGTGCTGGAGTCGCATCGACATCGACGTTCCTACCAATTCAGCTCTGCTCAGGAGGGACATTCCCCGCGCCCGAAAACGCAAGATCCTGGCCCGCTTCGCCTTCAATGACGAAGACGCCGCCCTCGGCGTATATGTGACCCAGGACCCGGCCGAAGCCCTCGGCGCCTGCCTGGCCCGGGACGCAGCCTGGCACCATGCCGTACTTGTTGACGAGTTAGCCAGACGGGTCCGTTCTGCCAGGTGAGCACCTAATACCAGGCAGCCGCAGAAGCCCTCTGCGTGCTGGGCCCCCAAGGACCGAGCTCGAAGGAAGGGACCCGTCGCACAGACCAGTTGGCCACGGCCGACAGTGCCGCGGCAAGGCAGCCAACAGGCCCCACCGCGCCGACCCTGACCGTCTCAGCGCAGTCTCCCTCTGGCAAGTTCTGGCAAGCTCCTGTCCCCCAAGCCCGCCCGACGGCAAGCTCAGGCACACGGATCATCACCCACGACGGAGGTGGGCCCCATGGCCCTGCGCAAGCTCGGCAAAGACCCCGAGAGCCCGAGCGGTGGCTCCCCGACGGTGTACCTGGACGAGGAGAAGGACACGTATCTCGTGCAGGGCTGGAAGGTTCTGGACGTCGAGCGACTGGGTCAGATGGACATCCCCGGCCATGAATCCGTAGTAGAGATTCCGCGCCGCATGGTCCAGTTCTTCTTGGAGGTACAGCGTGACGACCGTTCCGACGTTTGAGGAGTTGTTCCGCGACTGCCGTGAGTCAGCGGCGCATCTGGAGATGCGCGACTCCTATATGAAGTCGGACCCGGCCTACATCGACTGGGCAGCCGGCCTCACCATCGACCCCGCGCAGAGGTGGGCCGACTGGCTCGGCCTGGTCTCCGAGGCGAGGGGGCGGGGCGTGAAAGTCCGCCGTGCCCGCATCGTGTCCGAGCCTGTGAGCAGGTACATCCGGTTCGAGCATGAAGTGACGGAGGGGCTGAACATAGCTGCCGGGGAAGAGGTGCGATGGTTGCCACGGCGCCAGGCCACCGCTATCGCCCTGCCGGGGAACGACTTCTGGCTGTTCGACTCGGCCTTGTTGCTGGTGAATCACTTCGACGGCGAGGGCGAGTGGCTGGAACCGTCCATCAGCACAGACCCGCGGGAGATCAAGCTGTGCGGCAGCGCTTTTGAGGCGGTCTGGGAGGTGGGCATCCCGCACGGCGACTACCAACTCGCTTGATCGGCAAGGGTAGGGTCAGCGCTAAGACCATGTCGTCCCCCTCCTCCAGCGTTCAAGCAGCCCGCAGGGCTCTCGGCCAGCGTCTGCGCGAGATCCGGCTCGATGCCGGGTTGAGCGCGCGGGCGTTGGCCGCGCTTGCTGGGTGGCACGAATCCAAGTGCTCTCGGTACGAGAGCGGAGCTCGCAGCCCTTCTGAATCGGATCTGCGGGCGTGGGCACAGCACTGCGGTGTGCCACTCCTTGCCGACGACCTCGTGACGACAGCCCGCGGCATCGATGGCATGTACGTCGAGTGGCGACGAATGGAGCGCTCCGGACTGCGCCACGCCCAGGAGTCGGTGGTGCCACTGTGGGAACGCACCCGCCGCTTCCGCATCTACTCGTCCTGGCTCATCCCTGGCCCCATCCAGACGGGGCCGTACATTGAGGCCCTGCTGAGGTCTATCCGTGATCGTCGGCAGTTGATCGACGACGTGGAAGAAGCCGTACGCGTCCGCGTCGCCAAGCAGCACGTGGTCAACGAAGGCAACCACAGCTTCGCCATCGTGCTGGAGGAAGCCGCCCTGCGGTACCGCATCGGTGGCCCCGCGGTCATGGCGGGACAACTAGGCCACCTGCTCACTGCTGCATCGCTGCCGTCGGTCTCCCTCGGGATCATCCCGCTGAGCGCCGACCGGTCTCGTATCTGGCCCGTGGAGGGCTTCTTCCTGTACGACGCCGAGGTGGCCAACGTCGAGTTGGTCTCCGCGCATCTCACTGTCACGCAGACTCACGAGATCAATCTCTATGCGCAGACCTTCGTGGAGCTCTCCGCGTTGGCCGTCTACGGATCCGAGGCCCGGGAGCTGATCACCTCGGCGATCGACTCACTCGGGTGATTCCCGGCAAGTTCTGGCACGTTCGTTGAGGCCGCATAGGTGCGATTTCTAGCGTGATTCACACGATGGGCCTGGTGATTTCCGGCGCATGAGCAGCGCACATCCGAATTCACCACGCCCACATCGGAATCGCGGATCGGAGGTGGCTTTGTGTGCCCAGCCCTCGATGTGGGTGAACTCGTCCACGACACAACACGGGACCGTGTTGGCGAGGTCCAGGACTACCGGGCAGGACGGGTCGTGCTGCGCCCCTCGGGCGGAGGCCCCTCGTGGGAGGCCACACCGGGAGAACTGCAGCCTGCCAACGCCAACGATCGCCTCCGGGCACGCGTGAACGAGATGAACGCGAGGCGGCTCTGATGGCGGTACATCCCGTGCGGAACGGGTCTGCCTGCGGCGCTGCATAAACAGATTCGCCGCGTCACGCGGCGGGGCGTCAGCCACCCCTCTCCCTAAGCACGACCGGCATTCGGCACTCAGGGAGAGGTCTACCCGAAGGTCCTCCAACTGTGAGGTGAACCCTTGCTCTCCACAACCCCGTCACTCCCCGAGCCATACGCGGGCACGACCACGTCCAGGAACGAAGCCAGGGCGAAGGGAGCCAAGCGATGACAACCTCCGTCGTCACGGCAACGCGTACCGGCCGCTCGCTCGTCACCGGCACCGAATTCGACACCCTCGCCGCGTTCTGCGCCGAGGAGTACGGCCTTGAGCGCTGCGTCGCCGACCGGGTCCTCGACCAGGCTCTCGCCCTCGTCTACGTCATGGGCACGACCCGCTCGGGAAGCGCCATGGCTCCGTCCCAGTTGGTCGACCCCGGCTGGCACACCCTGATCCTGCACACCGACTGGTACGCCAATTGGTGCCAGGAGCAGTTCGGCTACTTCCTGCACCACCAGCCGAATAGCAAGACCCGCACTCGGGGCCTGATGACCGATGTCGTGCAACGGATCCGTGCGGCCGGGTTCGGCGTCGACGAACGACTGTGGGGCACAGCTGCCGATTGCAACCCGCCCGCTTGCTGCGGCGACGGCCCCTGCTGCTGAGCATCTTCACCGCCCCCACCAGGGCGGGCCGTCCTCCTCCGAGCCGGCCCGCCCGTCTCTGGCCAGAAACGGACACCAAGCTGTGCCACTGACCGAACTGACCGCCACCGGCCGCATGACCCTCTTTCCTCTCGAAGGCCTTTCTGTCGCCTATACGACGCAGTCCAGCGACGGACGCTGCCTGGGCGACATCGGGCTTGTCGCTGTCGTGGACGAACACAGCGACGGCGAGGAACTGTGGCGCCTCGCCCGCAACCTCGGCGGACGTAACAGCGGTCAGGATCAGGCTCGTTGGATCCTCACTCAGGCGGGGCGCGCTCGCATGGTGAAAGGCTCGGCATACGGCGACTTGGCAGACGTCACATGGACGGCGTATGTGCGTCGGCGCCTCGAACTCGACGCGTTGTACGCCAACCACGAGGTTCTGATGACCGGCCGATTGTGTTTTCGCACCCACGGGCAGTGACGAACGAAGAGAGGCCAGCTTAAGGGGAAGGCATGACCCGTCTGATTCCATGGCAACAGCAGCTGTCTACCGGAACCAAAGACATCCAGAGTGAGATCATCGACTGGTATCGCCGGAGTACGCGCGGCAAGGCGTACGTCCCCACCATGATCTGGGGCACGCTCCAGACTGAGGCGTACGCGACGGTAGTCCTCCGCAAGGTCGTTGACTTCCTGGGCGTCCCGAACGACGTGTCCGCGGGAGTGGCCATGCGGATGGAACGCCAGGAGGTCTTGTACGACGGGGAGCACCAGTACGAGGTGATCCTCGGCGAGCAGGCCTTGTACACAAATGTCGGCGGACATGAGGTCATGCACGAGCAGATGAAACGCCTACTACGCGACATCGACCTGCCGTCTCTCTCCCTAAGCGTGCTCCCAACAACCGCCGAGGTGGATGTGATTCCGATGCCCGCCTTCGACATGAACGACAGCGGCCAAGTCAGCTACGAACTCGTATCCGGCAGCGTGGACATCACAGCCCCAGACGAACTGGCCCTCCACAGCAAGGCGTTCGACGCCCTCAACGCCGCCGCATGCCAAGGTGGCGCCGCCAAGGAGCTGATCGGTAGGGCTCTGGGCTTCTGGGGCAGGTGAGTTTCAAATGAGGTTGGTCCCGAGACCCGGTGCCGATGACGTACAGCGTGAGCTCGCCACCCTGGAAAGCGATGCCACACGCCTGCGGTACTTCCTTCCCGCGATTCCCACCGGACTGATCCAGACGCCCGAGTCCATGCGGCAGGTGATGACACAGACATCGCCCGTCGTCGGCAAGGACGTTGAGTCAGTGATCGCGCGCAAGCTGGAACGTCAGGCCGTACTCGACGACCTCGACAAACGGTTCGAGTTTCTGCTCACCGAGTCGGCGATCCGGTGGCAGCTGTGCGAGGCAGCCGTCATGGCCCGGCAGGTCAAGCACCTCGTTGTCCCTCTCACATCGCACGAACATCGACATCAAGGTGCTTCCGCTGACGGGCCGGGTCGCCGAGGCTCCGTTCAACACCTTCACGCTGTACGACACCAGTCTTGCCACATTGGAGGTGTTCACCGGGCGAGTGGTGCTGCGCGAGGCGATGGACATTGCCCAGTACGACCGAGTCTTCGGCTCTTGCTGAGCGCGCGTGTGCCGGGGACATGGCGAGGCGCTTGCTCGCCGAGTAAGCGGAGCCCTTCGGCGCCGCCGCAGCTGATGGGCTCTCATGACCGCCCCGTCCAGCTGACGGGGGCTCACGGCACCCGAACCTGGTTGGCCTCACGGCCGTGGCCCGTATGGCAGCTTCGATGAGCGCTGTCGGGCATATCGGATTAGCCTCCGAAATGAGCGCAATAAGGATCTTTAGGTGTGCGCTCTACTCGACCCAAGGAGGAGACATGCGCAAGCTTCAGAAGGCCGCTGTTGCGGCCACGATGGTCGGGACCCTCAGCCTCATAGCCACCGGCACAGCGAGCGCCCAGCCCGCGTACGACGATCACGGTCACGGGCACTGCCACTCTCACGACCTGGACGTCAGCATTCTCGGCCAGGTCGGCCTGCTCAACGGCCTTGCGGGCAACTTGGCCAATGGTGAAGGCCACCCGGGCGGGCAGTACCAACACGTTGGCGGCGGTTGCCACCACTGAGCAACATGGATCCGTCACGTAGTTGACCGAATGGGATACCCGGCGTCTGGGCCACGAGCCCGGCGCCGGGTCCTGTTTGTGCGCCCCCTCGCGTGCCCAAGTGGAGATGCAGGTCGCGAAGGTGTCGACAGCGACGACCAAAGTCGCGGCGTCATGGACCATCGGCCGATGACAGGGCGTACGGACGCTTGTCAGGCTGGGTGCTACGCCATACCGGCGACCGGCAAACAACGACCCGTGCGAGAACGGCAGAGCGGCAGAGCGGGAGAGCGGCAGCGACATGAGGACGGGGGACATGCGGGATACGGGAGGCGCAAGGAGTGCTGGGGACGCAAGGAGTGCTGGGGATGCGAGGAGTGCTGGGGGCGCAAGGAACACTGGGGGTCTCCCCTGGGAGAAGGGCGATGCGGCGGTGGACGGCGAAGGCGGCACCTCGCTCGCCGAGTCCGCCTGGTTTCTGACGCTCTTTTGCACGGCTTGCGGGGCCGGTATCGGCTGGCTCGTCACCCTCCTCGCCGAATGGCTTGTGAAGCTGCGCTGGGCACCCTTGCAAGGGCCGGCCAAGCTCGTGACGTCCGTGCCGGAGCCCTGGTTGACCATCGGGGGCATCACGGTAGGTGCCGTTCTGGGGCTGGTGGTCGGGTTCGTCGCCGTGCACGAGTCGCTGTCGGTGAGGGTTTCGGCCGACCGTGTGGTCCTCAGCGTCCGGGACTCCTCGCAGGAGTTCGGGCGGGACGAGGTCGCACTGGCGGTACGGGACGGCAAGCAGCTCGTGCTGCTCGGGCCGGACGGTATGGAGATCGCGCGGGAGGGCTGCAATCTGTCCTGGGCGCGGCTGGCCGACGCCTTCGCCGGGCACGGCTATCGGTGGGCGGATGAGGATCCGTATCGGGACGAGTTCCGGCGCTGGGTTCCCGGGATGCCCGGGCTGCCCGACGGGGCGGACGCGTTGCTGCGAGCCCGCGAGGTGGCCCGGAAGAAGGAGGGGGGCTCCGAGGACGCCCGGGAACTGCGCGGGGAACTGCTGAGGCTCGGCGTCGTCGTACGTGACGAGAAGAAGCGGCAGTATTGGCGCGGGCCGCTGCGGCCCTGAAGTGCTGCGGCTCTGAAGTACGGGTTCGGGGAGGTTCCGGGGAGCGGGGCTCGGGCGCCGTATCGGCTGAGAGGATTGCGTCGACCGTAGTGGAAGAAGGGGATGAGCATGATCGTGCTCGCGCTGGTCGGTGTTCTCGTGCTCACCGTCGGGGGATGCGTCTGTGTCGTGTGGGCGTCCCGGGGCGGGCCCCGCTGGGTACGCGCGGTGGCCGCGGTGACCTTGGGTATGGGCAAGTTGGTGCGGGGGTCGGGGCGTTCTCGTCAGAGCTCGGGCACGGATCTCTCCGTCTTGGGTGGCTCGGACTCGGGGGCGGGGTCGGGTTCCGACTCCAACTGAACCCTTACGGCCGCCGGTCTCCCGGGCGCAATGCGGACGCGGGCCACGCCGGCGGTTAGCACTCGGCGCGGCCCGCGTGCCGTCGTGACCCTCGTGGGTCAGTCGGTCGTCTTCGTCGCGGTCAGGGCCCGCAGTTGTTTCCGGGGGTCCCGGGCGTGGGCTGGGGGGTGGGCTCGGGGTCCGTGTTCACCGGCGGGGTCTGCGGTGCGTCCGGCCCCTGCGGGACCTCTGGTGTCTCATCAACCGGCGCTGGCTCTACGGGAGTTGGCGCCGACGGCTCTGGCGTTGGCGAGGGCGTTGGCGAGGGCGAGGGCGACGGTGTCTGTGGCGCCTCCACCTCAGGTACTTCCGGGTCACCCGGCGGCACCGGAGCCTCCGGCGGCACCGACCCCTCCGACGACACCGGGCCCTCCGACGGTGCCGGGCCCTCCGACGGTGCCGGAGCCTCCGGCACCGGGTACTCCGCCCCTGACCCCGAATCACCCGGATACTCCGGCTCACCCGGACCGCCCGACCCCGCCCCGGGAGTCTCGGCCCCCGGCTCAACAGGGCTCGGCGCAGGCTCATCGACGGTCGGCGCCCCACCCGCGGTCGGCGCCCCACCCGCAGTCGGCGCCCCACCCGCGGTCGGCGCCCCACCCGCAGCCGACATCCCCTCCGCAGCCGGCGGCTCATCACCCGACAGCTCACCCTCAGGCCGGTTGACCAGCACCTCGGCCCCGTCGTCCGTCCGGCTCTGCTCGGCCTGCGTCACCTTGGGTACCCCGGCCGAGCTGTCCCGGTCCGGCTCCCCCGGCATCCGCTCCCCCGCCCCGGGCCCCTGCGACGGCTGAGCCACCGGCGCATCCGCCAGGGGCAACCGGGGCGGAGTGGATGCCGGTGTGGAGCCGCCCGCGCCCAGGGCGAGGACCATCGCGAGGGCCATACCGGTGACCGTCGCGCCGGCCGCGACGGCGGCCGGCACCTTCGCGGTGCCCGCCCCACCGCCGGTCACCGCCTGGCGGGCGGCGTGCAGTGCGGCGCCGACCTGGCCGCTCAGGGCGGCCGTCGCGCCCGCCGACCCGGTGGCCAGCGGCAGCACGAACTTGCCCGCGGCGCCCAGGCCGAAGACCAGCAGGGCCGGGCCGACCAGCGCGGGCAGCCGGTCGTTGGCGCGCATGAGTACCGCGAGCCGGCCGCGGCATTCGGCGCAGGCGTCCACATGGGCGAGCAGGCGTTCCGACTGGCGCGGGGTCGCGTTGCCGCGGACGTACGCCGGCATGCGCACCCAGTGGACCTCGCACGCGGGGTCGTCGGGGGCGCCCGTCTGGGAGCGGAGGAAGGCCTGCCGCATGCCTTCTCGGGCGCGGTGCAGGAGTACGGCCGTCGCCCCCTCCTTCGCGCCGATGCGCCGCCCGACCGTCTCCAGCGGCTGCCCCTCCGCCTCCGCGAGCCACAGGGCCTGCACCCAGCGTTCGGGCAGTTGGCCCAGCACGCGCACCAACAGGTCGACCGAGGAGACCTGTTCGGCCGGGTCCGTCATGCCCTCGGCGTGGGCGGCGGTCCCGTCCCGCTCGGCGACCTGAGGGTCGTGGTGCGGGGTCTCGCGCGCCTCGCCGCCGGCCGTCGCCGCCAGGTGCCGGACCGTCGTCATCAGGTACGCAGGTACGTTCTCGATCTCGTGCCCCGCCGACAGCCGCCGCCAGACGCGGAAGTGCGCCTCGGCGACCAGGTCCTCGGCCGCCCAGGAGTTGTTGCGGGTGAGCGAGCGCGCGAACGCGACCAGGCGCGGCTGGTGTTCCTCGTAGATACGGGCGTACGAGGCGGTGGCGGACACGGGAGGTGTCGCCTGGGCGGGCACCTTGGCGGAACCGTCGGACATGGCTGGAACGCTCCGGTTGCCTGCTGGGCTGAAGGGCGCGGACGGGTTTGTCAGCGTAGATGACTAAAATCTCAAGTAAATGGTTCGCGTGAGGTAGATCACAGGCACGTGCGGTTGTTCCGCGTAATCAACAGGGCTGCCGCGTGGTCGAGAAGGCGCACAGAGACCGGCAGCAGGCCGACCGCGGGCGGCAGTACGTCGTCCGCCGACCGGCCGTAGACCCCGACCGTGGAGAAGAACGTCCATGCACCCCACCCTCGAACAGTCCGTTCGTGCCCGCCTCGTCACCCCCGGCTCCGCCCAGCTTCCGATCCGCCCCACGCTGCGCTACCTCGCCGCCGAACCCTTCGCCGTGCACATCGACTTCCCGGCGCATGTCTCGGCCGACGAGGACGGGGTCTCCTGGACGTTCGCCCGCTCGCTGCTGGAGGAGGGCCTGGACACGGCGGCCGGGATCGGGGACGTACGCATACGGCCGTGGGGGCGGTCCCGTACGGTCGTCGAGTTTTACGCGCCGCACGGCATGGCCGTGATCCGGCTCGGGACGGCTTCTCTCCGACGGTTTCTGCAACGGTCGTACGCCGTCGTCGAGCCGGGGAGAGAGGATCTGGGGCCGGAACTCGACCACGGCCTCATGTCCCTGCTGGACGGGGTGTGAGGATCAGTCGGCCGAGCGTCCGTGCTCGACCGCATGTGAGGGCCCGCAGCAAAGAGCTCCCGAAGGCCGGTGAGGCCTTCGGGAGCTCTTCGTCATCAATGGGTCCGAGTCCGCTGCCGGTTACCCGTCAGATCAGCGGGCTTGGGCGCCGAAGCGGGTGCCCACGTTGGGGAAGCCGCCCGTGCCGGGCTTGTATGTGGTCACCGCGGCGACGGTCCCGCCGTTGACGGTGTTGGACATCGGCAGGGCGTACAGGGCGCCGAGTCCGGGGCCGTAGGGCATGCCGACGTAGAGCTTGGTGCCGGTGTAGTGCATGTTGCGGCCCAGGTACTGGTTGGCGCCCGGAGTGCCGGGAATGCCGTCGCCGTCGCCGGCCTCGATCCAGCGGTCGTTGGCGCCGGCCGCCGCGACGAGGGAGAAGGTGTGGACGGCACCGGCGTTGTCGGTGGTGCCGAGGGCCTCGCCCGGGGTGCCGACCGCGAGACGCATGGTCGCGGTGGTGCCGAACGCGCGGGGCGCGGTGTTGACGGCGGTCAGGGTCTCGCCCATCCGGTCGCCGGCCTCGGACGTGCCGGAGACATCGTCGTCGGCGGTGCCTTGCTTGAGCTCCCGCAGCTCGTCCCAGGCGCCCGCGGCGGTGACCCGGCCGACGACGACACGGCCGGCGTCGGCGCGGTTCTCGGTGCCCACGACCACTGCCTCGCCGGGCGAACCGATCGCCAGGATCGAGTCGGTGGCCGCGGCGGCCCCCGAGGGCCGGAACTCGGTCAGGCTGAGCGCCGCGCCGAAGTCGTCGTTCGCCTCGGCGCCGCCGGAGACGTTCTCGAGGTCCTGGTCCAGGCCGAACAGCGGCTTGGGGTGACCGTCGGCGTGCAGCGTGTGGCTGAAGACCGCAAGGTTGCCCGCGGCGTTGTCACCGCCGATGTTCTCGTTCGGCGCGCCGATGGCGATGTGGTTGGCGTCGGCCGCGACCGAGGCACCGAAGCCGTCGTTCGCCTCGGCGGCACCGGGCACGTCGGTCTTGTCCTGATGGACCGCGATGTTGGTCGTGCCACGCAGGTAGAAGGCCGCGCCGGCCTTCGCGATGGTGCCGAGCGCCTCGCCGGGCACGCCGATCACGATGTACGGCTCGCCGGCGACGGTGGTGCCGGCGGCGAGCGCGTCACCCATCCGGTCGCCCGTCTCGCTGGCCGCCGCCTTGATCGCGCCGGCACCCGCGCCCTGCTCGAAGTGGGTGCTCGTCACCGGGCCGGTGCCCAGGCCGCCGGCCGCGCCGTAGAGCACATCGACGAAGCCCGCGTCGACGACGGAGCCGACGTCCTCCAGCGTGGTGCCGACGACGAGGTCGGTGTAGCCGTCCTCGTTGTAGTCGACGGTGTCGATCGCGTCGCCGAACCAGTCGCCCTGCTCGGCGTCGCCGGCGACCCAGGCGAGGTCCTGGTTGATCTCCGCGGTGCCCTTGCCGCCGCCGTAGGAGATCCGTACCAGACCGGCGTTGGTCTTGCTGGCGACGGTACCCGCGGGGTCGGCGATCGCGATGTCCTCGACGCCGTCGCCGTTGAAGTCGGTGATGCGGGTGGCGCCGACCTTGGAGTTCACCCAGGAGGCGAGGTCGTCGACGCGCGCGATGACGCCCGCGGTGCTGGTCTGCGTGGCGTCCGTGCCGTAGCAACCACCCTGGGAGGAGCGGGAGCTGAGCCCCGCGAGCTTGCCGGCGCTGATCGCCGGGCCGCCCGTGTCGCCCATGCACACGGCGGCACCGTCCTTGCCGGTCACATTCGCCGACGTGGCGGCGACGGAGTCGACGGTGTAGGTGCCGGTGTGCAGCTTCAGCGGCGCCCACTCGGTCTTCGTACGGCCGTATCCGGCGAACGTCAGCTCCGCACCGGCCGCGGGCGCGGCGCTCGCGAGGGCGATGGGCGTCACGTTGGTCACGGGCCGGTTCAGCCGGGCGAGCACCACATCGCGGTCGGTACGCGGCACGAGCTCGACGACCCGGCGCTCGGCACCCTGGGTGCCGGCCAGGTCAGCGCGGCCGATCACGGCGGTGGTCTTCTTCTGCGGGGCGCCGGACGGGACCGCGAGCGAGGTGGCCGGGTCGTCGGCGAAGCAACTGGCCGCGGTCAGCAGCCACTCGGTGTCCACGAGAACGGCGGAGCAGCCGCGGTCGTGTTCGCCGATGATGACCTGGGCGGTGTAGGCGTAGGTGGTGTCCGAGTCGGCGACCGGAGTGCCGGTGACAGCGGACGCGGGCACCGCGCACAGCGCGAGCGACCCGGCGGCCAGGACCGTGCCCAGCGCGGCCGGGCGGAGACGTCTGGAGGAATGCATCTGGGTGGTTACCTCAATCACAGGGCGGCGCAGGCTACTTGGTGGTTCTGATCTCGACCAGGACGTGCTCCCGGCCGTCGACGGACTCGCCCACGCCCTCCCAGGTCTCCGCGGGGATGTCGTACTCGACGCGGTCGTCCTCGGCGGTCATTTCGAGGTGGGTGTTGACGGAGTCGTCGGTCCGCACCCCGTGCACGGAGTTGAGCTCCAGGGTCAGGAAGCCCTCATCGCCGGTGACCTTGAAGCACACGTCCTCCCGGTCGCGGGCGAGGAACCTCAGGAGGTTCGCCTCGCTCGCGCAGTCGGCGAGCACGATGTGGCCGTCGCCGCGCTTGAGGAGGATGCCCTGTTGGGCCAGGATCTCGTCGGCCTTCGGGTAGTTGTAGTCCTCGACGGCGTATCCGGGCGCCGCGTCGGCGACGGGCCCGGTGGTGGCGTTGGAGGGCTCGCCCCCGGCCATCACGGCCCATGCCAGGGCACCGGCGGCGGTCGCGGTTCCCAGAACACGCGCCAATGTACTGCGTGGTCTCATCACAGTCCTAGAAGTCGAAAGTCGGCAGGAGCCGACCGGAGGAATTCTCCACCGCCCCTGCGGTTCAAGTTCCTTATGGAAGCGGGGCTTGGCGGGCGCGTCCAATTCAGAAATCGGGCAGAAGCCGGGCATCCCCCGGCTTACTGTCGTGATGTGCGTCACCCGTGGAAATGGTTGTAGTGATCTCGATAAAGAATCAGCATCCGCTCCGTCGGAAATTCGCTCGGCGGACGGCGTCATACCTCGGGAGCGGGAAAGGCGGCGGCCGGGCCGCGGAACAGGTGTTCCGCGGCCCTCGCCGCCGTCGGGCGTAGTGCCGGCGCGCAGGATCTGTCTAAGGTGCGGCCGCTCTGGTGAGCTCCAGGGACGGCGGCCCGTCCGGGTCGGGACGGAACTCCAACGCCTCCCGGCCGCTCGGGTAGAGCTGGATGCCGGAGGTCTTGCCGAGTCCACCGTCATCGACCGTCAGGTAGACGAAGTCGCTGGACGCCTGGCTGTCGCGGAACTCCCAGCGGCCACTGAAGTCGGCGGGGCCGGAGGACCCGTCCGTCGCCAGACCGGTGGCGGAGAACGTCCCGTCGGACTTGAGCCGGAGCTCGCCGCCGGCCTTGTCGTCGCGGTACACGCCGGGCAGTTCGTCGCGGGCGGTGGAGCCCGTACACGCCGAGATGAGTGCCGCAGAAGCGGCCAGGACGGCGACGAGCCACCGCCCACTCGTCCTCTCGCTCATCACGGCCCCAGCGTAACGTTGAACTCGATCACCTGGGTCTTGGGCGACATCGGCCCGGAGTCCCCGACGACCTTGTCGACGAGCGAACCGACGGTGTCGCTCCACCAGTCCGTGTACCCGATGACCGGAGGGTGCGTCGCGGACTCAATGTCCGACTCGTTGAACGCGGTGTACCGCCACACCACGGAGCCGTCCGCGTTCTCCCGGATGGGCGTCATCCGGACGTAGTGCGAGCCCAGGAACGTGTACGCCAGGTTTCCGGTGAGACCGGCGGTGGAGAGCGTCCCGTAGTCCTGGATGTACTTCCCGGCACCGTCGAAGCCACCGAGCTGGTAGTCGTACATGTAGGTGTGGCCCAGCTCGTAGTTCCCGCCCTGCGTGCGGGAGGCGAAGAAGGCGATGACCTCCTTCGTGAACTTGTGGTCACGGTAGAGGCCGGTGAACTCGTCGGCCGGACCGAAGCACTGCGACCGGGGGCCCTTCCCGGTCAGCCAACTCCAGCCCAGTTCCCACGGGTTGGTGCTGTTGCCGGACTCGATCGGGTCGCCGAACGGCGTCAGACAGCTCTCGGCGCCTTCCGGAAGGCCGTTCTCCTCGGGATCGATGGGAACGGTCGCGTTGTCCATCGCGTTCTGGATCGCCTCGCGTATCGCCGCCTGGATGACGAGGACCTTGGCCTCGGTCGCGGCTTGAGAGGCAGCGGTGGCGTCCTTGCCCGCGGCGAGCGACGCCTTCCGGGCAGCCGTGGCCGAAGCCGCGGCATCTGCGGCGTAGTTCGCGGCGACGCCGGCGGACTGCACCGCCCGCGTGGCCGCATGGCGCGCCACACTGCTCGCCTTGCGCGCCGCAGCAGCGGCCTGACGTGCGGTTTCGGCGGAGCGCGCGGCGTCGGCCGCGGACCCTTCGGCAGCTTCGGCGTTCTTGCGCGCTTCCTCGGCGGAGAGCTTGGCGTCGGCCGCGTAACCCTTGGCCAGATCGGACCACTCGATCGCCTTGTCGGCGGCGTCGCGTGCGAGGGCCGCCGCCTCGGAGGCCCGTGCCGCGTCCTCCTGGGCTTCCTGGGCGACCTTGGCCGCACCCGCGATCGCCGCACGGATCGCGCTGATGTGAGTGGCGTGATCGTGGTCGATCCGCGCGAACTCGTGCTGCGTGGTGCCGATGAACTGGCGCAGCATGTGCGTGTCGCCCTCGAGCGCGATCTTGGCGGCCGCCTTGACGTAGGGGCCGCCGTTCGCCAGGAGGGTGGTGGCCTTTACCCGGTCGTCCTCGCGGACGGCCGCGGCACGCTCGACGTGCAGGAAGGCGTGCAGGGCTTCGGCGGTGCCGTTCTCCAGCGCGGCCTCGGCCGCACGTCGCACCGCGGGACCGGTGTTGCCGTCGGCCAGGAGCGTGGTCACCTCGACCCGGTTGTCCTCCTTGGCCGCCTCGATCGCCCCGCTCTCCAGGAAGGTCCTGACCTTCGCGGCGTCCTCGGTCTTCAGCGCCTCCACGGCCGCCACGGCCACGTCCTTCGTCGAAATCGCCGCCATTGCCGCGACGTTCTCGACGTTGTCCTGCTGCAGAGCGATGGCGCGGTCGGCGTCGATCCAGTGGACGACGTCCTCGTCCGAGCCGGCCAGCGCGAACTCCGCGGCCTCCCGGGTCCAGGTACCCGCCCGCTCGATGAGCTGGACCGCTGCCTTGCGCCCGGCCGCCACGGCCTCAGCGGTCCTGCCGTCCCGCAGCGCCGCCTCCGCGGAGGCGATGAGCGCGAGCAGTTCTTCGGACAGGCGTGCTTCCTGTGTCCGCTCCCTGTTGAACCGTTCGAGCTGATCCGTCTCCGCGCTCGCCTCGAGCCGCGCCCGCTCGATCGCCTCCTCGGTCTCCTCGGCCAGCCTGGCGGTCTCGGCGTCACGAGCCGTCTGCTCGACCGCACGTGCCTTGTCGACGGCGTCCGCGGCCTTGTTCGCCGCCTCGACGGCCGCATTGGCGGCTGTCGTCGACCGGTTGGCGTAGTCGACCGCCTGACCGGCGAAGTTCGCCGCTTCCACAGCGGCCGCGGCCGCCTTCTCGGCGTGATCGGCGGCGCTGTTGGCCGCGTCGCGCGAGGCGCGGGCGGCGGCGGCCGCCTGTCCGGCCAGCGTCCGCGACCTGCCGGCGGCCTGCGTCGCCCTGGCCGCGGCGGCCTCCGCCACGGCGGCTTCCCGCTGCGCGGCGGCGGCCTCGGACTGTGCGGCGCCGGAGGCCACGGCGGCGTCGGCCGACGCCCGAGCGGCGGCGGCGGCGTTGAGCGCCGAGCTGGCGGCGGCCGCGCCCGCGGAATCAGCGGCGTCGGCGGCCATGGCAGCGAGGTCGGCCTTCAGGGCCACGGTGCGCACGACCTTGACCATCGCCGTGGCGGCCTGCGCCGCCGCCCGGGCCGCGTCCGCCATCGCCGCGTCCTTGGACGCGCCGATCGCGGCACGGTACGCACGGGCCGCGGCGCGTCCTGCCGCTGCGGCGGCCGCAGCGGCGGCCTGCGCGGCCGCCACCGAACGCTGCGCGGCGGCCTGCGCCGTCCGCGAGGCCGACACCGCGGTCGCCGCGGCAGCGGCCGCGCCCCTGGCCGCCTGCGCCGCCTTGTTCGCCGCCCTGGCCGAGCGCTGGACGTCCTGTTCGGCGGCCTCGGCCTCGGCCTTGGCCTCCAGCGCCGCCTCTTTCGCCTTCTCGGCGGCCTTGACCGCCTGTTGGGACAGCTCGACGGCCTCGTCGGTCTTCCGGCCGGCGCGGCGCCCCTCCGCCTCCACGGCCTTGACCAGTTGCTGGATCGTCGCCGTCTCTTCGTCACGGGCCCGGGCGATGTACTGGCCCGTCTCCAGGAACCACCGGATCGCCCTCGGCGACCCGTCGTCCAGTGCCCGCTCCGCGTACTCCCGCACCTGCGGTGACGCCGTCACGAGGATGGACGTCACCTGCACACGCTCGTCCTCCTCGTGAGCGGTGAACTGCCCGCCGCTGAGGAAGGCGCGCAACGCGAAGTCCGAATCGGCCTGCAGCGCAGCGGACGCCTCACGCTTCACGGCACGACCACCGTGGGCCATGACCGTGGTCACGGCCACCTCGAGGTCCTCGCGCACCGCGGTCTGGAAACCGCCCTTGAGGAAGGTCTCGATCGCCGCTGTCCCGCCGGACAACGCCACGCCGATGCCCTCGCGGGTCGCCCTGCCCGCCATGACCAGGGACTGCGTGAGCGTGAACCTGTTGTCCTCGGCCCGGGCCGCGGGCAGCCTCTCGTCGAGGAACGCCCTCACGTCCGCCGCACTGCCCACCAGGGCCGCGGCCGCTGCCGTGCGGACGGCACGGCCGCCCGTTCGGTACGCCCAGACCACCTTGCCGCGATCCGTGTCCGGCAGACCGGATCCCTCGGGCACCGAGTCGGTGACGGCCTCGCTCGCCGCGTACGCGGGGCGGGTGAGGACCGTGCAGTTCGGCAGCGCACAACCGGCTGCCACCCCGGCGAAAGCGGCGAGCATCTGACGTCTGCTGAATTGTCGTGAACGCTGTGCCATCACGACTCCCTTCTACTGCGCTGATCCCGGCCAGGATGTGCTCCCGGCCTTCGACGGACTGTCGTAGTCAGTGGTCCGCACCCGGTACACCGAGTCGGACTCCAGGCTCAGGAAGCACTCCGCGGCCGAGGGCTGGTCCGCACGGCCCGTGTCAGGACACTGGCGGCGGGCGCGGTGCCCAGAATGCGCGCCAATGTGCTGCGTGGCTTCATCACAGTCCTAGAAATCGACAGTCGACAGGAGCCGACAGGAGTCGACGGGAGAAATCTCCACCACCCCTGCGGTTCAAGTTCCTTATGGAAGCGGGGGTTGGCGGGCGCGTCCAATTCAGAAATCGGGCAGAAGTCGGGCATCCCCCGGGTTACTGCCGTGATGTGCGTCACCCGCGGAAATAGTTGTAGTGATCTGGATAAAGAATCGGTTCCGGTACGGCCTGACGCGCCGACTCAGGCGACTCGCACGGCCAATTCTCCGTCGGTTCAGGAGTACGGCTCTCAAGAGCGCGGGCCGTGTCCCGCCGCACAAATGGTTTGGCGCGCTGAACCGGCCCGACCTACAGTGAGTTCACTTCGAAGAGACGTTCCCCGGAAAGAAGCCGCAGAGCGGGAGCGTCCCACCTCGTGAAGGTGCAGGAGGGGCGGCAGTCCTTGTCGACCCCTCATTCGAAAGGCCCCTTCATGAACGTCCGTACAGACGTGGGCATCGGCCTGCCCATCGGCGACCCGGCCGCCCTTCTCACCTGGGCCCGGCGCGCCGACGCCGGTCCCTTCAGCACGCTCGGACTGCTCGACCGGCTGGTCTACGACAACCCGGAGCCGCTGGTCGCCCTGGCCGTCCTCGCGGGCGCGACCTCGCGGATCCGCGTCCAGACCGAGGTGCTGCTCGCCCCGCTGCGGGACACCGCCCTGCTGGCCAAGCAGGCGGCCACGCTGGACCGGATGACCGGGGGGCGGTTCGTCCTCGGCCTGGGTATCGGCGGGCGGGACGACGACCACCTGGCCACGGGCACCGACCCGCGCACCCGGGGTCGGCGCCTGGACGAGCAGATGGCCGCGATGAGCCGGCTGTGGCACGGCGAGCCGTACGGCGACGGCGTCGGTCCCATCGGCCCGGTGCCCGCCCGTATCGGCGGCCCGGAGATCCTCTTCGGCGGCTTCAGGCCCGCCGCGCTCGAACGCGTCGCTCGCTGGGGCGACGGCTTCCTCTGCGCGGCGGCGCCTTCCTGGGCGGGCGGCCTGTTCGACACCGTCCGCGGGTTCTGGAAGGAGTACGGCCGCGACGGGCGGCCCCGTCTCGTGGCCCAGGTGAACGTCGCGCTCGGTCCGGCGCACGTGGTCGACGACGCGCGTGCCCGGATGCACGCGTACTACGCCTTCACCGGCATGGCCGACCGGATGGTCGCCGGCCTCCTCACCACCCCCGCCGAGATCCGCGCCGCGCTGGCCGCCTTCGCCGACCTGGGCGCCGACGAGGTCGTGCTCTACTGCTACGGCGTCGACCTGGAACAGGTGGACCGGCTGGCCGAGCTGCTGTGAAGCCCTGAACCCGCTTCTGTGACACCGCTGTTGCCGGAACTGTGGCCTCCGCCACAGCCGGGTGCCTCGGGCCCTGTTGGACTCGGCGCACCCGGCGTCGTCCGCCCTGCCTGGAGGCCACGTGTTCCTGCTGATGCTGCTGTTCGCCGTGGTCATGGTGATCGTCGCCATGGGTCTGTGCGGATACGGCGGCCGCACGCTGGCCGACCACGGTCTGCGGCGCGCGAACGCTCCCGCCGCCCTGCGCGGCCTCGCCGCCTTCGCGGGCGCGGGGGCGTGTGCGCTGTACGCGTGGGGTCTGCTCGCCGTGTGCGGCGCGGTCATGACGGCTGAGGACGGCGGCACCGACTCGGCTCCGGCCCGGTCCTGCCGCACGGCGGGCTGGCTGGAGCGGAGCCGACAGGGCATCGAGATCGTCGACCACAAGGTGACGTACATCCCGCTCGGGTTCGTGTGCGAGACCAGCGACGGCGGCAGCTACGACAACGGTGACGTGCCGGGGTACGTCAACCCGGGCGTCCTCGGCCTCGCCCTCGCCGGCGCCGGGGGCGCGATCGGCTCGGCGTACGTGTCGGAGCTGCGGGCCCGTGCCGAGTTCCGCGGGCAGCGGGCCGGTTAGCGCGTAGCGCTCCGCCGGGCGTCCCGGAGGGGTCCAGGTGCGGTGGGTCGGTACTTGGGCCACCCGGCCGCCCGGCTCGCGTGCGAAGAAGCGCCGTACGCCCCGCTCCTCGTCCCGGATCTCCCGTACGATCTCCGCGCCCGACGCCACCACCTGCGCGTACACGGCGTCGTCGTCCTCGACCTCCACGCTCAGGTCGGGGACGACGGGGGCGGTGCGTTTCCTCGGTGAAGAAGCTGATGCGGGCGGTGGGGTTGGCGGGGGACGCCATGGTCCACCCCCAGAAAACACAGTCATCACCGACGTGACCTGGTGGTTGGGGCGATCCTGCGGACGGTCATCGGGTGCGGCTCCTCGTCGGCGCCGGACTTTTTGTTATCGCCCCCGGTCTTCCCCCGTCTCCTCACCGTCCCCAGCCGCAGGCACGCGAGGAATGACGACGTGACACGACAGATCAGCCGCCGGAGCATGCTCAAGGCCGCGGGCGCGGCAGCCGGAGCCGTCGGGATCGGTACGGCAGTGCTGCCGAGCCCTGCCGTGGCGGCCGGCGCCTACGCCCACCCCGGCCTTCTGCACACCGGCGCCGACCTCGACCGGATGGCCGCCAAGGTGAAGGCGGGCGCCGCTCCCTACACCGCCGGGTTCGCCAAGCTGACCGCCAACCGGCACGCGCAGAGCGGCTGGGCGGCCAACCCGCAGGAGATCGTGTACCGGGGCGCCGGGTCGCCGCAGAACTACCGCACCCTCTACAACGACGTCCACGCCGCCTACCAGAACGCCCTGCGGCACCACGTCAGCGGTGACAGCGCGCATGCCGACACCGCCGTCGCGATCCTCAACGCCTGGTCGGCGAAGCTGACGAGCGTTCAGGGCAGCGCCGACCGGTTCCTGGCCGCCGGGCTCTACGGCTACCAGATCGCCAACGCCGCCGAACTCGTCCGGGACCACCCCGACTTCGAGCTCGACCGGTTCAAGGAGATGCTGAGCACCTGCTTCGCCTCGCTCAGCGACGACTTCCTGGTCCGGCACAACGGCGCCGTCGTCTCCAACTACTGGACCAACTGGGACCTCGCCGCCATGGCCTGCGTCCTGGCCTCCGGCATCTTCTGCGACGACCGGGCCCAGGTCGCCCGGGCCGTCGAGTACTTCAAGCACGGCGAGGGGCTCGGGTCGATCCGGAACGCCATCCCCGTCGTGCACGACGACGGACTCGCCGAGTGGCTGGAGGCGGGCCGCGACCAGGGGCACGCGCTGCTCGGCGTCGGTCTGATGGGCACCTTCTGCGAGATGGCCTGGAACCAGGGCATCGACCTGTACGGCTACGACGACAGCCGGTTCCTCAAGGGCGCCCAGTACGTGGCCAAGTGGGCCCTGGGCGGGGATGTGCCGTTCACCGCGAACACCCGTAAGAAGGGCGCGATCAACGGCTGGTCGGGGTCGGAGACCGTCACCGATGCCGCTCCCGTCGACCCGGCGATGACCCGCCCGATCTGGGCGATGATCGCCAACCACTACACCAGGCGGCGGGGCCTGTCGGCGACGTACCTCACGCGGATCGCCGCGAAGTCGGCGCCGGAGGGCGGCGGCGGGGACTACGGGCCCAACAGCGGCGGCTACGACCAACTGGGCTTCGGCACGCTGGCGTTCACGCGGGACAGGGTCACGGGGACGGGTACGGGGTCGGGCGGTTCGCCGAGTCCGGCGGCTTCCGCCTCGGCCGCCGCGTCGGGCGGTGCGGGGTCGGACGTCCGGCCGCAGGGCGGGGGCGCGGCATCGCCCTCGGCGTCCGCCTCCGCCGCCGCGGACGGTGACCTGGCCGCGACCGGCTCGAACGACGTCATCGGCTGGACCGCCGCCACGGGTGTCACCGCCCTCGCCGGCGGCCTGCTGCTGATGCGGCGCCGGGGCCGGGTCCAGCGCGAGGCCCAGTCGTCCCAGTCCCGGTAAGGGGCGCGCGAAGGGACATGATCTCCGGTCCCGGTTCCCACCACGAGGGGCGCCGGGGCCGGTCCTTCACCCTCCGGCGAGCGGCGTTCCCCGCGGACCGCGAGGAAGGCCGCGACCAGGCCCGCCAGGCACATCAGGGTCGCGCCGATCTGGAAGGCGAGGACGGTGTCGCCTACCTTGCTCGTCTGGGCGGTCAGGGCCGTCGCCGCCAGATGCACCGCGAGCGTGATCATGCTGTGCTGTCCGGGGCCCCAGACCCCCGTGCTTCTTGCCGCCGCATTTGCTGGGGGCCTACGCCCCCAGCGCCCGCGACACCGTGTAGATGAGCAGTCCGGCGAGCGAGCCGACCACCGTGCCGTTGATCCGGATGAACTGGAGGTCGCGGCCGATGTGCGCCTCGATCTTCCGTGTCGTGTGCTCGGCGTCCCAGCCGGCCACGGTGTCGGTGATCAGGGAGGTGATCTCCTTGCGGTAGGTGGTGACGACGTACACCGCGGCGCCCTCCACCCAGCTGTCGACCTTGGCCTGGAGCCGTGGCTCGACCGCCATCCGCGCGCCCAGCGACAGCAGCGAGGCACGCACGCGCAGCCGCAGCTCGCTGCGCTCGTCCTCGGCGGCGGAGACGATCATCGAGCGTACGGCGGTCCACGCGGACGCGATCAGGTCCTGGACCTCGCCGCGCCCCAGCACCTCGCCCTTGAGCCGCTCGACCCGCGCGCGGGTGTCGGTGTCGGACTGGAGGTCGGAGGCGAAGTCGGTGAGGAAGCGGTCGAGGGCGCCGCGGGCCGGGTGGGACGGCATGTCGCGCATCTCGGTGACGAAGCGGAGCAGCTCCTTGTAGACCCGCTCGCCGACCCTGCGGTCGACGAACTTCGGGGTCCAGCCGGGGGCGCCGCCCTGGACCGCGCCCATGATCTCGTCGTCGTGCAGGATCAGCCAGTTCTGCGCGCGGGCGACGACCAGGTCGACGATCCGCTTGTGGCCGCCGTCGGCGACGATCTTCTCCAGCATCTTCCCGATGCCGGGCGCGATCTCCTGGGCGTCGGCGCGCCTGGTGATCGCCTCGCCCACGACCGCCTGGACGTCCGAGTCCCGCATGACCGTCAGGGCGCCCCGGAGCGCCGCCGACAGCTCGGCGGTCACGCGGTCGGCGTGTTCGGGGTCGGCCAGCCAGGCGCCGAGGCGGCTGCCGATGCCGACGGCGCGCAGGCGTTGTCGTACGACGTCCTGGGAGAGGAAGTTCTCGCCGACGAACTCACCCAGGGAGACGCCCAGCTGGTCCTTCTTGTTGGGGATGATCGCGGTGTGCGGGATGGGCAGGCCGAGGGGGTGGCGGAAGAGGGCCGTGACCGCGAACCAGTCGGCGAGCGCGCCGACCATGCCGGCCTCGGCGGCCGCCGCGACATAGTGCGCCCAGTCGCCGGCGCCCTGGTTCGAGGCCACCTTGGCGAGGACGTAGACCAGCGCCACGAAGAGCAGCAGCCCGGTCGCGGTGATCTTCATCCGCCGTACGCCGCGCTGCTTCTCCTCGTCGGCGGCGGTGAACGTGGACATCGCACGAACCGCCGAGGCGGGGACGCGCCGGTTATCGGCGGCGTCCGACCGGGCATGCATGTCTACGCCAGGTGTTCCCGTTTCATCCTGATTCGTACGTTCCATTCCGCTCCACCCGTCCAGGATCCCCGCACACATTGTCCCTTCCTGACCGACTCCTGGAACGAATCAAGAGTTCCCGGCGTCTGTCCGATGGGGGAGGTCGATGGCGAAGTCCGGGTGAACTCCGGCGGCCCAATGGGGGGTCTGTGCAACTCCTCTCTGCCTTATGACGCATCATGAGGTGATCACATCGGAGCCTCGGGCTCCCATCCGCCCGAGGAGATACGCACCGCATGACCAAGCATTACGGTTATGCCCTGCTTTCCGGGGTAATCGCCCTGATCGTCGCGGTTTCAACCGCCATATACATCGGAGTCGCCTCCGACGAGGGCAGCGCCACCAACAGGAGCGCTCCCGTCCGTGAAGGCGCACCGCGCGACCCCGCCGAACCCGCCTCCACCGGCATCTGGGTCGGCGCCTGGTCCGCCTCGCCGGTCGGCGCCGAGCCCGGCACCGAGGTCGAGGGCCTGGCGGGCCGTTCGGTGCGCAACGTCGTCCACACGAGTGTCGGCGGCACGAGCGTGCGGATCACGCTGTCGAACCTCTACGGACAGTCCGCGCTGACCCTCACGCACGCGTCGATCGCGGTCGCCGCGGGCACCGGAACGGCGGCGGCCATCGCGGACACCATGCGGCGGCTGACCTTCGGCGGGAACGTCAGTGTCGTCATCCCGCCCGGGCGGCAGGTGCTGAGCGACGCCGTGCGCCTCGCGATCCCCGCCGACACCGACATCCTCGTCACCACCTTCTCGCCCACCCCGTCCGGCCCGGTGACCTTCCACCCGCACGCACGCCAGACCAGTTACGTGGCGGAGGGCGACCTCACCGAGGACACGACCGGCGTGGCGTACACCGGGAAGGTCGGCTCCTGGCGCTACCTCACCGCGCTGGACGTCCTCAGCAACGAGTCCGACGGCACCGTGGTGGTCTTCGGCGACTCCCTGACCGACGGCATCACGTCCACCGAGAACGCCAACCGCCGCTGGACGGACGTCCTCTCGCGCCGACTGCGCGCGGCGGTCGCGGCCGGCCAGGACGTGCCCCGCTACAGCGTCGTCAACCAGGGAATCAGCGGCAACCAGATCCTTGCCAGCGGCGCCGGGCGCCCGGCCGACAACCAGGCGGGCGTCAGCCGCTTCCACCGGGACGTCCTCTCCCGGACCAACGTCAAGGTCGTCGTCATCGACCTCGGCGTCAACGACATCCTGCGCAACCCGAAGCTCGCCGACCCGAACCGCATCCTGAACGGCCTGCGCACCCTGGTCCGCCAGGCCCACGCCCGCGGCCTGAAGGTCATCGGCGCCACCCTGATGCCGTTCCAGGGCCACCGCGGCTACACCGACGCCCGCGAGAACGTACGCCAGCGGATCAACGCCCGGATCCGCACCGGCAAGGTCTTCGACGCGGTCGTGGACTTCGACCAGGCCCTGCGGGACCCGTACAACCCCCGCAAGTTCCGCCCCTACTACGACTCCGGCGACCACCTCCACCCGAGCGACAAGGGCTACGAGAAGATGGCGGAGACCTTCGACCTCAAGGATCTGAAGGGCGCGGCCCCGGCGGAGCTGTAGCGACTCCGGCGGAGCTGTGAGGGCGCTGCCTCCGCCTCAGTCCTCGCCCCGCTCGCGGGCCCTCCGCTTGCCGTGCCGCCACATGTCCCGGTGCTCCTCCAGCATCTCCCGGTGCGTCTCGTACTGCTCGTCCCGGAGGGGGCCCCGCAGCCCCCGGCGCTGTTCGCGCCGCTCCAGCCGCTCCCGGCGGCGTTCCTCGCGGAGCGCCTGCCGCTGGGCCCGCGTCGGCTTGCGCTGGACCTCGACGCCGCCCCAGAAGGCGAGCCCGGTCACGATCACCCGCGGCGCTCCCGGATCCCCCGGCACGCTCTCGTCGCGTTCGTCGAAGCCGCCCATGATCCCGACCCCGCGCACCACGACCTCGACGCCGGGCGGCACGATCACTTCCATCCCGCCCATGATCGCGACGCAGTTGATCACGATCTCCCGGTCGGCGAAGTCCGCGTCCCGCAGATCGATCTCCCCGCCGCCCATGAAGGCCACGCCGGTGAAACGCCTCGGCGCCGTCCACCGCCCCTTGCGCTGAAACCCCGCCATCACGGCGACGCCCCACGTCGACGACCCCTCACCGCCGACGATCCGGTCGGCCCAACTCGCCTCCCCCTCGGGCCGCTTGACCATGTCGACCCTGGGCACGGCCACCGCGCCGACGGGCAGGTCCCGGGTGATCGGCGCCAGCTCGCCGTATGTACGGGCCTTGTACGTGGCGTCCAGGCGTTCCTCGAACTCCTCCATGTCGAGACGCCCCTCCGCGAGGGCGTCCCGCAGGACCTCGGCGACTCGTTCACGATCTGCGTCGGAGGCACGAAGCTCCGGGGCGTCGTCGGTCATGTACAGCAGCCTACGAGCAACCCCGCCCCGGGGCTACGAGATCGCCTTCCCGGCGCTCCCCGCCTTCTCCGCGTACATCTTCGCGATCACGGTCTCGATGTCCGGCTCCCGCACCGACAGGTCCACCAGCGGATACTCCGCCGCGACCCGCGCCACCAGCACCGCCGCCGACTCGGTCGCCGGGAACGCCAGCCACTGCCGCGGTCCCTCCACCTTCACCACGCGCGCGGGCGGCGCCTCGATCGGCGGCAGCTCACGCTCCAGGTCGACGACCAGGACGCGCTCGCTCTCCCCCACCTCGTGCAGGCCTGCCAGCGGGCCGTCGTACATCAGCCGTCCGTGGTCGATGACCATCACCCGTGAGCAGAGCTGCTCGATGTCCTGGAGGTCGTGCGTGGTCAGCAGGACCGTCGTGCCGCGCTCGGCGTTCAACTCCCGCAGGAACTCCCGGACCCTGGCCTTCGAGATGACGTCCAGACCGATCGTCGGCTCGTCCAGGTACAGCACCTCCGGATCGTGCAGCAGCGCAGCCGCGATGTCGCCGCGCATCCGCTGCCCGAGGGAGAGCTGGCGCACCGGGACGTCCAACAGGGCGGACAGGTCGAGGAGTTCGACCAGACGGTCCAGGTTCTCGCGGTAACGGGCGTCCGGGATGCGGTACATGCGGTGCATCAGCTTGTACGAGTCGAGCAGCGGGAGGTCCCACCACAGGGTGGTGCGCTGGCCGAAGACGACCCCGATGCGGTGCGCGAGCCGGGTGCGCTCTCGGGACGGGTCGATGCCCGCCACGCGCAGGCGGCCGCCGCTCGGGGTCAGGATGCCGGTCAGCATCTTGATCGTCGTCGACTTTCCGGCGCCGTTGGGACCGATGTAGCCCACCATCTCGCCGCGCGGCACGGTGAAGGAGATCGAGTCGACGGCCCGCACCTGCCGCCGCTCCCGCTTCAGGAAACCGGTCTTCTTGCGTACGTCGAAGACCTTCTCGACACCGTCGAGTTCGATGAACGCCTCGTCCGACATGACCTGCCCCTAACTTCCCGTACTCCGATACGACCGCAGCCCGGCCCGCCACGCCCAACCGGCCAGCGCACAGCACACCGCCGCCACCAGCGGCGACGCGAAGGCCGCCCACTGGGGCAGGTCGAGCGGATACGGCCGCTCCAGCACATGGGCGGCCGGCACCCAGTTGACGAAGGCGAGCGGCAGCAGGAAGGTCACCCCGCGCACGAAGTCCTTGCCGAACACGGTCGGCGGGTACTGCAACAGCGTGGTGCCGCCGTACGTGAACGCGTTCTGCACCTCGGCGGCGTCCTGCGCCAGGAACTGGAACGCCGCGCCCGCCACGAACAGCGCGCAGAAGATCACCCCGCCGCTGACCAGCATCATCGGCACCAGCAGCACCTTCGCCGCGGTCCAGTCGACGTCGACCGTCAGCAGCGCCCAGCCCAGCACGAGCGCTCCCTGGGTGATCCGGCCCAGCCGGCGCAGCGCGAAGCGGTCCGCCGCGACCTGGGCGAGCACCGGGGCGGGCCGCACGAGCAGGATGTCGAAGGAGCCGTCGCGCATCCGGCCGCCCAGGACGTCCATCGAGCCGAAGGTCAGGTCGGCCAGCCCGAACGCGGTCGCCGACAGCCCGTACAGGAAGGCGACCTCGGGCAGCGACCAGCCGCCCAGCGCGTCGACCTGGGAGAACATCAGCAGGATCGCCACGAAGTCCAGGCCGGTCACCACCAGGTTGCCGAGGACCGTGATGGCGAAGGACGTGCGGTAGGTCATGGAGGACCTGATCCACATCCCGGCGATCAGCCGGTAGGCCCGCAGCGCCTCACCCGCCCTGGACCCCCCGAAGCTCTCGCCGACCGCACCCGCGGAGGTCTCGGCCGTCCTGCTCGCGGACGTCTCAACCACCCTGCACCACCACCCGCCGCGTCGCCGCCGACTGCACGAGCCGTCCGGCCGCCAGCAGCACCACCGCCCACGCCGCCTGGAAGGCGTACGCCCGCCAGGGGTCGGTCTCCCCCATCAGCACGTCCGCCGGCATCTGGAGCTGCGCCGCCCACGGCAGCACCCGCACGATCTCGCCGAGGGCGCCCGGGAAGGCGTTCAGGGGCAGCACCATGCCGGAGAAGAAGATCCCGGTGATCATCAACGCCTGGTTGACGCCCATGCCGTCCATGAGCCAGAACACGCTCAGGGCCGCCAGATAGCGGATCGCGAAGCTGACGAGCGTCGCGAGCAGCAGGGTCACCACGAACGCCAGCCACGGGGTGATCTCCGTCGGCAGCGCCATCGGGAAGAAGACGGCGCCGAACACGAACGGGAGCACACCGCGTCCCAGCATCTGGAACAGCGCCCGCCCCACGTCGCCCGCCAGCCACCACAGCTGGAGGTCGGCCGGCCGGTACAGGTCGACGGCGATCTCACCCGTGCGGATACGCTCCATCAGGTCCTTCTCGGCGCCGCCGCCCTGGATGGCCAGGGTCGCGTAGAGGCACTGTCCGAGCCACACATAGGTGACGGCCTGCGCCTGGTCGTAGCCGCCGAGATGCGGCTTCTCGTCCCACAGCGCCAGGTAGGTGTAGACGAGGATCACGCCGAAGACCGTGTTGGTGAACACCCCGGCCGCCGTGGCCGCCCGATAGGTCGCGTATCTTCTGAATCCGCCCACAGCGACGGCTAAGTACAACCGCCCCGATCCCACATCCACAGCCCTCCTCGCCCGCGCCGGCACCGAAGCGCAGGAGCCTAGTGCGCGCGAGGCGCGGGCTGCCACGCGATTTCCGGGCGGCGCGGCACGAGAGTCTGCTCACTTTCCGCAGACACGCTCCGGTTTCCGGGAACGGAACGCCCGGTGCGAGAGTCTTCAGCAATGGGGGCGCAGTAGGCGTACGAGGCGTACGGGAACGTACGACGCGAAACAGGAGTCCGTGCACGAGATGAGCGACGAGCCGCAGCCGCAGGCGCAGCAGCCGACCGTGAAGCCCAAGCGGCCGAAGAGGACGGGCTGGCGGCGGATCATCCCGACCTGGCGGATGGTGCTGGGCACCTTCGTCATCGGCATGCTGTTGCTCGCCGGCCTCTTCTTCCTCGGCTACTCCATGGTCAAGATCCCGCCGGCCAACGCCCTCGCCACCAAGCAGGCCAACGTCTATCTGTACGCGGACGGCTCCGTGATCGCCCGTGACGGCGAGGTCAACCGGGAGAACGTGACCCTCGGGCAGATGTCCAAGGACGCCCAGCACGCGATCCTGGCCGCCGAGGACCGCGACTTCTACACCGAGTCCGCGATCGACCCGAAGGCGATGCTGCGCGCCGGCTGGAACACCGTCACCGGCAAGGGCAAGCAGTCGGGCTCGACGATCACCCAGCAGTACGTGAAGAACTACTACCTGCGTCAGGAGCAGACCGTCACCCGCAAGGTGAAGGAGTTCTTCATCGCGATCAAGCTGGACCGGGAGAAGAGCAAGGACGAGATCCTCGAGGGCTACCTCAACACCAGCTTCTTCGGCCGTAACGCCTACGGCATCCAGGCCGCCGCCCAGGCGTACTACGGCATCGACGCGGGGGACCTCGACCCGGCCCGCGCCGCGTATCTGGCCGCGCTGGTCAACGCGCCCAGCGAGTACGACGTCATCGCCCACCCGGAGAACAAGTCCGCGGCGGTGGCCCGCTGGAACTACGTACTGGACGGCATGGTCACCAAGGGCTGGCTCAGCGAGTCCGAGCGGGCGGGCATGAAGTTCCCGATGCCGAAGGAGGCCTCGACCTCCACCAACCTCTCCGGTCAGCGCGGTTACATCGTGCAGATCGTGAAGGACTATCTGACCCAGAACAAGATCGTCGACAAGGACTCGCTGGAGGCCGGCGGCTACCGCATCACCACCACGCTCCAGAAGGACAAGCAGAACGCCTTCGTCGACGCCGTCAACGACCAGCTGATGTCGAAGCTGGACAAGAAGAACAACAAGGTCGACAACTACGTCCGCGCGGGCGGCGCCTCCGTCGACCCGAAGACCGGCAAGGTCGTCGCGATGTACAACGGCATCGACTACGTGAAGCAGTACACCCCGAACGCGACCCGCCGGGACTTCCAGGTCGGCTCCACCTTCAAGCCGTTCGTGTTCACCTCGGCCGTGGAGAACGAGTCGACCACGCAGGACGGCCGTCAGATCACCCCGAACACGATCTACGACGGCACCAACAAGCGCCCCGTGCAGGGCTGGAGCGGCGGGACCTACGACCCCGAGAACGAGGACCAGCACTCCTACGGCGACATCACCGTCCGCTCGGCCACCAACAGCTCCGTCAACGCGGTGTACGCGCAGATGGCCGTGGACGTGGGCCCGGAGAAGGTGAAGGACACCGCGGTCGAGCTCGGCCTGCCCAGCAGCACACCGGAGCTGTACCCGTCCCCGTCCATCGCGCTGGGCGTGGCCACGGCCAGCGTCCTCGACATGGCGGAGGCGTACGCGACGCTCGCCAACCACGGCAAGCGCGACACGTACACCATGATCGAGCGGGTCACCAAGGACGGCGCCGACGTCATCGAGCTGCCGGAGCACAAGGCCCACCAGGTCATCAGCCGCGAGGCCGCCGACACCACGACGTCCGTGCTGCGGAGCGTCGTCGACAGCGGCACCGCCACCGCCGCCCTCGCCGCCGGCCGTCCGGCCGCGGGCAAGACCGGCACGGCGGAGGAGGACACCGCCGCCTGGTTCGCCGGCTACACCCCCGACCTGGCCACCGTCGTCTCCGTCATGGGCCAGGACCCGGTCACGGCGAAGCACAAGTCGCTGTACGGCGCGATGGGCCTCGACCGCATCAACGGCGGTGGCGCGCCCACCGACATCTGGGCGCAGTACACGAAGACGGCGCTGAAGGGTGAGCCGGTCCGCGAGTTCGACCTGGAGCTCCAGGAGGGCGCCGACCAGCCCCAGTACCCGACGACGGACCCGACGCGGGGCGACCAGAGCACCGGCGGTCAGAACGACGGCGGCACCACCGGGGACCCGACGACCGGCGGCCAGGACACCGAGGGCCAGACCGGTGGCGGTGAGACGCCGGGCCAGACGGACGGCGGCACCACCGGCGACACGACGACCGGCGGCACCGACAACGGCGGTACGACCACCGACGGCGGCACCACCGGCGACACGACGACCGGGGGGACCGACACCGGCGGCACGGACACCGGCGGCAGTACGGGCGGCGACACCTCCACCGGAGGCACGGACACCGGCGGCAGTACGGGCGGCGACACCTCCACCGGAGGCACCGACACCGGCGGCGGAGGGACGACGGGAACGACGGCCGGGACGCTGAGCACGGCCCGCAGACAGTGAGCGCGCGCCGGCCGGCTCAGTGACCGCTGGTCGCCTTCAGCCCCACCACGGCGACCAGCAGCAGACAGACGAAGAAGATCCGCGCGGCGGTGACCGGCTCCCCCAGCACCACCATGCCGACCACGGCCGCACCGGCCGCTCCGATGCCCACCCACACGCCGTAGGCGGTACCGATGGGCAGGGACTTCGCGGCGTACGACAGCAGCACCATGCTGGCGACGATGCCGGCGCCGGTGAAGAGGCTGGGGACGAGGCGGGTGAAACCGTCGGTGTACTTCATGCCGACCGACCAGCCGACCTCCAGCAGACCGGCGACGACGAGCAGGACCCAGGCCATGACGAGCACCTCTCACAAAGACGGAAACCTGGCGGTGCGTCGTCTTTGCCTTCACCCGGTACGGCGCGTCTCGTCGGGGTCCTTCAAAGCTAGCAAAGAAACGAAGAAGAGGCTGGTGACGAGAGTCACCAGCCCCTTCCGACCGTCGATTCAGAGGTAGAGCTCAGAGATAGAGCCCCGTCGAGTCCTCGGACCCCTCGAACCGGTCCGCGGCCACGGCGTGCAGGTCGCGCTCGCGCATGAGCACGTACGCGACGCCGCGCACCTCGACCTCGGCGCGGTCCTCCGGGTCGAACAGGACCCGGTCCCCGGTCTCCACGGTCCGTACGTTCTGCCCCACCGCGACGACCTCGGCCCAGGCCAGGCGACGCCCGACGGCCGCGGTGGCGGGAATCAGGATGCCGCCACCGGAACGCCGCTCGCCCTCGCTGGTGTCCTGCCGCACGAGTACACGGTCGTGCAGCATCCGGATGGGCAGCTTGTCGTGGTGGCTGCTGTGCTCGTTTCTGTTGGCGCTCACGCCTTTGAACCTACCTGCCTTTGCCGCCTGTGTACGCCGCCGGGTCCGCCGTCGCTCAGCCCTTGCGGCGCCGGGTGCCGAGGGCCAGCAGGCCCACGAGACCGACGGCGACGAGGGCGACGGGCACGATCCGCTCCATGCGGGGCGCACCCTCCTCGTCGGTGAACTTGGCCCGCACATCGCTCACGGCCCGGTTGACCCCGACGTAGGCCCGTCCGAGAGTGTGGTCGATGTTCGAGACGACCTTGGCCTTGGCGTCGCCGACGATCGTCTTCGGGTGCACACGCACCCCGATCTCGTCGAGCGTCTCGGCCAGGGCTGCGCGACGGGCCTTGATGTCCGCCTCGATCTGCGCCGGGGTTCTGGTGTCCGACGTGTCCGCCACGGTTCGGCCTCCGAAGTGAAGCTGATGCTGTTTCCGGACAGTCTGTCAGCTCCACGCCGGACCGCACTGTCAGGCTCCCCGGTTACGCTGGTTCGATGAGCGAGCGACTCCAGCCGGGGGACGTGGCCCCCGCCTTCACCCTGCCCGACGCCGACGGCAACGAGGTGTCCCTGTCGGACCACAAGGGCCGCAAGGTCATCGTGTACTTCTACCCGGCGGCCCTGACGCCCGGCTGCACCAAGCAGGCCTGCGACTTCACGGACAACCTGGAGCTGCTGGCCGGCGCGGGCTACGACGTCATCGGCGTCTCCCCCGACAAGCCGGAGAAGCTCGCCAAGTTCCGCGACAAGGAGTCGCTGAAGGTCACGCTGCTCGCCGACCCGGAGAAGTCCGTCACCGAGGCCTACGGGGCGTACGGCGAGAAGAAGAACTACGGCAAGACCTACATGGGCGTCATCCGCTCCACGATCGTCGTGGACGAGGAGGGCAAGGTCGAGCGGGCGCTGTACAACGTGCGGGCGACCGGCCACGTGGCGAAGATCATCAAGGATCTGGGCATCTGACCACCCGGCCCGGCCAGTAGCATGGCCGGGCAAGGTCACGCGGCCGTGGTGGAATTGGCAGTCACGCTGGGTTTAGGTCCCAGTGGGGTAACACCCGTGAGGGTTCGAGTCCCTCCGGCCGCACCACTTTCTGTTCACTCGGCGAGCAACTCACGTACGACCGGCACGAGCGCCCTGAACGCCTTGCCCCGGTGACTGATGGCGTTCTTCTCCTCGGCGCTCAGCTCGGCGCAGGTCCGGCTCTCGCCCTCCGGCTGGAGGATCGGGTCGTACCCGAACCCGTTGGTGCCGACGGGCGCGTGCCGCAGGGTGCCCCTGAGCTGTCCCTCGACCACCCTTTCCGTGCCGTCCGGCAAAGCCAGCGCCGCCGCACACGCGAAGTGGGCGCCCCGGTGCGCGTCGTCGATGTCGCCCAGCTGGGCGAGCAGCAGCTCCAGGTTGGCCCGGTCGTCCCCGTGCCGGCCCGCCCAGCGGGCCGAGAAGATACCGGGGGCACCGTTGAGCACGTCGACACACAGCCCCGAGTCATCGGCCACCGCCGGCAGCCCGGTCGCCTGCGCCAGGGCGTGCGCCTTGAGCAGCGCGTTCTCGGCGAAGGTGACGCCGGTTTCCTTGACATCGGGAATCTCCGGATAGGCGTCCGCCCCGACGAGGTCGTGATCGAGACCTGCGTCGGCGAGGATCGCACGGAGTTCGGTGATCTTTCCGGCGTTACGGGTGGCGAGGATGAGACGGGTCATGGCGCCACAGTAGCCAGGCGGCTCAGGTCGCCCCGAATCGGGCGCGGAGCGCGCGAAGAGGGGCACGGGGCTGTATCGATATGCGGCTCCGCCGCGGGGCGCGACCAGCCACACTCAACCCGGACCCACCCACTCGCGGAACCCGGCACCCGAGACGCCCCGGCCCAGCCAGCGCAGCTACGGCGTGCAGACCTTGGTGAGCTCCCCCGCCGCATCCGTCACCGGACTGATGTCCGGCGTCTCGTCACCGTTCTTCACCGCGTCCCGGACATTGGTGACCGCCGTCTGCAGATCGTCCACCGCCTTGTTGACGTCGGTGTCGTCCGTCTTGTCACCGATCTTGTCGAGGTTCTTGTCGATGGAGGTCAACGACTCCTCGAGCTGCGTCGGATCGTTCGCGGCGCTCTCCACGGCCTGCTGGAGTTCGGTGACGCTGTCGGCGATGGCGTCGGCGGTCTGGACGCAGTCCATCGCCTTGCTGACGGCGTCACAGCCGGTGGTCAGCCCGGCCGTCAGTCCGACCGCCGCTATGGCTGCGACGGCTGTGGCGATACGGCTCCGGCGGCGTCGGCTCGTGGCCATGGTTGACGTTCCCTCCCTGCTCCCAGGCCTCGCAGGGCCCCCGTCGGTCATTGGCCGGGCGTACAGCGGTGTGCCGTACGCCCGTACCTCTAGTGACGCCAGGAAGGGCGGCGCGGTTGCCCGGATCTGTGGCTCTTCTTGGTGAGTCCTTTACTTTTCGAGGACGGTATCAAGAGCCTTGCCCTGGAGTTCCGCCAGCTCCCCGCATCCGGAAACGGCAAGGTCCAGAAGGGCGTTGAGCTCCTCGCGGGCGAAGGGCTCGGCCTCGGCGGTGCCCTGGACCTCGACGAAACGGCCGTCGCCGGTGCAGACGACGTTCATGTCGGTGTCGGCCTTCACGTCCTCCTCGTAGCAGAGGTCGAGGAGCGGGACGCCGCCGACGATGCCGACCGAGACGGCGCTGACGGTGCCGGTGAGCGGCTTGCGGCCGGCCTTGATCAGCTTCTTGCCCTGGGCCCAGGAGACGGCGTCCGCGAGCGCGACGTAGGCGCCGGTGATGGCCGCCGTACGCGTGCCGCCGTCGGCCTGGAGGACGTCGCAGTCGAGGACGATCGTGTTCTCGCCGAGCGCCTTGTAGTCGATGACCGCGCGCAGGGAGCGGCCGATGAGGCGGCTGATCTCGTGGGTGCGGCCGCCGATCTTGCCCCGGACGGACTCGCGGTCGCCGCGGGTGTTGGTGGCGCGGGGCAGCATGGCGTACTCCGCGGTGACCCAGCCCTCGCCGCTGCCCTTGCGCCAGCGCGGGACGCCCTCGGTGAAGGAGGCGGTGCACAGGACCTTCGTGTCGCCGAAGGAGACGAGGACGGAGCCCTCCGCGTGCTTGCTCCAGGCGCGTTCGATGGTGACCGGGCGGAGCTGTCCGGGGGTGCGGCCGTCGATTCGGGTGACTGAGGAGGTAGCTGCCATGGCGCTGAGCCTAGCCCCCCACGGGGAAGGGCCCCTCCCATGGTCGGAAGGGGCCCTCAGGGGCTGAAGCCCGGGACGATGCCCGCGCTTCACATCATGTCTTCGATCTCCGCCGCGATCGGGTCGGCGTCGGTGCCGATGACGACCTGGATGGCGGTGCCCATCTTCACGACACCGTGGGCGCCTGCGGCCTTCAGGGCGGTCTCGTCGACCAGCGAGGCGTCGCTCACCTCGGTGCGGAGCCGGGTGATGCAGCCCTCGATCTCCTCGATGTTGTCGATGCCGCCGAGCCCGGCGACGATCTTCTCAGCCTTGCTGGCCATTTCGGTCTCCTCACGCACTGTTGGCCCAACTGTACGAGCGGTTGCGTGGTGCGTACCGAAGGATGACGTCACAGCAACCCAATCGTCGGTAACTGGTCTACACCACCTGACAGGCGGTCGCCAACCCATGAGTGCCGAGACCGAGACCTCCCCCGCCCGGCAGCGGTGGCAGGCCGCGTTCCAGGGGCTGCAGAAGATGGGCCGCAGCCTCCAGCTCCCGATCGCCGTACTGCCGGCCGCGGGCATCCTGAACCGCCTCGGCCAGCCGGATGTGTTCGGGGAGGACGGCCTCGGCTGGGACAACCTCTCGAAGGTGATGGACGGCGCGGGCGGCGGACTGCTCAACAGCTCGCTCGGACTGCCGTTGCTGTTCTGCGTCGGTGTGGCCATCGGCATGGCGAAGAAGGCGGACGGCTCGACGGCACTGGCGGCGGTGACGGGGTTCCTCGTCTACTACAGCGTGCTGCTGGAGTTCCCCGAGGACTGCCCGGACGGGACGAAGGAGGTCACCAACGTCGGCTGTGCCGCGTCAGACGGGACGGTGATCGCGTACGAGTACCAGAACCCGGGCGTCTTCGGTGGCATCGTCATCGGTCTGCTGGCGGCCTTCTTCTGGCAGCGCTACCACCGGACGAAGCTGGTGGACTGGCTCGGCTTCTTCAACGGGCGGCGGCTCGTGCCGATCATCATGGCGTTCGTGGCGATCGTGTTCGCGGTGCTGTGTCTGTGGGTCTGGCCGCCGATCGGTGACGCGCTGGAGAACTTCAGCGACTGGATGCGGGACCTGGGCGCCTGGGGTGCGGGTGTGTTCGGCGTCGCGAACCGCGCGCTGCTGGTGATCGGGCTGCACCAGTTCCTGAACGTGCCCATCTGGTTCCAGTTCGGCAGCTACACCACGCCCGACGGCGAGGTGGTGCACGGCGACATCAACATGTTCCTCCAGGGCGACCCGAACGCCGGCCTGTTCACCTCGGGCTTCTTCCCGATCATGATGTTCGCGCTGCCGGCCGCCGCCCTCGCCATCACCCACTGCGCCAAGCCGCACCGCCGCAAGGAGATCGCCGGCCTGATGACGTCGGTGGCCCTGACGTCGTTCGTCACGGGCATCACGGAGCCGATCGAGTACTCGTTCATGTTCATCGCCCCGCTGCTGTACGCGGTGCACGCCCTGCTGACGGGCGTCTCCATGGCCGTGACCTGGGGGCTGGGGGTCCACGACGGGTTCAGCTTCTCGGCCGGCCTGATCGACTACATCATCAACTGGCAACTGGCCACGAAACCCTGGGCGATCATCCCGATCGGCCTCTGCTTCGCCGTCGTCTATTACGCGATCTTCCGGTTCGCGATCACGAAGTTCGATCTCAAGACTCCGGGCAGAGAGCCGGAGGAAGAGGTCGAGGACGTCACGAAGGGCTGACCAGAGGTCCACGGAATTCAGGCACTGCGCGTAGCACTCCGGTTGCGGATTTCACGGGTTCCTTATATCGCCCCCACCGTGCTACAACAGGTCTACACCACTGAGTGGTGTAGACCAGACGCCGCCGTCTCCTTCCTGTCCCCGGGCGGCGCCATGCCTTCTTCCCCAGCCTATGGCCGGGGGGACCCCCTGGAGGAAGTTGTGACCACGGCCAGCGCCGCTCCGGCGGCCGACAAGAAAAAGGGCGCCGCCGCGATGGCTGTGATGCAGCGCATCGGCCGCAGCCTGATGCTGCCGGTGGCGGTCCTGCCCGCCGCCGCCCTTCTGGTCCGCTTCGGCAACGAGGACATGCTCGGCGACCCCGACTACCCCGCGTTCCTCACGAAGATCGCGGGCTTCATGGCGGCCGGCGGCAACGCGATCCTCGACAACATGGCGCTGCTGTTCGCCGTCGGCATCGCGATCGGCTTCGCGAAGAAGTCGGACGGCTCGACGGCGCTGGCGGCCGTGGTCGGTTACCTGGTCTTCAAGAACGTGCTCGCCACGTTCACCGACCCGAACCTGCCGCAGGTGGCCAAGGCCGTCGACGGCAAGGTCGTGATGGTCGACGCACCGGTGGACGCCAAGGTCCTCGGCGGTGTGGTGATGGGCATCGTCGTGGCCCTCCTCTACCAGCGCCTGTACCGCACCAAGCTCCCGGACTGGGCGGGCTTCTTCGGCGGTCGCCGTCTGGTCCCGATCGCCTCCGCCCTCGCGGGCCTGGTCATCGGCATCGTCTTCGGCTACATCTGGCCGGTCCTCGGCACGGGCCTGCACAACCTCGGTGAGTGGCTGGTCGGTTCGGGCGCCGTCGGCGCCGGCATATTCGGTGTGGCCAACCGCGCCCTGATCCCGATCGGCATGCACCACCTGCTGAACTCGTTCCCGTGGTTCCAGGCGGGCGAGTACGAGGGCAAGAGCGGTGACATCGCCCGCTTCCTGGCCGGTGACCCGAGCGCCGGACAGTTCATGACCGGCTTCTTCCCGATCATGATGTTCGCGCTGCCGGCCGCCTGTCTGGCGATCGTCCACTGCGCCCGCCCGGAGCGCCGCAAGGTCGTCGGCGGCATGATGTTCTCCCTCGCGCTGACGTCCTTCGTCACCGGCGTGACCGAGCCCATCGAGTTCACGTTCATGTTCATCGCGCCGGTCCTGTACGCCATCCACGCGGTCCTCACCGGCGTCTCGATGGCTCTCACCTGGGCGCTGGGCATGAAGGACGGCTTCGGCTTCTCGGCCGGCGTGGTCGACTTCGGCCTGAACCTGGGCATCGCGACCAACCCGTGGGGCCTGGCCCTGGTGGGCTTGTGCTTCGCCGCGCTCTACTACGTGATCTTCCGGTTCGCGATCACCAAGTTCAACCTGCCGACGCCGGGCCGCGAGTCCGACGAGGAGCTCGCCGAGCTCCAGAAGGCGGAGGCGAAGTAGGCCGCCCGGCCCACGACCAGCGGCGAACGACGAAGGCCCCGGAACCGGGAAGGTTCCGGGGCCTTCACGCGCATACGGGCCTGAACCCCGTACGGGCTGGTGCTCCACCGGCCGGCTCCCGGCCGGCTAGATCTCGTACGTCTGCCTGGGCGCCGCCAGCGCCACCGGACCGTCGTACACCTCACGCGCGTCGGCCAGGTTGACCTGGGGGTCGGTCCACGGCGGGATGTGGGTGAGGACCAGGCGGCGGGCATCCGCGCGGGCCGCGGTCTGACCTGCCTCGCGGCCGTTGAGGTGCAGGTCGGGGATGTTCTCCTTGCCGTGCGTGAAAGCCGCCTCGCACAGGAACAGGTCGGCGTCACGGGCGAGTTCGTCCAGGGCCGTGCTGATGCCCGTGTCACCCGAGTAGGTCAGGACCTTCCCGGCGTGCTCGATCCGGATGCCGTACGCCTCCACCGGGTGGGCCACCCGTTCCGTGTGCACCGTGAACGGGCCGATCTCGAAGGTGGACGGCTTGACCGTGTGGAAGTCGAAGACCTCGCTCATGGACGAGGCGGTGGGGGTGTCGGCGTAGGCGGTGGTCAGGCGGTGTTCGGTGCCCTCGGGTCCGTAGACCGGGATCGGGGCGCAGCGGCCGCCGTCGTGCCGGTAGTAGCGCGCGACGAAGTACGCGCACATGTCGATGCAGTGGTCGGCGTGCAGATGGCTGAGGAAGATCGCGTCGAGGTCGTAGAGACCGCAGTGGCGCTGCAGCTCGCCCAGGGCACCGTTGCCCATGTCGAGAAGCAGCCGGAAGCCGTCGGCCTCGACGAGGTAGCTCGAACAGGCCGATTCCGCGGACGGGAACGACCCCGAGCAGCCGACGACGGTGAGCTTCATGAAACAGAAACCTCCGCTGGCTGGAAATCCAGAGAATCCAGAAGATCGGGAATGGGGCGTCGGGGGTCGTGCGGTTTGTCGAGCGTAAGGCGCAAAACCTTGGGTCGCTCCTCCGCCAAGGGCTGTTGTGGGCGAACTCACCTGTGGTGTCACCGGTTCGGCTGCCGACGCTGTCCAGTTGTTCGAGCGCGGTCCTCGGGCGGCGCAGAGACGGTCATCTCCGGTCGCTGTCCCGTATATGCGGACGTAGCGTCGGAAAGACATGTTGCCGAAGTGGACCGAGGGATCCGGACATGACTGTTTTGGTTGTCAACCAGGGTGCTGAGTGGACCCAGGAGCTCTACCAGGCCGCTTTCGACCGAGCGATCCCGGATCGCGCGAATCCACCGGACGGGCTGATCGCGCACTTCGGGGCGCCTGCCGAGGGAGGCGGGTGGCAGGTCATCGACGTGTGGGAGTCGGAGGAACAGTTCCGGCGCTTCCTGGAGGAGTCGGTGATTCCGGCCGCGCAGGCTCTCGGAGCGCCACCGTTCGACAGCCAGGTGGCCGAGCTGTACAACTCGCTGATCCCGTAGGGCGGTACCGTCGTCTTCATGGACACGTCCTGGTGGCTGGCGCTCGCGGCGGTGGTGCTGCTCGCACTCGTCGCCGCGCTCGTGGACGGGCGGGGACGCGGACGGCGTCCCCAGGGGCGGCGGACGCGTCCGCGGGGGCGGTCGGACCGGCGTACGCCGGCTCGTCCGGACGGGCGTGGTCGCACGCGTCCGGAGCCTGCCGAGATCTGGTGGGCGAACGTGCCCTACGAGGACGGGCCGGGCGCCAAGGACCGGCCGTGTCTGGTGCTGGCGGTGCGGGGGCAGCGAGTCACCGTCGCCAAGATCACCAGTAAGTACCGGGATGAGCGCTGCGGTGTGATCCCGTTGCCGCCGGGGTCCGTCGGGGACACCCGGGGACGGGCCAGTTTCCTGGAGACGGGCGAGCTGCGGGACGTGCCGGTGTCGGACTTCCGGCGGCGGGTCGGGGTGATGGACCCGGTCGTGTGGGACCAGGTCCGTCACCTCGCCTAGGCGCTCCGCCGCGGGCAGGACTTCGTCCGCCGGCCCGTCGCGGCTGGTCGTGCCCATGCCTGCGGAGCCGCGTTCGACACAGCCCCGCGCCCCTTTACGGGGCGCTTCTCACGCCCAGAGCTGACCCTGGAGGGTCTCGATGGCCGCCTCCGTCGTGGCGGCCGTGTAGACGCCGGTCGAGAGGTACTTCCAGCCGCCGTCGGCCACGACGAACACGATGTCGGCGGACTCCCCCGCCTTCAGCGCCTTCTTTCCGACACCGATCGCCGCGTGCAGCGCGGCCCCGGTGGAGATGCCCGCGAAGATGCCCTCCTGCTGGAGGAGTTCGCGGGTGCGGGTGACCGCGTCGGCCGAGCCGACCGAGAAGCGGGTGGTCAGGACGGAGGCGTCGTACAGCTCGGGTACGAAGCCCTCGTCGAGGTTGCGCAGGCCGTAGACCAGGTCGTCGTAGCGCGGTTCGGCGGCGACGATCTTGACGTCCGGCTTGTGCTCTCGCAGGTAGCGGCCGACGCCCATCAGGGTGCCGGTGGTGCCGAGGCCGGCGACGAAGTGGGTGACCGAGGGGAGGTCGGCGAGGATCTCCGGGCCGGTGGTGGCGTAGTGGGCGCCGGCGTTGTCCGGGTTGCCGTACTGGTAGAGCATCACCCAGTCGGGGTGCTCGGCCGAGAGCTCCTTGGCGACCCGTACGGCGGTGTTGGAGCCGCCCGCGGCCGGGCTGGAGATGATCTCCGCGCCCCACATGGCGAGCAGGTCCCGGCGCTCCTGCGAGGTGTTCTCGGGCATCACGCACACGATCCGGTAGCCCTTGAGCTTCGCCGCCATCGCCAGGGAGATGCCGGTGTTGCCGGAGGTGGGCTCCAGGATGGTGCAGCCCGGCGTCAGACGGCCGTCCTTCTCCGCCTGCTCGATCATGTGCAGGGCAGGGCGGTCCTTGACCGAGCCGGTGGGGTTGCGGTCCTCCAGCTTGGCCCAGATGCGGACGTCGGCGGACGGCGAGAGCCGCGGCAGGCGCACCAGAGGGGTGTTGCCCACCGCGGCCAGCGGGGAGTCGTAACGCATCCGGATCAGGCCATGCCGCCGGCCACGGCCGGCAGGATCGTGACGTTGTCGCCGTCGGCGAGCTTGGTGTTGATGCCGTCGAGGAAGCGGACGTCCTCGTCGTTCAGGTAGACGTTGACGAAGCGGCGCAGCTGCTCGCCCTCCACGATGCGGGCCCGGATGCCCGCGTGCCGGGTCTCGAGGTCGGTGAACAGCTCGGCGAGGGTGTCCCCGTTGCCCTCCACCGCCTTCTGACCGTCGGTGTAGGTGCGGAGGATGGTGGGGATGCGGACCTCGATGGCCATGGCTCAGGGCTCCTGTCGGGAGTAGTCAGTCGGGGGCGCGCGGCAGCGCAAGTGCAGCAGAGGTGGTGCGTGGTGCAGCGCCGCGGCTCACGGCCGTACGGCGGCAGGGTGTCGCGTCAACAGATGGCGCTGGCGAGCCTGCACAGGTCGACGTGCAGCCGCGCCACGAGCAGCATGCCCGGCGTCTTTTCGCTCACGTCGTGGAAAACCATGGGGTCATCGTATCGATTCCCGGTCCGGCTTTTGGAATGTGATCCCACATCGCGGACGGATGAGGGCCGGAGAGTGAGACCGCGCTGTTCAGGTCGGCCGTCGGGGGCTCAGTACGCCTCGACGATCTTGACCTCCTCCTCCGTCACCTCGCCGTCGACGATCCGGAAGGAGCGGAACTGGAACTCGCCGAGGCCGTCGGTGTCGGCCGTGGAGACGAGGACGTAGTGCGCGCCGGGCTCGTTGGCGTAGGAGATGTCGGTGCGCGAGGGGTGGGCCTCGGTGGCCGTGTGGGAGTGGTAGATGACCACGGGCTCCTCGTCGCGGTCGTCCATCTCGCGGTAGAGCTTGAGCAGGTCGCCGGAGTCGAACTCGTAGAACGTGGGCGACATCGCGGCGTTCAGCATCGGGATGAAGCGCTCGGGACGGTCCGAGCCGGCCGGGCCCGCGACGACGCCGCACGCCTCGTCGGGGTGGTCCTTGCGCGCATGGGCGACGATCTGGTCGACGAGGGCCTGGGTGATGGTCAGCATGCTCGTCAGGATAAGCAACGGGCCGCCCCGTACCGAAGAGTGGTACGAGACGGCCCATATACCGGACGCCTGAGCGGCAGCCACCGGGAGCGCCACGAGTGCTCCCAGAGGCGGGACGTCCTAGGAAAGGCTGCTCGGCAACGCCCTGAAGGGGCGCGGGGCTGTGTCGATTTGCGGCTCCGCCGCGGGGCGCGACCAGCCACGACGAAGCCGCAGACGACCAACGACCTTCCGCGGCACTCACCTCACGGCCTGCTCAGCGAACGTTCAGCCGACCTTCTCAAGCTCCGGCTCCTCGCCGCCGCGAGCGGCAATCTGCGGGTTCCGGCTCTTGAGCACCGCCCAGCCGACACCCAGGGCGACAGCCCACCCGGCCGCGACATACAGACAGACCCGCGCATCCTTGTCGTACGCGATCATGCAGGTCACGCCGATGAGGAAGAGCAGCGCGACCCAGCTGAAGAGCGCACCACCGGGGGCAGGGAAGGACGAGGCCCGCAGCCGACCCGCGTCGACGGCGGCGCGGTAGCGGATGTGGCTGACGAGGATCATCATCCAGGTCCAGATACCGGCAGCCGTGGCGACAGAGGTGACGTAGAGGAACGCCTTCTCCGGCACGACGTAGTTCAGCACCACACCGATACCCATGAGCGCCACCGAGACCGTGATACCGACGGCAGGCGTCTTGCGGGCGTTGAGCTTGCCGAACGCGCTCGGCGCCTCGCTGTTGGCGGCGAGGTCGCGCAGCATGCGGCCGGTCGAGTACATGCCCGAGTTGCAGGACGACAGGGCTGCGGTGAGCACCACGAAGTTCACGATGCCGGCGGCCAGCGGGATGCCGATCTTGCCGAAGGCGTGCACGAAGGGGCTCTCACCGGCGGAGAACTCGGTCCACTTGACGACGGAGAGGATCACCAGCAGCGCGCCGACGTAGAAGACGATGATGCGCCAGGGCAGCGTGTTGATGGCCTTGGGCAGGGTCTTCTCGGGGTTCTCGGACTCGCCCGCGGTGACGCCGACGAGCTCGACGGCGAGGTAGGCGAACATGACGCCCTGGAGCGTCATCAGGCTGGAGCCGATGCCGTTCGGGAAGAAGCCGTCGTGCGACCAGAGGTTGGAGACGGTGGCGGTGTCACCGGCGTCGGAGAAGCCGAGGGTGAGCACGCCGAGGCCGATGACGATCATGCCGATGATGGCCGTGACCTTGATCATCGAGAACCAGAACTCGACCTCGCCGAAGATCTTGACGGAGATCAGGTTGACGCCGAACAGCACCACCAGGAACACCAGGGCGCTGACCCACTGCGGGATCTCGGGGAACCAGAAGTGGATGTAGATCGCGGCGGCCGTGAGCTCGGCCATGCCGGTGACCACCCACATGAGCCAGTACGTCCAGCCGGTGACGAAGCCGAAGAACGGGCCGAGGAACTCGCGGGCGTACTCGGCGAAGGAGCCGGAGACGGGCCGGTACAGGAGCAGTTCGCCCAGGGCCCGCATGATGAAGAAGATGACGACGCCCGCGAGGGCGTACATGAGGATGATGCTGGGGCCGGCCTTCGCGATGTTCGCTCCGGCACCCATGAAGAGTCCGACGCCGATGGCGCCGCCGATCGCGATCATCTGGACCTGACGGCTGCCGAGGCCGCGCTCGTACCCCTCTTCCGGGGCACCCGTGGCCTTCGCGTCCGTGACCTTCGCAGAGGTCATGTGTTGTGCGCCTTTCTCCATGCCGACCCGGGCCCTTCGTCGGCCTCGGATCGGGTCTCGATCCCCCCGGATTGCTGGAGCTGTGCCCGGCCGACGATCCGTCGGCCATGTGGCGCACCCGGCCGAACATTCGGGTGGTGCTCGGCGGGCGTCGTGAAGATTTATCACGGCCGTAACAGTGATCGGCTACAGGACATGTGGCGCATCCCACAGGAAGAACCGGACAAACAAAACCGCCGCCCCCCATAGCGGGTGGCGGCGGTGACGCGATCGTTATCCGGATTTGAGTGTCCTCTGAGCGAACACAGAACGGTCACATATCGCTACAAAAAAGTCGCGACGCTCCGGATTTCCGGACCGGGCCTACGGCATCAGCGTCGCGACCAGCGTCTCCTGGAGTCCGCCCAGCCACAGATACGCCATCACCATCGGCTTGCGCGGGTCCTCGTCCGGCAGCCGGTAGAGCAGGTCGGTGTCGTCCTCGTCGGTGATGTCCAGCCGGGAGCCGATGGCGAGGCGCAGGTCGTTGAGGGCGCCGAGCCACCGCTGGGACTCCTCCGGGGAGAGCTTGAGCACCGCGCCGCCCTCGCCGGCGGAGGCGGAGCTGAGCTCGTCCAGGGAGCGGACCACCGCGAGCGCGTTGTCGCGCTTGCCGGCCCGCAGGTCGTTCTCGGTGTAGCGGCGGAACTCCGCGGAGTACGCCCGCTGCTCCTCGGCCTCCTTGGCCTGCGGTGCGCCCTCCGGGTCGCTGTACGCGTCCGGGAACAGGCGCCTGAGGACCGGGTCGGCGGGCGGCTCGCTCGGGCCCTCGGCGAACAGCTCGGCGAGCGGGTCGTCGGGGGCGTCCCCCGCGGGGCCGGGGCCGATGAGTTCCAGGAGCTGGACGGCCAGCGACCGGATGATGGAGATCTCGACGTCGTCGAGGGCGACGGCCGCGCCGCCGCCGGGGAGCGGTTCGAAGGTTCCTGGCATAGGGACGATTCGCTACTTCCGGTCCTGCGCGGGCGTACGGGTCACTTGCGGTCGTGCTGAAGGGTGGCCCACAGACCGTAGCCGTGCATGGCCTGCACGTCGCGCTCCATCTCCTCGCGGGTACCGCTGGAGACGACCGCCCGGCCCTTGTGGTGGACGTCGAGCATGAGCTTGGTCGCCTTGTCCTTGGTGTAGCCGAAGTAGGACTGGAAGACGTAGGTCACATAGCTCATGAGGTTGACCGGGTCGTTGTGGACGATCGTGACCCAGGGGACGTCCGGCTCGGGGACGGCGAAGACCTCCTCCGCCGACTCGGTGCGTTCGATCTCCAGGGGTGCGGGTGACGTCACAGAGCCCATGCTGCCACCCGAGGGGGGTGGTCGCACAAACGGGCTGCGCAAGGGCGCCTGTTGTGACCTCGACCGTGAGCTCGAACCCACAAATCGTCAGAGTGACGAAATGGGGGTACCATCTGTCGTCATGAACACAGCGGACCTTGGGCTGCCGGTGGACGTTCCCTCGACGGCGCTCTTCACGGATCAGTACGAGCTCACGATGCTTCAGGCCGCCCTGAAGGCCGGCACGGCCGAGCGGCGCAGCGTCTTCGAGGTCTTCACCCGACGGCTGCCCGAGGGGCGGCGCTACGGCGTCGTGGCCGGCACCGGCCGGGTCCTGGACGCCGTCGAGAACTTCCGCTTCGACGCCGGCGTCCTCGGCTTCCTGCGCGAACGGAACATCCTCGACGAGCAGACCCTGCGGTGGCTCGCGGACTACCGCTTCTCCGGCGACGTCTGGGGCTACCCCGAGGGCGAGGTCTACTTCCCGGGCTCGCCGATCATGCGGGTCGAGGGCACCTTCGCCGAGTGCGTGCTGCTGGAGACGGTGATCCTCTCCATCCTCAACCACGACTCCGCCATCGCCGCGGCCGCCTCCCGGATGGCGTCGGCCGCCGGGGAGCGCCCGCTCATCGAGATGGGCGCCCGCCGCACCCACGAGCTGGCCGCGGTGGCGGCGTCCAGGGCCGCCTACCTCGGCGGCTTCACCTCGACCTCCGACCTCGCCGCCGGCTTCCGGTACGACATCCCCACCGTCGGCACCAGCGCCCACGCCTTCACCCTGCTGCACGACCGCGAGCGGGATGCCTTCCGGGCCCAGGTGGACTCCATGGGCCGCGGCACCACGCTGCTGGTGGACACCTACGACGTCGCCGAGGCGGTCCGTACCGCCGTGGAGATCGCCGGGCCCGAGCTGGGCGCCGTGCGGATCGACTCGGGCGACCTGCTGCTGGTCGCGCACCGGGTCCGGCAGCAGCTGGACGAGCTGGGCGCCACCGGCACGAAGATCATCGTGACCTCCGACCTGGACGAGTACGCCATCGCATCGCTGGCGGCGGCCCCGGTGGACGCGTACGGCGTCGGCACCCAGCTGGTGACCGGGTCGGGGCATCCGACCTGCTCGATGGTCTACAAGCTGGTCGCCCGCGCCGATTCCGGCGACGCCACGGCGCCGCTGGTGCCGGTGGCGAAGAAGTCGAGCGGCGGGAAGACGTCCATCGGCGGCCGCAAGTGGGCCGCGCGGCGCCTCGACGAGTACGGCGTCGCGGAGGCCGAGGTCGTCGGCACCGGGCCGGTTCCGGACGGACTCGCCGACCGGCAGCTGCTCGTGCAGCTGATCAAGGGCGGTGACGTGGTGGCCCGTGAACCGCTGGACGTCGTACGGGACCGGCACACGGCCGCTCGCGGCAATCTGCCGCTGTCCGCCACACAGCTCTCGCGCGGGGAACCTGTCATCCCGACCGAGTATGTCAACGGGCGCTCGGGTAGCCGGACGGGGGCGTGAAGCGAGCGCGCCCGGCGTGCGCGCGCCATGCCCCCTCCCGCAGCGCACCCGAAGTCTCTAGGCTCGGAAGTTCACGGCCGGGCCAGCACGCTTTTCCACCGTCCCGACCTCAGCGTCCATAACCGAAGGACACCGACCATGCGCCGCGCCTTGATCGTCGTAGATGTGCAGAACGACTTCTGCGAGGGGGGCAGCCTCGCGGTGGCCGGCGGTGCCGATGTGGCCGCCGCCGTCACCGAGCTGATCGGGCAGGCGGCCGGGTCCGGCTACCAGCACGTCGTCGCCACCCGCGACCACCACATCGCCCCCGGCGGTCACTTCTCCACCAACCCCGACTTCGCCCACTCCTGGCCGGCGCACTGTGTCGCCGGTACCGAGGGTGTCGGCTTCCACCCGAACTTCGCCCCCGCGGTCGCGTCCGGTGCGATCGACGCCGTGTTCGACAAGGGGGCGTACGCGGCGGCGTACAGCGGGTTCGAGGGAGCCGACGAGAACGGGGTGCGGCTGGCGGACTGGCTGCGGGCGCGGGACGTGTCGGAGGTGGACGTGGTGGGGATCGCCACGGACCACTGTGTGCGGGCCACTGCCGTGGATGCGGTGCGGGAAGGGTTCCGTACGCAGGTGCTGCTGGATCTGACCGCCGGGGTGGCCGCCGAGACCACGGAGCGGGCGCTGGAGGACATGCGGGAGGCGGGCGTGGAGCTGTCCGGGAAACCTGTGGTCGCGTAGCGCTCGACGGGGTGCCGCGCTTGGTCGTCTGGCGGGTGCGGCACCATCGTGGCTGGTCGCGCAGTTCCCCGCGCCCCTTGGGTGTTGCAGGCGCCGGACGTGACGCAGCCCCGCGCCTCTTACGGCAGTGGCACAGCCCCGCGCCCCCTTAGGGCGTCGCAGCGGGGCGTCTCAGCAGTGCCCTGATCGGGTGCCACAGCTCCTGCATCAGTTCCGGGCCGGGTACGACACCGTTGTCAGGTGCCGTTCGCCATATCAGGCCGTCGGGGTGGTGCAGGACGGCCGTGATCTCGTCGGGTGACGGCGGGGCGGCGTTGCCGCGCAGGTAGACCGCGCGCATGCCGAGGTTGCGGAGCCTGGTCAGGGCTCGGGCGCGGTTCTGGGCGTGGACGAGGACACGGACGCTGCCCGTGCCGTCGGCGGTGGGTCTGGGCAGGTTCAGGGCCACCACCACGCTGCCGGTCGGCAGCTTGCAGAAACCTCCTGCGGCCATGCTGGTCACACCCCCGTGCCAGTCGGTGTCAATAACGGAAACACAGGGTGCACCTAAACACGATCGGCGGCAACCCGCCAAGAGGGTTGCCGCCGATCATGCTCTGACCTGCGAATATGCCGTTTACTTCACTGCGGGGCCAACCTCGACCGTGATCGTCGAGCCATTGCGCGGCTCCTTGATGATCTTGATCTTGGTGTTGGTGTCAGTGATCTTGACGCCCGCGGTCGGGTTCTCGGCGCTGTAGTACGTGCTGGTGTGGTCGTTGAAGACCGGCACCCCGGCACGCGACGGGATCCGGGTCGCGACGTCCGCGTTGTGCAGCGTCATGCCGTCCGTGCGGTACGTGCTGAACGGCGAGTCGTAGGACTGGATGCGGTTGCGCATCAGCGTGCCGTCGGACCACTTCAGCGGCGTCGGGTGGGAGTCGACCGGGAGGATCAGACCGACACCCTGGTGCTGGCTGGTGTTGTTGTCAGCCTGGGAGGTGTCCCACTTCCAGATCAACAGGCCGTTCTGGTACGCGTAGTGCTCCACCCAGTCCGGACTGGTCGACGAGAAGCCGAAGTTGTACGGGCCCGTCTTCAGGGTCTTGTCGTACGACACGTACTGACGGTTCTCGGCGATGTAGTACTGCTCGTAGTCCTTGGTGAACGAAGCGCCCATGCGCGTGAAGCCGGTCGCCGTCCAGGCGTTGTCCACGCTCTCCACGTCGTCCGAGAAGACCGCGGAGCCGTCGGCGGTGACCGTGATGCGGTCGGCCGTGAAGCCCTTCATCGCCAGTCCGCCGTCGGTCGCGTAGCGGAAGCGGAGGTCGATCTTCTTGCCGGCGTAGGCGTCCAGCGGGTAGACGAGCTTCTGGTGCGCGTCCACCGTGCCGTCGAGCGCGGGCTTGTCGCTGCCGTCACGGCTGATCGGGTTGCCGTTCGCGGTGCCGTCGATCGCAGTCCAGTTGGCGCCGCCGTCGGTCGACACCTCGGTGTAGAGGTAGTCGTAGCCCTTCTCGATGTCCCACCAGCCGTCGAGGGTGAGGCTCGCGGAGGTCTTGCCGGTGAGGTCGACGCCGCGGCTCAGCGTGTTCTTCAGGTTGTTGCCGCTGCCGCTCCACCACTGGGTCGCGCCCTGTGCGGGAGTCACGATCTCGGTGGTGACGGCCTTCTTCGGCAGCCCGACCACGAGGGCCTGACGGTGCCGGGTGTTGTACTCGGCCAGGCCCAGCTTGTGCTCGGACGTCGTCGCGGCCTTGGCCGTGTCGTAGTTGAGCCAGCCCAGCTGGAGCTTGTCCCAGGCGGTCATGTCGCCGGGCAGGTCACCGATCTCCTTCTTGCCGGTGCCCAGCCAGGAACCGGAGGACATCAGCGTCCAGAACCCGGTGGAGTTCTCGCCGCCGGCGGTGTCGTAGTGGTCCGGCAGACCGAGGTCGTGACCGTACTCGTGGGCGAAGACGCCGAGGCCGCCGTTCTCCGGCTGGACGGTGTAGTCGCCGACCCAGATGCCGGTGGAGCCGATCTGCGCGCCGCCCAGCTTGTTGTTCGCGGGGCCGGTGGCACCGGCGTCGGTGCCGAACGCGTACCAGCGGTGGGCCCAGATCGCGTCGGTGCCCTGGGCGCCGCCGCCCGCGGACTCGTCCTCACCGGCGTGCACGATCTGGAAGTGGTCGATGTAGCCGTCGGCCTCGTTGAAGTCGCCGTCGCCGTCGAAGTCGTAGCGGTCCCACTGGTCGAACTGCGTGACGGCCGTCTTGATCTCGGCGTCGGTCTTCCCAGCTGCCTTCTGCTGGGCGACCCACGCGTTCAGACCGTCGCTGACGACGTTCCACACGCTGGCGCAGTTGGTCTCGCCGCAGGCGTTGTTGCCGTAGCGGGCTTCGTTGTAGGGGACCTTCACCCAGTCGGTGACCTCGCCCTCGACCGAGTAGCGGCCCGAGGACTGCCTCTCGTAGTACTTCTTCAGCGACTCGGTCTTCTTGCCGGTGCCGAAGTAGAGGTCCTGGTAGTGCTTCTGGTTGTAGTCCGCCTGCCAGGCCGTCGAGTTGTCCTTCTCGCGGTCGGGCTCGGCTATCTGGTTGTGGGCCGGGCCGGGCGTGCCGCCGAACTCGCTGATCTGGTCGCCGAACTCGACCAGGATCGTGAAGATCTTGTCGGTCTTCTCGCGGCCCAGCTCGACGTACTTGCTGTCGCCCTTCTTGCTCTTGAGCTCGACGACCTGCGAGCCGTCGCGCTTCTTGACCTTGCTCCGGCCGGATATGACCTGGTTCAGGGCCTCCTCGCGCTGGGCCGCCTGCGTCCTGCTCATGGGGCCGTCGAGGTTGTGGTCGGCGTGAGTGTGCTCCGCCGGGTCGTGCCGCTCCACGGACGCCGGCGCGCCTTCGTCGGCCTGAGCCACCGCGAAGGTCGAGAACGTCGCCGCTGCCGTCGTGAGCGCGACGGCGGTTGCCGCCGTTCTGAACGTCCAGGGTCTACTGGTCACTTGCTTCCTCCCCCGCGTCCGGGCGCGCGGAAGGAAGGGTTCCTGGTCCTGGAGGTTCCGCGGGCACCTGATCAACGCGTGTAGTCAAGTGACGACATTTGACTAGAGGTTAAGCAGAAAAAACAGACCTTGACTTGGACAGGTCAATTGCACTATGCGGAGCTGATGTTCATTTAGCGGACAACTACCTTTCGGTGACGGGCGCGTTGCGCTGTCCACCTGTTGGACGAGATGACTCCGTGCGCCCCCCGTGCACCGGCACTGTTGGTTAGGTCACGCTTACGGTTTGTTCCTCTCGGGCATGCACGCGGTTAGAGTCGGATGGCGGAACGCCCGGACGTCGGCGGAAAGCCAGGCCGAGACCCCCGTGCACCCCTGATTCCGAGGACACGATGATCATGCCTCGTCCGACTGCCGCACAGCTCGCTTACGGCTCGTGCACCGTGATCTTCTCGACGCTCGCCATGCTGCTGCTGTCACAGACGAGTTCGGGTGTGGGGATCGCGGTCATCGCCGTCGCGGCGCTTCTGCTCGGGCTGCTGGTCGCCATGACGGTGCCCATGCCGAGGAAGCCCCGCGTGGTGGCGGTCCGCAAGCCCGCTCCCACCGAACGCGAACAGGCGGAGGAACCCGTACTGACGCAGTCCTGACGCTCAGTTGCCGGTGCTGACGACAACCGTCTTCGCCGCCTTGTCGTGCAGGCCCTGTTTGTAGGGCTTGTCGAAGAAGCTCCAGCCGCCGCAGATCACGGTCCAGATGCAGGCGCAGCAGAACGCGAACGGGATCCACAGCACCGCCGCCCGGATCAGCGAGGCCTGCACGGACGGAGTGGCGCCGTTGTCGAGGTTGGCCGTGCGCATGTTGAGCAGCTTCTTGCCGAGCGTCTGCCCGGTCCTGGCGGTCATGACGGTGTCGTAGCCGATGAACAGCACGGCGGCGACCAGCGACTGTACGAAGGACTTGCCGTACTCCACCTGATCGGTGTCCACGTCGTACTCGGTGACGCCGAATCCCCAGGTGAGCAGCCAGACGACGACGCCCACCAGGATCATGTCGATGATGCGGGCCAGCGTGCGCTTGCCGCTGTCGGCGAGCGGCGGCATACCGGCGAGGGGGTCGGCGGGCCCGCCTCCGCCGCCGTACGGGTCACCGCCGTAGGGCCCGCCGCCGTAGGGACCGCCACCATAGGGCGGGGGTTGGCCGCCGTACGGTGGCTGGTCACCGTACGGCGAACCCGAGCCCTCGGACGGCGGGGGCTGCTTCCTGAACGGATCGTCTTCCGGGGGTTGCTGACCGGAGCCGGGAGGCGGTTCGCTGCTCATGGCCCGAGTCGACCGCGAACCGTCCGGCTTCGCATCCGGCACGGGGCCGTCCGGGGTACGGAATCTTCCGGGCCGTTCGCGGTACGCGGTCAGCCCGCGACGAACGTACGCGCCGCCTTGTCGTGCCAGCACTGGTGCCAGGGCCGGTCGAACACGCACCACAGCACGCCGACGACGCCTACGACGAGCAGGCCGGGGATGCTGTAGACGAGCCAGCGCTTCAGGGCCGCGCCGAACTCCGGCGGTTCGTGGGCCTCGATGTCCCGCACCTCCAGGCCGAGCACCTTCTTGCCCAGCGTGCGGCCCCACTTGACGGTGGGCAGGACCTCGTAGGCCACGCCGAACAGGAGCAGGACGGCCAGGATGATGCCGAGGTAGACCGACGTGGTGCCGTCGAGCAGCCACACGGTGACCGTCTCACCGGACAGCTTGGCCGAGTCGATCTTGCCGTTGACGTGGTCGAGCGCCTTGGTGCCGAGCGGTACGGCGGCCACCGCGGTGACGGCGGCCAGGACGACGGTGTCCAGCAGCCGTGCGGCCAGCCGCTTGCCCAGACCCGCGGGGCGGGCCGCGGCCTGACGCATCGCGGCCGCCTGGAACGGGTCCAGGGTCGGGGGCTTCCACGGGGCGACCGGCTGGTCGTCGCCGGGGCCCGCGAGCCGGTGGACCTGCTGTGCCCAGGAGGACTGGCCGCCGCCGACACCCGACGTCATGGGCGCGCCGGAGGCGGCTGCCGCGGGCTGCGGGCCGCCCGACTGCTGGGGGATGCTCGGGGCGGCCGCCTGCTGGGCCTGCTGCGGGCCGGAGAGGGCCGCGGGAGAGGTGCCGGCCGCCTGGGCTGCGGCCGCGGCTCCGGCGGCCGTCTGCGCCTGTCCCTGGGCCACGGCGGCCCGTTCGGCGGCCGCCTTCCCGGCGCCGAAGCCCGGGCCCTGCGGGGCGCCGGCCGCGGAGTCCGTACGTGCGGCGCCCGATCCGGCGGACGCGCCCGTGCTTCCGCCCTGCGCCCCCGTGCGCGGGGACACCGCGCGGATGGCCATGGTGCCGTCGGCGGGGGCGGGGCCCCCGGGGCTGGGGATGCCGGCGCCGGAGGACTGCGCCGCGCCCGGTACGGGCCGACGGATCATGAACGTGTCCCCGGAGGCGACGCCCCCGGAGTCCGCGTCCGGCTCGGCGGGCGGGACGGTGGCCGTTTGGTCGGTGCCGGCGGCCGGCCCGTCCGGCTGGGCCGCCGCGCGCGGGTCCCGCGGTTCCGTCTCCTGCTGGGCGCCCCAGGACACGCGGTGGTCCTGGTCGCCGCCGAAGCCGGCCTGGTGGGCGGGGTCGGCGCCCCACGCGGACGCCGGCTCCGGGCGGCTGCCGTGCTGGGCCTGGCCCGAAGCGGGTTCCCGCGCCGGGTCCTCGTCGAAGAAGTGCGGGCCGGTCTCCTCGACCGAGGCGGCCGGGGCAGCGGCGGGCCCGTCCGGGTTGGCGCCCGGCGGCGGGGCGAGCGGTTCGCCGTCCGTCGGCGCCGGACGGCTGGTGCCCGGCACCCAGGAGGCACCGTTCCAGTACCGGACATATCCAGGAATGGACGGGTCCGGGTAATACCCTTCGCGGGGCCTGTCGTCACCGGGGGCCGGGGTTGGGGCGCTCATGTCCGTCGTCCGGTATCTGCTCGTGGGTCAAATTGGGGCCTCCACATCTATCAGACCGACGCAACAAGCACTGCCCGTCCCGTAGGACCCACTCCTTTCCGGGCAACCTCGTACACGTACTTCACACGAGCGGAACCCGGCCGCCGGACGGCTCGGAGCAGGGCCTGGGCCGGGGCTGGGCCAGGGCTGGGGGGCAGGTGGGGAAAAAGTTCCGGGAACTCGCGTAATGATCCGTGGCCCTGCTCCCTCTCCACTCGTACGGGCCCACTCCCAGGGCTCGAACGAGTCACGAGAGAGGACACGGACGCCATGCATCACACCGTCGTGGAACGCGAGCTGGAGCTGCGGCTCGTTCTGTCGCCCGAGCGGAGCATTCCCGTGCCGGCGCGGCTGAGCTATCACAGTGACGATCCGTACGCCGTGCACGTCGCCTTTCACATCAACTCCGACCACCCGGTCCACTGGACCTTCTCCCGCGATCTGCTCGTGGAGGGGGTGTTCCGGCCGAGTGGGCACGGGGACGTACGCGTGTGGCCGACGAAGGTGGACGGGCGCAGCCTGGTGCTCATGGGGCTGAGCTCGCCCGACGGGGACGCGCTGCTGGAGGCGCCGGCGGCACCGGTGTCGGCCTGGCTGGAGCGGACGTTGCGGCTGGTGCCGCCGGGGGCCGAGGGCGACCAGCTGGGGATCGACGACGCGCTCGACCAGCTGCTCGCCCAGTGAGCCCCGCCGGTCAGAACAGCTTGCCCGGGTTCAGGATGCCCAGCGGGTCGAAGACCTGCTTGATGCCGCGCTGCAACTCGATCCCGACCGGGCCGATCTCCCGCGCCAGCCACTCCTTCTTCAGGACGCCCACGCCGTGCTCGCCGGTGATCGTGCCGCCGAGTTCCAGGCCGAGCGCCATGATCTCGTCGAAGGACTCGCGGGCGCGCCGGGACTCGTCGGCGTCGGTCGCGTCGAAGCAGACGGTGGGGTGCGTGTTGCCGTCGCCGGCGTGGGCGACCACGCCGATGGTGAGCTGGTGCTTCTCGGCGATCCGCTCGACGCCCTCGATCAGGTCGGCGAGCCGCGACCGGGGCACGCACACGTCGTCGATCATCGTCACGCCCCGCACGGCTTCGAGCGCGGTGAGGGACAACCGCCTTGCCTGGAGCAGCAGTTCGGACTCGGCCGCGTCGTCCGCCGGGACCACCTGGGTGGCGCCGGCCGCCTCGCACAGCGCGCCGACGGCCGCGAGGTCGGTGGCGGGGTCCGGGGTGTCGAAGGCGGCCAGGAGGAGGGCCTCGGTCGTCTCCGGCAGTCCCATGTTCGCGATGTCGTTGACCGCCTTGACCGTCGTACGGTCCATCAGTTCCAGCAGCGACGGGACGTGCCCGCCCTCCATGATCCGGCACACCGCGTCACAGGCGGCCGCCGCGGTCGCGAACTCGGCGGCCAGCACCAGCTGCTGCGGCGGCTGCGGCTTCAGCGCCAGGACGGCCCGTACGACGATGCCGAGCGAGCCCTCGGAGCCGACGAACAGACGGGTCATGTCGTATCCGGCGACGCCCTTGGCCGTGCGGCGGCCGGTGGTCATCAGGCGGCCGTCGGCCAACACCACCTCCAGCCCCAGGACGTACTCCGCCGTCACCCCGTACTTCACACAGCACAGGCCGCCGGAGGCCGTGCCGATGTTGCCGCCGATGGTGCACATCTCCCAGCTGGAGGGGTCCGGCGGGTAGTACAGGCCGTGTTCGCCCACCGCGCGGGAGAGCGTGGCGTTGATGACGCCGGGCTCGACGACGGCGATGCGGTCGACCGGGTTGATCTCCAGGATGCGGTCCATCCTGGTCAGGGACAGCACGATGCAGCCGTCGGAGGCGTTGGCGCCGCCCGACAGGCCCGTGCGGGCGCCCTGCGGGACGACCGGGACGCGCAGCTCGGTGGCGGTGCGCATGACGTGCTGGACCTCTTCGACGGTGCGCGGCAGCACGACCACGGCGGGGGCGCCGGCCGGGCAGAAGCTGGCCATGTCGTTGGCGTAGGAGGCCGTGATGTCGGGGTCGGTGAGGACGGCCTCGGCGGGCAGGCCCACGAGCAGCCGCTCGGTGAGGTCACCCCGGGCCTGGTCGGGTGCGGCTTCGATACGGCTCATGATCACAGCGTGACACCCGGGGCCATCGGTGTGAACCCCATGTAGGGCAGCCGGGGTCGGACGGGTGTGGTCGTCGTATTGACTCAAGGTTTCACGCACAGTGATCGCCATGGAGAACAGCGCCCCGAAGAACGCCGGGTCTGTGAACACCGGGTCCGCGAACAGCGGCTTGGAGAACGCCGGGACCGAGAACGACGGGTCCGAGAACGACGCGTCGAAGGAGCGGCAGGGCACGCCGGACCGCCGCCCGCGCAAACGGCTGCGCGTGCTGATCGCCTCCGTCGCGGGGTGTGCCGTGCTCGGCGGGGTGCTGACGCTGCTGCCGTGGGAGCCGGGCGGGACGCGGGCGGCGCCGCCGGCACCGGGGGCGCAGGCACTGGCCGCCGTGACCACGGGGGTGACCGCGGCGCTGCCCGATCTGGCGGTGCTGATCGACGAGCGCGAGACCCACCTGCGGACCCATCCCAAGGACGCCCGGGCGTGGGCGGTGCTGGGGGCGGCGTACGTGGAACAGGGGCGGCGGACCGCGAACCCGGCGAACTACCCGAAGGCCGAGAAGGCGCTGCGGGCGTCGCTGCGGGTGCGGGAGCGCAACGCCGAGGCGATGGACGGCATGGCGGCGCTGGCGAACGCGCGGCGTGACTTCCATGCGGCGCGGACGTGGAGCGAGGCGGCGCTGAAGGTCGACCGGAAGCGGTGGACGACGTATCCGCTGCTGATCGAGGCGCAGACCGGGATGGGTGACTACAAGGCCGCCAAGCGGAGCCTGGACCGGCTGCTGAAGCTGCGCTCGGGACCGGCGGTGCAGGCCCGGGCGGCGGCCCTCTACCGCGACCGGGGCTGGCGGGAGGACGCGGCGGCGGCCCTCTCCGACGCGGCGGCGGCCGCCGAGGTCCCGGCCGAGCGGGCGGCGTATCTCGAACGGGCCGGGCAACTCGCCTGGGAACGCGGTGACCTGGCGGCGGCGCTGCGCCACTTCCAGGAGGCGGTACGCCTCGACCCCGACCAGCGGGCCGCGCTCGCCGGGCAGGGGCGGACGCTGGCGGCACTGGGCCGCTCGACGGAGGCGCTGAACGCGTACCGGGTGGCCCTCGCCAAGCAGCCGTTGCCCGAGTACGCCCTGGAACTGGGCGAGTTGTACGAGTCACTGGGGCTGGGGCAGGCGGCGCGCGTGCAGTACGACCTGCTGCGCGAGCGGGCGGCGCGGGCCGCGGCCGGCGGGGTGGACGAGGAGCTGGTGCTGGGCCTCTTCGAGGCGGACCACGGCGACACGGAGATGGCCGTGCGGCGGCTCAGGGTCGAGTGGCGCCGGCAGCCGGGGATCGCGGTGGCCGACGCGCTGGGGTGGGCGCTGCACCGGGCCGGGGAGGACAAGGAGGCGCTGAAGTTCGCCCGGCGGGCGACCGACCGGCAGAAGGGGGGCGGGGTGCGCAGCGCGCTGTACGCCTATCACCGGGGGATGATCGAGCGGTCGCTGGAGATGGCGGGGCCCGCGCGACGGCACCTGGAGGAGGCGCTGCGGATCAATCCGCACTTCTCGCCGACGCGGGTGCCGCTGGCAGAGGCGGCGTTGGAGGAGCTCGGGGAGCCGTCGGTCCAGGACGTACCGGACATGGACGCCAAGCCGCGGCGGAAGTGACCCGGGGCTTTCGGCCCGGCCATGGGGTCGTGCGGGCGCCCCGTGACGCCCGCACGACTGGAGAGGCCCGAGCGGGCCGACATGGGTTGCGATTTCTACGAACTCACGGGCCGCGCCCAGGCCGCAGATGTTGCCGCGCAGGCCTCAGAGGTTGCCGCGCTTGGCCTGCTCCCGCTCGATCGCCTCGAACAGGGCCTTGAAGTTGCCCTTGCCGAAGCCCATGGAGCCGTGGCGTTCGATGATCTCGAAGAAGACGGTCGGACGGTCCTGGACCGGCTTGGTGAAGATCTGCAGCAGATAGCCGTCCTCGTCGCGGTCGGCGAGGATCTTCAGCTCGCGCAGGGTCTCGACGGGCACGCGGGTGTCGCCGACCCACTCGCCGAGGGTGTCGTAGTACGAGTCCGGGGTGTCGAGGAACTGCACACCGGCCGCGCGCATCGTCCGGACCGTCGCCACGATGTCGTTCGTGTTGAGCGCGATGTGCTGGACGCCCGCGCCGCCGTAGAACTCCAGGTACTCGTCGATCTGGGACTTCTTCTTGGCGATGGCGGGCTCGTTGATCGGGAACTTGACCTTGAGCGTGCCGTCGGCCACGACCTTCGACATCAGCGCGCTGTACTCGGTCGCGATGTCGTCGCCGACGAACTCCTTCATGTTCGTGAAGCCCATGACCTTGTTGTAGAAGCCGACCCATTCGTTCATCCGGCCGAGTTCGACGTTGCCGACGCAGTGGTCGATGGCCTGGAAGGTGCGCTGGGCGGGCGGTTCGACCATCGGCTGCGCGGCGACGTAGCCGGGCAGGTACGGGCCGTCGTAGCCGTTGCGCTCGACGAGCGTGTGACGGGTCTCGCCGTAGGTCGCGATGGCGGCCAGGACGACGGTGCCGTGCTCGTCCTTCAGCTCGTACGGCTCGGTGACGGACGTGGCGCCGTGCTCCAGCGCGTACGCGTACGCCCGGCGCGCGTCCGGGACCTCGATGGCGAGGTCGACGACGCCGTCGCCGTGCTCGGCCACGTGCTGGGCGAGGAAGTGGCCCCAGGTGGTGGCGGGCTTGATGACGGAGGTGAGGACGAAACGGGCGGAGCCGTTCTCCAGCACGTAGCTCGCGGTCTCGCGGCTGCCGTTCTCCGGTCCGGAGTAGGCCACGAGGCGCATGCCGAAGGCGGTCGAGTAGTAGTGCGCCGCCTGCTTGGCGTTGCCCACGGCGAAGACGACCGCGTCCATTCCCTTGACCGGGAAGGGGTCGGCCTGCCGGGCGGTGTCGGGAGTGTGGTGTGTGGTCTGCGTCATAGGCGCAGCCTCACCCCGGTACGGCAAGGTGCGCAATAGATTGGATTCCAGCTGGACAATCTGCTCAGCACCTGACCCGCTTCGGCGGGCTTTCTGTACAGGATGACCAACCCCATCGGGAGGCTGCCGTGGCGATCGATCATCTGGACGGACGGATCATCGTGCTGCTGGCGCGGGAGCCGCGGATCGGGGTGCTGGAGATGTCCCGGCGGCTGGGCGTGGCCCGCGGGACCGTGCAGGCACGACTCGACCGGCTTCAGTCGAACGGAGTCATCCGCGGGTTCGGTCCCGAAGTCGATCCCGCGGCACTCGGGTATCCGGTCACCGCCTTCGCCACGCTGCAGATCCGGCAGGGGCAAGGGGCCGACGTACGGGCGCACTTGGCGACCGTGCCGGAGGTGCTGGAGCTGCACACCACCACCGGGACCGGGGACATGATGTGCCGTCTCGTGGCGCGTTCCAACGCCGATCTCCAGCGGGTGATCGACCGGGTTGTCGGTTTCGATGGGATCGTCCGGGCCTCTACCGCGATCGTGATGGAGAACCCCGTTCCGCTGCGGATCATCCCGCTGGTGGAGCAGGCGGCGGAGGACCGGGAGAACAGCTAGGTCGTGTGGCCCGTGACCCGGTGGGGTGAGTCCGAGTGAGCTTCTGGGAGTACCTGGGCAACCGCCACCAGCAGCTGTTCGCCGACGCCCTGCAGCACGCCAGTGCCGTCTTCCAGTGCATGGTGGTGGCGACCCTGCTCGGGGTGCTGATCGGTGTGGTCACTTATCGCAGCGAGTGGGCCGGCAACTTCGCCACCCTGTCCACCTCGGGCATTCTGACCATCCCGTCGCTCGCCATGATCGGTCTGCTCATTCCGATCGTGGGGCTGGGCGTAGCGCCCACGGTGATCACTCTGACCCTGTACGGCCTGCTGCCGATCGTGCGCAACGCGATCGTCGGGCTGCGCGGTGTCGACCCGAACCTGGTGGACGCGGCCCGGGGAATCGGGATGTCCCGGCTCGCGCGGTTGCTGAGGGTGGAGCTGCCACTGGCGTGGCCGCCGATCCTGACCGGTATCCGGGTCTCGACGCAGATGCTGATGGGCATCGCGGCCATCGCGGCGTACGCGTCGGGCCCCGGGCTCGGCAATGTGATCTTCCGCGGTCTGGCCTCGCTGGGCAGCGCGAACGCGCTCAACCAGGTACTCGCCGGCACGCTGGGGATCATCGTCCTGGCGCTGCTGTTCGACGCCGCGTACGTCCTTGTCGGGCGGCTGACCATTCCCAGGGGGATCCGTGTCTGAGTACGGCAGCACCGCCGACGCCCCCGCCGGTGAGCATCACGGCGCCTCCATCGAGCTGGAGAACCTGACGAAGCGGTATCCGGGCAGCCCGCAGCCGGCCGTGGACAACGTGAACATGGAGATCAAGGCGGGCGAGGTGGTCATCTTCGTCGGCCCTTCCGGGTGCGGAAAGTCGACGACGCTCAAGATGATCAACCGGCTGATCGAACCGACCGGTGGCCGGATCCGCATCGGCGGCGAGGACGTCACCGACATCGACCCGGTGAAGCTGCGCCGCAAGGTCGGCTACGCGATCCAGTCCGCCGGCCTCTTCCCGCACATGACGGTCGCCCAGAACATCGCGCTGGTGCCGAAGATGATCGGCTGGTCCAAGGCACGGATCCGGGACCGGGTCGAGGAGTTGCTCGACCTGGTCGGCCTCGACCCCGGGGAGTTCCACGGCCGCTATCCGCGTCAGCTCTCCGGTGGCCAGCAGCAACGCGTGGGGGTGGCGAGGGCGCTGGCCGCCGATCCGCCCGTGCTGCTGATGGACGAGCCGTTCGGGGCCGTCGACCCGATCACCCGCGATCACCTCCAGGACGAGTTGATCAGGTTGCAGCACGAGCTGCACAAGACGATCGTCTTCGTCACCCACGACTTCGACGAGGCGATCAAGCTCGGTGACCGGATCGCCGTGCTGCGCGAACGGTCCCACATCGCCCAGTTCGACACCCCCGAGGCGATCCTCACCAACCCGACGGACGACTTCGTGTCCGGGTTCGTGGGCGCCGGGGCGGCGCTGAAGCGGCTGAACCTGACCCGGGTGCGGGATGTGGAGATCACCGACTACCCGACGGTGACCGTCGACGACCCGCTCCAGGAGATCTTCAACCGGCTCCGGTCCAGCGGCACCAACGAGATCCTGCTGCTGGACAAGCGCCGGCGGCCGTACAAGTGGCTGCGGCGCGGTGACCTGATGCGGGCCAGGGGCTCGCTGGCGCGGGCCGGGACGCTGGTGCACGACACGGTGACCCGGGACGCCACGCTGCGGGACGCCCTGGAGGCGGTCCTCATCGACAACGCGGGACGGGTCGCGGTGACCGGGCGGCGCGGTGAGTACACGGGCGTCGTCGACATGGAGACGCTGATCAACTCGGTGCACGAACTGCTGGAGGCGGACCGTCTTGAGGCGCTGGAGGCCCAGCACGACCTGGAGGAGACACGGGCCGACCTGACGCACGCCGAGCAGGAGGGCGACGGAGGGGAGAGGAAGGCGTGAGCAGCCCCGAGGCTCCGAGGACGGGGGCAGCGGCGCCGGAGGAGACCGACGCGGCCGACGTGACCGGCGTGACCAACACGCCCTCCTCCGCCTCCGCCTCCTCCCCCACCGCCGGGAAGCCCCCGCGCCGGAAGCTGAGCTGGCAGAAGCTCACCTTCGTGCCGACCCTGCTGGTGGCGATGCTGCTGGCGACCTGGCTGTGGTTCCAGCAGGCCGACCTGGACGCGGTGTCCGAGAACGCGCTGTCGAACGGCCAGGTCTCCAAGGCGCTGTGGCAGCACGTCGAGCTCACGGTGATCTCCACGTTCTTCGTGCTGATCATCGCGATCCCGCTGGGGATCCTGCTCACCCGGCGCGCGTTCCGGAAGGCGACCCCGGTGGCACTGGCGTTCGCCAACATGGGCCAGGCGACCCCGGCGATCGGTCTTCTCGCCCTGCTGGTGATCTGGCTCGGCATCGGCCGGAAGGCCGCCCTGATCGCCCTGATCGGCATGATCGCCTACGCCGTCCTGCCGGTGCTGTCCAACACGATCGCCGGCCTCAAGGCCAACGACCCGACGCTGCTGGAGGCGGCGCGCGGCATCGGCATGTCCCCCACGGGGGTGCTGACCCGGGTGGAACTGCCGCTCGCGGTCCCGCTGATCCTGGCAGGCGTCCGCACGGCCCTGGTCCTGAACGTCGGTACGGCCACCCTGGCCGTCTTCGGCGGGGGCGGCGGCCTGGGCGTGCTGATCACGGCCGGCATCACCAACCAGCGCATGCCGGTGCTGGTGCTGGGCTCCGTCCTCACGGTCGCCCTCGCCCTGCTGGTGGACTGGCTGGCGTCACTGGCGGAAGTGCTGCTGCGGCCACGGGGGTTGGAGACATGAGGCGCGGGACGAGCGTGCTACTGACCGCGGCGCTGCTGGCGGCCTCGGGGTGCGGCCTGACCAGCGGCTCCCCCATGGCCGACGACGTGCGGCCCGGCACGATCGGGCGGGGCGAGCCGCTCAAGGGGGCCGAGCTGACGGTGACGTCCAAGTCGTTCACCGAGCAGCTGATCCTCGGCGCGATCATGGGCATCGCCTTCCAGGCGGCCGGCGCGGAGGTGGTCGACCGCACCGGCATCCAGGGGTCCATCGGCAGCCGGGAGGCGGTGCGGAAGGGGGAGGCCGACGCCGGCTACGAGTACACGGGCACGGCCTGGATCACATACCTGGGCCGCAGCGAGCCGATCCCCGACCCGCACGCGCAGTGGGAGGCGGTACGCAAGGAGGACGCGAGGAACGGGGTGACCTGGCTGGCGCCCTCCGCTCTGAACAACACCTACGCCCTGGCGATGAACCAGGCCAACCACCGCAAGTACCGCACGAACACCCTGTCCGAGGTCGCCGCGCTGTCGAAGTCCGACCCCGGCGCGGTGACCCTGTGCGTCGAGGTCGAGTTCGCCAACCGCGCGGACGGGCTGCCGGGCATGGAGAAGGCGTACGGCATGGACCTGCCGGCGAAGAGCGTCACCCAGATGGACACCGGGATCATCTACACCCAGGTCGCGAAGGGCAGTTGCGTCTACGGCGAGGTCTTCACGACGGACGGCCGCATCAAGTCGATGAACCTCGTGGTCATGGACGACGACAAGAAGTTCTTCCCCAACTACAACGCCGCCCCCATGATCAACACCAAGACCCTCAAGAAATGGCCGGCCATCCCGGCGGTCCTCGACCCGATCAGCAAGAAGCTGAACAACTCCGTGGCTCAGGACCTGAACGCCAAGGTGGACGTGGACGGGGAGGATCCGCATCAGGTGGCGTTGGACTGGATGAAGGAGGAGGGGTTCGTGAAGTAGAGCGGTTCCATCACCTGCGGATGCGGTTGCAGTCCACCCTGCGGCGCGACGGACGCCCCGGAGCACGGCAAGGGCCGCTGCGGCTCGCCACCACGAGGCCGGCGTTGAACCCCTAGCAGCTGGGGACGGATCCCTTCCCCGACTCCAAGGCCCCCAGGGCGTTCACCGCCCCCTTCAACGTGGTCACCGGGATGAGGCGCAGGCCCTTCGGGAGTTCCGCCTTCGCGTCGGAGCACTCCGCCTTCGGGACGAGGAAGACCGTGGCGCCGTCGCGCCTGGCCGCCTGGGTCTTCAGGGAGACTCCGCCGACCGCGCCTACCTTGCCGGCGGCGTCGATCGTGCCGGTGCCGGCGATGGTGCGGCCGCCGGTGAGGTCGCCGCCGGCGCCGTCGCCGTTCAGCTTGTCGATGATGCCGAGGGAGAAGAGGAGGCCGGCGCTGGGGCCGCCCACGTCCGCGAGGGTGAGGGTGACCTTGACGTTCTTGTCGTTCAGGTCCAGGTGGTTCAGCGCGGCCTCGGTCGCGGCGTCCTGGGACTTCTTCATCTGCTCGGTGTTGTACTGCTCGATCTCCCGGGTGCTCCGCCCGCTCGGATAGACCGAGTCACGCGGCATGACCGCCTGCTCCGTGCTGAACCAGGCGTCGAGCACGTCGCCGAACCGCACGTCCGTGTCGGGGGACGTCGCCTCGATGGTCGTCATACGCAGCTCACCGCTCGTGTCCCGGACCGGCGCACCGGAGATCGTGATCACCGGCTCGCCCTTGTTCTCGCCCAGGACGTCCGCCGTCAGGCCGGGCTGCGTCAGCGAGAACGGCAGTGGCGCGAAGGCCGCCGTGGCGAGCAGGGCCGCGACCGGCAGAGCGCAGACGGCGACGGCCCGGGGGCGCGTGAGACGAGAGAACACGGGATCAATCTAACGTGGCGACGGAATCCGGCCGGGTGCAGGTCGGAGCTGCCCAGCATGCCCCGTTCAGATCACATACAGGTCTCGGCGTTCCTCGGTGCAGCGCCGCAGCACCTCCGGCAGCGGCTCCACCCCGATCCCCGGCGACCGCGGGACCGGAAGGTGCCCGTCCACCAGTACGAACGGCTCCGTGACGTCCTCGGCGAAGTAGCGGCTGGACGCCGAGGTGTCGCCGGGGAGCGTGAAGCCGGGCAGGGCCGCCAGAGCCAGGTTGGGGGCGCGGCCGATGCCGGTCTCCAGCATGCCCCCGCACCACACCGGCACCCCGTGCGCCGACGCCACGTCATGGACCCGCCGCGCCTCCAGGTGTCCCCCGACCCGCGCCGGCTTCACGTTCACCACCCGGCACGCGTCCATCGCGATGGCGGACGCGGTGTCACGGGCGTTGTGCAGGGACTCGTCCAGGCAGACGGGGGTCGCGATGCGCTGCTGGAGGCGGGCGTGGGCGTACAGGTCGTTCTCCCCCAGCGGCTCCTCGATCAGCAGCAGCCCGAACTCGTCGAGGCGCCGCAGATGCTCGGCGTCCGCGAGCGTGTACGCCGTGTTCGCGTCGACCTGGAGCGGCAGGTCCGCCCCGAAGCGCGCCCGTACGGCCCGTACGGGTTCGAGGTCCCACCCCGGCTCGATCTTCAGTTTGATCCGCACATAGCCCTCGGCGAGATAGCCCTCGACGGCGTCCAGCAACTCGCCGACCGTCCGGTGGATCCCGACCGACACCCCCGCCGGCACCCGCTCCCGCACCGCCCCGAGGTACGTGGCCAGCGGCATCCCGTACGACCGCAGTTCCGCGTCGAGGACGGCCGTCTCCAGCGCCGCCTTCGCCAGCTCGTGCCCCTTGATCCCGGCCGTCGCGGGCGCGAGGTGGGCCGCGGTGAGCACGGGGAGCGCTGCGACGCGCGGCAGCAGGAAGTCACGCAGCACGATCTCCGCGCCGGCCACGAACTCGGAGCAGTACAGCGGCTCGGGGTCGCCCGCGAACTCCGACCAGCCCTCGGCGGAGTCCGTGACGACGTGCAGCAGGAAGGTGTCCTTCGTCGTCATGGTGCCGAAGGACGTACGGAAGGGGCTGACCAGCGGAATCGCGACGTGGACCAGCTCGACGCGTTCGAGTTTCACGAGGCTGCCTCCCGACGGGTGAGCGTGTACCAGCCGTCCCGGGACATACCCGTCGCGAGGAAGCCGTCGGCGAAGGCCTTCGTGAACACCTCCCGCACGGCCCGCCGCCAGCGCAGCGCCAGTTCGGGATCGGCGGCCCGCAGCGCCACTATGTCGTCCGGCACCCGGCACCAGACGTACCGGTCGGAGAGGTCGCGGCGGGCGAGAGGGCCGCCGTCGGGGGCGGCGTGGGTGGTGGGCGCGGCCTCGCGGTCACCGGGTCCGCCGGCGCCCTCGTCCCGCGCCGGCTCGATCAGGTCCCAGGTCACCGCCAGCCGGTCGGTTTCGTCGCCGTCGTTCACACCGTCGGCCATCGGGCCGTAGAAGTCGACGAGGTACTCGGTGCCCGCGGCGCCCAGCTTGACGAAGTTGAACCGCGCGTTGCGCCCGGCCAACGGATCGAAGGTCCAGCGCATGCTCCGGGCACCCTGCTCCAGGGCCCACTCCCGCTGAGCGAACTTGAGATGGCTCCCGAGCCCCCGGTCGGCGGCCGTGAGCATGGAGTACGTCTCTTTGGACGCGGGCGGCCCGAACACCGCGACGGACGCCCCGACCAGCTTCGTCCCGTCGTACGCGGCATGAACCGCCCCACCCGCGTGGGCGATGCTGTGCAGCGTCTCGGGCAGCAGGGGCGGTGCGCTGCGGGGCGTCCGCCATACGTCACTGAAGTAGTCGGCAACAGCGGCGAACCCGGCGGGCTCGTGGACGGTGCGGATGCTCAGCGAGGTCATGACACGAGTGTCGGAGGTGGTTCAGGGCCCTGCCTAGTGCACGTACGCGTCAGCGCAACGCCTCCGCCACCTCCCGTGCCGCGTCCACGACCCGCGGCCCCACCCGCTCCGGCACCGCGTCGGTCAGCATCACCACTCCCACGCTGCCCTCGACGCCCGTGACCCCGATCAGCGGCGCGGCCGCCCCGCTCGCTCCCGCCTCCAACTCCCCGTGGGTCAGGGTGTATCCGGGGTCGTCCAGCGGCTGCTGCCGGGCGGCGAGGATGGCCCGGCCCGCGGCACCGCGGTCCAGGGGGTGCCGGAAACCGGCCCGATAGGCCACGTGATAGTCCGTCCACGTCGGTTCGACCACGGCGACGGCCAGCGCCTCCGTGCCGTCCACCAGCGTCAGATGGGCCGTCGCCCCTATGTCCTCGGCGAGCGAGCGCAGCGCGGGCAGCGCGGCCTCCCGTACGAGCGGGTGCACCTGGCGGCCCAGGCGCAGCACGCCGAGCCCGACCCGGGCGCGGCCGCCCAGATCACGGCGTACGAGTGCGTGCTGTTCCAGCGTGGCGAGCAGCCGGTACACAACGGTCCGGTTCACGCCCAGTTTGTTGGATAGCTCGGTGACGGTCAGCCCGTGGTCCGTGTCGGCCAGCAGCTTGAGGACGCGCAGTCCCCGGTCGAGCGTCTGAGAGGTCTCCGCGGTCACGACGCCCACTCCTTAGTGGTGAGGTCGGCAGCCCCCTCGCGGCGGATGCGTCACCGAGTCCCGTCAGTGACGCGCTTCAGAGGCCGCCGATCGGCCGGCGGCTCGGAGTGTCCGAACCGCGTCGCTTCACGGCTGCGCTCCGCGGCGGCGCTGCCACGGGGCGTGTGCGTAGCGGGACATTAGCGAAGCCGGTTCGCTGAGCGGAAGGCTCCGTCCAGAATCCGGTCAGCGGCCGGTACGGACCACGCCGGGTTTGCCCTGATGCGCACGGTGCGTGCAGCGCTTTTCAGGGGCGCGGGGCTGTATCCACTTTGCTGCCGCGCCGCGTGGGCGCGAGCAGCCCCCACCGGCCCGCAGTCGGCATACGACCTGCCGAACCGCTCACTTCATCCGCGTAGCCCACTCCTGCACCTTGGCAATGCGCTGCCGCAACTGCCCCGCCGTCGCCTCCGCGCTCGGCGGCCCGCCGCACACACGCCGCAGCTCGGTGTGGATCACCCCGTGCGGCTTCCCGCTCTGATGGACGTACGCGCTGACCATCGTGTTGAGCTGCTTGCGGAGCTCCATCATCTCCTTGTGGGAGACGACGGGCCGCCGCTCGGCGGGCAGCTCCAGCAGGTCGGCCTCGGCGTCCGGCTTCTTGCGGCTGTGGGCGATCTGCCGGGCCTGCCGCTTCTGGAGGAGCAGCTGGACCTGATCGGGCTCCAGCAGCCCGGGGATCCCGAGGTAGTCCTGCTCCTCCTCGCTCCCCGGGTGGGCCTGCATGCCGAACTCGGCACCGTCGTAGAGGACCCGGTCGAAGACGGCCTCGGACTCCAGCGCCTCGAACGAGAACTGCTCCTGCTCGCCGGTGTCCTCGTCCTGCTCCTTGTTCGCCTCCTCCATCTCCTTCTCGGATTCGGCGTACGGGTCCTCCTCGCCCTCCTTCTTCGGCTTGTCGAGGGCGTGGTCGCGCTCGACCTCCATCTCGTTGGCGAAGGTGAGGAGGTCGGGGACGGTCGGGAGGAAGACGGAGGCGGTCTCACCGCGCCGGCGTGAACGCACGAAACGTCCGACGGCCTGCGCGAAGAAGAGCGGCGTGGAGATGGTGGTGGCGTAGACGCCGACGGCGAGCCGCGGGACGTCGACGCCCTCCGACACCATCCGCACCGCGACCATCCACCGGTCGTTGTTGCCGCTGAAGTCGTCGATCCGCTTGGACGCGCCGGCGTCGTCGGAGAGGACGAGGGTCGCCTTGCTGCCGGTGATCTCGCGGATCAGCTTGGCGTAGGCGCGCGCGGAGTCCTGGTCGGAGGCGATGACGAGGGCACCGGCGTCCGGGATGCCCTTCCTGACCTCGGTCAGCCGCTGGTCGGCGGCGCGCAGCACGCTCGGCATCCACTCACCGCGCGGATCGAGGGCGGTACGCCAGGCCTGGCTGATCGCGTCCTTGGTCATCGGCTCGCCGAGCCGGGCGGCGATCTCGTCGCCCGCCTTCGTCCGCCAGCGCATGTTGCCGCTGTAGGAGAGGAAGATGACGGGCCGCACGACGTGGTCGGCGAGCGCGTTGCCGTAGCCGTAGGTGTAGTCGGCGGCGGACCGCCGGATCCCGTCGTTCCCCTCCTCGTACGTGACGAAGGGGATGGGGTTGGTGTCGGACCGGAACGGCGTACCGGTGAGCGCGAGCCGGCGCGTGGCGGGCTCGAAGGCCTCCAGGCAGGCCTCGCCCCACGACTTGCTGTCGCCCGCGTGATGGATCTCGTCGAGGATCACGAGCGTCTTGCGCTGCTCGACCCGGTTGCGGTGCAGCATGGGCCGCACACCGACACCGGCGTATGTCACGGCGACGCCCTGGTAGTCCTTGCCGAGCGGCCCCGCGCTGTACTCGGGGTCGAGCTTGATGCCTATCCGCGCGGCCGCCTCGGCCCACTGCTTCTTCAGATGCTCGGTCGGCGCGACCACGGTCACCTGCTGCACGACATGGTGGTGCAGCAGCCAGGACGCCAGCGTCAGGGCGAAGGTCGTCTTCCCGGCGCCGGGCGTGGCGACCGCGAGGAAGTCACGCGGCTGCTCCTGGATGTACTTCTCCATCGCCCCCTGCTGCCAGGCACGCAGCTTGCTGGCGGTGCCCCAGGGGGCGCGGCCGGGGAAGGCGGGGGACAGGTGGTGCGAGGAGGAGGCGGCGGTGGTAGTCACGGTCTCCGAAAGGGGTAGGGCGGCTCGGCTGGGTATGACAACCGGGCCACCCTACCGGCGGGGTGGTGGGGGCACGGCGCCGACTGGGCAGGGTCGCCCCTGGGTGGGATCGAGGTCACACTCAGCGCGCGAAGCGCGGCAACTGGGCTGCGGTCTTGGGCACGTCCAGCGCGCCCTGACAGACGTCCAGCACGAACCGTTCGGCGTCGTCCACGTCGAAGTTCGAGTCCAGAGGGTGTCCGTTCATGTGCAGGAGGACCCAGGTCGCGTACCAGGCGATGCGCTTGTTCCCGTCGACGAGTGCACGGTTGCGGGCGAGGGACTCCATCAGCGCGGCCGCTTTCTGCCATACGTCCGGGTAGGCGTCCTGCCCGAACACGCTCGACTGTGGACGCGCCAGTGCGGAATCCAGCAGTCCGTAGTCGCGCACCTCGTCCGCCCCGAGTCGCTGCGCCAGATTCAGCAGCTCGGGCAGAGTGAGGTGGTGCATCAGGCGAGCCTCCGGTTCAGTTCGGCGCTGGCCTTCAGCACGTGCTCGGCAGCCTCGTCGAACAGCCGTGAGTGCTCGTTCACGGCCGCGATCACGGCGTCGTGCGCGAAGGCCTGCATGCTTCGCCCTTCCGCCGCCGCGCGCTCACGCAGCGCGTCGAGCTCTTCGTCCGAAAAACGCAGGTTCAGTCCAGCCATGCCTCGACGGTACTATGCGGTACCACTCGGTGTCACCGGATCTCCTCACGCAGCCGCGTAGTCACCCAAGCTCCCACCAACGCCACCCCCGCCATCGGCAGGAACACCGCGGCGAACGCCCCCGGATGCGCACCGGACGCCCCCGTGACCGCATGGCTCACCGTGCCGCCCCCCAGCGCCGCGAACGCGGCGCCGCCCGCGGCCAGCAGGATCACGTTGGAGAGCGCGTCGGAGATCTGCAGCGCCGCCGAGTTCGTGCCCGCCTCCTCGGGCGCGGAGAGCTGAAGCAGCAGCACGCTGGTCGAGGAGATCACCAGCCCCATCCCGAAGCACCCGAACGCCCACGCCACGGCGAGTGTCCAGGCCGGCACGGAGTCGATCAGCACGCTCGGCGCGGCGGCGACGGACGCCGCGACCAGCACCATTCCCAGCGTCATCAGACGTTCCCGGTACGGCTCCGCCCGCGGCCGCGACTGCACCCACGACCCCAGCGCCCACGTCCCGCCGCCCGCCGCGAGCGAGAATCCGGCCAGCGTCGGCGACAGCCCCCGCTGGGTGACCAGCATCAACGGCACGAAGGACTCGGCCGCGATGAACGACCCCGCGGCGACCCCGCGCAGCAGCACCACCGACGGCAGCCCGCGCGCCGCCCGGTACGTGCCGCGCGGGAGCAGCCCGAGTACGGCCGGCACCAGGAGCGCGACGCCTGCGACGGCGGGGACGAGGGAGAGCCACCGCAGGTCCTGGGCGGCGTACTGCAACAGCCCGGCGCCGAGGGAGATACCGAGGGCGAGCCGGATCCGCCGCCGGTCGAAGGAGGCGCTGCCCGCCGAACCGTCGACCGGCCCCGCCGCCCGCCGCCGTATCTGCGGCAGCGCGAGCGCGAGCGGGAACACCACGAGCACGGGGATCCCGACGAACACCCAGCGCCAGCCCAGATGCTCGGTCACGGCCCCGGACGCCAGCGGTCCCACGATCGACGGCACGACCCAGCTCGCCGCGAACGCCGCCATGATCGCCGGCCGCAGCCGCTCGGGGTAGGCCCGCCCGACGACGACATACAGGGCGACGATCACCAGCCCGCCGCCCAGCCCCTGTACGGCCCGACCGAGGATGAACAGCCACATGGCCCCCGCCGTCCCGGACAGCAGCAGCCCGGCCCCGAAGGAAGCGATCCCGGCCGTCAGCGCCCCGAGCGGCCCCCGCCGGTCCGACCACTGCCCCGCGAGCACCATCCCGAAGAGACTGGTGGTGAAGTACCCCGAGAACGCGAAGGCGTACAACGACACCCCGTCCAGCTCCCGCGCCGCCACCGGCATCGCCGTCCCGACCGCGGTCGCCTCGAAGGCGATGAGCAGCACGACGGAGACGATCCCGACGCTGAGGGCCCGATAGGCCCTGCTCAGCACGGTCTCCTCGGCTTCGGGGACCAGGGGGACGTCGGCTGTCTTCGTGACATCGGCGTCACGCGGTTCAAGGGCGGTCATGGCCGCCAGCGTAAGGGCCGCAACCGACTTTGACCCCTGTCGGAAGACGGGCTCCGCCCTGCGACCTTGGTCGTACGACCGAGGCTCCCATGAACGCGGTGCGCCACCACCGAAGTTACGTGGGTTCGCGTCCCGCCATGGCCTCCGCACACCTGCCGACGCCCGGCAGCGACCTCGAGATCACCGCTCCCCACTGCGGATGCGCCCCACGAACGCGGGGTGTTGAATGGATATCAGCGTCCGCCGCGTCCACCGCGCGCCCTCGCGATTCGCGATTCGGGATCGGCAATCGACGCCGAAACTTCGTCATGCCGTTCGAGGTCAGCCATGAGCAGGACATTCCGGATGCGCATCTGCGCGGCAGTGATCACGCCGATATTGCTCGTCAGCGGAGGTTACGCATACGGCGCGCCCGCGCAATACGGCGACCCGATGCAGGAGGACATAGACGCGGCGGTGCAGGGCGTGGACGAGTTCTGGAAGAAGCATTGGTCGGATTACTTCACCGGAAGCTACACCCCGCCCCAGGTGTTGGGCCTGTACGACGGCACGGCGGTGGACGCGCCCACCTGCGACGGCGTCCCGCTGGAGGCGGGCAATGCGCTCTACTGCCCGTCGGAGGACTTCCTCGCGTGGGACGTCGGTCTGATGAAAGAGGGTTACGCGACCGGCGACAGTTACGTGTATTTCGTCGTCGCCCATGAGTGGGGACACGCGATACAGAGCCGGCTCGACGTCACACTGCAGGAAGTCTCCACGGAACTACAGGCCGACTGTCTCGCCGGAGCGGAACTCCAGGGCGCCCAGGACGACGAATCGATCGTCTTCGAGGAAGGGGATGCCGCCGAACTGGAGCAGGCGATACACAGTGTTTCCGATCAGCTTCCCTGGACCAAACCAGAAGACCACGGGGACGCCGACCAGCGGACCAAGGCCTTCGTCCGCGGCCTGGACGGCGGCGTCAACGCCTGTCTCCCCCTGACGGCCTAGGAAGGCGTCGCGGTCGGCCGATGCCCGTCACCACGCCCCGCCCACCGACTCGAAGACCCCGCTCGCCTCGTCCTGGAACACCTCCGTCCAGTAGTGCCGGCCGTCGTCGGCCCGGGTGCCGGTGGGGTCGACCGCCGACAGGACCTGGAGCATCGTGATGGCCAGCTGGTCGTAGGTGTCGGGGGTCGTCAGCTCGCGGCCGGACTCCTCGTCGATCGCCTGCTCGCGGTGGAGCAGCCAGAGCGTGAAGGCGAGGGTCGAGACGTCGGTGTTCAGCGGGAACAGTCTCGCCTCGGGCTCGCTCCAGTTCAGCACCGCGCCCGTCCCGCCGTCGATGACCAGGCTGTTGTCCTCGACGAGATGGCCGAGGCGTATCAAGCGGCCGGCCCCGGCGGGGAGTTCGTCGGCCCACTCCTCGTCGGCGTAGTACTCGGCCAGTGTCTGCAGCGGCACGTCCGTGTCCAGCGAGAACAGGAAGCCGTTCTCCGGGAGGCCCACCTCGCGCAGGAAGCGACGGGTCGGCTCGTGTGCGAGCGTGGCGGGGAAGTCGACCTCCTCGAAGCGCACCACCTTGCCCTGCCCGAACTCCTGGTCCAGCAGGCGCGAGGGCAGGTCCAGGGCCAGCCCCGACGCCCCGGCCCGGCCCGCCACCAGCGCCAGGGGACGGATCAGCGCGGCCATCTTCCAGAACGGCGCCGGATCGCCGTCCGTGCCCTCCTCGAACACGGCCAGCAGGTGCTGCGAGGCCTCCGCGACCGCCTTCGGGCCGTACCGGCCCACGTAGGACGCGAACTGGCCGCGCAGGCCCGCCAGTTCGTCCGTCGCCTCGGCGAACCGGACCAGTGTCCGCAGCGACGGCGCGAGCGCACGGCGGTCCATCAGGTCGGGGCGGTCGTACAGGAGGTACGTCGTCGAGATCTCGCCCGTCGCCCCGTCCAGCAGGACCGACTCCGTCTCCAGCCCGCCGGGGCCGAGCAGTCCGCCTATCACCAGCTGGTCCCGCAGCTCCGCCGTCAGCCGGTCGCCCGGATCACCCGTCGTCTGCGCCACGGTCCGCAGGACCTCGCGGCCCGTGCGGCCTTCCCGGTCCTCCCGGCAGAGCTCCGCGAAGCTCAACACGCCGCTGTCGCAGGGCAGTCCGGGGCCCGTCAGCCAGCGCCGCGTCTCCGCGTGCGTGACGTACGGCCCCAGCTCGGCCTCGGTCAGGATGATCGCCGTATCACCGGCGTGTGTCGTGATCGTCGTGCTCATGGCTCCCCCGCATGCGCTTGCTCACCGCCCCAGGGCAGGACACGGCCGACCGACCGGCCCGCCGGACCCAGCCGCCGTCCCCACTGCCCAGAACACTACGCGCCACCACTGACAACGCCCCCGGATCAGCCCGACCGCCGACAACACCCCCGGCCCGGCACACCCACTGACAGCGCTTCACATCAGTAGACGCTCAGCGCACCCTCGCACGTTCCCGTTGCGCCAGAATCGCCTCGAAGGTCTCCGCCACGGTCAGCTCCGAGGAATCCACCCGCAACCCGATCCGCGGTGTTCCGTCCCACAGCGCCCCGTCCAACTCCTCGGCCGTCCAGGCCCGTAGCCCGACTTTCCCGCCCCGCCTCCCGCGCCGTCAGGCCCTCGCCCAGCACCACGTCCCGCACGACAGCCGTGAACCCGGCCTCCGCGTAAGCGCCCGCCGTCGCCGCCGACAGCCGGTGGCGCAGCCGGAGTTGGGCCTCGCCCTCGCCGGGGTCGCCGGCCTCGTACTCCACGCGCCCGGCAAAGGCGTGGGGGACCCCCATCGCCAGCGCCTGTGCCACCGTCGACTTCCCGGCCGCCATCACACCGGTGATCAGGACGACCCGTCCGTGCCGGCCGTCACTGCGCCCGGGGCGTGCCGGTCACTGCCCGGTCACCACCGCCGCCTGCGGACGGATCGGCAGCCGGTTCACCGGGCGGCCCGTCGCCGCGCGTACGGCGGAGGCGATGGCGGCCGGGGAGGTGACCACCGGTACCGCGCTCACCGCCTTCGCGCCGAAGGGGGCGACCACGTCGCGTTCCTCGACGAGCTTCACGATGCGGATGTCGGGGGCGTCCAGGGCGGTCGGCAGGGAGTAGCCCGTCAGGTCGGGGTGGCGGATCAGGCCGCGGGCCGAGCGCAGGTTCTCGGTGAGCGCGATGCCCACGCCCTGCGTCACGCCCGCCTCCAGCCGCGCCTCCAGCTGGGCCGGGTTCAGGACCCGGCCGACATCCTGGGCGAGCGCCAGCTCGACCACGCGGACCGAGCCCAGCTCGATGTCGACGTCGACCACCGCGCGGATCGCGCAGAAGGCCATCCCCACGAAGGCATCGCCCTGGCCGGTCTCGTTCAGCGGTTCGGTCGGGTGCGGGCGGCACTGGGCCGTGGCCCACAGTTCCTTGCCGTCCAGCGCCTCGGTGACGGTGGTCGACAGGACGCCGTCGTACGACGTGATCTTGCCGTCGGTGATCTGGAGCAGCTCGGTGGACATGCCGAACTTGTGCGCCAGGGGCTGGAGCAGTTGCGTACGGACCATCTTGGCCGCCCGCTCCACCGCGCCGCCGGACACCCAGGTGTGACGGCCGCGGCAGCCTGCGCCCGCCGGGGGCTGGTCGGTGTCGACGGGCGCCACGTGCACCTCGTCGATGCCCAGGGTGTCCTGGACGATCTGCCGGGCCAGCGTCGCGAAGCCCTGGCCGGTCTCGACGGCGGCGCACAGCACCGTGGCCACCCCGTCGTGGACCTTCACCGTGGCCGTGGAGACCTCGTCCGCGCCCTCGGCGCCGAGCATGTGCACCATGCCCAGGCCGTAGCCCACGCCGCGCCGCACGGCACCCGGTTCGCCCGCGCCCTCGGGGCCGCCGGGCAGCAGCCACTCGTCCTCGGGGGTGTCCTTGGGGAGGGCGGGCAGCGGGTAGTCCCGTACGGCCTGGAGCAGTTCCGCGACCGGGGCCGGGCAGGTCACCGTCTGGCCGGTCGGGAGCACGTCGCCGGTCGCCATGGCGTTGCGCAGGCGCAGCTCCGCCGGGTCCACGCCGAGCTTCTTGGCCAGCTTGTCCATCTGCGCCTCGTAGGCGGCGCACACCTGCATGGCGCCCTCGCCGCGTACGTGGCCGGAGGGCGGGTTGTTGGTGCGTACGGCCCAGCCCTCGATGAAGGCGTTCGGGACGACGTAGGGCCCGCAGGCGAAGCCGACGGCGGCGGCCAGGGCCTCGGAGGAGGTGTCGGCGTAGGCGCCCGCGTCCAGCAGGATCTGTGCCTCGACCTTCACCAACCTGCCCTCGGCGTCCGCGTGGTGGCGGTACCGCAGCAGCGTCGGGTGGCGGTGCACATGACCCAGGAAGGACTCCTCGCGCGTGGCCGTCAGCTTCACCGGGCAGCCGGTCTTCAGCGCCAGCAGGCCGAGCGGCAGCTGGAAGCCCTGGTCCTCGCGGTCGGCGGTGGCGCCGGGGACTCCGGTGACGACGACCTTGACGCGCTCGGGTTCCAGGCCGTAGCAGGCGGCGGCCCGGTCGCGGTCGGTGTGCGGGTCGGTGGAGGCCAGGTAGAGCTCCACGCCGCCGTCGGGGCGCGGCACCGCGAGGCCCGCCTCGGCGCCGATGGGGGCCGGGTCCTGGCGGCCGATGCGGTACAGGCCCTCGACCACGATGTCGCCGGCCGCGTCGGGGTCGCCGTGGCGCAGCGGGATATGGCGGATCAGGTTGCCGTCGGGGTGCAGCGGCTCGGCCTCGAAGGCCTGCTCGGGGTCGGTGATCGGGTCGAGTACCTCGTACTCGACGATGACGGCGGCGGCGGCCAGCCGCGCGGTGTCCGGGTGGTCGGCGGCGACCGCGGCGATGGGCTCGCCGTGGTGGCGGACGACCTCGGAGGCGAAGACCGGGCGGTCCGCCGTGCCGCGGCCGTGCAGCGGGCTGCCCGGCACGTCCTCGTGCGTGACGACGGCCCGGACGCCGGGCATCTCGCGCGCGTGGGAGGTGTCGATGGACGTGATGCGCGCGTGCGGGTGCGGTGAGCGCAGTACTGCCGCCCACAGCAGGCCCTCGGCCCACAGGTCGGCCGCGTACGGGAACGTGCCCTCGGTCTTGGCGCGGGCGTCGGCGGCCGGCAGGGAGGCGCCGAGGCCGTGCGGGATCGGCTCGGGGGCGGGTGCTGCCTCCGCGGCTGTGGTCGCGGTGGCGGCTTCGTTGCTCACGCCGGGCCTCCGTCCTGTCCGTACGCCTGGTCATGCGGTCCCCCGGAGCCGCGTGCCTCGAACGCCGACGGGTTGACCCCGCCGGCTCCGGGGCCCGCCTGGTGGGGAATACGTGGCTCGTCGCCGTCCTGTTCGCCGTCGCCGGCCGCCGTGTGGGTCTCGCGTTCGGCGACGACCTCCTTGACGGCCTCGACCACGCCCCGGTACCCGGAGCAACGGCAGAGGTTGCCGCAGAGTGCCTGGCGGGTCTCCATCTCGGTCGGCGCCGGGTTGCCCTCCAGCAGGTCGTGCACGGTCATCGCCATGCCCGGCACGCAGAAGCCGCACTGCACGGCGCCGCACCGCGCGAGCGCCCGCTGCACGTCGGAGGGCTGCCCGTCCTCGGCCAGGCCCTCGACGGTACGGACCTCGCTGCCGGCGGCGGTCACGGCGGGCACCAGGCAGGACGCCACGAGCCGTCCGTCGACCTGGACGTTGCAGGCCCCGCACTCGCCCTGCGAGCAGCCGTCCTTGGCGCCGGCGAGGCCGAGCCGTTCGCGCAGCACGTAGAGCAGCGACTCGCCGATCCAGGCGTCCGAGACGGGACGGTCGACGCCGTTGACGCGCAGGACGTAGGAGGCGAGGGGGTGTTCCTCGCCGGTGGACGGCGGTACGTCGGCGGAGGCGGCGGTCGGGGCCGGTTCCTCGGCGGGGTCGCCGTCCTCGGCCGGGGCGGCCCCGGCGGACGCCTCTGCCGGGTGCTCTGCGGCCTCCGGGGTGCCCTGGGCTTCCGTGGCTACCTCACCAGTCCCGGGAGCGGCCTGTGCGGCCTGTGCGGGCTCTGAGGGGCTCTCGCCCGAGTCCTCGGCGGGCGGCTCCGGCGTGAACTCGGGCGCGCTCCGGGCCGGCTGCTCGTGCGGGTGCGGGACGGGCTGCTGACCGGAGTACGCGTCGGGGTGTCCCGGCTGCCCGTGCACGTGCCCGGCCGCGGGGTCGGCTGCCACCGCTTCCTCGGCCGTCGCCGCGGGCTCGGCCTGCTGGCCCCACGGCTGTCCGGTCGGCTGCGTCGCCCACGGTGCGGGCGCGCCGCCCGGCAGTGTGGCCGGAGGGGTTCCGCCCCACTGCTCGACGAGCGACGACGTGGTGAACTCGCCCGACTCATCCGGAAGGTCGCCGTCGGCGACGGGGATGGACCACTGCCCGGTGACGTCGTGACCGGGCGCGGCGGCCTCGTGACCCGCCGGGCCGGCCTGGCCCTGCGCGGTCTCCGAGAAGTCCCACTGCTGGGTCGCCCCGGGGTTGTACGCGAACTGGCCGGTGGCGGTGCCCTGCGGCACGGCGTTCGGGTCGGGCCACTGGTTGCCGTCGGCGGGAGTGCCCGCGGCCGGCCAGCCGCCCGGGGCCGCGGGGTCGGTGCCCCCGGCCGTTCCCGGTGCGGCCGTTATCTGCGGGGGCACATAGCCGTGGCCGCGCGCGGCGAGCGGGGTGTCCGAGGAGGCCAGGAGGGCGTCGATGCCCCCTTCGGGAAGTTTGACGAAGGCGGTGGCGCCGTCGTCGTAGTCGCCCTGGGGCAGCGGGTCCCAGCGACCGCCGCCCCGGGGCGTGCCCTCTCCGTGCTGGTCGTCGGTCACGACAGCGCCCTCCCCAGTGCTCGTCGGGCCAGCGCGGCGACGGTGCGCCGCAGGTGCAGTACGGCGGGCGGATGCTGCGGTACGGAGCCGTCCTCGGCCGGGGCCGGGTCCGGGATGCAGGCCGCGGCGACGTACTCCCCGAAGGCGTTCAGGGCTTCGGGGACGATCGCGCGGTTGTTGTCCCAGTCGATCAGCTGGGCGACCCAGTGCTCGGCGTCCAGCGGCCTGAGCGGCATCGGCGCTATGGCTCCGACCGCGCACCTGATGCCGCGCCGGGCCGGGTCGAGCACGACGGCGACGGATGCCATGGCGCGCCCCGGGCCGGTGCGGCCGGTGGCCTTGAGGAAGACCTGCGGGGCGTGCAGCAACGGCACGCGCACGTAGCCGATGAGTTCGCCGGCCCGCAGCATGTCCATGCCGGCCAGCAGGTGCGACACCGGGATCTCCCGGCGGGCTCCGCCCGGGCCCGCGATGATCAGGGTCGCTTCGAGGGCGGCGAGGACCGGCAGCGCGTCACCGGTCGGGGACGCCGAGGCGATGTTGCCGCCCAGGGTGCCCGCGTTGCGGATCTGCGGCGGGCCCGCGGCGCGTGCGGCGGCGGCGAGCGCCGGGATCAGGGCGGCGAAGTCGGGGCGGCCCATACGCGCGTGCGTGAGGCCTGCTCCGAGCAGGGCGTGACCGTCCTGGTACTGCCAGCCGCGGATCTCGCTGATCTTGCCGAGGCCGACCAGCGCTGCGGGCCTGAGCTGCCCGGAGTTGACGGCGGCCATGAGGTCGGTGCCGCCCGCGACCGGCACGGCGGCGGGCACGGCGGCCAGTGCCGCCACGGCCTCGTCCAGCGTCGTGGGCAGCGTGACGGCCTGCGCCGCCTGCGGTGCACTCGTGGTCAAACCGGCTGCCCCTTCCCGCTGCCCCACCTGGTCCCACCTGTGCTGCCGTACGGTACGTGCTGACAGGGCGGACGTGGCAACTCTGGCACATCTTCGCAGGGCCCGAGGACAGGGGTCCGCTAGGAGGCATTCGCCCACCTCATCGGGGAGATGGTCCGTTTTCGTACGGCATCACCGGTGTTTACCGATTGACACTCTTCGGTGACCCCTTGCCGGTTTTTTTCAATTACCTGTTCGGGGGTGGGCCGTCGATCGGGCGGCCGAGCACGCCGGGCCGCCGCTGCCACGGCCGCGGTCCCGTCGGTGGCCGGTAGGCGACCCCCAGGGCGTCAAGTCGCCGGTAGTGGGTGGCCATCCGGTGCTCGAACTCGGCGAAGTCCCGTTCCGCGGGGGCGGGCAGTCGGCTCCAGGCGACCTCGGCGAAAGCGGCGAGACGCGGGAACGCCTGGTAGTCCACGCGCCCCTGGTCCTCCATCACCTCGGTCCACAGGTTGGCCTGCGTACCGAGCACGTGCCGGGCCTCGTCGGACGTCAACTCCGGTGGCACCGGCTCGAACCGATAGACGTCCTCCAAAGTGCGCACGTACCCGATCGGCACCGGCTCGTCCGCGCCCGCGTCCTGACGGTGGTCCAGGTACACCTGCTGTTCGGGGCACATGACGACGTCGTGACCCGCGCGGGCCGCCGCGATGCCGCCCGCGTAGCCGCGCCAGGACGACACGGCCGCCCCGTCCGCGAGACCGCCCTCCAGGATCTCGTCCCAGCCGATCAGCCTGCGCCCGCGCGCGGTCAGCCACTTGTCGAAGTGGCCGATGAACCAGGCCTGGAGTTCGTCCTCGTCCTTCAGCCCGAGTTCCCGGATGCGTTCCTGCGCGGTCAGCGACTGCCGCCACTGGTCCTTGAGGCATTCGTCACCCCCGACATGCACGAACTCCGAGGGGAACAGCTCCAGGACTTCCTCGAAGACCCCCTCGTAGAAGCGCAGGGTGTTGTCAGTGGGAGCGAGTACGTTCGGATTGATCCCCCAGGTGTCCCAGACGGAGAGGGCGGTGCCCCCCTCATTGGATGCGGTGATGACGTCGGTGTTGCCGAGTTCCGGATACGCGGCGACGGCGGCCTGCGAGTGGCCGGGCACGTCGATTTCGGGGACGACGGTGATATGCCGCTCGGCGGCGTAGGCGACGATCTCGCGGATGTCGTCCTGGGTGTAGTAGCCACCGTGTGGCTTCTCCTCCCAGAGCGGGGAGGCCCGATGGCCGAATTTGGTGCGCGTCCGCCAGGAGCCGACCTCCGTCAGCCGGGGATACTTCTTGATCTCGACGCGCCAGCCCTGGTCGTCCGTCAGATGGAAGTGGAAGACGTTGAGTTTGTGGGCCGCCATCAGGTCCAGGTAGCGCAGCACGCCGTCCTTGGGCATGAAGTGCCGGGCCACGTCGAGCATGAGGCCACGCCAGCGGAACCGGGGGGCGTCCCGGATCTCCGTCAGCGGCAGCCGCCACGTACGGCCGCGGAAGGGGGCGCGCCGGAAGGCGTCGGGGCCGAGGAGCTGGCGCAACGTCTGGGCGCCCCAGAAGACACCGGCGGGCGAGCCGCCCTGGATGTGGACACCATGGGGGGCGACGACGAGGCGGTATTCCTCGGCCTCCAGGCCGGGCCGGACGGACAGATGAAGGACGTCGTACTCGTCCCCCTTCCTGGGAAGCAGCGCCAGCCCGGTCGCCGCGCCGAGCGTCGCGCGCAGTCGGCGCGCGACGTCCTCGGTGCCCGGCCCGGCCTCGATCCCGAAGCCGTCACCGAGTTCGTAGAAACCCTCGGCCCGCTCCATCTGGCGAGGTGCCGGAATGAGATCCATGAATGATCAGACCTTTCAGTCCTTGACCGCTCCGCCCAGCCCCGACACCAGCCGGCGCTGCACGAGCACGAAGAAGACCAGTACCGGAATCGTCATCACCGTGGACGCCGCCATCACGCCGCCCCAGTCAGGCTCGTCCGGCTTGTAGAAGACGAGCAGGGCCATCGGCAGGGTTGACTGCGAGGTGTCGCTGATGATGAAGGACTTGGCGAACAGGAAGTCGTTCCAGGCGGAGATGAAGGAGAAAACGCTTGTGGCCACCAGCCCCGGGAAGACCAGCGGGAAAAGGATCTGCCACAGGAATCGCGAGCGGCTCGCCCCGTCGATGTACGCGGCCTCCTCCAGCGCCTGAGGAACGGCCTTCACAAACCCCCGCAGCATCCAGATCGCGAACGGCAGCGAGAAGGCGATGTGCGGCAGGATCAGCGAGCCCAGCGTGTTCAGCTGGCCGAAGTCCCGCATGAGGAAGAACAGGGGGATCGCCAGGGCCTCCACCGGCACCATCTGAGCCACCAGAAACATGATCAGCAGGGTGGTCCGGAAGCGGAAGCGGAATCGGGTCACCGCGGTCGCGGCGAGAAACGCGATCAGCGCCGAGACGATCACGACACTGGACGCGACGACAAGGCTGTTGAGGAAGTACCGACCGAATTCGTTCTGCTCGAAGACCCGTCGGAAGGAATCCAGGGAGGGCGCCGACGTCCACGGCCGAGGCTCGCTCGACTCGATCTCCCCGGCCGGTTTGAAGGCGCTGAGCACCATCCAGTACAGCGGAAACGCCACCACCACGGCGATCAGCAGCGCGGACACCTCGGCGAGCAGCCGCCAGGGCCGCCGTACGAGACTCACGGAACTCACGGATCTCACAGCTCCTCCCCCTGTCTGCGCAGCAACCGCAGATACACCAGCGTCACCGCCAGCAGGATCACCAGCATCACCACGCCGATCGCCGAACCCAGGCTGTACTGCGAGGACGCGAACGCCTTCTGATAGGCGTACACGTTCAGCACGAGGTTCTGCCCCGCGATGCCGCCACCGTTCGTCATCACGTAGATCTGGGTGAAGACCTTGAAGTCCCAGATGACCGACTGAATGGTGACGACCACCAGGATCGGTCGCAGCATCGGCGCCAGCACCGACCGCCAGATCCGCCACTGCGAGGCCCCGTCCAGCGAGGCGGCCTCCAGCACCTCGGCCGGGACGGCACGAATCCCGGCGTACACGGTCACCATCACGAAGGGGAAGGAGCACCAGACCACTTCGAGCAGCACCAGGAAGAAGGCGCTGACACGCCCGTACGTCCACGAGTACTCCCCGAGCCCCAGCATCCGGTTCACGGGCCCGAAGTCCGGGTCGAACAGGAACAGCCACACCGTGGACCCGGTGATGGCCGGCGTCGCCCACGCCCCGAGCGCGGCCAGCATCAACGCCAGCCGCGGCACGGCACGCACACGCGTGAGCAACACGGCGAGCGCACACCCCACGGCGAGCGTCGAGACGACACACGCCGCCGCGAAGACGACGGTGGCAAGCAGCACCTGCCAGAACTGCGAGTCCGAGAACAGCTCCGCGTAGTTCCCGAACCCCTGGAAGGTGGTCGGCTCCCCACCACTGACCTGAGCCTGCGTGTACTCGAAGAACGAGATCAGCCCAAGCTGATAGACGGGATAGACCAGCAGCCCACCGAGCACGACGAGGGCGGGGGCGAGATAAAGCCAGGGCGCCTTCTGACCCACGGCACGACGACCCCCTCGGGGGCGCGGGGAACTGCGCGACAAGCCCCCACCGCCCCGCACCCGCCGACGCTCCAGAACCCCCGAGCTACCGGGCGCTGTCATCCGACGGACCCAAACGCCTCATCCATCTTCTTCGCCGCGTCCCCCGAAGCCCCGGCAACATCCTTCTTACCGCTGATGACCTCCTGGAACATCGTCGGCAGCACAAGAGAGGAGTCGATCTCCGACCACGCGGGAGACGCGGGCACGAACTTCGTCCCGGACGCCAGCGTCTCGACGAACGGCTTCACGTACGGCTTCTCCGCCGCCGCCTTCTCCCGCACGTCCCCGAACGTCGGCAGGAACCCCATCGCCTCGAACATCGACGCCTGCGTCTCCTTGGAGGCGAGCTGCTCCATCAGCTCAACCGCCAGCGTCCGATGCGACGTGCTCTTCAGCACACCGATGTTGTTGCCCCCGGCGAACGCGGGCGCGACGGACCCCACCTTCACCCCCGGCAACGGCACGACCGCGTACTTGCCCTTGACCTTCCCGGCCTCCACCGCGGTGTGGCTGAAGTCGCCGCCGATCGCCATGCCCGCCTTGCCGGCCGCGAACGCGGTGATCGTGTCGTTGCCGCCCATGCCCGCGCACTTGGCGGCGGGACAGTTGTCGTCGCCGAAGAGGGACGTGTACGCCTTGATGCCCTTCCGGGCGGCGGCGCTGTCGATCGCGGAGGTGTAGGAGTCGCCCTCGCCGGTGGCGAGTTCGCCGCCGTTGGCCCAGACGAAGGGCATCGCGCCGTACGTGTAGGCGCCGCCGACGACCAGGCCGTACAGCCCGGGCTTCGCGGCGCGGATCTCGCGGGCCGTGGCCGCCAACTCGGCCATGGTCTTCGGCACTTCCAGGCCAAGTTCCTCGAAGACGTCCGTGCGGTAGTACAGGGCGCGGACGCCGACGTAGAACGGGGCGCCGTAGACCTTGCCGGCCACGGTGACGGACTGCCTGGCGGTGGGGTCGGTGTCCTCCGCCTCGGTCCAGTCGCCGAACTCCTTCGTGACGTCGAGGAGTCCGCCGTCCTTCACATAGCCGGCGGTGTCGGTGTTGCCGTACTCCATGATGTCGGGCGCGGAGGCCGGGTCGTTGAAGGCGGCCTTGACGCGCTGGGCGCGGGTCTCGACCGGGATGTACTCGACCTCGACCTTCGTGCCGTCGTGGGCCTTCTCGAAGGCCGTGACGACGGAGTCGACGACCTTCTCCTTCGGCTTGTTGCCGACTTCCTGGAAGAGCCAGACCCGCAGGGTGCCGGTCTTGTCGTCCTTGTCGGAGGAGGAGTTGGTGGAGGTCTGCGGGGCGCAGGCGGTGACGGCGAGGGCGGTGAGCAGTACGGCGAGTCTGGGGGCGAGCTTCATGGAGCGGTCCTCCGGGCGTGCGTTGCAACATATGCAATGACGGTTTCGCTCTGCACAACGCATCGGAGCCTAGGGACTGCGTGAACATGTCCACAAGAGGTCTCAACCACTTCGTGACACGCGAAGGCCCCCGGGGCGCGCCGAAACGCGCCCCGGGGGCCTTCGCCTTACGAACCTCAGGCCGAGGGGAGGACTACTTCTTGTCGCCGCCCTTGCCCTTGTCGTCGCCGCCGGCGCCCATGGAGTCGTAGATCTCCTTGCACATGGGGCACACCGGGTACTTCTTCGGGTCGCGGCCGGGCACCCAGACCTTGCCGCACAGCGCCACGACGGGGGTCCCGTCGAGGGCGCTCGCCATGATCTTGTCCTTCTGGACGTAGTGGGCGAAGCGCTCGTGGTCGCCGTCGCCGTGGGAAGTCTGCGGCGTGGGCTCGACGAGGGTCCCCGTACCAGTCCCGCGCTCGGGCTCGAGAGTGCTCATACCGCCAAGAGTACTGAAGCTCACACGCATCAGTTGAGCGAAGGGTCGTCCGGGTACGTGGCCACCATCGCGAGCTCGTTGCGCTGCCGGCGCAGGACCTCGCGCCAGAGTCTTTCCGGCGACGGCGAGGACACGTCACCGGGCTCGGACTCGACGACGTACCAGGCACCCTCCACCAGCTCGTCCTCCAGCTGGCCGGGTCCCCAGCCGGCGTACCCGGCGAAGATCCTCAAGGAGCCGACGGCCGAGGCGAGCAGTTCCGGCGGCGCCTCCAGGTCCACGAGCCCGATCGCGCCGTGCACCCGGCGCCAGCCCAGCGGTGCGCTCTCACCGTTCGCGTCACCGGGGATGACGGCGACGCCGAGTGCCGAGTCCAGGGAGACCGGGCCGCCCTGGAAGACGACACCGGGCTCACCTGCGAGGTCCGCCCAGCCCTCCAGGATGTCGCCCACGTCCACGGGCGTCGGACGGTTGAGGACGACACCGAGGGAGCCCTCCTCGTCGTGGTCGAGAAGGAGCACCACCGCGCGGTCGAAGTTCGGGTCCGCCAGGGCGGGCGTTGCCACGAGCAACCGCCCTGTGAGCGAGGACACCTCGGTCATGCCAGACATGATCCCGCATCTTCCCTTCGAGTGGGGAGGCAATGCCGGTTCGGGAGTGAATGCAGCTCAGGGCGGAAAGGAGCGTCCCCGGCGCACGAGGGGCGGCGGTGACCGCTCGTGCCCGACGGGGAACCGTTCGTGTTGTGACAGAGCTATGACGTTCCTGAGCCGTCCTTGGGCTTACTGAAGGGGGGTCGGCGGCGATTACCCTTTCCCTCCTGGCCCCTGCCCAACTCATCGGAACGCGAGATACATGACCGTCAACGACGATGTCCTGCTTGTCCACGGCGGAACCCCGCTGGAGGGCGAGATCCGTGTCCGCGGTGCGAAGAACCTCGTACCGAAGGCCATGGTGGCTGCCCTGCTGGGCAGCGCGCCAAGTCGACTGCGCAACGTGCCGGACATCCGTGACGTGCGGGTCGTCCGCGGTCTGCTCCAGCTGCACGGGGTGACGGTCCGTCCGGGTGAGGAACCGGGCGAACTGGTGATGGACCCCTCCCACGTGGAGAGCGCGAACGTCGCTGACATCGATGCCCACGCGGGTTCGAGCCGTATCCCGATCCTGCTCTGCGGTCCCCTGCTGCACCGCCTCGGGCACGCGTTCATCCCGGGCCTCGGCGGCTGTGACATCGGCGGCCGGCCCATCGACTTCCACTTCGAGGTGCTGCGGCAGTTCGGCGCCACCATCGAGAAGCGCGCCGACGGACAGTACCTGGAGGCTCCGCAGCGGCTGCGCGGCACGAAGATCCGGCTGCCGTACCCGTCCGTGGGCGCGACCGAGCAGGTCCTGCTGACTGCCGTGCTCGCCGAGGGCGTCACCGAGCTCTCGAACGCGGCCGTGGAGCCGGAGATCGAGGACCTCATCTGCGTCCTGCAGAAGATGGGCGCCATCATCGCGATGGACACCGACCGCACCATCCGCGTCACCGGTGTGGACAGCCTCGGCGGCTACACCCACCGCGCCCTCCCGGACCGCCTGGAGGCCGCCTCCTGGGCGTCCGCGGCGCTGGCGACCGAGGGCAACATCTACGTCCGTGGCGCCCAGCAGCGCTCGATGATGACGTTCCTCAACACCTACCGGAAGGTGGGCGGTGCCTTCGAGATCGACGACGAGGGCATCCGTTTCTGGCACCCCGGTGGCCAGTTGAAGTCCATCGCCCTCGAAACGGACGTGCACCCGGGCTTCCAGACGGACTGGCAGCAGCCGCTGGTGGTGGCCCTGACGCAGGCCACGGGCCTGTCCATCATCCACGAGACGGTCTACGAGTCCCGCCTCGGCTTCACGTCCGCCCTGAACCAGATGGGCGCCCACATCCAGCTCTACCGCGAGTGCCTCGGCGGCTCCGACTGCCGCTTCGGCCAGCGCAACTTCCTGCACTCCGCCGTCGTCTCGGGCCCGACCAAGCTCCAGGGCGCCGACCTGGTCATCCCCGACCTCCGCGGCGGCTTCTCCTACCTCATCGCGGCCCTCGCCGCCCAGGGCACGTCCCGGGTCCACGGCATCGACCTCATCAACCGCGGCTACGAGAACTTCATGGAGAAGCTTGTGGAGCTCGGGGCGAAGGTCGAGCTGCCGGGCAAAGCACTCGGCTGACACTGCCGAAATGCCGCTGGGGCGGCCACCCGAGTTCGGGTGGCCGCCCCAGCGGCGTTCAGTGCAGCGCCCCAAAGGGGCGCGGGGAACTGCGCGACCAGCCACAGTGGACCGGCAGACACAAGCGGCGCTCAGCCACCAACGGCGCCCAGTCCCCGGCGCTCAAAGCGGAGCGCTTACTTGCCCTTCGCGGCTTCCTTCAGCTTCGAGCCCGCGGAGACCTTCACGCTGTAGCCGGCCGGGATCTGGATCGGGTCGCCGGTCTGCGGGTTGCGGGCGGTGCGAGCGGCACGGTGGGTGCGCTCGAAGGTCAGGAAGCCAGGGATGGTGACCTTCTCGTCGCCCTTGGCGACAACCTCGCCGACGGTCTCGGCGAACGCGGCCAGCACGGCGTCGGCGTCCTTGCGGGTCACCTCGGCGCGGTCGGCCAGCGCGGCCACCAGCTCACTGCGGTTCATGTTGTTACTCCCGTGTTCATTTGCCTTGAGGCGTGCCACGCGGCGAGGCCGCATGTCGGGCACAGCGATGTCGATGCTGCCAGGGTCCTCGGTGAGACCCGGGACCCGGGTCCGTCGTCAGACCCTCGCGCCCAGAGACGCATCCTGCCCCTACCTGCGGCGGGAAAGCCAATCCGGCGCCCGGAGGAGTCGTGAGACAACCCTTGGGAGTCACACGAAGAGAGGGCCTGAGCTTGGCCGTCACGATAAACGGCGTCCCAAGGCCCCAGGTTCCACGACGCGCCGGTACAAGGGCTTGCCGTGGCGATCCTCACAGCCCGCTCACACTTCGCGGGCCGTGAGGCACTGATTCCGGATGACTACTCGCCCGCACCCGCGGTCGTGGCGGCCTTCGCGGCCTCGCGCACCGCGCCGGCGACCGCGCCCGCGACCTTGTCGTTGAAGACGCTCGGGATGATGTAGTTCGGGTTCAGCTCGTCCTCGGTCACCACGTCCGCCAGCGCCTTCGCGGCCGCGAGCATCATGTCGGTGTTGACCGTGCGGGACTGCGCGTCCAGCAGACCGCGGAAGACACCCGGGAAGACCAGCACGTTGTTGATCTGGTTCGGGAAGTCGGAGCGGCCGGTGGCCACAACTGCGGCCGTCTGACGGGCGATTGCCGGGTCGACCTCGGGGTCCGGGTTCGCGAGCGCGAACACGATCGCGTTCTCGGCCATGGCGGCCACGTCGTCGCCGTCGAGGACGTTCGGGGCGGAGACGCCGATGAAGACGTCCGCGTCGCGCACGGCCTCCTTCAGCGTGCCGGTCAGGCCCTCGGGGTTGGTGTTGTCGGCGATCCAGCGCAGCGGCGAGTCCGCGGGTGCCTCCCGCAGGTCCTCGCGGCCGGCGTGCACGACGCCGTGGATGTCGGCGACGACGGCGTTCTTCACACCCGCCGCGAGCAGCAGCTTGAGGATGGCCGTGCCGGCCGCGCCTGCGCCGGACATGACGACGCGGATGTTCTCAATCGCCTTGCCCGCCACGCGAAGTGCGTTGGTGAGGGCGGCCAGGACGACGATCGCCGTGCCGTGCTGGTCGTCGTGGAAGACGGGGATGTCGAGGGCCTCGCGCAGCCGGGCCTCGATCTCGAAGCAGCGGGGCGCGGAGATGTCCTCCAGGTTGATGCCGGCGAACCCGGGCGCGATGGCCTTGACGATCTCGACGATCGCGTCGGTGTCCTGGGTGTCCAGGCAGATCGGCCAGGCGTCGATGCCGGCGAACCGCTTGAAGAGGGCCGCCTTGCCCTCCATGACGGGCAGCGCGGCCTTCGGGCCGATGTTGCCGAGGCCCAGCACCGCCGAACCGTCCGTCACAACCGCAACGGAGTTGCGCTTGATGGTCAGACGGCGCGCGTCCTCGGGGTTCTCCGCGATCGCCATGCAGACCCGGGCCACGCCGGGCGTGTAGATCATCGAGAGGTCGTCACGGTTGCGGATGGGGTGCTTGGACGCCATCTCGATCTTGCCGCCGAGGTGCATCAGGAACGTACGGTCGGAGACCTTGCCGAGCGTGACGCCCTCGATGGTGCGCAGCTGTTCGACGATCTCGTCGGCGTGCGCGGTGGACGTGGCCGCGATGGTGACGTCGATGCGGAGCTTCTCGTGCCCGGAGGCGGTGACGTCGAGGCCGGTGACCGAGCCTCCGTGGGACTCGACGGCTCCGGTGAGCTGGGAGACCGCGGTTCCGCTCGCGGGCACCTCCAGCCGGACCGTCATCGAGTAGGAGACGCTGGGCGCCGTTGCCATGGCCGACTTCCTCTGCTTTCACCTGTGACGCTGGGTATGCCGTCCGATCGTCGCACCTACCGCCGAGTAGGAGTTAGCCGGGCTTGAATTGCGAACGTATTGTTCGCCACGTCTTCTCATGAAAAGGGACCCACGTCACTTGGTGACGTGGGTCCCTTCTCTACGTTCATGACACCGGCCCGCCATGCTCGCCTCGCGGCAAGTGGTCGCTCGTAGCGACGAAGGTTGGGCCCGGGGGCTTGGATCGAGCCGGTGCCACACCCAGGCTAACAAACGGATCCCATAAGGCCATTCCCGCACCGGGTGTTCATCCGAACCGGTCCGGCGAGTGGGCCGCCGGTCAGTCCCTGAGCAGGTCGGGCACCCCGGAGGCGTCCGGTTCGTCCCGCTCCCCCGACACCACCGTCAGCTGCTGGGTGGCCCGGGTCAGCGCGACGTAGAGCACGCGCAGTCCGGCCGGCGACTCGTCCGCGATCTCCGCCGGGGAGACGACGACCGTCGCGTCGTACTCCAGTCCCTTCGCCTCCAGGCTGCCGAGCGCCACCACCCGGTCGCCGAGCCCGGCGAGCCACTTGGCCGCCTCCTCGCGCCGCTGCATGGCGACGACGACGCCGACGGTGCCGTCGACTCGGTCCAGCAGACGCGCGGCCTCCTCGCGGACCGTCTGCGCGAGGGATTCTCGTACGACGGTGAAGCGGGGCTCGACGCCGGTGGAGCGGACGGCCGACGGCGAGGTCGAGCCGGGCATGGCCAGCGCCAGGACCTTCGCGGCCAGCTGGGCGATCTCGGCCGGGTTGCGGTAGTTCACGGTGAGCTGGAAGCGGCGGCGCGGGCGAGTGCCCAGCGCCTCGTCCCTGGCCTCGGCCGCCTCGTCGACGTCGGACCAGGACGACTGGGCCGGGTCGCCGACGACCGTCCAGGTGGCGTGGCGGCCCCTGCGGCCCAGCATCCGCCACTGCATCGGCGTGACGTCCTGGGCCTCGTCGACGATGACGTGGGCGTACTCGATGCGCTCTGCGGCCAGCCGCTCGGCGCGCTCGCGCTGCGACTCCTCGCGGACCGGCATCAGCTCCTCCAGGCCGGTGAGCTGGTCCAGCGGGTCGAGATCGCGCTTCTTCCTGGGGCGGGCCGGGGTGCCGAGGATCGCCTGGAGCTCGTCGAGCATGGCGATGTCGTGCACGGAGTACCCGTCCCGCCTGAGCGATCGGGCCACCTTGCGGACCTCGCCGGGGTTGAGGACACGGCGGGCCCAGCGTCCGAGGCGGCGCTCGTCGGCCATAGCGGCCAGGACGGCCCTCGGGGTCAGCTCCGGCCACCAGGCGTCCAGGAAGCCGATGAAGCTGTCCTCGGTGCTGACGTCCTCGTCGAAGGAGGAGCGCAGCTCGGCGGCGAGCTCCGGATCGCTGTGCCGGGTGGCGGCGCCCGACTGGGTCCACAGGGCGTCGAGCAGCAGCTTGCGGGCGCGCGGGCGCAGCAGGTTCACGGGTGCCGTGCCGCCGAGGGCGGTGCGGCGGATACGTTCCAGCTCGGCGGCCTCCAGTTCGAGGCGGCGACCGAAGGCGACGACGCGCAGTCGGGTGGGCGGTGCGGCGGGGGTCCGCGCGGGCGTGCCGGTGTCGTCGTCGCCGGGGTCGTCGCCGAAGGCGAGCTGGCCGGTCCGGTGCGCCGACGCGTCACCGGCGGCGGGTCGGCCCTGCGCGCTCCGGCCGCCCGGCCCGAGCTCCAGCGCGCCGCGCGCGGCCTTCCGCAGCACCTTGAGCATGCGGTACGAGCCCTTGGCGCGGGCCGTGGACGGCGCGTCGTACAACGTGGCCTCGGCGCCGTCGACCAGCGAGCCGATCGCCCGGATGGCGACCTGGCCCTCCTCGCCCAGCGACGGGAGCACGCCCTCGGTGTACGCGACGAGCAGCGGGGTCGGGGAGACGATCAGGATGCCGCCCGAGTACCGGCGGCGGTCCTGGTAGAGCAGGTAGGCGGCGCGGTGCAGGGCGACGGCGGTCTTGCCGGTGCCGGGGCCGCCCTCGACGTAGGTCACGGAGGCGGCGGGTGCCCGGATGACCAGGTCCTGCTCGGCCTGGATGGAGGCCACGATGTCCCGCATGGTGTGGCTGCGGGCCTGGCCGAGGGCGGCCATGAGGGCGCCGTCGCCGATGACGGCCAGCTCGTGGTCGCCGAGGAAGGCCTTGAGCTCGGGGCGCATGAGGTCGTCCTCGACGCCGAGCACGCGCCGTCCCTTGGAGCGGATGACCCGGCGTCGTACGACCCGCCCCGGGTCGACCGGGGTGGAGCGGTAGAAGGGCGCCGCGGCCGGGGCCCGCCAGTCGATGACCAGCGGGGCGTAGTCCTGGTCGAGCACGCCGATACGGCCGATGTGCAGGGTCTCGGCGATGTCGGCGGTGTTGTCCTCGCGGATCGCGCCCTCGGCGGGCTCGACGGCCGTGTACGCGCCGTCGGGCCCCTTCTTGCCGTCCTTGCCGAGGAGCAGGTCGATCCGGCCGAAGAGGAAGTCCTCGAACTCGTTGTTGAGCCGGTTGAGGTGGACACCCGCCCGGAAGACCTGTGCGTCGCGCTCGGCGAGTGCGCCGGGCGTGCCGACCTGGCCGCGCTTGGCCGCGTCGTTCATGAGGAACTCGGCCTCGTGGATCTTCTCCTCTAGCCGCCGGTACACCCGGTCGAGGTGTTCCTGTTCGACGCCGATCTCTCGGTCTCGCAGGGAGTCTTCGAGCGCGGTTTCCTGTTGCGCCTGAGCGGCCACCGGGCCCCCTTCTGACGTGCTGGGCAGCCGTCAACCGTACGCGAAGGGGACCCGGAAAAGCTACGGCGCGCTATACGTCGACCTCTGCGAGCTTGTTCCCGTCGAAGTCCATGACCTCCACGTGGTCCACGTCGTCGGGGGACATGGACACGCCGCCGCTGACGTAGAGCGGGTTCCTGGCCTGCTCGGTCTTGGCGTCCGGGATGCCGTAGCCCCACTTCGGGACGGACCAGGAGGCGGCCGTCTCGCGTTCGCCGTTCTTGCTGACGAAGATCAGGGAGCACTTGAGCGGTCCCTTGACGCCCTTGAGCTCCAGGGCCGTCTCGGTGCCCCAGAGCTTCTTTGACATGGCGACGGTCGCGCTGACGCCGGTCGTCGAGTCGTTGCCCGAGGCCTTGGTCCCGATGCTGTCGAACAGCTCCTTGGCGGGGTTGGCCGCCGCCACGGTGTTGCTCCCCCCGGTGCCACCACCACCGCCGCCGTCGCCGCCGCCGTTGGTCGCCACCGCCACGAACGGGCCGCCGACGATGAGCGCGGCCGCCGCGGCCACCATGTAGAAGCTGCGCCGGCGCTTCTGGGCGCGGCGCTCGGCGACCTCGTCGACCAGCTTGTTGACCAGGCGCGGGCTGGGCTTGGCGGACAGGGAGTCACCGATCGCGGGAGTGCCGGCGCCGGGCAGGTCCGCGAGCGCGGCCAGCATCGGCTCCATTCCGGCGAGCTCGTCCAGCTGCTGGGCGCACCATTCGCAGGTCGCGAGGTGAACCTCGAAAGCGGTTGCCTCGGCGTCGTCGAGGATCCCGAGGGCGTAGGCGCCGACGGTCTCGTGCTCGCTCGGGGCCGAATGTCCCTGCATGGGTCCAGACATACCCGAACCGCCCATCCCGAATCCCTGGTTTCCCCCGTAAACACTCATCACGCCGTCACCCCCCGCTCCTCCAGAGCCAGCTTCATCGAGCGCAGGGCATAGAAGACCCTGGAGCGAACGGTGCCGCTGGGTATGCCCAGCGTCTCGGCCGCCTCGTTGACCGTACGCCCCTTGAAGTACGTCTCGACCAGGACCTCCCGGTGGGCGGGGGTCAGGTCGTCGAGTGCGTCCGACAGCGTCATCAGCCACAGCGCCTTGTCGATCTCGTCCTCCGCGGGGATGACCTCCAGCGGCGACGGATCGACCTCCTGCGGCCGGGCCTGCCGGCTGCGGTGGCCGTCGATGACGATGCGCCGGGCGACCGTCACCAGCCAGGGGCGTACCGATCCGGTCGCTCGATTGAGCTGTCCGGCGTTCTTCCAGGCACGGATGAGCGTCTCCTGCACGACGTCCTCTGCTCGTTGCCGGTCACCGGCGACCAGTCGAAGGACATACGCGAGGAGGGGTCCGGCGTGCTCTCTGTACAGCGCACGCATCAGCTCCTCATCAGGTTCCGAGGGCTGGGACATGCGATGTCGGGCCCTCGATCCACGTTCATTGGCCACGACGGAATCCTTGCGCACGCCCACCTCCGATGTCCGGGGGTTCCCCCAGTCGGTCGCTCGACCACCCGTACGGAAGCGGCCCGTTGAGTGTTCAAACCGAGGCGACACTTTTCTTCGGAGTGACGTGACGAGCGGGACATGACAGCACATTCCCACCGTGCGATCTTTACATTTCCGTCACATCGACAAGATCGATCGAGGACTTCCCTACGGGTGCGTAGGTAAACGGCATGTAATCGAAATCACTTCGACAGCCGTTCCACAGAAGCCGCATAACGGACTGTCAGGCGCGCGCGAGAGCCGCCCGACGACGGTGCCGGGCCACTCTTTCCCGGTTCCCACAGACCTCACTGGAGCACCAGCGCCGCCTGCGCCCCCGGGACGTATCGACATAAACGATCGGGCAGTTGTCGCCCTCGCACTCCCGCAGCCCGGCCCGCGCGACGGGGTCGGTGAGCAGTTCGACGACGTCCCGGGCGACGGCACCGAGCAGGGCGGCGCACTCGGGCGGGTGATCCAGCTCGCGGACGAGGGTGCCGTCCCCGCCCCGTACGGCGCGGGGGGCCGGCGGCGCGGCGAGCGCGATGTCGTTCACCCGGCCGAGCGCGATGTCGTACGACGGCCAGGGCTCGGCACGGAGACCGCCCCGCACCAACTGTCCGACACGTCCGCGCAGTTCGCGGAAGTCGACGAGCCAGGAGGCGTCGGCGTGGCCGAGCGGGGTTCCCGCCGGAACCAGTCCGGCCCCCACTATCCAGGCGCACAACACCTCGACGGAGTCCAGATGTTCGTCGGGATGCGTGGTCGCCAGAAGATCCAGACAGAGCCGTCCCGCACCGAACCGCAACTCGTACGCGCCCGTGGCCGTACCCAGTGCCATGTGCCTGTCACCGCCTAGAGGTCACCCGCCGGGGGAACCGTTCCCTCTAACAGTGCCTGCCCGCTACCGGAGCCGGAACCCCTCGTACCCCAGCCCGTACGGAGTTCGAGGGGCGGCGCCCCTTCAGAGGATGGGACGGGTAAGGGCGGCGGGGGCGAGAAAGGGCGGGTCACACGTCCGCGTACTTGGAGTCCGCAGCGGGGTCCAGCGCCAGCCGGTACCCCCGCTTCACCACCGTCTGGATCAACTTCGGCACCCCCAGCGCCGTACGCAGCCGGGCCATCGCCGTCTCCACGGCATGCTCGTCCCGCCCCGCCCCCGGCAACGCCCGCAGCAGATCCGCCCGCGGCACCACCCACCCCGGCCGCCGCGCCAACGCCCGCAGCAGCGACATCCCCGCCGGCGGCACCGGCCGCAACACCCCGTCGACCAGCACGGCGTGACCGCGGATCTCCACCCGGTGCCCGGCGATCGGCAGCGCGCGCGCCCGACCGGGCAGCTCCTGGCACAGCAGCTGGACCAGCGGCCCGAGCCGGAAGCGTTCGGGCTGGACGGTGTCGACGCCGAGGGCCTGGAGGGGCAGCGCGGTGACCGGCCCGACGCAGGCCGGCAGGACGTCGTGGTTAAAGGCGGCGAGCAGCTCGGGAAGCAGGCCGCGTTCCTCGGCCCGCGAGAGCAGGGACGCGGCGGCGGGGGCGCTGGTGAAGGTGACGGCGTCCAGACCGCGGGAGACCGTGGCGTCCAGCAGCCGGTCGACCGGACCGATGTCCTCCGGCGGCAGCCACCGGTACACCGGCACCCCGAGCACCTCCGCTCCCCCGGCCTTCAACGACTCCACGAACCCGGGCAGCGGATCCCCGTGCAACTGGATGGCGACCCGGCGCCCGTCGACCCCCTCCTCCAGCAGCCGGTCCAGCACCTCGGCCATGGACTCGCTGGACGGCGACCAGTCCTCGGTCAGCCCGGCGGCCCGTACCGCGCCCTTGACCTTGGGCCCGCGGGCGAGCAGCTCGACGCCGCGCAGCCGGGCCAGCAGGTCCTCGCCCAGCCCCCACCCGTCGGCGGCCTCGATCCAGCCACGGAAGCCGATCGCGGTCGTGGCGACCACGACGTCCGGCATCCGCTGGATGATCTCCTTGGTGGCGGCGAGCAGTTCGCTGTCGTCGGCGAGCGGCACGATGCGCAGGGCAGGGGCGTGCAGCACGACGGCGCCGCGCCGCTGGAGCAGCGCCCCGAGCTCGTCGGCTCGGCGCGCGGCGGTGACGCCCACGGTGAACCCTTCGAGGGGCCCGTGTTCGGGTTGCTGCTTTTCGTCGTACATAACTCTCGTCCCGCACTCGAGTCGTGGTGCTTGCGCCAGGTGGTCGCATCGAGGGTGACCGGAAGCGGCTTTGATCGCACCCTTGGTGGTTACACCTGCATGCCGAGCGAGCCTGTCAACGGTGCGTGACAGGCTCGGTTCGGCTTGATGTCGGCAGTGTTACGTCACACCTCTGCATAGCTGAGCTGCGGTTTTGCCTCCGTCGCCACTGTGGCGTCGGTCTCGGAGGCCACCGGGCGGCGAAGGTATACGGCCCAGGTGACCAGGAAGCAGACGCCGTAGAAGGCGAGGAAGGCGACGAAGGCGCCGGTGCCGGAGCCCACGGTGAGGAAGGACTGGCGGAAGGCGAGGTTGATGCCGAGCCCGCCGAGCGCGCCCACCGCGCCGATGAGCCCCATGGAGGCACCGGACAGGCGGCGGCCGTGGGCGGCGGCCTCCTCACCGGTGAGCCCCTTGGCGAGGGCCTTGTTGTGGAAGATGCCGGGGATCATCTTGAACGTCGAGCCGTTGCCGAGCCCGCTGAGGACGAACAGGGCGATGAAGGCACAGGTGAACAGTGGCAGCGACTTCTGCATCGAGGCCACGATGATGACGGCGGTCGCGGCGGCCATGGCGACGTAGTTCCACAGCGTGATCCTCGCACCGCCGAACCGGTCGGCGAGCGAGCCGCCGACGGGGCGGATCAGGGAGCCGAGCAGCGGGCCGATGAAGGTGACGTAGGCGGCCTGGAGCGGCGTACGGCCGAACTGCGTCTGCAGGACCAGCCCGAAGGCGAAGCTGTAGCCGATGAACGAACCGAAGGTCCCGACGTAGAGGAAGGACATGATCCAGGTGTGGGCGTCCTTCACGGCGTCCATGGCGGCGCCGGTGTCGTTCTTCACGGACGAGATGCTGTCCATCTTCAGCCACGCGAGGACGGCGGCGATCACGATGAACGGGATGTAGATCCCCAGCAGCAGGCGCGGGCCACCGCTGGCACCGATCACCGCGAGACCGATGAGCTGCACCACGGGCACGCCGATGTTGCCGCCGCCGGCGTTCAGACCGAGCGCCCACCCCTTCTTGCGCAGGGGGAAGAAGGCGTTGATGTTGGTCATGCTGGAGGCGAAGTTCCCGCCGCCGATGCCGGCCAGCATCGCGCAGAACAGGAACGTGGTGAACGAGGTCCCCGGCTTCATCACGGCGAACGCGGCCACCGTCGGCAGGAGCAGCAGGCTCGCCGAGATCACCGTCCACATCCGGCCACCGAAGATGGCGATGGCGAAGGTGTACGGCACCCGGACGAGGGCGCCGACCAGCGTGGCCATGGAGACGATGGTGAACTTGTCCGCGGGGGTGAGCCCGTACTCCGGGCCCATGAACAGCACCATCACCGACCACAGGGTCCAGATCGAGAAACCGATGTGCTCGGAGAGGACGGAGAAGAACAGGTTGCGCTTGGCGACCTTCTCCCCGGTCTCGTTCCAGAAGGTCTCGTCCTCGGGATCCCAGTGCTCGATCCAGCGGCCTCCCCTGCTTGCGGCGGGGGCTGTGCTACTGGCTGTCATGACGCCTCCACGGTCTTCGGGCTCGGTCGCGTTACGGGTGACTGATCCCGAAGGTAGGGAGGGCTCGTTTCCGCACTGTGCCAACGAGTGACCGGAAAGGAACTTTGCTCTCACCCGGCGAGGTGGGTGGATGAGAGGTTTGCCGGCCGAGCCCTGTACAGGGGCGTGTGGAGGGGCCTTCCGAAGGGGCGCGCGTCAGTGCTGCGGGGGCGGCCAGTGGGGGTTCTGCTGCGGGTAGGGCTGGGGTTGGGGCTGGCCGTACGGCTGCGGCGGTGGCTGCTGGCCGTACGGAGGCTGCGGCTGGGGCGACTGGCCGTACGGAGGCTGCGGCTGGGGCGGCTGGCCGTACGGCTGCTGCTGCGGGACGCCGCCGTACGGGCCGGGCGTCCGGGGAGCGCTGTAGGGGCCGGGGGCCGGGGCGGCGTACGGAGCGGGCGGCTGCTGGCCGTGACCGGCGGGGGCGGCCGGGGGCTGGTGGCCGTAGGGCCCTGAGGCGAAGGGGTTGTGCTGCCCCGGCACCTGCGCGCCGGGCGGCAGATAGCGCACCCGCCCGCCCTGGTCGGTGATCGGCGTGAACCCCGCGGCCTGGAGGCGGGCCGCGAACTTGGCGTTGCGCTTACGGGTGACGGCGAAGCCGATGCCGACGATCGCCATGAAGAACGCCCAGGTGAGGAACGCGGCGACCCAGGCGGCACCGTCCGCGCCGAGCCGCAGCCCGAGGATCACGGCGCCGATGGTGAGACCGATCGCCGCGTAGCCCATCCGCTTCTCGGCGTTCTTGCCGGTGAGGTCGAAGTTGATCCGGGCCTTGAGCAGTTCGAAGGCGTCGGGGATCAGGGGCGGTACGGACACCCCGTCGGCGGCGTTCGGATACTGCGCCCAGTTCTGCCCGGCGCGGGCGCGGGCCTGCGGGCTGGGGTCGGGGGCGATCAGCATGACGAGCGCGTTGTTCCGCCCGGCGCTCTGCCGTACGTCCACGTACTCGTACCCGAACTGCTGGGCGATGAAGGCGAGCCTGGCGAGCTTCTTCACCGAGGCCAGGGCACTGGTGAGCTCGACCGGCTCCCCGCTCGCCATCAGCCGCAGCATCTTCTGCACCTGCCGCTTGCTCATCAGTCCTGCTCCCCACCGGCCACCAGGGCCGCCCCGTTCACTTCCGCAACGCGGTCAGTGTTCCACGAGGGTCTGACAGTCGGGTACGTCGGCCGGTGGGTGTTCAGGGTCGCCCGGCGCCCTTGGCCCTGCGGCCGCCCGTCCGCTTCGTGGAACCGTCCGGCCACAACTGCGGCCTCCTCTTCGCCGCCAGGTCCTCCGCCCAGCCGAACCACACGATGCAGCTTCCGATGAGCACCCAGGTGAGGGCCAGGACCGGCCAGGGGCTTTCCAGGAGCCACGAGAAGTGCATCCACATCATGTCGACGCCCCACAGCCGGTCCCACATCGTCGCGGCGACGAGGATGCAGGTGTTGTGCCAGAGGTAGATCGTCACCGCGCGGGAGTTGAGCAGGGTGATCAGTCGGTCCCAGCGGCGCAGGCGGCGTGGCCACTCGGACCAGGAGGGGCTGAGGTGGAGGAGGAGCAGGACCGTGCCGAAGGACCAGAGGGCCTGGGCCAGGGGCATGCGGTCCAGGTCGTTGCCTTCGCCGAAGTCGTGGTTGAGGGCGTACCAGAGCCCGACCGCGGCGAAGATCGGGGCGATCGACGGCACGACGTAGCGGGGCAGCCCGCGCAGTACGCCCTCCTGGTGTGCCATGCCGAGGATCCAGCAGGCGCCGAAGGTGCTGAAGTCCGTGAGGGCGGACGGGATCCGCTCGCCGGGGAGGCTGAGGTAGCCGAGTTCGAAGGCCGCCGACAGGGCGAGCGGCGCGAGGACGGTGGCCAGCGGCATCGCGCGCAGGGCCTTGAGCAGGAACGGGGAGAGCAGGACGTACCAGAGGTAGGCGCGGATGTACCAGAGCGGTCCGGCGAGGTCGGCGGCCCAGTTCTCGCCGACGAAGCCGTGGAGGCCGGGGAGGCCCTCGCCGTACGGCGGGTCGCTGAGCGGGACGACCCAGTAGGCGAGGTGGATCCACCACCAGCCGGGGTGGCCGTCGGCGTCCGGGCCCCAGCCCTGGATCACCATGCCGCTGACGCCGACCACGCCCAGCAGCCACAGCGGGGGCAGCAGGCGGCGTATGCGGCTCTTGATGACCTGGACGGCCGGGCGCTTCAGGGAGCGGGCCATGAGGTTGCCTGCGAGGGCGAACATCACGCCCATGGAGGGGAAGACCAGGGGGAGCCAGGCCCAGCCCGTCAGGTGGTAGAGGACCACGCGGAAGAGGGCGAGGGCGCGCAGGAGGTCGAAGTAGCGGTCGCGTGCCGGGGCTTCGCCGGCGGCCTGCTCGGGCGTCTCCGGCCGCGGCGGGGTGGTCGCCGTGTCGGACGACGGAGCGGTCGTGGGGGTGGGTGGGTTCATCGGACCGGCCTCTCGTCCGCGATCGGCCGACGCTGGGCCGGGACGGTCGGCGGGGCGGACACTCCGCCCTTGCGCCGCAGCTTCTGCCAGCGCAGCCGGCCGCCGGTGAGGGCGGTGATCCAGGACTGGAGCAGGACGACGTACATGAGCTGGCGGTAGAGGATCTGCTGGAGCGGGAGGGAGATCAGCGGGGTGAGGGGCTCGCGGTCCAGGACGAAGGCGTAGGCCGCGCAGACCAGCTGGATGGCGAGGACGCCGAACCAGGCCAGGATCGTCTTCTCGGTGGGGCCGAAGACCAGGCCGTAGACGAGGAAGACGTCGATCAGCGGGGCCAGCAGCGGGGCCAGGACCATGAAGAGGGAGACGAGGGGCAGGCCGACGCGGCCGAAGCGGCCCGACGGGCCCCGTTCCACGAGCGCCCTGCGGTGCTTCCAGATCGCCTGCATGGTGCCGTACGACCAGCGGTAGCGCTGGGACCACAGCTGCTGGACCGACTCGGGGGCCTCGGTCCAGGCCCGGGCCTTCTCGGCGTACACCACGCGCCAGCCGTCGCGGTGGATCGCCATCGTGATGTCGGTGTCCTCGGCGAGGGTGTCGTCGCTCATACCGCCGACCCGTTCCAGCGCCGAACGCCGGAAGGCTCCGACGGCGCCGGGGATGGTCGGCATGCACTGCAGCACGTCGTACATACGGCGGTCCAGGTTGAAGCCCATCACGTACTCGATGTGCTGCCAGGCGCCGATGAGGGTGTCCTTGTTGCCGACCTTGGCGTTGCCGGCGACCGCGCCGACGCGCGGGTCGGCGAACGGCTGGACGAGTTCGCGGACCGTGGACGGCTCGAAGACCGTGTCGCCGTCCATCATCACGATCAGGTCGTGCCGGGCGTTGGCCAGGCCGCGGTTCAGGGCCGCCGGCTTGCCCGCGTTGAGCTGGCGGATGACGCGGACGTTCGGCAGGCCGAGACCCTCGACGATCCGGGCCGTGCCGTCGCTGGAGCCGTCGTCGATGACGATGATCTCGACGGGGTGTTCGCTGCGCATCAGGGAACGCACGGTGTTCTCGATGCACTTGGCCTCGTTGTACGCCGGGACCAGCACCGACACCGGTTCGGTGACCGGCGCGTTCGGGCCCCAGCGGAAGTCGCGGCGGCGGGTGCGGCGGGCGTGGATGCCGGAGAGCAGCAGCATCAGGCCGAAGCGGGCGATGACGAGGGAGCCGATGACGGCGAGACCGACGACCAGGATCGCGGTGATGTTGTCGGAGGCGTCGACCAGGAAGACCCAGGCCTTGCCCTTCCACAGGTCGAGGCCGGTGACCCGGGTGTGCGCGCTGGGGGCGTCCAGGGCCTCGGTGAGGTTCTGGAACTCGTAGCCCTTCTCCTGGAGTCGGGGGATGAGCCGGTCCAGGGACCGGACCGTCTGGTGCCGGTCGCCGCCGGAGTCGTGCATCAGGACGATCGCGCCCTTGCCGGGCTTGGGCGTGGCGTTGCGGACGATGGCCTCGACGCCCGGCTTGCGCCAGTCCTCGCTGTCGGTGTCGTTGACGATCGTGATGTACCCGCGGCTGCCGATGTACTCGGTGACCGGCCAGGAGTTGTTGTCCATGCTCTCGGACTTGGACGAGTACGGCGGCCGGAACAGGGAGCTGCGGATGCCGACGGCGCCGGCGAGCGCGAGCTGGTTCTGGGACAGCTCCCAGTCGACGCGCTTCTTGGACTGGTAGGAGAGGTCGGGGTGGTTGAAGGTGTGCAGACCGATCTCGTGGCCCTCGTCCACCATGCGCTGGACGAGGTCCGGGTAGCGGGAGGCCATCGTGCCGGTGATGAAGAAGACGGCGTGCGCGTCGTTGCGCTTCAGGGCGTCCAGTACCTTCGGCGTCCACTCGGGGTCCGGGCCGTCGTCGAAGGTGAGGACGACGCTGTCGTCCGGCACCCGCAGCGTGGTGGCCTTTCCGCCGCGGGTGTCGATGACGGGGCCGCCCTTGAGGATGTCCTGCGGGACCTTGTCGTTGGCGGCGGCGGGCGCCACTCGGTAGTCGGCCAGGATCTCGCTGTGGACGTAGCCCCGCAGCATCAGCATCGCCATCAGCGCGACGAGGACGAGGCAGGGCAGCAGCAGGCGCATGGGTACGCGGCGGCGCCGGGAGCCGTCGGGGGCTCCCTTCGCGGGGCCGTGACGGCGGGTGCGGGATGCCATCAGAGGGTGTACTCCGGGGACGGGGCGGCGGGGGCGGAAGCGGTGTCGCCCGGTTCCTGGGCGATGGGCGACGGGTCGCTCGGACCGTCGGCGACCGTGCCGGTGCCGGGTTCGTCGGTGGTCGGGGTGTCGGTCGGCTCCTCGGTGGGGCCGCCGCCGTCCGTCGGGGTCGGTTCGGGGTCGGGGCCGGGATCGGAGGGCTCGACGGTCGGATCGGTGTCCCGGGTGGGGTCCGTGTCCGGTTTCACGGTGGGCTGCGTGGCGCTCGGCTTCGGGTCGGCGGACGCGGCCGGGCTGTCCACGCCGGCCGACGCGCCGGGCTCGGAGGCGCCGACGCCCGGGGACGGGGTCGTGTCGGCGCCGGCCGTCGGGGAGACGCCCGGGGAGACGCTGCCGGTGCCGGAGGGCACCGGTGCCGACTCGGCGGGCAGCGGCGGGGTGTCGACCTGACCGGCCGGCTGCTCCTTGGGTCCCTCCACGGGCAGCCACGGCGCGTCGGAGTTGCCGGACAGCACCGTGGCGACGATCACGACGGCGTACACCGCGCAGGCGAGGGCCACGGCCATGCCGATCCGGCGGAAACGACGACTACGACGCCCGGACTCGTCGACGAACACCGGCCCGTCGGACCCCTCGCCGCCCCCGCCCGGCGCGTCCTTGGCCGCGCGCAGCATGTTGTCCAGCTGTAGTCCGACGCCGTCGAGCTGGATGGTGACCTCGTGCGGGTCGTGGGTGGCACCGGGCGCGCCGGCCCCCGTTCCCGCCTCGGCCTCTGCCTCGGAGGACTCGTCGCCCTCGGCCCACGGGTCACGGACGGCGGGTGCGGCCCGTGTCTCACCGGGCGCCTGGAACGGGTCGTTCCGGGAAGCCGGGGACGCGTCGGCCCTGGCGGCCGGGGAGGCCGAGGACGCGTCGGCCCGGGAGGCCTGCGACGCGTGGCGCCCGGCAGCCGCGGACGCGCCGCTCCTGGAGGTCGAGTGCGCACCGCCGCCGGAAGCCCGAAAGGCACCGTTCCCGGAAGCCGACAACGACCCGTTCCCGGAAGCTCGGAACCCGCCGCTCCCGGAACCCGGGGCCGTCCCGTTCCCGGAAGCACCGAACACGCCACCCCCGGAAGCTGACGACGCGCCGCCCGTCGTGGCCGACGACCCGCCCCTCCCGGAAGCGGGAGACGGACCGCCGCCGGAAGCCGACGCCCCGTCGCCTCTCCGAGTCGGCGGGCGTCGGTCGAAGGCCGACCAGGGCTCCGTCTTCCCCGGGGGCCGAGCAGAGCCCGCCGCCGGTCTCCCGACCGCCGGAAGCACCGCGGTCTCGTCCACGTCGGAGGCGGACACACCGGAAGCGGACACACCGGAGGCGGATCCATTGAAGGAGGAACCGGAAGCGGACGAACCGGAACCGCCCCCCAGGACCCGCGTCTCGTCGGCGTCCGAGGACGCGCGTCCGCCATCGTGGAGTATCTCCGTCTCCCCTGCCTCGGACCGGGAGCGATGGCCCCGACCAGGGACCTCGGTCTCCCCGGTCGCCGGGAAGGCCTGGGTGTCACCCCGGGAGCCCCCCACGGAAGAGCCGCCTCCGGAGCCCCCAGCGATCTCGGGCCACTCCGGTTGGGCGTCTTCTCGCCACTTCTTCACACGCACGCACATCCCCCCACGGGACCGTTCTGGGTGCGCGTACGACACTGAGCACCCGTCGCCGTACCGAGCCCCCACCCGGCCGAGCGCCCCCCACTACCACACCGTGCTCAGGCCACGAATGTAGCGCACGCGGAGGTTTCGTGTTTGCGATGTGTCAATCCTGCGCGCCCATAGTGGCCGAATCCATGGCCGAAAGCCATCCCTCCGCGGGCCTTCGCAGCCAGCCCTCCTCGGCCGCGACCTGGGCCGCAGCCCGTCGAAGGGTGTCGAACGCGGGGTGCGCGAGCCCCTTTCGCCACACCAGGGAGACGGGTGACAGCGGCACCGGATCGATCAAGGGACGCAGCACCGTCCGGGGCATGGGCGGGAAGTCCACGACGACGAGCACCGGTGTCCGTGTCTTGGCCATGACCCGCTCGAACTCCTCGTCGCCCACGGCGAGCGGAGCGGGCGCGGCGACCTCGATGCCCCGCCCGTCGAACAGCCGGCGCGCGAGGTCGGTCCACTCCGGAGTACGGGGGTTCCCGGCGCCGGCGTAGACGACCTCCCCCGCGAGCGCGGCGAGCGGTACCGCCTCCAGCACCGCCAGCGGATGGTCCTCCGGGAGCAGGATCGCCATGGGCTCGTAGCGGACCGGCTGGTGGTCGAGCCCCGCCCGCAGCGCCGGGTCCAGCCCCGCGAACCGTCCGAAGGACGCGTCCAGCCGCCCCGCGACCATCTCACCGGCCGCCCACGTCAGGCCGCTCTCGTAGCGGGCCATCAGCTCGTACTCGGGGGCGAGTTCGCGGGCCCGGTGCAGGACCCGGCGCGGGGTGCCCAGGCCCGGCGAGTTGAGGTCCACCAGCAGGGCACGGGCCTGCCCGAAGGCGGCGAGCAGATCGTCCTGGGCCTGCAGGGCCCGGCGCGCGTACGGCACCAGCCGCTCGCCGTCGCCCGTCAGCGTGACCTGCCGGGTCGTCCGTACGAACAACTCGGCGCCCAACTCCCGCTCCAGCCGCCGCACGTCCCGGCTGAGCGCCTGCTGGGCGACGTACAGCCGCGCCGCGGCACGCGTGAAGTGCAGTTCCTCCGCGACGGCGAGGAACGCGCGCAGGAGCCGGGGGTCGAGGTGTGCGGGCATGCCGGGAAACATACAGCTCACGCCCGTCTCACAACACAGGTGCGTGAATCAGGGCCCAGCAGGTGTTGGACCCCGTGATCCACTGAGGGCGACGGTGGATCCATGCCGCAACCGTCGTACAGAGAAGCCCCGAAGACCCCGAAGAACCCGAACCTCCCGAACACGCCGAACAGCCCGAAAGCCCCCCTTCTCACCCTCACCGCCGACACGATCGTCGCCGTCGACTTCGGCAGCCGCACCAGGAACCGGCCCCCCGGCCCGTACCGCCGGCTCTTCACCCACCCCGGCACCCGCGCCTTCACCCTGGCGAATCTGACGGCCCGCCTGCCCATGGGCATGTTCAGCGTGAGCGCGGTCGTGATGATCGCCGGCACCCGGGGTTCGTACGCCCTCGCCGGCGCGGTCACCGCGACCGGTCTCGCGGCGACCGCGCTGGCCGCCCCCTGGACGGCGCGGCTCGTCGACCGGTACGGACAGGCCCGGGTCGCCGTGCCCGCCACGCTCTTCGCCGCACTCGGCAGCCTCGCGCTGCTGCTGTGCGTGCGCTACGACGCCCCGGCCTGGACCCTCTTCGCCGCGTACGCCGCCACCGCGACCACCCCCAACACCGGCGGGATGTCCCGCGCCCGCTGGGCGCACCTGCTGAAGGGCGACCCCGGGTCCCTGCACACGGCGAACTCCTTCGAGCAGGCCGCCGACGAACTGTGCTTCATGCTGGGCCCGGTGCTCGCGGCCTTCCTGTGCGGGACGTTCTTCCCGGAGGCGGGCACGCTGGTCGGGACGGTGCTCCTGGTGACGGGCGTGCTGGTCTTCGCGGCCCAGCGCGCCACGGAGCCGCCGCCCCGGGGACACATGGCCGGGAAATCGCCGCTGCGCGCCCCCGGCATGCCCTCGCTGCTGGCCGTCTGCCTCGCCATGGGCGCGGTGTTCGGCTCGACGGAGGTCGTCACCATCGCCTTCGCGGACACCTCGGGCCACCGCACGGCGGCGGGCGTGGTCCTCGCACTCCAGGCGGCCGGCTCCTGCGCGGCGGGGCTGCTGTACGGCCGGCTCAGGCTCTCGGGCCCCGCCGAGTACCGCTACCCGTGGTGCATAGCGGCGATGACCGCACTCCTGACCCTCCCCCTGCTGGCCGCCACCCTCACCGGCTCCCTGGCCCTGCTGGCCCTGGCCCTCCTGACAGCCGGCATGGCCACGGCCCCCACCATGATCACCAACATGGCCCTGGTCCAGCAACGCACCCCACCGACCCGCCTCAACGAGGGCATGACCCTCGCGGTGACCGCCCTCCTCGGCGGCATCGCCACCGGCAGCGCGATCGGGGGCTGGACAGCGGAGCACCTGACCCCGGCAGCCGCCTACGGAGTCCCCCTCACGGCAGCGGCCGTGGCCCTACTGGTCGCCCTCGCTGCAACGCCCTGAAGGGGCGCGGGGAACTGCGCGAGCGACCACGACGGCGCCGCAGACGACCAGGAACCCATCCCAAGGCCGCCCGCCCCCCACCGCTAAACCCGCGGAGCGACCCGCACGGCCGCCGGCCCCTTCGCCATCAACGTGATCCCCGCCCCGAGCGGCACCTCCCCCGCCCCCACCTCCTCGAACACGAACTCCCGCACCAACACGGCCAACCCCGACACCGACTCCAGCATCGACAGATGCTGCCCGATACACGCCCGCGGCCCTCCGCCGAACGGGAACCAGGCGTATCGCGGCCGCCGCGCCTCCGCCTCGGGAGTGAAGCGGGAGGGTTCGAACCGCTCGGCGTCCGGCCAGTGGTCGGGGTGGCGCTGGGTGACCCAGGGGCTGACCAGGAGGTCGGCCCCGGCGGGTATCCGTACGCCGTCGATCTCCGCCTCGGCCACGGCCCGGCGGCCGATCACGGGCGCGGACGGGTACAGCCGCATCGCCTCCTTCAGCACCATCGTCAGATACGGCAGCGCCTCCATGTCGTCCGCGGTGGGCTCCCGCCCGCCGGGGCCGCCGAGCGCCTGGTCGACCTCGTCCCGTACGCGCCGCTGTTCCTCGGGGTGCCGGGCGAGGAGGTGCAGGGCGAAGGCGAGTGCGGTGGCGGTCGTCTCGTGGCCGGCCAGCAGGAAGATGAGGACCTGTTCGCGGAGTTCCTCGGCGTCGAGGCTGCCGTCCTCGGCGTTCTCGGCGTGCACGAGGAGGGTGACCAGGTCCTCCCGGTCGTCCCGGACACGACGGTCCCGGCGGCCGGCGATGATCCCGTCGCACAGCGCGTGCAGTTCCGCCTGGAGGCGTCCGGCGCGGCGGTTGGCGGGGGTGGGCCAGGTGCGCGGCGGCTTCAGCGGGGAGAAGCCGCGCTTGAGGGAGTACTCCTGGAGGGCGGGCAGGGTGCGCTCGATGACCTCGAACGCCTGCTCCACATCCGTTCCGAAGAGGATCCGGCCGACGACGCGCAGCGCGAACCGGTGCATTTCACCGACCAGTTCGACGGTCCCGTAGCCGCCACCGTTGCCCGCCGTCCCCCGCCACGCGGCGGCCAACGCGGTCGCCTCCTCGGCCACCTGGCCGGCGTATCCGTTCACCCGGCGGCGGGTGAACAGCGGCTGCACGAGGCGCCGTTGACGCAGGTAGGCGTCGTCCTGGCTGGTGAGCAGCCCGTTGCCGACGGAGTGGCGCAGTTCCTCGTAGAAGGTGTTGTCCTTGCGGAAGTTGGCGGCCTGGGTGGCCAGCACCTGCTGGGCTCCCTCGGGTGAGAACACCGCGTAGATCTCGGACCGCAGTCCCGGTGGTCCGGCCCGGAAGCGCACCACGTCGCCGTGGTCGCGGCGGGCCCGCAGATAGGCGGCGAGAGGATCGTTCAGCAGGTCGCTCATCGAGCCGAGCAACGCGCTCCCCGTCACGATCGGCGCCTGGGCGGCCGTCGTCGTCATCGTCATGGTGCCCCCATTCCCGTGTCGCCCCATTGACTCACCCCCGGGTCGCACATACCTTCGCCAATCGAAGCGCTTCGACACTATTGATCGAAACGATTCGACAGAGGACCGAGGACCGGACGCTGCAAGGGATCCCCCACATGAAGTTCACCGACGGCTACTGGCTGCTGCGCGAAGGCGTCACCGCGGCCCACCCGGCCGAAGTCCTGGACGTCACCGAGTCGGGCGGCGCCCTGGAGATCCACGCGCCGACCCGGCCCATCCGCTCGCGCGGCGACCTGATGACGGGACCGGTCATGACGATCAACGCCCACACCCCGATGCCCGACGTCATCGGCCTCACTCTCACCCACTTCAGCGGTGAGCAGCCGCGCGGCCCCGAGTTCGAGGTCACTGAGTCGGCGGAGACGGTCCCGCAGATCTCGTACGACGACGAGCACGCCACCCTGACGTCCGGCGCCCTGTCGGTCCGGGTCGCCCGCGCCGGTTCCTGGCAGGTCGACTTCCTGGCCGACGGCCGCACCCTCACCTCCAGCGGCCCCAAGAGCATGGGCATCATGCGGGACGCGAGCGGGGCGCACTATCTGCGCGAGCAGCTGGGTCTCGGTGTCGGTACAGCCGTCTACGGACTCGGCGAGCGCTTCGGCCCGCTGGTCAAGAACGGGCAGGTCGTCGACATCTGGCAGGCCGACGGCGGCACATGCAGCGAGCAGGCGTACAAGAACGTGCCGTTCTTCCTGACGGACGCGGGCTACGGTGTCTTCGTCGACCACCCGGGCAAGGTCTCCTTCGAGGTGGCCTCGGAGGTCGTCTCCCGGGTGCAGTTCAGCGCGGAGACCCAGGAGCTGACGTACTACGTCATCTACGGCCCGACCCCGAAGGACATCCTCCGCAAGTACACGGCCCTGACCGGCCGTCCCGCGCTGCCGCCCGCGTGGTCGTTCGGCCTGTGGCTGTCGACGTCCTTCACCACGTCGTACGACGAGGGGACGGTGACGTCGTTCGTGGACGGCATGCGGGAGCGCGAACTGCCGCTGTCCGTCTTCCACTTCGACTGCTTCTGGATGCGGGAGTTCCACTGGTGCGACTTCCAGTGGGATCCGCGCGTCTTCCCCGACCCCGAGGGGATGCTGGCCCGGCTGAAGGCGAGGGACCTGCGGGTCTGCGTCTGGATCAACCCGTACATCGCCCAGCGCTCCCCGCTGTTCGCGGAGGGCAAGGAGCTGGGGTACCTGCTGAAGCGGCCGGACGGGAGCGTCTGGCAGTGGGATCTGTGGCAGCCGGGCATGGCGCTGGTCGACTTCACACTGCCGGCCGCCCGCGACTGGTACGCGGCGAAGCTGGAGGCCCTGCTCGCGCAGGGCGTCGACTGCTTCAAGACCGACTTCGGCGAGCGGGTGCCCGTCGACGTGGTGTGGTCGGACGGCTCCGACCCGGAGCGGATGCACAACTACTACACGTACCTCTACAACCGCACCGTCTTCGACGTGCTGCGCAAGCACCGCGGCGAGGAGGAGGCGGTGGTCTTCGCCCGCTCGGCGACGGCGGGCAGCCAGAAGTTCCCGGTGCACTGGGGCGGCGACTGCGAGGCCACGTACGAGTCGATGGCGGAGTCGCTGCGCGGCGGTCTCTCGCTGGGCCTGTCCGGGTTCGGGTACTGGAGCCATGACATCGGCGGCTTCGAGGGCACGCCGTCGGCCGCGCTGTTCAAGCGGTGGCTGGCGTTCGGGCTGCTGTCCTCGCACAGCCGGCTGCACGGGTCGTCGTCGTACCGGGTGCCGTGGCTGTTCGACGAGGAGTCGGTGGACGTGGCCCGCCACTTCATCCGCCTGAAGCTGCGTCTGATGCCTTATCTCTACGAGGCCGCCCGCACCGCCCACACCGAGGGCGTGCCGATGATGCGGGCGATGGTGCTGGAGTTCCCGGACGACCCCGGGTGCGCGCATCTGGAGCGCCAGTACATGCTCGGGCCCGACCTGCTGGTGGCGCCCGTGTTCAGCGACGAGGGGGACGTCTCGTACTACGTCCCCGAGGGCACCTGGACGGACTTCGTCGGCGGGCGGACGGTGACCGGGCCGCGCTGGGTGCGCGAGAAGCACGACTTTTCGAGCGTGCCGCTGCTGGTGCGGCCGGGTGCGGTGATCCCGGTGGGCGCGGTGGACGACCGGCCCGACTACGACCATGCCGACGGTGTGACGTTGCGGGCCTTCGGGCTGGAGCGGGGCGCACGGGTGACGGTGCGGGTGGGGGAGGTGGCCTTCACGGTCGTACGGGAAGGGGACACCTTGCGGGCGTCGTGCGGCGATCCGGCCGCGCCCTGGGGGCTGGCGGCGGGTGAGCGCGAGGTGCGGGCGCGGGCGGGGACCGGGTTTCTCTCCCTGGAGCTGGGCTGATGGTGAAGATCACGGACGTGGCACGGCATGCCGGGGTCTCCCCCAGCACCGTGTCGTACGTGCTCAGCGGCAAGCGTCCGATCTCCGAGGAGACCCGGCGCCGCGTCGAGGAGTCCATCCGCCTGCTCGGCTACCACCCGCACGCAGGCGCTCGCGCCCTGGCCGGCCGCAGGTCGAACGTGCTGGCCCTGGCGGTGCCGCTGCGGCCGGGCATCGACGTGCCGGTGGCGATGCGGTTCGCGGTGTCGGTGGTGACGACGGCCCGGCGCCACGGCCATGACGTGCTCCTGCTGACCCAGGAGGAGGGCGAGGAGGGGCTGCGGCGGGTCGTGGACACGGCGTTGGTGGACGGGCTGATCGTCATGGACGTGCAGCTGGACGATCCGCGGCCGGCGCTGTTACGCGGCCTGGACCGGCCGTCGGTGATGATCGGCTTCCCGGCCGATCCGGAGGGTCTGACCTGCATCGACCTGGACTTCAAGGCGGCGGGTGAGGCGTGCGTGGAGCATCTGGTGCGGCTCGGCCACCGGGCGGTGGCGCTGGTGGGGTCGCCGCCGGAGGTGTACGTCCGGGGCACGGCGTTCGCCCAGCGGGTGGTGCGCGGCTTCACCGCCGCCGCGGACCGGGGGCGGCTCGTCTCCGCCGTGCACCCCTGCGAGGCCTCGCCCACGGCGGCTCGCGCGCTCGCCGAGCGACTGCTGCGGGAGCAGCCCGGGTTGACGGGGGTCGTCGTCCACAACGAGGCGGTCCTGGAGCCCCTGATCGGGGCGTTCGAGGAGCTGGGCCTGCGGGTGCCGGCCGACCTGTCGGTCACCGCGATCTGCCCGGACGAGCTCGCCGCGTCGCTGCGGGTGCCGGTCACGTCGATCGCGCTGCCCGCCGACGAGGTCGGCGCGCGGGCCGTGGAGCTGCTGATGAGGAAGCTGGACGGGGCGGCCGTACCGGAGGCGACACTGCTGCCGCCGAGGATGACGGAGCGCGGGAGTACGGCGCCGCGGGCGGTCGCGTAAGGGTGGCTCTCAGGGAGCGCGCGTCGTCGCGATGAGTTTCGGGTGGGCCGGGAGTCTGGTGTGGTGACCGGCGTAGGACGGCTACGCCGGTGCCCGCGAAACGAGACGCCACGGAGGACGCCATGCCGACCACGCCGGACGAACCGACCACCGAGCTGCCCGGCCGCCCGCCCGTCGTCGACCTGGCCACCTGGCAGGCCGCCCGGGACGAGCTGCTGGTCCGCGAGAAGGCCCACACCCGCGAGGGCGACGCCATCGCCGCGGCCCGACGGCGGCTGCCGATGGTGGAGTTCGACGGGACCGTCGAGGTCGTCGGGCCCGACGGGCCGGTGCCGTTCCTGGACCTGTTCCAGGGGCGCGACGAGCTCGTGGTCTACAAGCACATGTGGTACGACGGCGCACCGCACCAGGGGCAGTGCGGGGGCTGCACCACCACGGCCTGGCACCTGAAGGACGCCGTCTACCTCGACGCCCGCGGTGTGTCGTTCGCCGTCCTGACCACGGGCCGCTGGGACGAGGTGGCCGCCTACGTCGAGTTCATGGGCTACACCCAGCCCTGGTACTCGGTGCGCGGCGTGGACGGGCCGGCCGGCGGCCACATGGGGTACCTCACCGGCTATCTGCGCGAGGGCGACCGCGTCTTCCTCACCTACTCCACGACGGGCCGCGGCAACGAACGGGTCAACGGCTCCCTCGGCCTGCTCGACATGACGCCCTACGGCCGCGGCGAGGCGTGGGAGGACAACCCCGAGGGCTGGCCCAAGGGCGGCAACGCGTGCTGGTCCTGGCGCTCGGACGCGGACGGAAACGCCACCTGGGGCCCGACCAGCCGCCCCGTCCCCCAGTGGACCCGCCCCGGCGCCACCCCTGTGGACACCCTCGGCCGGCGGGGCCACCACCACTGACGCGCCGGCGGCGCGGGCGCCCTACCTCTGTTCGCCCGCCGCGTCGAACTCCCGCCTGGCCCGCTCGACCTTCGGAAGGTGCTGCGCGGACCAGTCGGCGAGGTGGGCGAAGACCGGGGCCAGGCTGCGGCCGAGGTCGCTGATCTCGTACTCGACCCGCGGCGGCACCTCGGGGTGGTACGTGCGTACGACCAGGCCGTCGCGCTCCATCTGACGCAGCCGCTGAGTGAGGACCTTCGGCGTGATGGTGCCGATGGCGCGCTGGAGTTCGACGAAACGCTGCCGGCCGAACTCGTTCAGCGTCCACAGGATCGGCGTCGTCCAGCGGCTGAAGACGAGATCGACGACCGGGGAGATGGGACACGCCTGCTCCGAGTCACTGCCCATCAGGTCCCTCCCAGGGAAGTCACTTTCTTCTAGGTACCTACTATATCGAGGATGCTAGCGTCACGGCCATCGCTCAACTCCACCCGTTTTCCAGGACTTTGGGAGTACTCGTGATCGCTGTGACCGGAGCCTCCGGAAACGTCGGCCGTCCGCTCGTCGAGGCGCTCGCCCGCGCGGGCGAGAAGGTGACGGCCGTGTCCCGCCGTCCCCTCCTCCACGAACTCCCGGAGGGCGCACGGCATGTCCGCGCCGACCTCGCCGATCCCGCCACCCTGGGCCCGGCCCTGGACGGCGCGGACGCCCTGTTCCTCCTGCTCGCCGGTGAGCTGCTCGGCGGCGGGGCGCCCGCGGTCGAGGTGCTGGCGGCCGCCCAGGAGGCCGGCGTGCGGCGCGTCGTCCTGCTCTCCTCGCAGACCAACGGCACCCGCCCGGACGCCCTCTCGCACGTCCGGCTGCGGGAGTTCGAGGCGGCCGTACGTTCCTCGGGCCTGGCCTGGACGATCCTGCGCCCGGGCGGCTTCGCCTCCAACGCCTACGCCTGGAGCGAGACCGTCCGCACCCGGCGCACGGTCTTCGCCCCGTTCGCCCACGTCGCCCTGCCGGTCGTGGACCCGGCGGACATCGCCGAGGTCGCCGCCGCGGTCCTGCGCGACGAGGGCCACGCAGGACAGACGTACGTGCTGACCGGACCGGCCGCCGTCACCCCGCGGCAGCAGGCGGCGGCACTCTCCGCGGCGCTGGGCGAGCAGGTGGACTTCGTGGAGCTGACCCGTGAGCAGGCGCGTGAGCACATGGCGCGGTTCATGCCCGAGCCCGTGATCGACGGCACCCTCGACATCCTCGGCGCGCCGCTCCCCGCCGAACAGCGGGTCAGCCCCGACATCGAGAAGATCCTCGGCCGCCCGGCCGGCCCCTTCGCCCGGTGGGCCCGGCGCAACGCCCACGCCTTCGCATGACGCCGATGCGTCGCGTGTCTCAGCACTTCAGCGGCTTGCGCCATGAGCACTCGACGTCGGCCTTCGTGTCACTCCTGAGCGTGGCGGCCGGCGCCGCGGCCTCGGCGGTCGACCTGGCCAGCGTCACCACGATGGCGTCCTCCAGGGCCTTCACGGACGAGGCCAGATAGTTGTTCAGGACGATGCCGTAGACGAGTTCCCGTCCGTCGGCGCCGGTGACGTACCCGGAGAGAGCAGACGCCCCCGTCAACGACCCCGTCTTGGCGCGGGCGTTGAGCGCGGCGGGCGTGCCGCACATCCGTGAGCGCAGGGTGCCGCCGACGAACCGGTCGGGGTCGCAGGCGACGGGCAGCGAGCGGTACCAGTCGGCGTACCAGGGCTCGGCGCGCACGGCGAGGAGCAGCTCGACGAGTTGCCCGGCGGGGAAGTTGTCCATCCGCGAGAGCCCGGACCCGTCGACCTGCCGCACCTTTCCGGCGTCGACGCCGACGCCCTTGAGGTAGCCGCTGATCGCCGCCAGCCCGGCGCCCCAACTCCCCTGCCGCGAGACCTCGTACCCCATGGCCTTCGTGAGGATCTCGGCGTGCATGTTGTTGGAGAGTTTCATGAACGGGATGAGCAGTTCCCTCAGGGGCATGGACCGATGGGACGCCAACTCCACGGCCGCGCCGGGCGTCTGGCGCCCCAGCCGGGTGGGGCCGCTCACCCTGACCCCGTGCTCCGCGAGTGCGTCCCGGAACACGGCGGCGGCGTATCCGGTGGGCTCCCACACGGTGGCCCACTCCTTGGCACCGGCGCCGCCGACCGGGGTCGTCCCGCTGACCACGACCGTGTTCGTGCCGTGCTCCCGCTCGACGGTGAGATCGTTCGTCCCGCCGGCGGCGACGGTCGTGGCCCGTACGTCGATGTCGACGTAGTCGGTGTCGGGGGTGACGGACACGACCGGCTCGTCACCGGCCTCCTCCCCCGGCGCGACCGTGACGATCACGGTCCCGGTGTCGTAGTCGGTGTCGGGTGCCACGCTCAACGCGCTGATCTGCGCGGAGTAGTAGGAGGACTCGTCGTCGGCGGCCCAGGACCGCCCGAGCCGTACGTCGTCGAACCGGGTGTCGTCGGCGAGCAGCCGCCCGTCCACGCGTTTGATCCCGGCCGCGGCGATGCGCGCGGCCAGTTCGTCGTAGTCGTCGGCGAGCAGGGTCGGGTCGCCGGTGCCGCGCAGATACAGGTCGCCGCGGAGCACGGAGCCGTGCCGCCGTCCGGTGGCCAGCACATCGGTGGTGAACCGGTACTGCGGCCCGAGGATCTCCATGGCCGCCGCCGAGGTGGCGAGCTTGGTGTTGGAGGCGGGCATCAGCCGGGTCGAGGGCAGATGCTGGTAGAGGAGCTCACCGGTGCCGGCGTCCGCGACCACGACGCCCGCCACGCCGCCCTCCATCCGCGCGTCGCCCAGGATGGTGTCGACGGCCTCCGGCAGGCCGGTACGGTCCGCGTCCGCACCGGCCTGCGCGCCGGGCCCCAGGACGGCGGCGACGAGCGCCACCGCGACGGGCCAGATCCACGTTCTTCCACGGGAGTTGAAGCCTCTCCCGGACGTTCTCACGGGTCCGCTCATGCTTCAGCAGCATCCCGGACAACCGCCCCCGGCAACAGAGCGCCTCGGTCCCTCGGCCGGCTCAGCCCAGCCCCCAGGCCCGCCCCATCCGATACGCGCCGCACAGGTTCACGTCCAGGACATACGCCCCCGCGCTCCCGCACTGCTCGCTCCCGCTCCCCGGATCGACGGGCTGGCCGTGCCCCATCCCGGTGACGCCGTACGTCTCCACGACCGCACGCCCGCCCGCGTCGCGGAAGACCTGGTGCGGATACCCGGCGACGGTGTCGCTGACGTCGGCGGCCTGATCGGTCCCGTGCACCTCGGTCCACTGCCTCGCCAGGTCGGTCATGTTGACCGGCTTCACGGTGTGGTCGGCCGTGCCCTGGAAGGCGACGAGCGTGGGCCAGGGCCCGGTGAACCCGGGCCGGACGGCGCGCACCCGGTCGCCCCACTGCTTCGGGGTCTGCGTGGCCCCGACGTACATGCACACGTACGGCGACCCGGCGGCCTGCGCGCACCCGTACGGCAGCCCGGCGACGATCCCGCCCGACGCGAACTTCTCCGGGTACGCCGCCATCATCACGGCGGTCATCCCGCCCCCGGCGGACAGCCCCGTGACATACACCCGTGACCCGTCCCCGGTGGCGTCGGCGAGCTGCCGGTCGACCATCTGCGCGACGGACGCGGCCTCGCCCTGGCCGCGCGTGATGTCGCCGCCGAGGAACCAGTTGAAGCAGGAGGAGGCGTTGTTGGCGGTCCGCTGCTGCGGCAGCACGACGGAGAAGCCCCAGCGGTCGGCGAGCTGGAGCCATCCGCTGCCGGTGCCGTATCCGGAGGCGTTCTGGGTGCATCCGTGCAGCGCGACGACCACGGGCCGGCCGGCGGGCAGCCCGTCGGGGACGTACCGGAACATGCGCAGGGCACCGGGGTTGGTGCCGAACCCGGTCACCTCCTGGAGTGAGGCGGCCGTGGCCCGGCCGGGCGAGAGGAAGGCGGCGATCAGGGCGGCGACGAGAAGGGTCGCCCCCAGGAGGATTCGACGGCTTGCGGCTCTGGTCTGTGTCATGCGGAGGGACCGTAGAAGCACGAACGACCCGTCGATATGGAGTCGGACACCACAACCAACGCGTCCGCCATGGTGGTTCACTCGGTGAGCGAGCCGTCCTTACGGAACTGCCGCACGAACGTCCCCGGGTCGCGTACGACCTCCCACAGGCTGGCCCCGAGCAGCAGCAGGCTGCTGACGAAGCACACCCAGAACACGAACTGGGCGCCCGACGCGAGGTTGTCGGTGCCGCCGCCCTCATGGAGGCAGTACGCCTGCGGGGGAAACGCCTTGGAGACGCCGACACCGCCGTAGTACATCGAGCACGGGTCCTCGCCGGGATCCTTGGCCGTGTCGTCCGCCGTGACGACCACCAGCCAGGCCAGCGCCGCCACCGGGACCGTGACGAACACCGACATCTTCGTCCAGAGGGGCAGGCGCGGGTGGCCCAGTAGTCCGTTCAGTGCGATCAGTACGGCGACGAAGACCGCGCCGACGACCACGGCGGCGAACGTCTTACCGAGCACCGTGTGCAGCAGCCAGACCACCCCGGCCACGGGAGGCGTGGTGAGGACGACGACCTTGACGCCGGGCGGGATCCTCGGGTGCGCGAGCAGCCCCAGCGCGACCGCACACCCGAGGGCGAACAGGAAACCGGTCACCGGGGGCCGCGCTTCACGGGGAGGGGAAGGTCGGCGAGACGAGGGACGGAGGCGGCGGCGTCGGCCGCTCGGCGCCGGTGCCGGTCGCTCGGGAGGTCTCGTCCTTCTGCCACGGCCCGACGCCGAGCTGCCCCGTCGTCCCGAGGTCCAGCTCCGGCTGCACGATCACAGGGGCGGCACCGGACTTCGCCCGCACCCGGACGTACGGCACGTTCACCGGGTCGCCGACCCCGGCCTCGGTGGTGTTCCGCCAGGCGAGCGTCGACTGGGCGGCCTCACCGGGCCGCAGGGCCACGCGCTGCGGGCTTTCGCCCCCTCCGACGGCGGAGCTGATCCGACCGGTCCCCTGGAGGATCCGCACACCGTCCACCGAGCCGTGGCGCTCGTCGAGGAGTTCGAGCTCCGGGTAGCCGTTGAGCTCGTAGGTCTTGGTGCCGCAGTTGACGAGATGCAGTCCGACGACACGCAAGCCCATGGCGCCGTCCCCCTGGTCCGCGTAGACGTGCACGCCGGACGCGGGGCACGGCCCCGAGGCGGACGCCGCCTCGTCGGCGGGAACGCTGCGCACCTTGAGCACGTCGATGCCCGACACCTCGGGGGCGTGCGTGACCGACTGCCTCATGGCGACGGCTCCCTTGACGGTCCGCCCCGGTCCGACGGCCTGGACGGTCTGCTCGACGTTGTCGACCGCGCCGCCGGACGGCGAGAGGAAGGTGAAGGTCACCGTGTAAGTGACCGTCTTCGTCCCGGAGTTGGTGATCTCGAACGCGGCCGAGTAGTCGGCCTCGCAGCCGCTCCCCACGTCCCAGGCGTACAGGCCGGTGACCTGCACGCCGTCCTCGTCAGGACCGGTGGCAGAGGGCAGGGGCAGCGGCGTCGGCGTACCGGACGGGGTGACGGACGGGTCGTCCCTCACGGAGGACGGCAGGCTGCCGTACTGGGAGTAGCCCGAGGGGCACAGCGCGGCGGCGTTGACCGACACCCCGGAGCCGCGCGCCCCGGTCGCGTCATCCCCTTGCGTGGCGCTCTGGGAACCACACGCGGTGAGCAGCAGGACCCCGGCGAATGCGGCGGGGACGGTACGCGAGGCGGTAGGCATCCGCCCAGCTCACCAGGCTGGGGACGCCCAGGCTGTGACGGAAGCCATACCTCCGGTCACAGCGCTGTCACAGATCACGAAGGACACAGATCACGAAGGACACGGTCCGGGCGTGCCGGCCGAGGCCTGGCCCGGCCCCTGGCATGACAAAGGCCCCGCTGCCCGAAGGCGGCGGGGCCTTTGCCCACATGGGTGACTGGAGGTCCGAAAACCTCCTGATCGTGGAGATGGCGGGAATCGAACCCGCGTCCAACGGTGCAGAATCAGGGCTTCTCCGTGTGCAGTCCGCTGCGATTTTCTCGGCCCCGGCGATCACGCGAACAAGTCGCCGACGGGCCCAGTCACTGTTTGGTTTCCCTCTTCACCCCGTGACCGGGATCAAGGTTTAGTTCCCTAGCTGATGCCAGGATCCGGGTCGGGAACAGCCCCGGGCTGACACTTCGCAAGTCGTTACTTAGGCAACGAGGGCGAAGGAATCGCGCTTGGTATTGGCGATTATTTTTTGCGACATATGGTTTACGAGATCATTGCCGCTTCCTCGACACGCTTCCCCTGCTTCAACAGCCGCTGTCGAAACCGATCATCCCCATGTTGTTTTTTCAATCCTCCGGAGAACCGGAGGGGCGCGCACCCGCTGTGAGGTGCAGTGCCATCGTACGTGACCAACGCACGACGATGCCAGCGTATTCCCGGCGACCGCCCGCGGCCGCCTACTGGCCCCGCTGCCGCCGTTTCGCCGCCGCGATGGCCCGGTCCGACTCCCGCCGGTCCTGCTTCTCCCGCAGGGTCTGCCGCTTGTCGTACTCCTTCTTGCCTCGCGCGAGAGCGACCTCGGCCTTGGCCCGGCCGTCCTTGAAGTAGATGGCGAGGGGCACGATCGTGTGACCCGTCTCCTGGGACTTGGCCTCCAGCTTGTCGATCTCCTCGCGGTGCAGCAGGAGCTTGCGCTTGCGGCGCGCGGAGTGGTTGGTCCAGCTGCCCTGGTGGTACTCCGGGATGTGGGCGTTGTGCAGCCACGCCTCGCCCCGGTCGATCTGGACGAAGCCGTCGGTCAGCGACGTACGGCCCTCGCGCAGCGACTTGACCTCGGTGCCCATGAGCACCAGACCGGCCTCGTAGGTGTCGATGATCGCGTAGTCGTGGCGGGCCTTCTTGTTCTGGGCGACGATCTTGCGCTTGCCGCCCCTCTCGCCGTCCCTGGCCTTCGCGGCCGTCCCGCCCTGCTTGGGCTGGGACTCCTTCGGTACGTACATTCCCTTGCTCATAGTGCCGTCCATTTTCGCACTAGGGAGGGGGTGCGTGGAAAGCCGGTTTACGCGTCGCTACGACTCGCCGAGGCCGCTGAGGACCGTCTCGGCCCGCTCCAGGACGTCCCGGTCGGCCTCCAGGTCGGGGGTGATCCCGCGGCCGTCGACGGCCCGCCCGGAAGGGGTGCGGTAGTGCCCGACGGTCAGCTCGGCGACGGAGCCGTCGGGGAGGCGACTCGGCATCTGGACCGAGCCCTTGCCGAAGGTGCGGCTGCCCACGACGACCGCGCGGCCGCGGTCCTGAAGGGCCCCGGTGAGCAGCTCGGCCGCGCTCATCGTGCCGCCGTCGACCAGCGCGACCAGGGGTCTGGTGGTCTCGCCGCCGGGTTCGGCGTGCAGGGCGCGCTGATCGCCGTCGACGTCGTAGGTGGCGACGAGGCCGCCGTCGAGGAAGGCGGAGGCGGCGGTGACGGCCTCGGTGACCAGACCACCGGAGTTGCCGCGCAGGTCCAGGATGAGACCGGCGCCGACGGGGGCCTGCTGTGCGGCCTCGCGGACCGCGTCGCCGGAGCCCTTGGTGAAGGAGGAGATCCGGATGACGGTGATGCCACCGGGGAGTTCCGAGACGGTGACCGAGTCGGTGGACAGCCGGGCGCGGCGCAGCGTGAGGTCCCACGCGCGCGTGCCGCGCTCCAGGCCCACCTTCACCGGCGTCCCGACGGTGGCGTCCTTCGCGTCGCCCCGCAGTAAGGAGACGACCTCGGTGACCGGACGCCCGTCGACCGCCTTGCCGTCGACGCTGCGCAGCAGATCACCGGACCGGATCCCGGCAGTGGCCGCGGGCGACCCGGCCCGCACCTTCGTCACCTCGATACCGCCGTCCCGCTCGCGCCGGGCCCACAGCCCGACGCCGGTGTACTCGCCGTCGAGGGCCTCCTCGAACTCCTCGTACTCGCCCTCGGAGTAGACGGCGCCCCAGCGGTCCCCGCTGCGGCTGACCGCGCGTTCGGCGGCCTCCACGGGGGACTTGCCCGCGGCCATGGCCTCGGCGGCCGCCGCGGCGACGTCCACGTGCCGGCCCGCGGGGGCGGCCGAACCGGCCGCGTCGGCCGAGGATTTCCGGTCACCGGGCAGGGAGCCGGTCGCGGCACCGGCGACGAGCACGCTCGCGAACACCAATGTCAGGGCGGCCCCGCGGCCGAAGCGGCGGGGCTGACAGAACAGGTCACGACCTGACATGCCGGTGAGTCTAGGACAACGCGAAGGGGCCGTACGGTCCGTTGCCCGTACGGCCCCCTTGGCGTTGGTCACACCTTCAGATACTTGCGCAGCGCGAAGAACGCCGCCAACGCGGGCATCAGCAGGCTCGTCGCGAGGATGAGCGGCAGCTTGGTCAACACCGCTTCCCAGCCGATGAAGTTGACCAACGTCAGCTGGTCGGCCAGGGCCAGCCCGTGGTCGATGAGGAAGTACCGCGCGATGACCAGGAACGCGCAGGCGACCGTGCCGCCGATGAGCCCTGCGACCGCGGCCTCCATGATGAACGGCGCCTGGATGTAGAAGCCGGAGGCGCCGACCAGGCGCATGATCCCGGTCTCCCGCCGACGGCTGAACGCCGAGACACGCACCGTGTTGACGATCAGCATCAGCGCGACGACGAGCATCAGCGCCATCACCGCGCGTGCCGCCCAGTTCATGCCGTTGAGCAGCTTGAACAGGTTGTCCAGGATGCCCTTCTGGTCCTGCACGGACTGCACGCCGTCGCGCCCGTTGAAGGCGGTCGCGACGACCTGGTACTTCTCGGGGTCCTTCAGCTTGATCCGGTACGACTCCTGGAGCTGGTCCGGCGTGAGCGAGGCGGCCAGCGGGGAGTCGCCGAACTGCTCCTTGTAGTGCTTGTACGCCTGGTCCTGCGACTCGTACGTCACCTTCTCGACGACCGTCATCTTGTCCAGGTCGGAGAGGATCTGCTTCTTCTGGTCCTCGGTGACCGCGCCCTTGGCGCAGTTGGGGTCGGACTCGGCGTCGGCCTTGTTGCACAGGAAGACCGAGACGTTGACCTTGTCGTACCAGTAGCCCTTCATGGTGTTGACCTGGTCGCTCATCAGGAGCGACCCGCCGAACAGGGCGAGCGACAGGGCGACGGAGACGACGACGGCGAACGTCATCGTCAGATTGCGGCGGAGACCGACACCGATCTCGGAGAGTACGAACTGGGCGCGCATGGCGGCTTCTTCAGGCCTTTCCGGACTTCTACGGGGGTCAGTGCTGGTAGCCGTAGACGCCGCGCGCCTGGTCGCGGACGAGGCGGCCCTTCTCCAGCTCGATGACGCGCTTGCGCATCTGGTCCACGATGTTCTGATCGTGCGTGGCCATCACGACGGTCGTACCGGTCCGGTTGATCCGGTCGAGCAGCTTCATGATGCCGACGGAGGTCTGCGGGTCGAGGTTGCCCGTGGGCTCGTCCGCGATCAGCAGCTTCGGCCGGTTGACGAACGCGCGCGCGATCGCCACTCGCTGCTGCTCACCACCGGACAGCTCACCGGGCATCCGGTCCTCCTTCCCGCCAAGACCGACGAGGTCGAGCACCTGCGGGACGGACTTGCGGATCTCGCCGCGGGACTTGCCGATGACCTCCTGCGCGAAGGCCACGTTCTCGGCGACCGTCTTGTTCGGCAGCAGCCGGAAGTCCTGGAACACCGTCCCCAGCTGGCGGCGCATCTGCGGCACCTTCCAGTTGGACAGGCGCGCGAGGTCCTTGCCCAGAACGTGCACCTGCCCGTGACTGCACCGCTCCTCGCGGAGGATCAGCCGCAGGAAGGTGGACTTTCCGGAGCCCGAGGACCCCACGAGGAACACGAACTCACCCTTCTCCACTTCCAGGGACACATCCCTGAGTGCGGGGCGGGTCTGCTTGGGGTAGACCTTGGAGACGTTGTCGAGTCGGATCACGGGTGCACCATGGGTCGCCGGGGGTAGATGGGGGGACCATACGCGAACCGGGGGCGGGGGCGCAGTCGCCGGGAGGGTTGCGCGCCCCTTGTGCACTTTTGTACGAGGTTCGCTCTTTGACGGACGGCGGAAGCCAGCGCCCCTTCAGGGGCGCGGGGCTGTATCGATGTGCGGCTCCGCCGCGTGGGCGCGACAAGCCCCACACGACCCGCAGCCGCGCAACAATGGGAACCACCCCTCCCAGAGCGCCCGAGCCCTTTCTGGAGGAACCTGGCACAGTGGAGAGGGGAACATTGACGGGGTCCGACCCGTTGAACCCCCGGAGGGACCCGGCTAGGAGGGCGGCGGATGACGTACGACCGGCTGGTGTGCGCGAACTGTGCCGCACCCGTGAATGAGGGCCGCTGCCCCGTGTGCCGGGCGAACCGAGAGCGGCTCCAGCAGGAGAACCCGTTCGCGGGTCTGAACCCGATGACGCTGATCGCCCTGCTGGCGGTGCTGATAGCGGCGGTGGCCCTACTGGCGCACCAGACCGCTTAGGCGGACATGACGAGGGGCCCGGAGCGAGCGCGCTCCGGGCCCCTCGGCCGTTACGGCGTGAATCACGCAGCGTGGACGACCGGCTACCGTCAGGCAGCCGCACCGCCGCGGCCGCTCACGAGGCGCGGCAGGATACGGAAGCCGATACCGCCGGCGATCATCGTGGCGGCGCCGACCAGCAGGAAGGTGGTCTGAGCGGCACCCGTCTCGGCGAGCTCGTCACCGCCGCCGCCCTGGGCCGAGGTGCTGGCACCCGTGCCCGTACCGGTACCGGTACCGGTACCGGTACCGGTGGTCTCCGTGCCGGTGTCCGTCAGCGAGGAGGAGCCCTCCTCCTGCGGGGACGTGCCACCGTCGGGGTCGGTGTTGTCGTTACCGCCGCCGTTGTTGCCGTTCCCGTTCCCGTTGCCGTTCCCGTTGCCGTTCCCGTTGTCGTCGTCACCCGGGTCGGTGGGGTCGACGGTCGGGTCCTGGGTGGGGTCCACCGTCGGATCGGTGGTCGGGTCCTGGGTGGGGTCCACCGTCGGATCGGTGGTCGGGATATCCGTCGGGATCGGGTTCGTCGGCTCCGGGTCCGGCGCCGGCGGGTCGGTCGGGTCCTCGCCGCCCAGGCACAGAATGCCGATGATGCAACCCTCGCCCGGCTCCTCGGCGGCGGATGCGGCACCCGCGGCGGTCAGCGAGGCGCCGGCCGCGATCACCGTGCCGGCCGCGAGGCGCGCGATACGGACCCGCGTCTTCTTCGTCATGTGGTTGCTACCCCCAGTAGCTGAATCGTCAGTGAGGCGGCGCTCGGGGGCCGTGATCGACGGAGGTAGTGCTGCAACTCAAGCCCCCCGGTTCACATGCGCCCCAGAGATACGCATGCCACGCTTTACCCTTCCCATTTTTCAAAGACACGTCAAGGCCGTTTGCGGCCGCCATGTCCAAATACGGGAGCTATGACAGGGGTTGGAGCCTGTGAGTGTGATGTAAAACCCAGACATGCAGGCACAGAAAAGGCAACTGCCGCCGGGGTGGCGGCAGTTGCCTTGTCGACAAAGTTACTTCTCCTGCTGCTTGCGCCAGCGAATTCCGGCTTCGAGGAACCCGTCGATCTCACCGTTGAACACGGCCTCGGGGTTGCCGACTTCGAACTCGGTGCGCAGGTCCTTGACCATCTGGTACGGGTGCACCACGTACGACCGCATCTGGTTGCCCCAGGAGTTGCCGCCGTCGCCCTTGAGGGCGTCCATCTTGGCCTGCTCCTCCTGGCGGCGCCGCTCCAGCAGCTTGGCCTGGAGGACGTTCATCGCGGTGGCCTTGTTCTGGATCTGCGACCGCTCGTTCTGGCAGGAGACGACGATGCCGGTGGGGAGGTGGGTGAGCCGCACCGCGGAGTCGGTGGTGTTCACGCCCTGGCCGCCGGGGCCGGAGGACCGGTACACGTCCACGCGCAGCTCGGACTCGTCGATCTCGATGTGGTCGGTCTGCTCGACCACGGGGAGCACCTCGACGCCCGCGAAGGAGGTCTGCCGCCTGCCCTGGTTGTCGAAGGGCGAGATACGGACGAGCCGGTGGGTGCCCTGCTCGACCGAGAGGGTCCCGTAGGCGTACGGCGCCTGGACGGCGAAGGTGGTCGACTTGATGCCGGCCTCCTCGGCGTACGACGTCTCGTAGACCTCGGTCTTGTAGCCCTTCTGCTCCGCCCAGCGCAGATACATCCGCTGGAGCTTCTCGGCGAAGTCGGCGGCGTCGACGCCACCGGCCTCGGCGCGGATGTTGACGAGCGCCTCACGGGCGTCGTACTCACCGCTGAGGAGCGTCCGCACCTCCATCTCGTCCAGCGCCTTCTTGACGGCGGCGAGCTCGGACTCGGCCTCGGCACGGGTGTCGGGGTCGTCCTCCTCCTCGGCCATCTCGAAGAGAACGCCGAGGTCGTCGATACGACCGCGGAGGGCCTCGGCCTTCCTCACCTCCGCCTGGAGGTGGGACAGCTTGCTGGTGATCTTCTGCGCCTCGTCCGGGTTGTCCCACAGGGACGGCGCGGCCGCCTGCTCCTCGAGCACGGCGATGTCTGCCCTCAGCTTGTCGAGGTCCAGAACGGCCTCGATCGACTCCATGGTCGAGGAGAGGGACTTGAGCTCTTCGGATACATCGACGACTGCCACGCCTCCAGCGTAACGGCTCCGCCAAGCGCCGAGCCCCGCTGCCCTTGGCCGAGACGCACCCGGCACCACGAGGTTCTCAGCCCGTCCGGCGTTTGAGGACGAGGCCCCTCCAGGGCCGATGCGGGGGTCTGGGGGCGCAGCCCCGAGGGCTGGGACGGGTAGGGGCGGCGGGGCGAGGAAGGTCAGGGCGTCGCCGGTGCCGAGTTGTTCGTGTCCTGCGGGGTCTCATCCGCGTCGTCCCCCGCGGTCGCCAGCCACGTCCCCACCCCGGCCGCCGCGATCAGCGCCACCGCGGCCGCGCCGAGAGCCACCCGCCGCCGCCGGGCCACCGCCCGATGCCGTGCCGACCCCGGCCTAGGCGCCCCGGCGGCCCGCGGCACCCGAGCGGTACCCCGCGCACCTCCGGCCAGCTCGTCGGGCCCCGGGACCCTCATCGACGTATGCGTGTCCCGGTTGGAGTCGGCCGGCTTCGCCCCCGGCACCAACGGCACCGCACCCCGCCGCCGCACCCGCTCCCCCGCAGGCGCCGCTTCCTCCGCCGCCTCCGGAGCCTCGTCCTCCGCGGACTCCGCGTCCGGCTCGTCCACGTCGAGCGGCGGCATCCCCGCCACCAACGGCAGCAGTTCCCGCAGCCGCGCCCCGAGCTCCGACGCCCGCAGCCGCGAGGCCGGTGCCTTCGCGAGGCATTGGATGATCAGCTGCCACAGTTCGTCGGGGATGCCGGGCAGGGGCCCGACCGTCTCCGTGACATGACGGCGGAGGACCGCTCCGGGGTGGCCGCCGCCGAACGGCGTGAAGCCCGCCAGCAGCTCGTACAGGACCGTGGCGAGGGCGTAGATGTCGACCGCGGCCCGAGGGGGCAAACCCTCCACGATCTCCGGCGCCAGGTAGTCCGGCGTCCCGATGATCTTCGTGGCGCGCGTACGACGCGGTGAGTCGATGAGCTTCGCCACACCGAAGTCCGTCAGCAGGGCGGGGTGGGCGCCGCCAGGGCCCAGCGGGCCCTGCATGTCCAGCAGGACGTTCTCCGGCTTGACGTCCCGGTGCACGACCCCGGCCGCGTGCGCCGCCGCCAGCCCGTCCGCGACGTCCGCGACGATCGCCACCGCCGCCTCGGGGGCGAGCCGCCGGTCGCGGTCGAGCCGGGTGCGCAGGTCGGTGCCCCGGACCAGGTCCATGACGAGCGCGAGGTCGTTGCCGTCGACGACCAGGTCGCGCACGGAGACGACGTTCGGGTGCTCAAGGCCGAGCAGTGCCGTGCGCTCCTGCACGAAGCGTCCGACGAGCTCCTGGTCGGACGCGAGATCCTCGCGCAGCAGTTTGACGGCGACGGGCCCCTCGGGCCCCTCGCCCAGCCACACCGTGCCGGCGCTGCCCCGCCCCAGGATCTGGTTGGCGGTGTACCGGCTGCCGATCTTCCGTGCCAAGGCTGCTCCTACAGACGCGTGTGTCGCTAAAACTACGCGTCCGAAGAGCCAACCTTCACCGTCGAGGCGGAAATCACCCGCCAGATGTCGACAAATAACCAAACCAGTCGACGCCGGCCGGGTGGTGACCGAGGGTCAGCTGGTGCCCGAGCCCCCGCCCAGGTCCCCGATCCACCCGGTCACGGTGGTGAACCAGTCGCTGAGCTGCTGCCAGTAGCCCTTGCCCGTGCCGATCCAGTCCTGCAACGGGCTCAGCTCCCAGATCAGCCAGCCCGCGACGAAGAGGATGATGATCGTGAACAGGCAGCCCTTGAGGCAGCCGAGCCCGGGGATCCGCATCGGGTTGGCGCTGCGCTGCCGGGGCTGACGCGGCTCGCGCTGCGGCCGCTGCGGCTCCGGCGTGGGCGGCGGGGCGTACCGCTGGGGCTGCTGCGGCTGCTGCTGGGGCTGGCGCGGTGGGGCGTACGGCTGCGGCTGGTGCTGTTGCGGATAGCCGTAGCCCTGCTGTCCGCGGCCCTGCGGCGGGCGCTGCGGCTGCTGCTGCGGGCGGGCGACCTGGCGCTGGGGGCGGCGGCGCAGCGGGTCCTGGTTGGGGTCGAGGTACTGGACCTGGGTCTGCTCGTTGCGGTCCCGGGCGGCCCGAAGCTGGTTCTGCCAGGGGTGCGGCTCCTCGGGGCCGGGCTGACCGGGCTGCTGTCCGGGCGGGCCCGGCGGCATCGACGGCATCACGGCCGTCGGGTCGGCGGCGCCCGCCGGGCCGGGGGCACCGGTGTGCGGCAGGACGCTGGTCGCGCCGTTCGGGTCGTACGCCCCCGGCGCCGCGCCGTGCTGCAGCACCTGGGTGGGGTCGGCCGAGCCCGGCACGGTGGCCGGCGCGGGGTCGGGCGCGAGCAGCGCGGCGACGCCCTCGGCGGCGGCGATCTGCGCGGAGTTCGCGTGCACGCCGATGCCCTCGGCGACGACGCGCAGGCCACGGGCGAGGTTCTCGGCGCTGGGCCGTTCCTCGGGGTTCTTGCGCAGGCAGCGTTCTATGACCGTCCAGAGCGGGTCGGGGACCGTGGACGGGCGGCGCGGCTCGGCGCTCAGGTGCTGGTGCAGGACTTCCAGGGCCGAAGCGCCGGCGAACGGCGGACGGCCGGTGACCAGCTCGTAGAGCAGGATTCCGGCGCCGTAGATGTCGACCGCCGAGGTCTGCGGGCGACCCTCGGCGGACTCGGGCGCGATGTACGCGGGCGTGCCGACGAACTCGTGGGTGCGCGTCAGGCCCGGGGAGTCGGCGAGGCGGGCGATGCCGAAGTCGGTCAGCATCGGGTGCATCTGGCCGCCGTTCTGCTCCAGCAGGACGTTGGCGGGCTTCAGGTCGCGGTGGACGACGCCGTCGGCGTGGCTGGCGGCGAGGGCATCGGCGATCTGCGCGGTGAGCAGGGCGGCGGCGACCGGGGTGAAGGGGCCGTTCTCGCGCAGGTAGCGGTGCAGGTCGGGGCCGTCGACGAGGTCCATGACCAGGGCCAGCAGCTCGCCCTCGACGACCAGGTCACGGACCCGGACGATGTTGGGGTGGGTCAGCCGGAGCAGGACGGAGCGCTCCCGCAGGAACCGCATGACGATGTCCGCGTCGCTGGCGAGCTCCTCCTTGAGGACCTTGATCGCGACGGTCTCGCCGGGCTGACCCTGCACGGCCGCCTCGGCGCCCGCGGTCTCCCGCTGGCGGGCTCGCCAGACGGTCCCCGTGGCGCCGCGACCGAGCGGCTCCTCGAGGAAGTACTTGCTGCCTACCGGCCGCACGTCGCGCTCCCTGCTGCTTGCCTACGTTCCGAACCACTGTAGTGCCGTGCCCCCGGGCACCGGCCTGTCGTCATTCTGTGCGTCTTACGTATGGCTTCCCGTACATGTTCGAAGGAAAGACGCTCGGCTCTGTCTCGTGGTTGCCGCAAGCGGAAGTGAGCGATCTCAACTGATCGCCGACGGTGCACTTGTCAGGCACTTTTGCGGGCAGAGCCGACCAATCAAGATCACTTGCCTTCGGCCGGGGGGCGCGTTGTCAGTGGCAGGTGCGAGGATGCGTGCAGTGCGTGGAGTACTGGCCGATGTGCTCGTGTGGGGTGGGGGTGGTTGGCGCCCTCGCAGAAGGGACCGCTGACGCCGATGCAGATCCGGCTGACCGTCGTAGACCCGCTGGCCCCGTCCGCCCCGGCGCGAGGACGCGCCGCGAGCTGCGACGTGCTGGTCACGGCGCCAGCGGGTACGGCCCTGGCAGCGGTGGCGTCGGCGCTCGCCTCGGCGGTGTCCGCGGGCGACGGCCCCATCGTGCTGTACGCGGGCGCGGAGCGGCTCGACGACCGGCGCAGCACCCTCGGCGAGCCCCCCTTGATAGACGGCGCGGTGCTGTCCCTGGGCGCCCCGCCGGCGCCCGAACCCCACCCCGAGCTGGACGACGCCCCGACCCAGCTCCAGGTCGTGGCCGGCCCGGACGCGGGCGGGGTTCATCTGCTGCACGGCGGCGAGATCCGCATCGGGCGCTCGGCCGAGGCCGACGTACCGCTCGACGACCCGGACGTCTCCCGGCTGCACTGCGCGGTCACGGTCGCCGCCGACGGCCGCGTCTCGGTGACCGACCTCGGCTCCACCAACGGCACGACGCTGGACGGCACCCGCGTGACCACCCGCCCGGTGCGGTTCGTACCGGGCGCGCTGTTGCGGATCGGGGAGTCGGCGCTGCGGCTGGCTCCGGCCGGCGGCCCGGGAGCGCGCGTGCGGACGGAGCCGGACGGCGAGGGGCACACCCGCGTCCCGGCCGTCGGCCAGGGCGTCGACGCGGTGGCCGGCCCGCCCTCGGGAGCCGGTGCGCCGGTGCCCCACGCGCGCGTGGCGGACGGCGGAGACACGACCGCCCGTGACCACGGCCCGGTCGAGCCGCCCGTCGTGCCGGGGCAGGGCGGGGCGCCGCGGATCGAACGGGACGGCGGGTCCGGCAGAGCGCTCCCGGCACCGCGCGCGGGCGACACCCATGGCGCGGGCTTCGGAGTGGGCGCGCTAGACGGGGGTTTCGAGGACGAGGACGGGAGCCCCGAGGGCGGAGCCGTCGGCAGCCGCCGCAAGGGCACCCCGCTGCGGGGCACCGACGTGCCGCCCGGCGTGCGCAGGCGCGGCGGGCTCACGGCATGGGCGCGACGGCTGACGGGCGGCCGCGGCGAGCAGGGCGCGGCGACCGGGCATGAGGCGTACGACGACGAGATGCCGCCCGCCGAGGCGTCCGGGCTCCCGAAGGCGACGACGGGCTCCCGGCAGCCGGAGACCTGGCCGGACCCGGCGACACTGCTGCTGACGGCCCTCGGCCCCGGCCCCCGGCTGTGGGAGCGCGCACCGGGTCACCCGGAGGCGCTCACGGTGCGGCTCGGCACCGCCGACCGCGCGGCACCCGACGGCTCGGGGCTGCTGCCCGCCGTACCCATGACCGCCGATCTGCGGGAGGTCGGGGCGCTGGGGCTGGCAGGTCCGCGCGAGCGGCTCGCCGGGCTGGCCCGCGCGGTGATCGCCCAGCTCGCCGCGCTGCACTCGCCGGACGTGCTGGAAACGGTCCTGATCAGCGCGGACCGCTCCCGCCCCCTGGAGGAACGCACCGCCGAGTGGGCCTGGCTGGGCTGGCTCCCGCATGTCCGGCCCGGGCACGGCCAGGACTGCCGGCTGCTGCTGGCCTACGACCGCGAGCAGGCGACGGCCCGCACGGAGGAGCTGCTGCGGCGGCTGGACGACCTGGCGGAGGGGCCGGGCGACGGGGCCTGCGGCGCGAGCCCGGCCCGGACGCCGTCCGCCGTCCCGGACGGCCGGGACCCGGACCGGCGTGGCGATCGCCGGCCTTCCTGGGCGCGGGACGACGAGTCGGGCGAAAGGACGGCGGACGGGTTCGCGGGGCCGTACACGGTGGTCGTCGTCGACGGCGATCCCGGGGGCGCCGATCTGCGGGAGGCGGTGGCCAGGCTGGCGCTGGAAGGCCCGCGGGCCGGTATTCACGTGGTCTGCCTCGCCGAGACGGCCGCGGCCTCGCCCGCGTCACCGGTGACGGAGACCTTTGAGGCGGCGTGCACGGCGGCGCCGGCGTTCCGCGAGTGCGGGGCGGTCGGGCTGCTGAGCGGTGATGTGGCGACGGCGCTGCGGCTGGTGCGGGTGGCCCGGGGCGGGGCGGTCCCGGCATTCGCGCAGGCAACCGGTGACACGCCCGACCACGGCTCGGGCGCCGTCCCCGACCCGCCCGGCCACAGCTCCCCGGACAACGGCCCCGCCGCCTCCCCCGTCCACGGTCCCGTCGGGCACGGCACCGTCGCCGCGGTGGACGCCGTCTCCCTCGCCTGGGCGGAGCGGTTCGCGCGGGCCTTGGCGCCGTTGCGTACGGAGGGAGCCGTAGGGGAGCGGCACGCGCGCGTGTCGGTGCCGTTGCCTCAGGCGGCGCGGCTGCTGGACGAGCTGGGGCTGGCCCGGGCCACCCCGGCGTCGCTGATGGCACGGTGGGCCGACGCCGCCGACGATCCGCAAGCCCTCGGCGGGCGGGCGTGTGCCGTGCTCGGGGCCGGGCCCCGCGGCCCGGTCGGCGTGGACCTCGCGGCCGACGGACCGCACCTGCTGATCGAGGGGCCGCCCGGCAGCGGGCGTACGGAGCTGCTGCGGGCCGTCGTCGCCTCGCTGGCCGCGGCCGAGCGGCCGGACCGGCTGGGCGTCGTGCTGATAGACGGCCGGGACGGCGTCGGCGCGGGCGGCGCGCACGGCGACGGGCTGCGGGTCTGCACGGACGTCCCCCATGTCACCACCCATCTCACCGCCAACGACCCCGTCCGGATGCGGGAGTTCGCCCAGTCGCTGAGCGCGGAGCTGAAGCGGCGCGCCGAGCTGCTGGGACGGTCGGACTTCACCGAGTGGCACACGGGGCGTGCGCTGTCGGGCCGGGTGGTCGCACAGCGCGCGGCGGGCGGCGCCGGAGCCGGTGCGGGGGGCCGTGACTTCACGGGGGATCTGGACTCGCCGCCCAGTTCGACGATCCGGCTGCGGCCGGGTGCGGCCCGTCGGCAGGCCGAGGCGCAGGCCGTGCCGCCGCTGCCCCGGCTCGTCGTGGTCGTGGACGACCTGGACGCGCTGCTCTCGCCCGCGCTGGGGTCGACCGGCAGGCCCGCCGCGGGTTCGGTGATCCGCGCGCTGGAGGCCGTGGCCCGGGAGGGCGAGCGGCTCGGGGTGCATCTGGTGGCCGCCGCGGGTGTCGGGGGCCGTACGGCGGAGTCGGAGCCGGCCCGCCGGGCGACGCTGCGGGTGACGCTGGACGCGGTCACGTCAGGGCCGGACGAGCCGGCGCCTGGGCGTGGGCGGCTGACCCGGGCGGACGGGAGAGCGGTGTCGTTCCAGGGCGGCCGGGTCACGGGGCGTATCCCGCGGACGGCGACGCTGCGGCCCACGGTCGTGCCGCTGGAGTGGCACCGCATGGGCGATCCGCCGGCCCGCCGTCCGGTCCGCGAGCTGGGCAACGGGCCCACGGATCTGGCGTTGCTGGCCAGCGCGCTGGAGCGGGCGGCTCGGGAGGTCTCCGCAGCCGAAGTGCCCTCGCTTCTGTAGCGCCGGTCAGCGACATTCAGTCCGTCCGGCGATTGAGGACGAGGCCGTTCAGGCCGATAGCGGGGGTCTGGGGGCGGCAGCCCCCAGCGACGTTCACACGAACGCAGGCCCCCTGGTCACGAGGCGGTCACGATCCCCTGCTTGACAGCGGACGCGGTCTTGCCGCCCCCAAACCCAGGGCGTAGACCAGATCGCACGGGACAGCGCTCGAACGTTCGACGAGGCACGAAGAACGGGGCAGTCATGCGCAGCACGAGCAGCAGGAACCGGACAAGCAGGGCCGCACGGGCCGCGGCGGCCGTACTCGCGGGCGCCCTCGCGGTCTCGCTCACCGCATGCGGCGGCGATGGCGACAACGGCAGCGGCAACGAAGAGGGCGGGACCGGTAAGGAGACCGGCAGCACCGTCACCCTTCCCAAGTTGAACGGCGAGTCCCTGGAGGTCGCCGCCGTCTGGACCGGTGCCGAACAGGCGAACTTCAAGAAGGTCCTCGCGGAGTTCGAGAAGCGCACGGGCGCCAAGGTGACCTTCGTGCCGGCACAGGACCCGATCATCAACTTCCTCGGCTCGAAGGTCGCGGGCGGCCAGCCGCCGGACATCGCGATGCTTCCGCAGCCCGGCGCGATCAAGCAGGCCGTCGAGAAGAAGTGGGCCAAGCCCCTCGGCGCCGACGCGATCAAGGAGCTCCAGGAGAACTACTCGCAGGGCTGGCAGGACATCGGCAAGGTCGGCAACAAGCAGTACGGCGTCTACTACAAGGCCGCCAACAAGTCCCTGATCTGGTACAACAACCAGGTCTTCGAGAACGCCGGGGCCACCGAGCCCAAGACGTGGGACGAGCTGCTCACCACCGCCCAGACCGTCTACGACTCCGGTGTCACGCCGTTCTCGGTCGGCGGCGCCGAGGGCTGGACCCTCACCGACTGGTTCGAGAACGTCTATCTCTCCCAGGCCGGTCCGCAGAAGTACGACCAGCTGGCCAGGCACGAGATCAAGTGGACCGACCCGTCCGTGAAGGACGCGCTGACCACGCTCGCCCAGGTGTGGGGCAAGAAGGACTATGTGGCGGGCGGCGCGACCGGCGCCCTCCAGACGGACTTCCCGGCCTCCGTCACCCAGACCTTCACCGGTGGCGACCAGCCGAAGGCCGCCATGGTCTACGAGGGCGACTTCGCGCAGGTCAACATCGTGCAGGCCAAGGCCGAGGTGGGCACGGACGCGAAGGTGTTCCCGTTCCCGACCGTCGGTGACACGGCGCCCGTGGTGTCCGGCGGCGACGCGGCCGTCATCCTCCAGGACTCCAAGGCGGCGCAGGCGCTGGCCACCTGGCTCGCCTCCCCGGACGCGGCGACGATCCAGGCGAAGCTCGGCGGCTATCTCTCACCGAACAAGAACGTCGACAACTCGGCGTACCCGAACGACGTCCAGCGGAAGATCGCCAAGGCGCTCATCGACTCCGGTGACGACTTCCGCTTCGACATGTCGGACCAGGCCCCGCAGGCGTTCGGCGGCACTCCCGGCAAGGGCGAGTGGAAGGCCCTGCAGGACTTCCTGAAGAACCCGTCGGACGTCGCGGGGGCACAGGCGAAGCTGGAAGCCGACGCGGCCGCGGCGTACGGAAACTGACGCGGTGGCGTCGACTGAAACGGCAGGGGGCGGCGCGCCTCCTGCCGCACCCAAGTCGCGCAGGAGCGTGACCGGCACCCGCAGGGCCGTGGCGGCGCTGTTCCTGCTGCCCGCCCTCGTGCTGCTCGGCGCGCTCGTGGTCTACCCGATCGGGTACTCGGTCCTCCGCAGCTTCTACGACCAGTCCGGCGACGGCTTCGCCGGGTTCGACAACTACCAGGCGCTCTTCACGGACGACGGCATCCGCACGGCCCTGAAGAACAACGTCATCTGGGTGGTGTTCGCCCCGACCGTCGCCACCGCGCTCGGTCTGATCTTCGCGGTGCTGACCGAACGGGTCCGCTGGGGCACGGCGTTCAAGCTGGTCGTCTTCATGCCGATGGCGATCTCGATGCTGGCGGCGGGCATCATCTTCCGGCTGGTCTACGACCAGGACCCGGACAAGGGCGTCGCGAACGCGGTGTGGGTGGGCGTCCATGACACCTTCGCGCAGGCGTCTGCGTTCCCGAAGGCCCACCCGGGCCGGGAGTCGCCGCTCGAAGCGGCGCCGGGCGGCGGCTTCATCACGAAGGCCACCGTCAGCGCCGGCACCCCGGTCTCCCTGCCCCTCGTGGGCGTCGCCCCCGACCTGATGCCGGACGACGCGAAGAAGGCCGTACAGGCGAAGGCCGATCCGGCCGGCATCACCGGCACCACCTGGCAGGACTTCACACGCGGCAAGGGCGTCGGCACGCTCGGCGGGGTCGACGCGTCCGAGCTGGGCTACGCCGGGATGAAGATCGAGGCCGTCAAGGACGGCAAGGTCGTCGCCTCCACGAACGCCGCCGACGACGGTACGTTCACGCTGCCGGCCGCCGCCGAAGGGGCCCAACTGCGGCTGCCGCCGGACAACTTCAAGGAGCCGTACAACGGCGTGGACTGGCTCGGCCCGTCCCTCGTCACGCCGTCCATCATCGCCTCGTACATCTGGATGTGGGCCGGTTTCGCGATGGTGCTGATCGCGGCCGGGCTCGCGGGCATCCCGCGCGACCTGCTGGAGGCGGCCCGCGTCGACGGCGCCAACGAGTGGCAGGTGTTCCGCAGGGTCACCGTGCCCCTGCTGGCGCCGGTCCTCGCGGTCGTCACCGTCACCTTGATGATCAACGTCCTGAAGGTCTTCGACCTGGTCTTCATCATCGCCCCGGGCTCCTCCCAGGACGACGCGAACGTCCTCGCCCTGGAGCTCTACCGCAAGGGCTTCTCCGAGGACCAGCCGGGCATCGCCAGCGCCATCGCGGTGTTCCTGCTGCTGCTGGTGATCCCGGTGATGTGGTTCAACGTGCGTAGGCTGCGGCGGGAGGTGCGGCGATGAGTTCCGATGTCGGCGGGCTCGGCAAGGGGGCGTCGGAGCCGCTCACGGTCGTGAAGGGGGAGCAGTCGCTCGGCGGGCGGCTCGCGGGGTTCGTCAGCGGTGGGCTGGTGCGGGTGTTCCTCATCGTCGTCGGCCTGTTCTGGCTGGTCCCGACGATCGGTCTGCTGCTGTCGTCGCTGCGGCCGCCGGAGGAGATGACGGTGAGCGGCTGGTGGGAGGTCTTCAGCAAGCCCTCCCAGCTCACCTTCGAGAGCTACGACAAGCTCCTCGGCAACAGCGACATCACCGACTCGATCCTCAACACCGTGCTGATCACCGTCCCGGCGACGGTCCTGGTCGTGGTCATCGGCTCGCTCGCGGGCTACGCGTTCGCCTGGATGGAGTTCCCTGGCCGCGACTGGTGGTTCCTGGGCGTGGTCGGGCTGCTGGTGGTGCCGGTGCAGGTGGCGCTGATCCCGATCGCCGAACTGTTCGGCAACATCGGCATCTTCGGCTCGCTGATCGGCGTGATCCTCTTCCACGTCGGCTTCGGGCTGCCGTTCGCCGTCTTCCTGCTGCGGAACTTCTTCGCGGAGATCCCACGGGAACTGCTGGAGGCCGCGCGCCTGGACGGCGCCGGTGAACTGCGGTTGTTCTTCCGTGTCGTGATGCCGCTCGGCGGTCCGGCGATCGCCGCGCTCGGCATCTTCCAGTTCCTGTGGGTGTGGAACGACATGCTGGTCGCGTTGATCTTCACGGATGCCGACAGCCAGCCGATCACGGTCGCGTTGCAGACCCAGGTACGGCAGTTCGGCAACAACATCGACATCCTGGCGCCCGGCGCTTTCATCTCGATGGTGATCCCGCTGGTCGTGTTCTTCGCGTTCCAGCGGCAGTTCGTGTCCGGCGTGATGGCGGGCGCGGTCAAGTAGCGGCAGGCACAGCACACTTGAGGGGGGCGGACCGTCGTCGGGCCGCCCCCCTTTAGCTCATCCGTGATCCCCCGTATGCCGTACCTCTCCGTAACCAAGTCACTCCATTGGCCGTTGCCGGGCAAGGCGCGCTCACCGCCCACCGTCCCGGTCGACCAAGTGGATGTCCCTTGCCCAGGTTCAGTGTCATCGTCCCCGCGTACAAGGTTCAGGCCTACCTGCACGAGTGCCTGGAGTCTGTGCTCTCCCAGTCGTACCCCGATCTCGAAGTGATCGCCGTCGACGACTGCTCGCCGGACGCGTGCGGCGCGATCATCGACGAGTTCGCGGCCCGCGACCAGCGCGTACGTCCCGTGCACCTCACCGAGAACCAGGGCCTCGGGCCGGCTCGCAACGCCGGTGTCGCGGCGGCCACCGGCGACTACCTGATCTTCCTGGACAGCGACGACACCCTCACCCCCGACGCCCTGCACGCGATCGCCGACCGGCTGAAGGAGACCGGTGAGCCGGACGTCCTGGTCTACGACTACGCGCGGACCTTCTGGACCGGCGAGACGATCCGCAACCAGGTCGCGACCCTGCTCTCGGAGGAGGGCCCGGCACCGTTCCGGCTGGCGGACCGGCCGGGGCTGCTGCGGCTGCTGATGGTCGCCTGGAACAAGGCGTACCGCCGGGAGTTCGTCGAGGAGGAGGGCTTCGCCTTCCCGCCCGGCTACTACGAGGACACGCCGTGGACGTACCCGGTCCTGATGACGGCGGAGTCGATCGCGACCCTGGACCGGGTGTGCGTGCACTACCGGCAGCGGCGCCGGGGTGCCATCCTCGGCACGGTCAGCCCCCGGCACTTCGACATCTTCGAGCAGTACGAGCGGGTCTTCGCGTACGTCGACCGGAACCCCGAACTCGACCGCTGGCGGCCGATGTTGTTCCGTCGGATGGTCCATCACCTGGTGGTGGTGTTCGCCCGGCGCGACCGTCTCCCGCGCCGCAGCCGCGCCGCGTTCCTGCGCAAGGCCCGCACCCACTACCGCCGTTACCGCTCCCCCGGCGTCCCCGTACCACCGCGCGCCCGCGTCCACCACACCCTGGTCCGGCTGGGGCTGCACCGCACGTACCGCGCGCTGCAGCTGACGTTCTCCGTGGTCCGGCGTACCGCCAAGGTCACGGACCGGCTGCTGAAGGGCCTGCGCTCGGCCGTCCTGCGGCTGCACTACCGGATCCAGCGCGGCCTCCCCGTGCGCGCCGACCGTGCCGTGTTCGCCGCCCGGGGCGTCCGCGGTCACGGCTGCCACCCGGGCGCCCTGGAGCAGGCCTTCCGCACCCACGCGCCGCACATCCGCACGGCCTGGGTCGCCGAAACCGAGCAGACCGACGCCGTACCGTCCGGCACCCGCCGTCTGCGGCCCGGTTCAGCCGCCTACTGGACGGCCCTGGCCCGCTCCAAGTACCTCGTCCACAACGCCGGTTTCGACCGCCGTCTGGTCAAGCGCCCCGGCCAGGTCTTCGTACAGACCCAGCGGGGCACACCGCTCAAGCACCAGGGCCTGGACCTGCGGGAACGCCCGGCCGCCGCGGGTGACCTGGACGTCGACGAGCTCCTCGACAACGTCGACAAGTGGGACTACGTGGTCTCCGCCAACCGCCACTCCACCCTGACCTGGGAACGCGTCCACCCGGGCACGTACCGGACCCTGGAGTACGGCAGTCCGCGCGACGACGTCTTCCAGCAGGCGACGTCGGCGGACGTGGCCCGGATCCGTGACCAGCTCGGCATCCCCGAGGGCTCGGTGGTGATCCTCTACGCCCCCACCCACCGCGACTACCGCCGCACCCAGCGCACCGCGCTCGACCTGCCCCGCGTCCTGCGCCGCCTGGGCCCCCGCTACGTCGTCCTGGCCCGCGCCCACCACCGGCACGGCGGCCCGCTCACCGACGCCACCGAGCCCGGCCGGCTCATCGACGTCACCGACCACCCGAGCGTCGAGGCGCTGTGCCTCGCCTCGGACGCCCTGGTCACCGACTACTCGTCCCTCATGTTCGACTACGCCAACCTCGACCGGCCGATCGTCATCCACTCCGACGACGCCGAGGCGTACGAGGCCGCCCGTGGCACCTACTTCGACCTGCGGTCCTTCCCGCCGGGCGCGGTGGCGCGCAGTGAGGACGAGCTGATCGACATCTTCGCCACCGGGCACTGGCGGGGCTCGCGGTCCGTGCAGCTGCGGTCGGCGTTCCGGGAGCGGTTCTGCCCCCACGACGACGGGCGCGCCGCCGAGCGGGTCGTACGGCATGTGGTGCTGGGCGAGACCGGCTTGCCGCCGGTCGTGCCCCTGGACCGGCGCCACCCGGTGCCAAGTGCTCCGCAGGGGACGGTCATCAATCCGCGGGCCGGTGGGGGCTGGTCGCGCCCACGCGGCGGAGCCGCAGATGGACACGACCCGCGCCCCTTGGGGCACTGCCCAACCGGAGCGGACTTCGCTCGGCCGGCTTCGGTCGACGGAGGGCGTCCCCCTGCCTCCTGAAGAACCCTGCCGCCAGACCACTGACAGAAAGAGCAGTATGCCCCGCTTCAGCATCATCGTTCCGTCCCATGGGGTCGCCGGCCGGCTGTCCCAGGCGCTGGACTCGGTGCTCGGCCAGTCCTTCGGCGACTTCGAGCTGATCCCGGTCTGTGACGCCCCGGGCTCACCGGCGGCGGACGTGGCCGCCGGGTACGCCGAGCGGGACTGCCGGGTGGCGCCCGTGCACGCGCCGCCGACGGCCGGTCTGGCGGGGGCGCGCAACGCGGGGCTGCGGGCGGCGCTGGGCGACTGGCTGCTGTTCCTGGACGGCGACGACGTGCTGGTGCCGGGCGGGCTGGCGGCGCTGGACGCCCGGCTGCGCGAGACCGGTGACGTGGACGTCCTGTACTTCGAGCACGAGCGGACCCCGTGGTGGACGGGTGAGCCGAGCAATCCGGCAGCGCCGCTGCTGGCGCGGGCGCCGGGCGGGGTCTTCGCACCGCGCGAGGCGGCCGGGCTGACGGGCGTCCAGCTCCCGGCGTGGAGTGCGGCCTACCGGCGGGTCTTCCTGCTGGACCAGGAACTCACCTTCCCCGAAGGCCACTTCACCGACGTCGGCTTCGGCGGGCTGGTCGTGCTGTGCGCCGAGCGCATGGCGGTGCTGCGGCAGGTGGTCGTCCGGCATCTGCTGCGGCGGCAGGGCAACCGGCTGAACCTCCCCGGGGAGCACCACTTCGAGCTGCTCGACCAGGCCGAGCTGGTGCTCGCGCGGGCCGCCGAGCACGGGCTGTCCGCGCGACGGTTCGGTCCGTTGTTCGAGCAGCTCTTCGCCGCCGTACTGAAGACGGCCGCCCATCCGCGCCGGCTGCCGCACCGGCGCCGTGCCTTCTTCCGGCGGGCGAGCGGGCTCTACCGGCGGTACCGGCCCGCCGGGTTCCGTGCGCCGGGCGGAAGCGTCGGGGTCCAGCACCGGCTGCTGGCGCAAGGGGCGTACACGGTGTTCCGGGTGCTGCGCGGTGCCAACCAGGCCGCGCTGAGGGTCACTTCGTCCGTTCCGCGCCCGCGCGGGCTGCGCACCCGGCTGCGCTACCGCCTGCAGCTGCGCCGCCGCCTGGACCAGAACCTCGCCGTGTACTGCACGTACTGGGGCCGGGGCTACACCTGCAACCCCGCCGCGATCCACGCCAAGGCGCGGGAGCTGGCCCCGCATCTGCGCTCGGTGTTCCTGGTCGAGCCGGACGCGGTGGACAGCATGCCGAGCGACGTGGAGTACGCGGTCATCGGCAGCCGGAAGTACTGGGACGTGCTCGCCCGCGCCAAGTACCTGATCAACAACGCCAACTTCGCGGACGCCGTGGTCAAGCGCGGAGGCAGCGTACATCTGTCGACCCAGCACGGCACCCCGCTGAAGAAGATGGGCGCCGACCAGGCGACCTACCCCGTGGTGGCCGCTGCCACCGGCAGCTTCGCCAAGATGCTGGCCCGCGTCGACCGCTGGGACTACAACCTGACCTCCAACCGGCACTCCACCCAGATGTGGGAGAGCGCGTTCCCCGCCGCGCACGAGACCCTCGAGTACGGCTATCCGCGCAACGACGCCTACTACACGTCGACCGCCGCCGACGTCGCCCGCGTCCGCCGCGAACTCGGCGTCCCCGAGGGCAAGAAGGCCCTGCTCTACGCGCCGACGCACCGCGACCACACCACCGGCTTCGAGACCAGCCTGGACCTCGACGCGCTGTGCGAGGAGATCGGCGACGAGTACGTGGTGCTGCTGCGCGCCCACTACTTCTACGACCGGGGCGGCGCGCGCGGCGGCGGCCGGGTCATCGACGTCACCGGGCACCGCTCGTCGGAGGACGTGTGCCTGGCCGCCGACGCGCTGATCACCGACTACTCCTCGATCATGTTCGACTACGCCAACCTGGACCGGCCGATCGTGGTGTACGCGGACGACTGGGAGGTCTACCGGGAGCTGCGGGGCGTCTACTTCGACCTGCTGGAAGAGCCGCCTGGGCGGGTGGCCCGGACGCCGGGGGAGCTGGCGGCCGTCTTCCGTGACGGCTCGTGGGCGGACGAGGAGGCAGGGGCCCTGCGGGCCGCGTTCCGGGAGCGGTTCTGCCAGTTCGACGACGGACAGGCCGCCGAGCGGGTCGTACGCCGGGTGCTGCTGGGCGAGCCGCCCGAGGCGATCCCGCCGGTGATCCCGCTCGCCGAGCGCATCCCCGCCCCCGCCGCCGCGACCCTCGTGAGGAACTGACGTGCCCCGCTTCAGCATCATCGTCCCCGTCTTCAAGGTGCAGGGCTTCCTGCGGGAGTGCCTGGACTCGGTGCTCGGGCAGTCGTACACCGACTTCGAGGTGATCGCGGTCGACGACCGCTCCCCCGACAGCTGCCCCGCCATCCTGGACGGCTATGCCGAGCGCGACGCACGCGTGCGCGTGCTGCACCTGCCGGAGAACGTGGGCCTCGGCCGGGCCCGTAACGCCGGCCTGGCGGAGGCGAGCGGCGACTACGTCCTGTTCCTCGACAGCGACGACTGCTACACACCGGGTCTGCTGGCCGCCGTGGCCGCGCGTCTGGCGGCGAGCGAGGACCCGGACATCCTGGTCTTCGACCACGTACGCACCCACTGGTGGGGCCGCGGCGGCCGCAGTACTGCGGCGGACCTGCTGGCCGCGGCGGGTACGGGCACCTTCAGCGTCCGCGAGAACCCGGAGTATCTGCGTCTGTTCCTGGTCGCCTGGAACAAGGCGTACCGGCGGGACTTCTTCCTGAAGCACGAGCTGTGCTACGCGCCGGGCCTGTACGAGGACGCGCCCGTCACCTACCGCTCGATGGTGCTGGCCGACCGCGTCGCCTGTCTGGAGCGGATCGGGGTGGAGTACCGGCAGCGTCGGCAGGGGGCGATCACCAGGACGCCGGGGCGGCGGCACTTCGACATCTTCCCGCAGTACGAGGGCCTGTTCACGTTCGTCGAAGCGCGGCCGGACCTGGAGTGGGCGCGTCCGCTGCTCTTCGAACGGGCCCTGGACCACATGCTGTTCGTGCTCGCGCGCGAGGACCGGGTGCGGCCCGCCGACCGGCCCGACTTCTACCGCGAGATCCGCTCCTTCCACGCCCGTCACGTCCCGGAGGGGGGCTTCACCCTGCCCGACGGATGGCGCGGCAAGGAGATGCGGCTGCTGGCGACGGCGCCCTACGCGTCGTACGCCGTGGCACGCGGGCTGCGCGAGGTGCGCCGGGTGGCGGGGGCCGGGAAGCGACGGGTGACGCGGGCGGCGTCACAGCGGGCCCAAGGGGCCTGGTACGCCGCCCGGTCGAGGCTGCCGCTCGATCCCGACCTGGCCGTGTACTCGGCGTTCTCGCATCGCGGGGTGCTGGGTGATCCGGCGGCGATCCACGCCAAGGCCCGTGAGATCGCGCCGCACATCAAGGGCGTGTGGGTGGTGCGGGAGGACGCGGTGGACGCGCTGCCGTCCGGCACCGACTTCGTGATTCCGGGCTCGCGGCGCTACCACGAGGTCATGGCGCGGGCCACGTACTGGGTGAACAACGTCAACTGGCCCGGCACCCTGGCCAAGCGCCCCGGCAGCGTCCACGTCCAGACCCACCAGGGCACCCCGCTCAAGTACATGGCGGCCGACCTGCTGACCAAGCCCGGCGCCCGGCACGGGTTCGACGTGCCGAAGATGCTGTGGCGGGCCGACCGCTGGGACTACAGCCTGGTCGCCAACCGGCACTCGGAGCTGGCGTGGGAGCGGGCGTACCCGTGTCACTTCACCTCGCTGCGGACGGGCAGCCCGCGCAACGACGTGCTGGTCGACGCGGGTCCGCAGGCCGGTGAGGCCGTCCGTGCGCGGCTCGGTGTGCCCGCCGGGGACACCGTCGTGCTGTACGCGCCGACCCGCCGGGAGTACCGCAGGGGCGGGCATGTCGACCGGATCGACCTGGCCCGGTTCGCCCGGGACCTGGGCCCGGGCCACACGCTCGTCGTGCGGCTGCATCCGTCGCTGGCGCAGGGCACGGCTCGCGGGATGGGGCTGACGGATCTGCACCGGCGGGGCGTGCTGATCGACGCGACGGACGAACCGCGGGTCGAGGACGTGCTGCTCGCCGCCGACGTCCTGGTCACCGACTACTCCGCCCTGATGTTCGACTACGCCAACCTGGACCGGCCGATCGTGATCCACGCCGACGACTGGGGGGCGTACGCGGCGAGCCGGGGCGCCTACTTCGACATCACGGCCGACGCGCCGGGTCATGTGTCGTGTTCCTACCGGGAGTTGGCGTGGTTGTTCGCGTCCGGGACGTGGCAGGACGGGGAGTCGGCGCGGTTGCGGGCCGGGTTCCGGGAGCGGTTCTGCGAGTTCGACGACGGGTTGGCCGCCGAGCGGGTCGTCCGGACGCTGATGCTGGGTGAGCGGCTGTCGGAGCGGCCGGGCGGGGTGGAGCCGGGCGAGGTGGGACGGGTGCCGGCTCCGGCGGCACCGGGGACTCACTCGATGAGGTGATGTGAGGCGGAGCCGTTGCCCCGGCCGGTCCGGCCGGGAACATACGGCAAATGCCTCAAACCCACACAGACTCCACGACCAGAGCCGCGGGCGCCTCCGTCGGCGTCCTCGTCCGGAGGACCGTGCGCGGCGCGAGTGCCCTGCGCGGCGGCCGCAGTTGGCGTCCGACGCCGTACCAGGTCTTCGGCTTCGCCTTCTTCCTGGTGATGTCAGTGGCGTACTGGGCCGTGCCGTTGTGCTGTGACGCGGGCCAGCACGCGGCGGTCGTGGAACGCCTCAAGGCGAACCTGCTCCACCCGCGCCACCCGATGGCGGACCTGCCGGGCGCTGGCAGCCCGTACTACTCGCCGTACGCGGTCGTGCAGGGCGCGTTCGCCCGGCTGACCGGGCTGGGCGGCTGGGAGGTGGTGCGGCTGGCCGGCGTGCTCAACCTGCTGGTGCTGCTGACTGGTATCGGCCGTCTCGTGCGCGTGCTGACGCCGAGGCCGTGGGCGCCGGTCCTCGCGCTGGGGGCGATGACGCTGCTGTGGGGGACCGAGCGGGCCTGGTGGAGCGGCTATCTGAACCTGATGTCGATGACCGGGAACCTCGGCTACCCGTCGGCCTTCGCCATCGGGCTGACCTTCTGGGCATGGGCGCTGACGGGAGCGCGGGCACGGGGGCAGGGGCAGGGGCGTGGTCACGGGCATCGGCCGGACCGGGGGGTGGTGCGGTACGTCGGGCCGAGCGGGCTGCCGGGTCTCGCCGGGTACGTCGGGCTGGGCGCGCTGTACGGGCTGATCCTGCTGGTCCATCCGATCACCGCGGTGGCGGCGGCGCTGGGGGCGGTGGCGTTCGTCGCCGGATGGCAGCGCGGGTGGCGGCGGGGGGCGCGGGGTGCCGTGGTGGTGCGGTGGGGGGCGACGGCGGGCACGGCGGTGCTGGTCGCCGGGGGCTGGCCGTACTTCGACGTGTTCGCGCTGGCCGGGGACAGCAGCGTCGACTGGATGCACCGTCGGCTGTACGCGGACCTCGGCGGGCAGTTCTGGCTGGCGCTGCTGGGGCTGCCGGCGCTGTGGCTGCGGTGGCGGCGGGGGTCCTGGCGGGATCCGCTGGTGCTGCTGTTCACCCTCGACTGCCTGGTGGTGGCGTACGGCTGGGTCAGCGGCCACTACACGTACGGCAGGATCCTCGGGCTCACCCTTGTGCCGCTGCAGTTCGCACTCGCGGTGGAACTGACGACGCCTCGGCCGTGGGGCGGGCTGCGGCAGGTGCTGGGCGGGGCGGCGGCCGTCGGGGCGTGCGTCGGGTTCCTCACCGTGCAGGGCGGGGCGGTCGTGCCGCGCGTACTGGACCCGATCGGGCTGGAGCAGCCGTCGTTCTGGCCGTCGTACGCGTGGGTGGCACGGCATGTCGCCAAGGGCGAGGTGGTCATCTCCGACGGGCACTTCGCGCCCCGCTCGCTGCCCGGATACGGGCCGAACCTCGCCGCGCCGATCTGGCCCGATCCCGCCCTGGACGAGCGGGAACGCGAGCGCCGGCTCGCCGATGTGCGCGCCTACCTCGCCCCGGACTCGACCCGCGCCGGGCGCACGGCCGTCGCCCGGCGCTACCACGCGCGCTGGCTGCTGCTGACGCGGTGGAAGCGGGTGCCGGAGGAGGCGGTGGTGGTGGCGTGGAGCCGGGAGACGGGGGAGGTGCTGGCGCGGATCGGGTGACCGTCGGGCCGGGGGTGGGTTACTCGATGACGAGGTCGACGTCGATGTTGCCGCGGGTGGCGTTGGAGTAGGGGCAGACCTGGTGGGCCTGCTCGACCAGCTTGCGGCCGGTCGCCTCGTCCAGGGTGTCGGGCAGCTCGACGCGCAGCGTCACCTTCAGGCCGAAGCCCTCGCCCTGCTTGCCTATGCCGACCTCGGCGGTGACGGCGGCGTCGGAGACGTCGACCTTGGCCGCGCGGCCGACGAGGCCGAGGGCGCTGCCGAAGCAGGCGGCGTACCCGGCGGCGAAGAGCTGCTCCGGGTTGGTGCCCTGCCCGTTGCCGCCGAGCTCCACCGGCATGGCGAGCGCGAGGTCGATCTTGCCGTCGTTGGTGACGGCGCGGCCCTCGCGGCCGTGGGTGGCGGTGGCGACAGCGGTGTAGAGCGCGTCCATGGGAAACCATCCCTCTCGAGTCGAGTCACGGTCGGCGGCTCTGTCCGCGGCCGCCGCACGACCACAAGTAGAGCACACAATTCAATTGGACACAACTAAATGATGGGCACGAGCTACCCTGGAACCATGACGACCACGCCCGCGGCCGACTGGCTCCGCCTCGACCAGCAGATCTGCTTCTCCCTGAACGCCGCGTCCCGCGCCTTCGGCGGCGTCTACCGCGTGGTCCTGAAGGACCTCGGACTCACCTATCCGCAGTACCTGGTGATGCTGGTGCTCTGGGAGCACGGCGACCTGCCCGTGAAGAAGCTGGGCGAACACCTGCGCCTCGACTCCGGCACCCTGTCGCCACTGCTCAAGCGGCTGGAGGCGGCGGGCCTGGTACGCCGGGAGCGCAGCGCCCGCGACGAGCGCTCGGTGGAGGTGCGGCTGACCGAGGAGGGCACCGCGCTGCGCGAGCGCGCCCTTCAGGTGCCGCGCCGGATCGCCACCGCGACGGGCTTCGACGTGGACGAGATCCGCGCACTGCGGGCACGGCTGGACCAGCTCACCGAGGCGCTGGACGCCGCGGCGGCGGAGGAGGCGGCGGCAGAGGCGGCAGCTAGGCGCGGCGCGTAGCCGGCCGGGGTTTCGCGCGGCCGTAGGGGCGGTGAGGCCGCCGCCTGCGAAACGCCGCCGCGCGCGAGTGAACCCGCCTTCACCTCCCGACGTCTTCCGGAACGCGCCCCAAGTCCCCCCTAACGGGCGATTGCGCATTATTCCTACGATTCCGGAACGTGGCCCCCATGCACGCTCACGCCTCCCGCACCGCGCGCGCCCCACAGGTCGGTGTCATCGTCATCGGCTACAACGACGCCGCACATGTGACGACCGCCGTCCGCTCGGCACTGGCGCAGGGCCCCGTAGTCCGTGAGGTCGTCGCCGTGGACGACTGCTCGACGGACGACAGCGTGGACCGGCTGGCCCGCCTCGCCGCGACCGAGCCGCGCCTGAAGGTGGTCCGGCGCCGGGTCAACAGCGGCGGTTGCGGCAGCCCGCGCAACACCGGGCTCGACCGGGTGACCTCGCCGTATGTGATGTTCCTGGACAGCGACGACGTACTGCCGCCGGGCGCGGTGGACGCGCTGCTCGCGGCGGCGACGGGGGCGGACGCGGAGGTGGCGGGCGGGCTGTGCGTGCGGCGGGAGCTGCCCGGGGGGCGCGAAGTGCCCTGGCAGGCGCCCCTGTACGCCACGCACACCGTCATCGAGCATCCCGCCCAGCGCCCGCGCCTGGTCCACGACACCCTCTGCGTGAACAAGCTCTACCGCACCGACTTCCTGCGCGAGAACGGCATCCGCTTCCCCGAAGGCCGCTTCCCCTACGAGGACTTCGTCTTCACCGCGCGCGTGCTCGCCGCCCGGCCGCGCATGGCCCTCGTCCCCGACCGGGTGTACGTCTGGCACGTGCGCCGCTCGGCCGACCGGCTGTCGATCTCCCTGGACCGCGCCGGCATCGCCAACTGGCGGGCGCGCACGGAGGCGAGCCGGCTGGCGTACGAGATCCTGCTGGGCGCCGGACAGAAGGATCTCGCGCGGGCGGCACGCGCCAAGTTCCTCGACCACGAGCTGCGGATGTACGCCCGTGAGCTGGGGTTGCACGACGAGCGGTACCAGCGCGCGTGGTGGGCGCACACGCGGGCGTGTCTCGCGGAGTACGACGCGTCCGACTGGGCCCACAACCCCACGGCGCCCGGCCGTCTCATCGGCCGCGTCGTCCTGGCCTCCCCCGACCCCCGCGACCTTCCCCGGCTGAGGGACCTGGCCTCCCGCCCGGCCCGCCTCCTCCCGCCGTACGCCCGCTCCCCCGACGGCACTCCCGTCTGGTCGGCCGACCTGCCCGATGTCACCCTGGAGCCGCTGCTGACCCGCCCCGTCCACGTCCTTCCGCTCGCCGTCGATGCGGAACTGCGCCCACGCGCGCGTACCGCACTGCTGCGCCTGCGCCTGCACGAGCTGTACGGCAGGGTGGCGCAGGCGGGGCCGGAGGCGCTGGAGGTGGAGTGGCGGTGCCGGGAGACGGGGGTCGCGGCGGGGGCGGGGGCGGGTACGAGGGTGGCGCTCGGGGCGTGCCCCGCTGACGGAGACGGTGTCCGGTCGGCGGAGGTGACGGTGGACTGGGCGGCGTTCCGGGCGGGCACGTGGGATCTCCGGCTGCGCGTGCGCTTCCGGGGCGGCGCGTACCGCGAGGTCACGGCGCACGCGGTGACGGGTGCCGGTCTGCTGCGCCGACGTGCCGCGATCGGCGCCGGTCACGCCGTGGTCCTCGTCCAGCCGTACGCCACCCACTCGGGGGCGCTGGCGCTGCGTGTCGCCCACGGTTCACGGGGGGTCATGTCGGTTGTCCGCGGCAGAATCCGCCGCCTGCTTCACTGTCACTGACTTCACTTGTCACGAGGGGACGGCCGCACATGACCTGGCTGATCACCGGCGGCGCCGGTTACATCGGAGCGCACGTCGTACGGGCGATGACCGAGGCGGGCGAGCACGCCGTGGTGTACGACGACCTGTCCACCGGCATCGCCGACCGCGTGCCGGACGGCGTCCCGCTGATCGTGGGCTCCACCCTGGACGGCGAGCGCGTCGCCCGCGCCCTCACGGACCACGGCGTGACCGGCGTGGTCCACCTGGCCGCGAAGAAGCAGGTCGGCGAGTCGGTCGACCTCCCGCTGCACTACTACCGGGAGAACGTCGAGGGCCTGCGCGTCCTGCTGGAGGCCGTGACGGCGGCGGACGTGCCGTCCTTCGTCTTCTCCTCCTCGGCGGCGGTGTACGGCATGCCGGACGTCGACCTGGTGACGGAGGAGACGCCGTGCGTGCCGCTGTCGCCGTACGGCGAGACCAAGCTGGCGGGCGAGTGGCTGGTCCGGGCGACGGGCCGCGCGACGGGCCTGTCCACGGCGTCGCTCCGCTACTTCAACGTCGCCGGCGCGGCCACCCCGGAACTCGCCGACACCGGCGTCTTCAACATCGTCCCCATGGTCTTCGAGAAGCTCACCGAGAACGCGCCCCCGCGCATCTTCGGCGACGACTACCCGACCCCCGACGGCACCTGCATCCGGGACTACATCCACGTCGTCGACCTCGCCGAGGCCCACGTGGCCGCGGCCCGCGCCCTGCGCTCCTCCCCCGGTCACGCCCTCACCCTCAACATCGGCCGCGGAGAGGGCGTCTCGGTCCGCGAGATGATCGACCTCATCAACGCCGTCACCGGTTACGACCGCCCCCCGACCGTCACCCCCCGCCGCCCCGGCGACCCGGCCCGCGTCGTCGCCTCCGCAGACCGCATCGCCACCGAACTGGGCTGGAAGGCCAAGCACGACGTCCAGGACATGATCGCGTCGGCGTGGGAGGGCTGGATCCGGCTGCATCCGGAGGCGGCGCGTGACTGAGCCTGGGATTCGCCGGGTCCACCGCCTGCCCCCTCCGTCCCGTACGGACCGTGCCCTCGGCGCGGTCGTCGGCTCCGCCGTCGGCGACGCTCTGGGCGCGCCCTTCGAGTTCGGGCCGGAGGGCGCCTTCTCCGCCCGCTTCCCGGCGCCGGGCCACGGCGACGAGATGTGCGGGGGCGGCGGCTGGGGCCCCGGCGAGGCGACCGACGACACGCAGATGGCCGTACTCGTCGGCGAGTCACTGCTGGAATGCGGCGGGCTCGAACTCCCGGACGTCTTCCGCCGCTTCCAGCGCTGGGCGGCTGCCGAGCCGAAGGACATGGGGCTGCAGACCGAAGCCGTACTGAGCAGCGGCGACCCCTGGGACACGGCCGCGGCCCTGCACTTCCAGGTCAGCCAACGGGCGGCGGGCAACGGCGCGTTGATGCGGGCGGCGACCTCCGCCGTGCACTTCGCCCACGCCGGACGCGAGGCCACCATGGACGCCGCCCGCCGGCTCGCCGCCCTCACGCACGGGGACCGCGCGGCCTGGGAGGGCACGGCCGTCTTCCACGAGCTGGTCCGGGTCGCCCTGTCCGGCGACGACCCCGTGGCCGCTGTCCCGGACACCATCGAGGCCGTCCACCCCGACCACCGCGACCGCTACGCCACCGTCCTCGCCCCGACCTGGCACCCGGACCGGGCCACCGAGTTCAACGGCGCCGTCTGGCCCTGCCTCGGCTCCGCCGTCTGGGCCCTGCGCACCACGTCCTCCTGCGAGCACGCCGTACGCGCCGCCCTCGACCTCGGCGGCGACACCGACACGGTCGCGGCCGTCACCGGCGGCCTGGCCGGGGCGGTGTACGGCATCGACGCCGTGCCGGAGCGGTGGACGGCGGCGCTGCATGTGCCGTTGCCCGGGTTCGGCGGGCGAGTGGTGCGGGTGGGCGAGTTGGAGGAGCTGGCGCGGCGGCTGAGCAGCGGCTAGGAGTTGTTCAGGTACGTCAGGACGGCCAGTGCTCTCCGATGCCCGCTGTCGCTCTGTGACAGCCCCAGCTTGAGGAAGACGTCGCCGAGGCGATCAGCGCGCAGCGTACTCACAGTGCCTTGAGCGCCTGCGTGGTGGACCTGGTCAGGGCGTCCAGATAGCCCTTCGGCAGCTTCCGGCCGCGGGCCACCACCATCCGCCAGTACAGCGGGCCCGAGATCAGGTCGAGGGCCAGCTCGTCGTCCAGGCCCGCACGCACCTCGCCGCGCTGCGCCGCCCCGACGAGGATCTTGCTGGCGACGCCCTCCTGGCCCTGCTCCAGCGCCTTCTGCAGCGCCTCGGCGATCTCCGGGTTGCGGGCCGCCTCCGCCTGGAGGTCGGGGATGATCTGCGAGACGACGGGGTGTCGCAGGGCACGCGAGGTCACCTCGTACAGCATCCGCAGGTCCCCCTCCAGCGAGCCGGTGTTCGGCGTCGGCAGCCCCATGACCGCGACCGCCGACACCACGTCGAGGACGAGGTGCAGCTTGGAACGCCAGCGCCGGTACACCGCCGTCTTGCCGACCCCCGCGCGGCGCGCGATGCCCTCTATGGACATCCGCGCGTAGCCGACGGCCGCCAACTCCTCGAAGACAGCCGCCCGGATGGCCTCCGTCACGTCCTCGCGGAGTACGGCCGCCCCGGCGGGGGTCCGGCGGCGCGGGCCCGTCCGGGGCTGGTCGGCGTTCGTCGTCATGCGGACAGCATAGGGCGTAGCGACGATACGGTCCCGTCCTCACGAAGGCCCTCGCGGGCGTAAAACGTCGCGCACGTCACGACGAAACGGTTGCGTTCCGACGCCATCCCGTCCTACGCTCACGTTGCGACGATACGGTCCCGTCCCGACGTAAGGAAACGTGAAGAGTCACGTAAGAGAACGGAACGTCGCAGCACCCCCGGATCCCGGACCCCCGACCCCTCACCCAACCCCCCACCCCCGACCCCGAACGAAAGCAGCGGATGTGAGCCAGGCCCTCCACACACCGCCCACCACGGCCCCGGCCCCACCACCCGAGACCGACCTCGCGGCCCTCGCCGCCCGGCACGGACTCGCGGTCAGCGGCGCCCGCCCCTCCCTGCCCGGGTACGTTCGCGAGCTGTGGGCGCGCCGGCATTTCATCGGGGCGTTCTCCACGGCGAAGCTCACGGCCCAGTACAGCCAGGCGAAGCTCGGCCAGGTCTGGCAGGTGCTGACGCCGTTGCTGAACGCGGCGGTGTACTACTTCATCTTCGGCAAGCTGATGGGCACCAGCCGGGGCGTGCCGGACTACATCCCGTTCCTGGTGACGGGCGTGTTCGTCTGGACGTTCACCCAGAGCTCGATCATGGCGGGCACCCGCGCGATCTCCGGGAACCTCGGCCTCGTACGCGCCCTGCACTTCCCGCGGGCCGCGCTGCCGATCTCCTTCGCGTTGCAGCAGCTCCAGCAGTTGCTGTTCTCGATGGCGGCCCTGATCGTGATCCTGCTCTGCCTCGGCACGCCGATCACCGCCTCCTGGGCGCTGACGATCCCGGCGCTGGTGCTGCAGTCCGTCTTCAACGCCGGCGTCGCGATGATCGTGGCCCGGATGGGCGCGAAGACGCCGGACATCGCCCAGCTGATGCCGTTCGTGCTGCGTACGTGGATGTACGCGTCGGGCGTGATGTTCAGCATCAGCCACGTGATGGCCAAGCACACGGACACGCCGTCCTGGGTGACGTCGGCGCTCCAGGCCAACCCGGCCGCCGTCTACATCGACCTGATGCGCTTCGCGCTCATCGACAGCTTCCACGGCGACCAGCTCCCGCCGCACGTGTGGGCCATCGCGACGGGCTGGGCCCTGCTCGCCGGGGTCGGCGGCTTCATCTACTTCTGGAAGGCTGAGGAGAGGTACGGCCGTGGCTGACAAGACCAGCGAGAACATCCCCACCGTCATCGCCGACGGCGTAGACATCGTCTACCGCGTGAACGGCACCGGTGCCGGCCGCGGCTCCGCGACCGCCGCCCTCAACCGCATCCTGCGCCGCAAGCAGACCGAGAGGGCGGCCGGTGTGCGCAAGGTGCACGCCGTCAAGAAGGTCTCCTTCGTCGCGTACAAGGGCGAGGCCATCGGCCTCATCGGCACCAACGGCTCCGGCAAGTCCACCCTGCTCAAGGCGGTCGCGGGCCTGCTCCCGGTCGAGAACGGCCGTATCTACACCGACGGCCAGCCCTCCCTCCTCGGCGTGAACGCGGCCCTGATGAACGACCTCACCGGCGAGCGCAACGTCCACCTGGGCGGCCTCGCGATGGGCATGTCCCGCGAGCAGATCAAGGAGCGCTACCAGGAGATCGTCGAATTCTCCGGCATCAACGAGAAGGGCGACTTCATCACCCTCCCCATGCGCACGTACTCCTCCGGCATGGCGGCCCGCCTGCGCTTCTCCATCGCCGCCGCCAAGGACCACGACGTGCTGCTCATCGACGAGGCGCTGGCCACGGGCGACCGTTCGTTCCAGAAGCGTTCCGAGGCCCGCATCCGTGAGCTGCGCAAGCACGCGGGCACGGTGTTCCTGGTCAGCCACAACAACAAGTCGATCCGCGACACCTGCGACCGCGTCCTGTGGCTGGAGCGCGGCGAGCTGCGGATGGACGGGCCGACGGACGAGGTCCTGAAGGAGTACGAGGCTTTCACCGGCGACAAGCCGGCGGCCAAGCCGAGCCCGAAGCCCAAGCCCAAGCCGGCGCCCGCCCCTCTTCCCACCTGAGCCTCCCGCCTGAAGTCTCCCTCGTAAGGCGCAACCGCGAGTCACCCTTTCATCCCATTAGTGTCACTATGTCCTAGGTCGGGTCGACGGCCGACAGGGTGCGCCCGGCGCGATGGAGAAGGTGAAGGAGTCCCGCGATGCCCGAGCTCAGCGTCATCGTCCACGGACCGAACACCCAGGACCGGCTGACCGGTCTCCTCGCCTCCCTGGCCGCCCACCCCCACCCCGAGGTCGAGGTGATCGTGGCCGCGGTCGGCCCCTGGGCCGAGGAGACCGCACGGGCCCACGCCCCCGAGATGCTGGTGCTGCCCCTGCCGGACGGGACGGACGACGCCACGGCCCGTTCGGCGGGGGCGGCCCGGGCCACCGGCCGATGGCTGCACTTCGTGCACTCGAAGGACGGGCTGCCCGTCGGCGGCCCGCGCCTGATCGCCGAGCGTGCCGCGGAACTGCCGGACGAGGTGGACGTTCTGCTCTTCGACCACGTCCGCTCCACCTGGGAGACCTCCGGACTCCCCACCACGGACGGCCCCCGGCTGGCCCGCGCGGGCCGCGCCGCGCACCGACTCGACGACCTGGCCCGCAGCGCCCTGCGCATCACGCCCCTGCTCGGCAACCGCGCGCTGCGCACCTCCTTCTGGCGGGCGCACGAACCCCGACTCACCACCCCGGACGAGCCGTACGCCGCCTACGCCGCGCTCCTCCTGGCCGACCACGTCGCCGCCCTGAACCAAGTGGCGTACGAACACCACGAGCTGCGCCCCGAGAGCCTGCCGCCGGTCACGCCCGAGAAGCATTACGCCCTGGTCGACCGCTACGAAGAGCTCCTGGCCCTGACCTTGTCCCTGGCCCTCGCCCGAAGCAGCGCCGAGGTGTCCCGGGCCACCACCAGGGCCGTCCCCGACACCGGCCCTCGCTCGCCCTGCCACGCCGTCCTCTACGACGTCATGGTCCGCGACTGCCTGCGCACCTTCGCCCGCACGCCCATGCCGGACCCCGTCGCCAGGGAGTTCTTCCGCCGGGCCGCCGACGCGGCGGTCCGCCTGCGCCCGCCCGGGTACCGCCGCCCCGCCGGACCGGAGGGCATCCGCCGAGCCCTTCTCGAAGAGAACGCGTACACCAGGTACCGCGCCTTCCAGGCCGCCAACCGCGCCCGCCGCGCCGCCAGGTCGGCCGTACGAACCCGTAGGCGCCAGGTGGCCGCCGCCCTCGGCGACCGCCACTACCGCACGGCCCTGTCCCGCCCGGTCGACCCCGGCCTGGCCGTCTTCTCGGCGTACTGGAACCGCCAAGTCGCCTGCAACCCGGCGGCCATCGCCGCCAAGCTCACCGAACTCGCCCCGCAGATCCACCCGGTGTGGGTGGTGACCCCCGAGAACGCCCCCCTGCTGCCACCCCACACCGACCATGTGCTCCCCGGCACCCGCCGCTACCGCGAGGTGCTGGCCACGGCCAAGTACCTGGTCAACAACGTCAACTACCCCAACGCGATCGTGAAACGCCCGGACGCCGTCCACCTCCAGACCCACCACGGCACCCCGCTCAAGCGCATGGGCGTCGACCAGATGGAGTTCCCTGCGGCGGCCAAGGGGCTGGACTTCGAGGCGTTGCTCGCCCGTATCGACAAGTGGGACTTCAGCGTCTCGGCGAACAGCCACTCCACCCGGATGTGGCAGCGCGCCTACCCCTCCCGCTTCGTCTCCCTCGACCACGGCTATCCGCGCAACGACGTCTACTACACGGCCACCGCGGCCGACATCCGGGCGATCCGCGCCCGCCTGGGCATCCCCCCGGCCCACCGCGCGATCCTCTACGCCCCCACCCACCGCGACTACGAGGCCGGCTGGACCCCCCGCCTCGACCTCGCCACCCTCGCCGACCAACTCGGCGAGGACACCGTCCTGCTGGTCCGCGGCCACTACTTCTACGACGGCACCCCGTCCCCGCTGACCGCCCTGCGCCGCACCGGCCGGGTCATCGACGTCTCCGCCTACGACCCCGTCGAGGACCTGTGTCTGGCCGCGGACGCGCTGGTCACGGACTACTCGTCCATCATGTTCGACTACGCCAACCTCGACCGCCCGATCGTGGTCTACGCCGACGACTGGGAGACGTACCGCTCCACCCGCGGCGTCTACTTCGACCTGACGGCCGAGCCACCCGGCCAGGTCGCCCGCACCCAGCCCGAACTCACCGAGATCCTCACCACCACGGCCTGGCGCGACGAGGGCGCGACAAAGGCGCGGGCCGCGTTCCGCCGCCGTTTCTGCGAGTACGACGACGGCCACGCCGCCGAACGGGTCGTACGGCGGGTGTTCCTGGGCGAGAGCGAGGACGCCCTGCCCCCGGTCACCCCGCTGGAGGAACGCACACCGGCACCGACCCCGGAGGAGGCCGCATGACCCCCGACGCGTCCCCGGACGTCACCGTGACGGTCATCGTCTACAACGATGCCGCACGTCTTCCCCGGGCCGTGGAGTCGGTACGTCGCCAGACCCACGCCAACATCGAGATCATCATCAGCGACGACCACTCCACGGACGAGACCCCGCAGGTGGCCGCGCACATGGCGGCCCAGGATCCCCGCATCCGTCACCTCCGCCTGCCGCGGAACAGCGGCGGTTGCAGCGCCCCGCGCAACCGCGCCCTGGAGATCGCCCGGGCGCCGTACGCGATGTTCCTGGACAGCGACGACGAACTGGCCGACGACGCGGTCGAGTTGCTGCTCGCGGCCCACCGCGAGCGGGAGATCGACTTCGCGATGGGTGCGGTCGTGCGGGTCCGGGAGGACAGCGGCCGCCGTACGAAATGGATGCCGCACCTGGTCGCCGAGCGGCGCACCGTGATCGGCATCGAGTCCGAACCCCGTCTGCTCTTCGAGCACCTGTCGACGAGCAAGATGTACGCCCGCGCCTTCCTGGACCGCTACGACCTCCGCTTCCCGGAGGGCATCCACTACGAGGACCAGCTGTTCTCGACGCAGGCGTACTGTCTGGCCAAGGAGTTCACGATCATCCCGGAGCCGGTGTACCGCTGGCACATCGCTCCGTACGCGGCCACGGAAGCGGCCTCGATCTCCAACCAGCGCCACAAACTGGACAACGTCCGCGACCGCGTCCACGTCCAGCGCCTCATCGACGACTTCCTAGTCGAGAGCGGACACGCCGGGCTGCGTGAGGACAAGGACTACAAGTTCCTCAAGCACGACTTCCGGATGTACGCCGGTGACCTCCCCTACCGCGACGAGGAGTGGCTGTCCGCCTTCGCCGACATCACCATCCCCTACCTGGAGACCCTCTCCCCCGCCGCCTACGGCCGCCTGCCCCGCATGGAACGCGTGGTCCTGCAGCTGATCCGCGAACGCCGCTTCCACGAGGCCCGGTCGGCGGCCCGCGGCCTGGGCCGCGCGGTGGCACCCCGGCACGTGACACCGGACGCGGACGGCCACCTGTACTGGGGCCCCGCCCTCCCGACCTCCACCTGGGCCCGCCGTGAACTGGACGTCTCCGACCTGGAGCTCGACACCCGCCCCTTCCGCAGCGCCCAGTTCCGTCACGAGATCACGGAGCTCACCCGCGGCCCCGGCGCCTCGATCGACCTCACCGTCCGCACCTACGACCCCGGCCTACGCCTCCCCGTGGGCCCCCACCGCGCCGCCCTCCTCCTCACCCCCGGCCGGCAGCGCCTCAAGGTCCCCTTCCGCCTCACCCCGATCCGCCCCGGCGTCTACGAGGGCCACGCCCACCTGGACCTGGCCACGGCCCCGGTCCCCCACCACGGCTTCGCCGGCGTCCGCCACCCCCTGCTCCGCATCGAACACCAGGGCCAGCCCCACACCGCCGTCCTCCTGGCCCCCCTCGCCTTCCCACCCCTCACAGCCCGCATCAACTACCACACCAGCACAGCCCCGCACCGGGTAACCATCGAACCCGAGGGCCGAGGCCCCGGCCGCCTACAGATCCGCTGGAAACCCGTAGGCATCACGGCAAGGCTGGTACGCCCGGTGGTACGCCGAGTGGCCCACCCGAAGGCAAGGCGCGCGGCCCGCTTGCTGAGAAGCGCGCTGCGCTAGACACCCTCAGCCCGTCCGGCGTTCGAGGACGAGCCGCACTTTCAGCCCGTCCGGCGTTCGAGGACGAGCCGCACTTTCAGCCCGTCCGGCGTTTGAGGACGAGGCCCGAAGGGCCGATAGCAGGGGTCTGGGGGCGCAGCCCCCAGCGGGGTCGAAGGGGCGGAGCCCCTTCAAGGGATGGGACGGGTAGGGGCGGCGGGGGCGAAATCCTCACCGCACCACCTCGTACAGCACCGCCCCACCCGGCCCCCGAGCCACCACCCGCAACCCACCACCCCCCACCCCCTCCCCCCGATCCACCACCCACCGCACCCCATAAGCCCGCACGATCCCCCGCCGCACCCCCTCCCCCGTCCCCACCGCGAAATACCTCCGCACATCCGCCACCCTCCGCCCCTCATCCGGCAGGAAGAAGTCGGGATACCCAGGCGCCACGGTGTACGCCCCATACGCCGGAATCTGCCGAGCCGCCCACCTCCGCGCCATGACCACATCCCCGTACTTCACCCACGGCGTGACCCAGTGATACCCCGCCCAAGGCGCCCGGTACTTCCCCGCCACCACCCCCGGCAGCACCTCCTGCGGAACGACGTACCCCACCGTCCCCACCTGCGCCCAGCCCCCCAGAACCAGCGCCCCACCCAGCACCCCGACACACACCCCCCGCCACCACCCCCGCACCTCGACCACCACCACCGCGGCAGCGACCTGCGCGGGAATCACCACCGCGGGCAACACCCTCCCCCACGAGTAGTGCCCACTCACCCCACCCACCACCACGACCACCACCCCCAGCACGAAGAACAGCACCAGCGGATCCCACCGGTCCCGCCACCACCGCACCCCCAACGCCACCACCCCCACCGACACCAGCCAGTACCGCCCCACCAACCCCCGATACAGCCCCCGGTGCACCGCCTCCAGATCCCGGCCGGCTCCGAACAACGCGAAGAAGTCGTAGTACGGCCACCCCCACAACACCCCCACCCCCACCAGCACCCCCACGCCCAGCCTCAGCCACACCCCCCGCCCCGCCCGCCACGCTCGCGCAGCGACCACCGTGGCCAAGGCCCCCAACGTCGCCACCACCCCCGAGAACTGATGGCACAGCAGAATCACCGCCCACAGCGCCCCGAGCCCGACCCACACCCCCCACCCGGCCACGCCCCGCACCGCCCCCGCCAGCCAGGCCCAGAAGTGAAAGGCCAGCCCCAGCGCGAACACACTCGGATACGACACGGTCAACGCCAGCGAGTTCAGCCCGAGGAACCCGCTCCACGCGAACAGCGAAGTCCCCCACAGAAACACCAGGCACAGCACGGCGACCGCGGGCGCGGCCCGGTGCGCGCTCAGCGTCCGCACGTACCGCCACACCCCGCTGACGAGCAGCCCGAGCCCCACCACCGCCCCGATCCGCAGCACGACGAAGACCGAGAACCCCGTCACCCGCGCGACACACCCGAGCACCAGCATCCACGGCGAGTAGTACGGGCTCGGCGTGTCCGCGTCGACCAGCGGATTGCCGGGGTCGACCAGGTTGTGCCGCAGACGTTCGACGGTCGCCGCGTGCATCCCGAGGTCGCCGGCCCACGGCAGCCGGGCGATCACCAGCAGGAGCAGTACGACGACCAGCGCTGCAGCTACCTGCGGAACGACCGTCGTCCTTCGCAGCGCGTCCCGCATCGTGCTCACGCGAGCACTGTAATTCCCGTTTTGCCCGAAATGCGCGAACGCCCCGGACCGTGAAAGTCCGGGGCGCTCCGACACCCGTACGGGTGTCAGGCCGTAAGGCCGTACTACCTACGTGTGCGACCGCAGCAGCGTCCGCATGGTCCGCATGGCCACCGACAGGTTGGCCAGGTCGAACGCCTCCGAACCCTGGATCTCCTCCAGGGTCGTCCGCGCCCGGCCCAGGATCGCCGCGTTCTTCTGCTCCCACGCCTTGAACCGCTGCTCGGGCGTCGCGGTGCCGTTGCCGGCCGCCAGGACGTCCGAGGTCAGGGCCGCATGGGCGGCGTAGAGGTCCTCACGGATGGAGGCGCGGGCCATGGACTGCCAGCGGTCCGCGCGGGGCAGCTCGATGATGCGGTCCATGAGCTGGGTGATCCGCAGCCGGTCGGCGAGGTCGTAGTAGACCTCGGCGACGTCCATCGGGTCCTTGCCCACGCGGTCGGCCACCGAGACGATGTCCAGCGACGGGAAGGCGGAGGAGAAGCCGGCCACCCGGGTGGCCAGTTCGGCCGGGACTCCGGCACCGGTCAGCTCGTCGTAGATCTGCTGGTACCACTCCAGGTCCGCGCCCTTGAGCAGCTTCGGCAGCTCCGACCAGACCTGCTCGACGCGGTCGGCGAAGAAGTCGACGGTGTCGGCGAGTTCCAGCGGCTGCGGCCGGTTGTTGAGCAGCCAGCGTGTGCCGCGCTCGACCAGACGGCGCGAGTGCAGCCTGATCCGGGTCTGGACGGCGGCGTCGACCTTGTTGTCGAGGGCCTCGACCGCGTCCCACACGACCGCCGAACGGAAGATCGCGCGGGCCACGGTCTGCGCCCGGACGATCTCCTCCAGCGAGGCCCCGGTCTCCTCGCGCAACCGGTGCAGATACGTCGTACCGCCGGTGTTGACCGTGTCGTTGACCAGCACGGTCGTGGTGATCTCACGGCGCAGCGGGTGGCTGACCAGGTACTCCGGGAACTGCTCGCGCAGCGCCGTCGGGAAGTACGCGTGCAGCAGGGTGCTCAGGTACGGGTCGTCGGGCAGCGAGGTGTGCAGCAGCTCGTCGGCGACCGTGATCTTCGTGTACGCCATCAGGACGGCCGTCTCCGGCCCGGTCAGGCCGTGGCCGGACCCGAGGCGTTCGCGGATCTGGCGGTCGGTGGGCAGGAACTCCAGCGCACGGTCCAGGTGCCCCTCGCGGACCAGGTGCTTCATGAAGCGCTGCTGGGCGTGGAGCATGGCGCCGGACTGGGCGAGGGCGTTGGCGATGGCCGTGTTCTGGGCGTAGTTGTTGCGCAGGACCAGGCGGCCGACCTCGTCGGTCATCTCGGCGAGCAGCTTGTTGCGCTGCTTGACCGTCATGTCGCCCTCGGAGACCAGGGCACCCAGCAGGATCTTGATGTTCACCTCGTGGTCGGAGGTGTCCACGCCCGCGCTGTTGTCGATGGCGTCGGTGTTGATCCGGCCGCCGTGCAGCGCGAACTCGATCCGGCCGAGCTGGGTCAGACCGAGGTTGCCGCCCTCGCCGACGACCTGGACGCGCAGGTCGGCGCCGTCGACGCGGATGGCGTCGTTGGCCTTGTCGCCGACGTCCGCGTGGGTCTCGGTGGACGCCTTGACGTACGTACCGATGCCGCCGTTCCACAGCAGGTCCACCGGCGCCTTGAGGATCGCCTTCATCAGCTCGGCCGGCGTCATCTTGGAGACCTTGCCCTCGATGCCGAGGGCCTCGCGGATGTGCGCGTTGACCGGGATCGCCTTGGCACTGCGCGGGAAGACGCCGCCACCGGCCGAGATGAGGTCGGTGTCGTACTCCTCCCAGCTGGAGCGGGGCAGCTCGAAGAGGCGGCGGCGCTCGGCGTAGGAGGTGGCCGCGTCGGGCTTCGGGTCGATGAAGATGTGCCGGTGGTCGAAGGCGGCGACCAGACGGATGTGCTCGCTGAGCAGCATGCCGTTGCCGAACACGTCGCCGGACATGTCGCCGATGCCGACGACCGTGAAGTCCTCGCTCTGGGTGTCCACGCCCAGCTCGCGGAAGTGCCGCTTGACGGACTCCCAGGCGCCGCGGGCGGTGATGCCCATGCCCTTGTGGTCGTAACCGGCCGAGCCGCCGGAGGCGAAGGCGTCCCCGAGCCAGAAGTTGTACTGCTCGGCGACCCCGTTGGCGATGTCGGAGAAGGTCGCGGTGCCCTTGTCGGCGGCGACGACGAGGTAGGTGTCGTCCTCGTCGTGCCGGACGACGTCCTGCGGCGGCACGACCTCGCCGGCGACCATGTTGTCGGTGATGTCGAGCAGCGCCGAGATGAAGGTCTTGTACGACGCCACGCCCTCGGCGAGCCACGCGTCCCGGTCCACGGACGGGTCGGGCAGCTGCTTGGCGACGAAGCCGCCCTTGGCGCCGACCGGCACGATGACGGTGTTCTTCACCATCTGCGCCTTGACCAGGCCGAGGATCTCGGTGCGGAAGTCCTCACGCCGGTCGGACCAGCGCAGACCGCCGCGCGCGACCTTGCCGAAGCGCAGGTGGACGCCCTCGACTCGCGGCGAGTAGACCCAGATCTCGAACGCCGGGCGCGGCGCGGGCAGGTCGGGGATGGCCTGCGGGTCGAACTTCATGGAGACGTAGTCGTGCAGCTTGCCGCCCGCCGCCTCCTGGAAGAAGTTGGTGCGCAGCGTCGCCTTGATCACGGTGAGGAAGGACCGCAGGATCCGGTCCTCGTCGAGGCTCGCGACTTGGTCGAGCGCCGCGTCGACCTCTTCGAGCAGCGCGTCCACGATCTCGCGGCCCGCGCGCTGACGGTCCGGCGACATCCGCGCCTCGAACAGGGAGACGAGGAGGCGGGTGGTGTGGACGTTGTTGCGGAGGGTGTCCTCCATGTAGTCCTGCGAGAAGGTGGAGCCCGCCTGGCGCAGGTACTTCGCGTACGCCCGCAGCACCATCGCCTGCCGCCAGGTCAGCCCGGCGCTCAGCACGAGGGCGTTGAAGCCGTCGTTCTCCGCCTTGCCGGTCCAGGTCGCGGCGAAGGCCTCGGAGAACCGCTCGCGCGCGTCGTCGCCGAGGTAGTCCCCGGCGCCGCCCGCCGTCTTGGGCATGCGCAGACCGAAGTCGTAGATCCAGGCGACACTGCGGTCGGAGCAGCGCAGTTCGTACGGCCGTTCGTCCACGACCTCGACGCCGAGCCGGCTGAGGACCGGCAGGACGGCGGACAGGGAGACGGCCGCGCCCTTGCGGTAGATCTTGAACCGGCGTTCCTCGGGGGCGGCGCCGACCGGCTCGTACAGGCTCAGCGAGAAGTTGTTCTCCTCGGTGAGCTGCTCGATGTGGACGAGGTCGGAGACCGCGGAACGCGGAGTGTGGTCGGCCTTGTAGCCCTCGGGGAAGGCGCTCGAGTAGCGGCGCAGCAGCTCGGCGGCGCGCTCCTCGCCGAGTTCGGCGTTCAGCGCGTCGGCGAAGCCGTCGGCCCAGGAGCGGGCGGCCTCGACGAGCCGCGCCTCGATGCGCTCCTTGTCGCTGTCGCTGAGCTGCGGCAGCTCGGTGCCCTGCGGGACCCGGACGACGAAGTGCAGCCGGGAGAGGATCGACTCGGTGTTCCAGGCGGTGAAGTCGACGCTGATGCCGCCGAGCTCCTCCTTCAGGATGTCGATGATCCGCAGCCGGACGCCGGTGGTGTAGCGGTCGCGCGGGAGGTAGACGAGAGCCGAGTAGTAGCGGCCGTACTCGTCCTGCCGCAGGTAGAGCCGCAGGCGGCGGCGTTCCTGGAGGTAGAGCACGGAGGTGGCGATGCGCTGGAGCTCGGGGACCGGGGTCTGGAAGAGCTCGTCGCGCGGGTAGGTCTCCAGGATCTGGAGCAGGTCGCGGCCGTCGTGACTGTTGGGCGAGAACCCGGCGGCCTCCAGCACCTCGTCCACCTTGCGCCGGATGACGGGCACCCGGCGGACGGACTCGGTGTAGGCGGCCGAGGAGAACAGACCCAGGTAGCGGCGCTCGCCGACGACCTCGCCGTTCTCGTCGAACTTCTTCACGCCGACGTAGTCCAGATACGACGGCCGGTGCACGGTCGCCCGGCTGTTGGCCTTGGTGAGGATGAGGAGCTTGTGCTCGCGGGCCTTGGCGCGGGCGTCTGCGGGCAACCGCTCGAAGGAGGGGCTGACGGGGTGGCTGTCACCCTCGGCGTGGTGCGGGTCGGCGCGCAGGATGCCCAGCCCGGTGCCCGGCACTGCGGCCAGCGAATCGTCCTCGCGCAGCTCGTACTCGCGGTAGCCGAGGAAGGTGAAGTGGTCGTCGGCCAGCCAGCGCAGCAGCTCGCGGGCTTCCTCGAACTCCTGCATCCGCAGGTCGGAATGGGGCTCCTGGACCAGCTCGTCGGCCATGCGCACGGCCAGGTCCCGCATCTTGCTCCAGTCCTCGACGGCCTCACGGACGTCGGACAGGACGCGCAGCAGGTCGGCGGTGATCTGCTTCAGGTCGCCGCGGTCGGTCTCCCGGTCGAACTCGACGTGAATCCAGGACTCGGTGTGCGTGTCGTGCGGCTGCTCACCGGCGGGCGGCGCGGTGAGCACCTCGATGAGCTTGCCGGTGACGTCGCGGCGGACGAAGACCTGTGGGTGGATCACCACATGGATGCCGCGTCCCTGCCGCGTCAGCTCGTTGGTGACGGAGTCGACCAGGAAGGGCATGTCGTCGGTGACGACCTCGACGACGGAGTGGCTGCACGTCCAGCCGTTCTCCTCCACGGTGGGCGTGTGCACCCGCACGTTGGCCGTGCCCTGGGGACGGTTCTCGGCCAGCCGGTAGTGCGAGAAGGCGGCTCCGAAGATGTCGACCGGGTCGCGGTCGCTGAGGTCCTCCGGGGCGGTGTGCAGGTAGTAGCGCTGGAGGAACGAGAGCACGGTGTCGTGGTCCGGGGTGCCGGGGCTGCTCTCGTCCGTCGTCCCAGTCGGTAGGTACCCCCCGACCGGGCTGTTCTCAGCTACCCGGGCGGCCCTCTCGAGCAGCTCGGCCTTGGCTTCGTCCAGCTTGGTCTGCATTGTCCTCTGGCTCCTGTCGCGCGCCGTTGCGTGACGTAGAAGGAAGTACGGTCTCTTCCCCTCCGGTGTAACGCCGTGACGCGGGGTGTCCGGTCTGCTTCGACGCTATGCCGCGAGGTGAGATGAGCGGGGATATATGAGCCAATCTTGAGCTGCCCACGGGGTGTGACGCTGCTCTCTGCGACGTCCGGGCCCGGGGTGCGAATGACGTCCTGGGGGCCCTTACACCCCCCTCCCGCCCGCGAAGACCAGCGACCGCCGCCCGGCCACGGATGTCGTCCGTGCTGCCCGGGCGCAGGGCAGGGGCAACACTGCCCCCGCGAGCTATCGCGCTGATCACGCCACCAAGGCTATCGCTCCTTACAGGGGGCCCGTCATGAGCCGTATGTGTACAAAACCGGGGGTAGAACTTTGACGTTCTGCACAGGGGCAAAGGGGGCGCGCAGGGCGTAACTGGCGGGGCGGGACACGGAGGGGGAGGCTGGGATGTGGGCCGACCCCAGGGCACGAACAGGAAACCGAGGCAAAACCACGCCCTCGGGGGCCGCGTGGTGTCCGAAAACAACGGTGCCCCAACCTTCGGACGCTGTCGCTGTGCGGCCTCCGAGAGGCACCCGGCACCTCGTGAGCGCCGGGTCGCGCGGCCCACCCCGCCTCAGCCGCAACGCCGGGCACCCACCGCCCACCGGCAACGGAAACCCACCTACCGGCGCCCCCAAGCCGCCCGCACCCCTTGGCAAGCCCCCGCCCCCGAGGCACGTTGCCCCTAAGGCCCGACGGAGACGCAACGGAACCACGGCCAAAAGAGGAGCGCACCCGAGATGACAGCGAAAATCCTCATCGTCACCGGCGACGCCGCAGAGTCACTGGAGGTCCTCTACCCCTACCAGCGCCTCCGCGAAGAGGGCTACGACGTCCACATCGCCGCCCCCACCCGCAAACAGCTCCAGTTCGTCGTCCACGACTTCGTACCCGGCTTCGACACCTACACCGAGAAACCCGGCTACACCTGGCCCGCCGATCTCGCCTTCTCCGAGGTGGACCCCGGCGACTACGCCGCCGTGGTCATCCCCGGCGGCCGAGCCCCCGAGTACCTCCGCAACGATCCCGAACTCCGCAAGATCCTCAAGTCGTTCTTCGACTCCGACAAGCCGGTCGCCCAGATCTGCCACGGCCCCCTGCTCACCGCGGCGATCGACAGCCTCCACGGCCGCCGCGTCACGGCGTACCCCGCCCTGGAACTCGACATGCAGGCAGCCGGCGCCACCTTCCAGGACGCCGAGGCGGTGGTCGACGGAGCCCTCGTCTCCTCCCGCGCCTGGCCGGACCACTCCAGCTGGATGCGCGAGTTCCTGACGGTGCTCCGGGCGAAGGCACCGGTGACGTAACCGGTCAGCCGACGCAGCCGCCAACCCGGGCCGACTTCACTGCCGGGCACATAGGACCGTGCCCGGCACCGGCACTGGGCCGCTCGCCTAAGCCGCCAACCGCTCCGCCTCCGCGACCGCCTCCCCCAACGTGTCCACCACCGGCACGCCCACCTCCTCAAGGCTCGCCCGGCTGTGCGACCCCCCGGTGTAGAGCACGGCCCGCGCCCCCACATGCAACGCCGCCACCGCGTCGTCGGCCGCGTCCCCGATCACCACCGTGCGAGCGGGGTCCACACTCATGAGCGCCTCGATGTGCCGCACCATGTGCTCGGCCTTGCTGCCCCCGGACGGCCCGGTCCGCCCGTCGACACGTATGAAGTGCTCCTCGATCCCGAACCCCCGCACCAGCGGCACGAGCTCGTCATGCCCGTACATGCTGAGGATCGACTGGCTGCGCCCCGCCGACCGCCATTCCACGAGCAGCTCCGAGGCGCCCTCGGTGAGCCCGCACCTCACCCGGTGCTCGGTGTAGTACCGGTGGAAGGTCTCGTCCATGACCTCCCACTCCGCGTCGGTCGGCAGCCGCCCCAGCAACCGCTCGTAGAACTTCGGCACCGGCACGCAGTACAGCGACCGGTACTGCTCCATCGTGATCGGGTCGAGCCCCAGCTCGCCGAACGCCGCGTTCGTCGCGCCGATGATCGCGTCGTTGTCGTGGAACAGGGTCCCGTTCCAGTCCCAGACGATGTGTGCCCCTACCTGCTTCCCCATGCCGAGAACCGTACCCGCCGCCACTGACAATCAAGAGAACGGCAGGTCAACGAGGCAGCGGAGAGCGGCCGCGGGGCAGGGAAGGGACAGGGGCAAGAGCAGGGGGACGGGGGCGGGGGCTCCTCAGTCCGCCTGCCCCACCAGGTTCGGGATCTCCTGAGTGGCGTACCAGAGCAGCTCGTGGTCCTCGGCCCCGTCCACGACGAACTGCGCGTCGTCGTCCCCGCCGTCCGCCGCGGCCAGCGCCTCCGCGGCCGCCGCCACGTCCGTCTCCGCGTCGCCCGAGTCGACGTGCACGGCGGCGGCCTTGGCCAGCGCCACGCCCTTGGCGATCCGCACCTCGCCCAGCGCCGCCGGATCCAGCCCTCGGCCCGGATCGGCGACGGCAGCCCCGTCGGGCACGTCGACGGCGACCACGACCCGGCGCCGTACCGCACCGCCGTCCGCCGCCAGCAGCCGCAGCGAGGCGAGCGCGGCGCGGTTCAGCGCCGCGTACTCCAACTCCTCGATGTCGTCGGAGAGATACCACTCGCGCAACGCGGGCGTGACGGCGTACGCGACGAGCGGCTCGGCCCCCAGTCCGCCCGTCTTGTACGCCTCGGCGAGCCCGGGGAGGGTCAGGGGGACGTAGACGCGCATGACTGACCGCTTTCGTACTCGTGAGGCTCGGCAAGGACCCGGAAGGAGGGGCGGGCCCCGTACCTCCCGGAGGGCCTTCAGGATACGTGCGGGCGTCCCCTTTCGAGTCCCCCTCACCCCCTCGCCCGGCGTCCACCCCGATCCACGGATTCACCCGGTACCGGCCCGTCATCACGGCCTTCAGCGCGCTCGCATCACCCAGATAAGTGAAGATTTCGCCCGCCGGATCGAGGGCGCCCCTTCCTTGCTTCCGGCGCCCGGAACCCCGTACAAGATCACCAACCTCGAAGTTACTGACCGGTATCCATCGGACTCACCGAACGGGGACCCCATGAACAAGGTCATGACCAGGACCCAGCACCGCCCCGGCACCCGCCCGCCGAGCCGCCGCGACACCCGCCGCCCCGGCGGCGCCCCGCCCCGCACCCCGGCCGGCGGCGCATCCCGTACGGCAGCTCCCGGCGGCCGCCCGCCCGGCTCACCCGGCACCCCGGGCGCCCGCGCCCGCACGAGCCCCGCGGACACCCGCCCGCCGACCGCGCCCACCCAGCCGCGAACGACCGTGCCGCCCGCGAGCGAGACCCCCCTGTGCGGGCGCGTCCTCCCTCACCCCCGCCCCACGGATGTCTTCGCCGACCGCCTGGTCCTCGTCCTGAGCGGCCAACGCCCCGTCCACTCGATGCTCCGCCACACCGCCGGCCGCGCCTACGACGAACTCGCCTGGCTGGCGGAACGCGGCCCCCTGCGCACCCGGGGCGCCCGCCCCGTCGTCCGCGACATCGGCTACTTCGAGCCCCGCGCGGGTGCCATCGAGGCCTTCGCCCGGATCGGCGCCGGCGACCAGCTGCGCGCCATGGCGTTCCGCCTGGAACAGGGCGGAGACCTGCGCTGGCGCTGCACGGCCGTGGAACTGGGCGGCCCGCGCAGGCCGCGTACGGACGACGACTGACCCCGGCTGACCACGACAGCGGCACCGACCGGCCCAGCAGTCGTCAGCGGGCCCCAGAAGCCTCCAGAACCCCGGCAGGGACCGCACAAGCCGAAGGGCCGGGCCCCCAGAGGAGACCCGGCCCTTCCAGCCACTACGGCACCGCATTCACGCCCGGCGCTACTTCTTACGGCGGCGCCCACCGCGGGCCTGCTTGCGCCGCTCCGCGCGCGTGAGGCCGTCGGCCTCGGAGCGCACCGGCTCGTCGCCGTTGTCGAAGTCGCCCTCGACGATGTCGCCCTCGCCGTCGACCTTCGGGGCGGTGTAGTGCAGCCGGTCCGGTCGGCGCGGGGCTTCGAGGCCCTTGGCGCGGATCTCGGGACGGGCACCCGCCTGGGCCGGCACGGCGTCCTTCTTCTCCAGGTCGGCGACCGGCTTGGCGTCCTCGACCGGGACCTCCTCGACCTGCTGCTCGACCTGGACCTCCAGGTTGAACAGGTAGCCGACGGACTCCTCCTTGATGCCCTCCATCATCGCGGTGAACATGTCGAAGCCCTCGCGCTGGTACTCGACCAGCGGGTCCTTCTGCGCCATCGCGCGCAGGCCGATGCCCTCCTGGAGGTAGTCCATCTCGTAGAGGTGCTCGCGCCACTTTCGGTCCAGGACCGACAGCACGACCCGGCGCTCCAGCTCACGCATGATCTCGGAGCCGAGCTGCGCCTCACGCGCCGCGTACTGCTCGTGGATGTCGTCCTTGATGGACTCGGAGATGAACTCGGCGGTCAGTCCGGCCCGGTCGCCGGCCGCCTCCTCCAGCTCGTCGACGGTCACCTTCACCGGGTAGAGCTGCTTGAACGCGCCCCACAGCCGCTCCAGGTCCCAGTCCTCCGGGAAGCCCTCGGCGGTCTCCGCGCCGACGTAGGCGTCGATGGTGTCGTCCATGAAGTGCTGCACCTGCTCGTGCAGGTCCTCGCCCTCCAGGACGCGGCGCCGCTCGCCGTAGATGACCTCGCGCTGACGGTTGAGGACCTCGTCGTACTTCAGGACGTTCTTACGGGTCTCGAAGTTCTGCTGCTCGACCTGCGACTGGGCGGACGCGATCGCGCGGGTGACCATCTTGTTCTCGATGGGCACGTCGTCCGGGACGTTCGCCATGGACATCACGCGCTCGACCATCTGGGCCTTGAAGAGCCGCATCAGGTCGTCACCCAGTGACAGGTAGAAGCGGGACTCGCCCGGGTCGCCCTGACGGCCGGAACGACCGCGCAGCTGGTTGTCGATACGGCGCGACTCGTGCCGCTCGGTGCCGAGGACGTAGAGGCCGCCGAGGTCCTTGACCTCCTCGAACTCCGCCTTGACCGCCTGCTCGGCCTTCTCCAGGGCGGCGGGCAGCGCCGCGGCCCACTCCTCGATGTGCTCCTCGGGGTCGAGGCCGCGCTGACGCAGCTCCGCCTCGGCGAGGTCCTCGGGGTTGCCGCCGAGCTTGATGTCCGTACCGCGGCCGGCCATGTTGGTGGCGACGGTGACGGCGCCCTTGCGGCCGGCCTGGGCGACGATGATCGCCTCACGGTCGTGCTGCTTGGCGTTCAGCACCTCGTGCTGGATGCCGCGCTTGGACAGCTGCTGCGACAGGTACTCGGACTTCTCGACCGACGTCGTACCGACGAGGATCGGCTGGCCCTTCTCGTGCTTCTCGACGATGTCGTCGACGACCGCCTCGAACTTCGCGACCTCGGTGCGGTAGATCAGGTCCGACTGGTCCTTGCGGATCATCGGCCGGTTCGTCGGGATCGGCACCACACCGAGCTTGTAGATCTGGTGGAACTCGGCGGCCTCGGTCATCGCCGTACCGGTCATGCCGCAGAGGCCGGGCTGTTCCTTGTCGGCGTGGTCGTGGCGCTTGTAGAGGCGGAAGAAGTTCTGCAGGGTGATCGTGGCGAGGGTCTGGTTCTCGTCCTTGATGTCCACCCCTTCCTTCGCCTCGATCGCCTGGTGCATGCCCTCGTTGTAGCGGCGGCCGGCGAGGATACGGCCGGTGTGCTCGTCGACGATCATGACCTCGCCGTCGATGACGACGTAGTCCTTGTCCTTCTTGAAGAGCTCCTTCGCCTTGATGGCGTTGTTCAGGTAGCCCACCAGAGGCGTGTTCACCGACTCGTAGAGGTTGTCGATGCCCAGCCAGTCCTCGACCTTGGCGACACCGGCCTCGTGGATGGCGACCGTGCGCTTCTTCTCGTCGACGTCGTAGTCGCCGGTCTCCTCGAGGCCCTTGAGCTGGTTGCCGGCCTCGCCCTTCTTCAGCCGGGTGACCAGCTTGGCGAAGTCGCCGTACCACTTGGTGGCCTGGTCGGCGGGGCCGGAGATGATCAGCGGCGTACGGGCCTCGTCGACGAGGATGGAGTCGACCTCGTCGACGATGGCGAAGTTGTGGCCGCGCTGGACGAGTTCGTCCTTGGACCACGCCATGTTGTCGCGCAGGTAGTCGAAGCCGAACTCGTTGTTCGTGCCGTACGTGATGTCGCACGCGTACTGCTCGCGACGCTGGGCCGGCGTCATGTTGGCGAGGATGCAGCCGACGTTCAGGCCCAAGAACTTGTGGACGCGACCCATCATCTCGGAGTCGCGCTCGGCCAGGTAGTCGTTGACCGTGATCAGGTGCACGCCCTTGCCGGACAGCGCGTTCAGATAAGCGGGCAGCGTGCCGACGAGGGTCTTGCCCTCACCGGTCTTCATCTCGGCCACATAGCCGAGGTGCAGGGCCGCACCACCCATGATCTGGACGTCGTAGTGACGCTGTCCGAGAACGCGCTTGGCGGCCTCACGGACGGTGGCGAAGGCCTCGGGCAGCAGGTCGTCCAGGCTCTCACCGTCTGCGTAGCGCTGCTTGTACTCATCGGTGAGTGCCCTCAGCTCGGCGTCGGAGAGGTCGACGAAGTCCTCTTCGATGGAGTTGACCTGGTCCGCGATGCGGTGCAGCTTGCGCAGGATCTTGCCTTCGCCTGCACGCATGATCTTCGAGAGGACGGACACGGGGGTTGGTCTCCTTGCCGGTCGGGCCTGGGACGGTCGGTTTCCATTTGACTTGACTGAGCAACGGCCATCGTATGCGAGGACCCCGCCACGCCGGGAGCCTGCCGTGGACGTCGAACGTCAGCTGCTTCAAATCTCCGTCAAAGGGACAACGGCCGGGGGCCGCGGATGGTGCCGCGTTCCGCCAACGAATTGTGCGAAATGCGTTCGCGCGCTCACACACCGCATAAGGGATGGCGCTTGCTACGGCCCCCCGAGCAGAATCGGCCGATGGAACCCGTCACGCTCTCCACCGGCCGCCTCCTCATGCGCACGGTCGGTCCGAAGGACACCCAAACCGTGTACGAGGCCGCCCAGGACCCCGACATCCAGCGCTGGACGACGATCCCCTCGCCCTACCTGTACGAACACGCCCGGAGTTTCACGGAGCAACTGGCTCCCGAGGGGTGGGCCGACGGTTCGACGCTCACCTGGGGCCTCTTCCTCCCCGAAGGGGAGGAACTGGTGGGCATGCTCGGCCTCACGATGCGTTCCATGAGCAGCGCCGAGATCGGCTTCTGGGGCACAAAGGAACACCGCGGCAACGGCTACGTCACCGAAGCCGTCCTCACCGCCGCCCGCTTCGCCTTCGTCGACCTGTCGATCGACCGCGTGGAATGGCGTGCGGAGGTCGGCAACACCCCGTCCCGCGCCGTTGCGGTCCGAACCGGCTTCACCCTCGAGGGCACCCTCCGCTCCGCCCTGATCCACCAGGGCGTCCGCCGAGACTGCTGGATCGGCTCCCTGCTCCCCTCAGACCTGGGCCTCCCCTCGGCAGCACCGTATCTGCCCGCCCCGGCCAGCCCGTCCGACGCTTGAGAACGAGCCGCACTCTCAGCCCGTCCGACGCTTGAGGACGAGCCGCGCTCTCAGCCCGTCCGGCGTTTGAGGACGAGGCCCGGAGGGCCGATGGCGGGGTCTGGGGGCGCAGCCCCCAGCGGGGTCGAAGGGGCAGCGCCCCTGGGGACGGGACGGGTAGGGGCGGCGGGGGCGAATCCAAACCCCCAGCTCACCCGCCACTGTCAGTGCCACCCTCTATCGTCCGAACCCATGACGACCCCGCGCCCCACCACCGAACTGACGGCAGACGAAGCCCGCCGCATCGCCCTCCGCGCGCAGGGCTTCCTCGGCGCCCCCGACCGCAGATCCGGCGTCCGCGGCATCCTCCGTCACCTCGGCGCGGTCCAACTCGACACCATCTCGGTCCTCGCCCGCTCCCACGAACTCATCCCGTACGCCCGCCTGGGCGCGGTGGGCCGCAAGACGATCGAGACCGCCTACTGGACGACGGCATCCAGGCCCACCACAGCCACGGCACCCACAGCAACCGCGCCCCCGGCCGACCCCCACACGTTCGAGTACTGGTCCCACGCCGCCTGCATCCTCCCCATCGAGGAGTGGCCCCACTTCGCCTTCCGCCGCCGCGCCTACCGCAACCGCCCTCACTGGAACCACGACCTCCCCGACGGCACCTACGCCCAGGTGATCAAACAGCTCCGCACCGAAGGCCCGCTCACCGCGACCGACCTGGGCGGCGCGAAGAAGACCAGCGACTGGTGGGACTGGTCCGGCACAAAGGTCGCCGTCGAACGCGCCCTGATGTACGGCGAGGTGGTCTGCGTAGAGCGCCGCGGCTGGAAGCGCGTCTACGACCTCGCCGAACGTGCCGTCCCGGACGCTCTCCTCCACGACGAACTGGACGACACCGAGTGCGTACGCCGCCTGGTCCGCCTGGCCGGCCAGTCGCTCGGAGTGGGCACACGCGCGGACATCGCCGACTACCACCGTCTCAAGGGCGAACAGGTCGACGCGGTGATCGCCGACTCGGGCCTGGTCCCGGTCACGGTCGAGGGCTGGGGCAAGCCGACCTGGGCCGACCCCGCGGCCCTGGAGATGCCGGCGCGCGGCCGGCACCGTACGACGCTGCTGTCCCCGTTCGACTCCCTGATCTGGGAGCGTGCCCGCACGGAGCGGATCTTCGGCTTCACCCACCGCCTGGAGGCCTACGTCCCCAAGCAGAAGCGCGTCTACGGCTACTTCGCGATGCCGGTCCTGGCCGGCGGCCGTCTCGTCGGTCGGGTGGACCCGGCCCGCGAGGGCCGCACCCTGGTCGCCAAGCAGGTCACCCTGGACGGCCCGAAGGCGGTCCCGGCAGTGGCCCAGGCACTGGTGGAAGCAGCGAGCTGGGTGGACTGCACGGACGTCCGAGTGGAACGGGTCGACGCCCCCGACCTACGCGAGCCACTCGCCAAGGAGCTCAGCCGCATCCTCGGGTGAGCGTTGACGGCCCGCGTCACCGGATCTCGAGGATCTTCTCCCGCATCGCATACACCACGGCCTCCATCCTGGAGTGCAGCTGCAGCTTCTCCAGGATGTTCCGCACATGGTTCTTCACGGTGTTCTCGGAGATGAACAACTCCTTGGCGATATCCCGGTTGTTCATCCCCGTGGCGACCAACTTGAGAACCTCCAGCTCGCGGTCCGTCAGCCGCGGCGCGGGCACGAGCCGACGCTCGTCCGTGCGCTGGATCATCGACTTGAACTCGGTGAGCAGCTTCGACGCCATGGACGGACTGATCTGCGACTGCCCGTCGGCCACCGCACGAATGGCGGTGGCCACCTCGTCCGTGGAGATCTCCTTGAGGAGATAACCGGTCGCGCCCGCCTTGATCGCGTCGTAGAGGTCGGCCTCCTCGTCGCTGATCGTCAGCATGATGATCTTCGCGCTGGGGGCCACCTCCTTGATGGAGGTGCAGGCCTCGATGCCGCCCCGCTTGGGCATCCGTACGTCCATCAGGACGATGTCCGGCAGCAGGTCAGCGGCCTTGTCGACGGCTTCGGCGCCATCGCCCGCCTCCCCCACGACCTGGATGTCCTCCTCGGCCGCGAGCACGATCTCCAGTCCACGGCGGAACAGGGCGTGGTCGTCCACGACGAGGACTCTGATCGGCTCCTTGCGTGGAGAGCCCATGTCAGGGCCCATGCCGACGACATCGCCGTCGGCATCCTCGTCCCGCATCGGTCCGAAGCTGTCCGCCATCGTTCCTCCCCCTGAGGCTGTGGCTGGTCGTTTGCCATCGCCAACCCAAGGCTGCGGCCCACCGGTTGGGCCGGTGCGGCCATGATTTCATGCCCGGCCGACACTACGGTGACGTGCGGGGCGCGTAGTGGTCGCACACCGGTGCCCCTGGGGGCGCACACCGCGCTCCAGGGGCACCGGCTCAGCTGTCAGCAGGGCGGGTCAGCCGCCCAGCGTGCCACCAGCCGCAGGGGACTGCGCCCGGGTGACCATCGGATCCGTGTTGAGGTGGATGACCCCGTAGTCATACGCGTGCCGCCGGTAGACGACACTCGGTTCCTTCGTCTCGGAGTCGACGAAGAGGTAGAAGTCGTGCCCGACCAGCTCCATCTCGTAGAGGGCCTGGTCGAGGGTCATCGGGGAGGCGACGTGCGTCTTCTCGCGCACGATGAGGGGGCCTTCACCCTTGACTTCCAGCGAGCCGATCTTCTTGGTGGGGACGCCGTCCGGCTCTTCTTCCTGGAAGGTGTGGCCATTGCCGTTGAGCGTCGCCGCGCCCGGAACGTGGTCGGGGACCTCGGCCGCCGTGAGTCGGCGTGCGCCTCGGCGCGAGAAACGCTTGTCGTGCTGCTTGCGCAGCCGGGCATCCAGCTTCTCCGCCGCGAGGTCGAGTGCCGCGTACGGATCGCTGGCCGCTGCCTCCGCCCGGATCACCGGACCGCGGGAGCGGAGGGTGATCTCCACTCGATCGCTGCGGTCGGCCTGTCGCGGGTTGGGCTCCTTGGACACCTCGACGTCGAGGCTGATCACCTTGGCATCGAGCCTCTGGATCTTCTCCAGCTTCAGCTTCTCGGCCACGTGCTTGCGGAACCGCTCGGGCACCTCGGTCTTGCGGCCCTTGACGACGATGTCCACGCAGAACTCCGTTCCCGGATCGCCCCGCTCCATCGGCGGAGCATCTCCCTTTTGCACCAGGCTCCGGTGAGCCCCGGAACCTCGGACTCGGTGACTTCCACCTCCTCCTCCCCCATGGGCAAGATCTCCACCCCATGGCCGCGGGTGATTGCGCAAAACCCGTGGCACGGCATTCGGATATGACGGGGATGGCCTGCGCCTTTCCCTCACAACCGAACATATCTCGCCCGGACGGATGTCGTCACCCTCTACTGCGGCGTACCTCCGTTCAGGTGAATTGAGCCTCTCGTTACCTGCAACGATGCAAGTTCTCAGTCAGTTCCGGTTTATTTCGAAAGAATCCGGCGAAGCAGCGACCACGGCCGCGCAGATCAGGGCACGACCATGTCCCGCGCCCATGATTCCCGGCATCTCCCGCACCCGCCGCACAGCGCCCTCCGTCGATCCGGCCGTCCGTTCCTCTGTGCTTTCCCGACTTCCCGCCAGGTACACAGCCGTTGTCCGGTCACGCGGCGCCCTCTTGTCACACGCGTCGCGCTCCGCGGTCACCCATCCATACGCGTCAACCCCCTCCGCCGTTCTGTCGTATCCGCTCCTTTCCTGTCCCTCCTCCGCCATGGCCACCCGCACGGCACGCGCCGCCTCAGCCAGGGACGCACCCGTCGTCATCAGGTCGTCGACGAGCACCACCGGCCCACCCGCGAGCAACCGTGCTCCCCCGGGAGCGACCGCCAGCGCGCCCGCCAGATTGTCCAGCCGCTGCCGGGAGTTGAGCCCTGACTGATCGGCCATCTCACGCCCCTGTCGCAGCACGGCGAGCACCCGCGCCGACGTCCCGGCCCGCCGCAACTCACCCGCGGCCGCGAGCGCGATCCGCCGCGCCGGATCATGCCCCCGCGCCCGCACCGCGCCACGCCCCGACGGGACCGGCACCAACAGCACAGGCGCACGAGCACCCTCGATCCGTCGATCCCCGTCGGCCCGTACCCGAGCCTCCCAGGACCGCACACCACCTCGCGCCGACGCCCCGCTGCCGTGCGCACAGGCCTCTCGAAGCCCAGCCCGAACAGCCCCCGCCAGGGCCGTACCGAGCGGCGCCGCGAGCGCCAGCGCGCCGCGCTCCTTGTGGGCCAGCAGCACTGCCCGCGCCTCGTCCACGTACCGTGCCGCCGCGTGCACGACCGGCAGTCCCGGCGGCTCCGGAACCGGCCGCACCCGGCTCGGTCCGGTCCCGTTCAGGACGGCACGGCACTCCGGGCAGAGCACCGTGCGAGGCCTCCCGCAGCCTCCGCACTCAGCCGGCAGCACCAGGTCGGTGAGGTCCTGCCACCACCCCCGCATGCCCACCACTGTGCCAACACCCGCGCCGACCGACCACCCCTGTGGATAACTCCCTGTGGAAAACTCCAGCCCCCGGGCAGACGCCCGCCTCATCCCCCACCCGCGCCGGATTCCCACTCCACGTAAAAATGCAGCAGCCGCCCTCGGCCGGAGTCCCACCCCGGCCAGAAACGGCCGCCGCATTCACCGTCGTCAAGCCTCAACCGCCCGGTTCCTACGCAACCTCACCCCGTAAACATCCGGTGCGGGGAGTGTCATGAATTGCCCGATAGACCCTCCGGCGCGCGCTGAGTGATGGTTTTGGGCGTGTGGTGACGGCCGGTGACCGTGGTGGTCGTCGGCTGGCGGGGGGGGTCAGGTGCGGGTTGCGGGTGGGAGCCAGGTGGTTCCGGTGAAGGCGTCGTGGAGCCCGGTGAGGTGGTTGACAGTGTGCTTGGCGGCGGTGGAGAGCCCGCCGCGGATCAGGTAGCAGTCCTTGGCGCGGTCGAGGTCGGTGAGCCGGCCGGAGATGTTCTCCTGGATCTTGGCGGGTCTCAGGTCGCGTTCGGCCTGGTTGGAGGTGGGGGGATGCGCAGGTCGGTGGTGAAGCGCAGGAAGTCGCCCTCACGGTCGCAGAGGGCTTCAGCAACAGGCGGGTCCTCCGGGCGCCGGGCTGGGTGTCGTCCAGGTACTCGGTCGCGGCGAGGCCGATACGGACGGCGGCGCGCAGGCCGCGCACACGTAGGTCCTTGATCCGCTCGGACAGGCGGGTCCCGCCGCGTGTGCGGGCCTGGTTGGCGCGGTGGATCAGCTCGCGCAGTTCGTCGGCGAGCTGGACGGGCCAGGTGTTGCCGGGGTAGAGCTCGGCCACGCCGGCCTGGTCGCGCAGCACGTGGGCCAGGCACAGCTGGTGCTCCAGCTTGCCCAGCTGTGCGCTGTCGTAGGTGTGGTAGCGGTCGTGGACGGCGACCGCGCCGGGTTCGAGGTCTGGCGGAATGTCTTCATGGAGCCACTCAGGTTCGGCCCGTACTCGACGCGGCCGCCGCCCTCGCCGGCAGGCCGGGCGGCAGTGTGCACCTTGCCTCAGGAACAGGCCACCGCGTGCTGGTCGTACTGGGTGACGGTCACGGTGACCAGCGGGATCTCGTGCTGCCAGTAGCGGTCGACCACGCCCAGGTCAACAGCGGCCGCCAGGTCGGCTCCGCAGGCGCAGGGGCCGTCAGGGAAACGCTGCTCGTGGTGGTCGAGCTCGTCCTCCTCGCACCGACGCAGTGCGGTGCCGGGCGCGCCGGCATGCTTGCCCTTACCTCGCCCGGACGGCGTCGCCCGCTGCTTACGCGGTGGGATGCGGCCCGGCCCGTCATCTCCCCGAGGGCGGCATCGACGAGTTCGAGCTGTTGCGCGAGACCAAGTGCCGCAGCCGCTCCAGCTCGGCCTGCTGCTGCTCGAACTGCTCCATCAGCATGGACAGCTGCGCGGCCATCGCCTGGACCTGGCTGTTCTGCCGCTCAATCACCGCATCCTGCTCAGCGATCCGGGACGCCTGCTCGCAGGCGAACTCAACCAGCTCACCATGCGACAGCGACTCCAGGCCAGACGCACCATGATCCAACCACAACGCCGCAGTGGCACTCACGGGGCGTCAGCAAGCCAGCCCAGCCCGACGATCCGGTGAACGTTTGCATATCGAACACCTCCCTCGACGGCACAGGAGCCTTGTCACAAGGGCTCACTGGCTACTTGGTCACGTCCTTGATCCAAGTGGAGCAGTCGATCCATCCGGGGAGGTTGCCGCTGAAGTCCTTCGCACAGGCCTTGAACTGGAACGTGGTCCTGTGGGGAATGTTCGAGATGCGACAGAACTCCGCGCCGTTGTTCGCGCCGTTCCGGTCGTCGCACGACGTTATCTCACTACGGCCGGGGAACTTGATGCGGAGTACCATGCTGTAGCTGTCGGCCCTGGTGTCCGCGACCTTGAACTTGTTGTTGTCGACACTGTTGAACGCCCCGTATCCCCGACCGTTCTCCGCATACGCGAACTGATAGGACCCGATCGCGTTCGCCGGGGCCTGCGCCAGAGCGACACAGGCGGCGGCACCAACCACGACAGGCAGAACACGCTTCATACGGAACATACGCGCCCCTCACCCTCTTCTACTCTCTTGACACACAGGCTCTGACAGCGGCGACTCTGTCCGGCCTTCACGGAGTGATCATGCCTCGACGAACCCGATTTGCCAAGGCAGTTCAGGAACTTGCGCCTTCTCATCCATTCGGAATCCCGAAGCAAGATCGTTGATTCAACGAGAGCGTAGGATTCCAGCACCGGAACGAGAGCATCCGCCTGTCAAAAGCCGATCGCCGTCAGGCGGTGCGGTGCAAACATTCAGCCCGATCGCGTGTAAGCATTCAGAAGGTCGGTCGTACGCCTGCCTCCTGACGACGTAACAGGTGCGGGGTGGGTGCGGCAGGATCCGTGGTCATGGCGTCCGCTCTGGGGTCTGCGTCGCGTGAGGATCTCCTCGCGCTGATCGGGCTGCTCCAGCGGCAGGTGGCGGCCGCACAGGCGCGGGCGGAAGAACTCGCGGTGGCCGACGAGCGGTTGCCCCCCGGGGGGGCGGAGCTGGAGCGGCGTCTTGGCCGGAACTCGGGGAACTCCTCGATGCCGCCGTCCAGCGACACCTTCGGGCGGCCGGAGAAATTCGCGGTGTGCACCTGCCCGCAACCGCAGGCCACCGCGTGCTGGTCGTACTGGGTGACGGTCACGCTGACCAGCGGGATCTCGTGCTGCTGGTAGTGGTCCACCACGCCGGGATCGGTGGCTTCGGCCAGGTCGGCGCCACAGTCACGGGCCCCCATCGGGTAACGGTCGAGGCGGTCGTCGAGCCCGTCCTCCTCGCGCCAGCGCAGCGCGGTCCCCGGCGCACCCCTCTGCTTGCCCTTCGCCCGCCCGGGCGGTTTCGCCCGGCGCTCCTTGCGCGGCGGCGTCCGGCCAGAATCGTCGTCCTTCGAAGGCGGCATCGAGGAGTTGCCGCTATTACGCAACAGCAGGTGCTCCACCTTCGCCAGCTTCTCCAGCGCCTGCTCCAACCGCTCACGACCTCGGCGAGTTGGGTGGCCAGGACAGTGATCTGAGTATCCTGACGAGCAATTGCCTCAGCCTGGTGCCGCGTGAGCGCGATCAGCTCCTCGCGAGACATCGGCTCCGGCTCCGGCTCCGGCTCCGGCTCCGGCTCCGGCACACCGTGATCCAACCAAACCCGGCAGAGCGACGGTCGCGAGGGCCCTAATGGGCCGTCACATGTGGACGAGCACAGTTCAATCTGCGATTACCCGCTGAATGTTTGCCTCACCCCGGATAGACCGGCGCGGTCCCGTCCGCCATCACTTTCTGCCACTGGGCCCCGGACGGCAGCCGCACGACCCCGTCCTCCGAGTACCCGACGAGCGGAAGCCGCGGGTCCTCGGAGGCGGTGATCTGCTTCACCCCGCTGAGGGCCGCAGGCGCGGGCCCCTCCGGCGTGGAGCCGTCCACCTGCGCGTACCGCAGTGTCTGCACGCCGTCCTTCTCGCGCCCGACCACGACGAGTCGGCTGTCACCGGACCACGACATGGTCGTGACCTCCTCCATCTCGGGCGTGGCGGACCGCAGTTCGTGCACCGAGACAGTCGAACGCTCACTCGACTTCCCGTCCTCGTTCCGCTCGATCCACCCGATCAGCAGCGAGGACTTCTCGCCCTGCTTCACCACGAGCGCGATGCGCACGCCGTCGGCGGCCACCCGCACGGACTCGATCCGTCCCTCCAGCCCCGGCGGCATCTTCACGACAAGCGGATCGCCCACGCCCTCCTTGAGCAGAAGCAGCCGGGGGTTGCCGGGATCTCGGTCGGCCACCCACAGATCACCCTGGGCGTCCCAACTGGGCGCCGAGAGCCGCTCACTCTCCGTCTTGCCCGCACTCGTCAGCTCGGGCCCACCGAGCGAGCCGCCCGAGACCAGCGCCCCGACGTACAGGCGCTTGCCGTCGAGCCCGACGCCGGCCGCCATGTCCTCGTCACGCGACACTGCCACGGACCCCAACTGCGCGTCGCCCTCGCCGAGGACGCCCGGCACGGGTTCGGGCCCGGTGTCGTTGTTGGCGGCGGGCAGCCGTACCAGCCGGTGCCTGGCGTCGAGGAAGTACAGGTAGTTGGCGCTTTCCCCAGACCCACGCGTGGCGACGTCCTCCGCCCTGCTCTCGTCCAGCGCGCACAACTGCCTGCCGCCCGCCCTCAGCGCGACCTCATCCACGGTGGGGGTGAGGTTCCGAAGGGTGAACAGCACCTGGGCGGCCATCTCGTTGCACTTGGCCGGCCCGACCCGCGCGGCCTTGTCGTTCAGCGGCACGGTCAGCCGGTTCTGGTCGTCCGGCGTCAGCGTCGTGGAGTCGTCCTTCAGCGTCGTACCGGTGGGAAAGCTCGACCTGACCACCGGGTCGAGCCACACAGTGGGCCCCTTGAGTAGGGAGCGCACCGTCTGTGTCACGGGATCGCCGTTCCGGCGCACATAGACGGGATCGGCTACGGTCGCCATGTGTGGGAAGACCCCGAGCGCGGTGTTCGCGGCGAAGTAGTACCTGTCGACGGACATGTAGTTGCGCTGGAAGTCCGACCTGCCCATGACGACACCGCGCGGCGGCACATCGATGCGCCACCGCTTGGTCTTCTTGTCCTGGGTAAGGTGTATCGACTCGCTGTAATCACCGCTGGCGGGCGAGTACGACTGCTCTGCGTCGACCGTGGCGACCTTGGTACCGGTCAGCGTGTAAGACAGGTTGTCGGTCTCCTTCCGGCCTCCCAGGCGCTCGACGTCGGCGCTCGGTCCGTTGGCGAGCACCATCGTGGACCTCTGGGGCTGCCAGTTGTCCGACGCCTCCTCGGTCAGGTACTTGCGCGTTATCTCGTAGCCCGGATCGTCGCTGGTCAGTGCCTCCAGAAAGCCGGACACGACCTCCGAGGGCGAGGCGTCCTCACGCGGCGGCACGGCGAACACCCGTACCTGGGTGTCCTGGCGCGGCGTGGAATCGACGCCCTGCAGATTGCCGCTGTCGGGCATCGAGGCGCATCCCGCCAGCAGTACGGCGCCACAGGCGGCGTACACCACCGCGCGCCTCGACCTGCGCCGGGCTCCCCCTTCGCGCTCAGCGCCCACGCGATGCCTCCCCGTGCTTGCTCGACTCCTCGTTGTCCCCGGCTTCCTCGCCAGGCGGCTCCCCCGCGCCAGGCGCCTCGTCCAGGCGCCGCGCTCCCGAAGCGGGCCGGGGGACCACGCGCGCACCGGTTCCGGGCAATGCCGTCGGATCGGCCTTGGGGACCGTCGCCGTTCCCAGGCGGGACGCGATCGGGTCCCTCGACGGCATCCCGGCTACCTGGTCGCCCTTGGGCTGAGCCGGCTCCGTCGCGGTCTTCTCGGTGCCGCCGCGCGGCAGACCGGCGTCATTAAGTCCACGATTGCGTCGCGAATCCTTGGGCTCCAGGGGTATCGGCGAGCCCCGCAGCGGCTCGTCGGCGGTCCGCGGCAGCGTCAGCCGGAACTGTGAACCGCCACCCGGTTCGCCCCACGCCTGCAGCCAGCCGCCGTGCAGCCGCGCGTCCTCCAGGGCGATGGACAGCCCCAGCCCCGTACCGCCCGTGGTACGCGCGCGTGCCGGGTCGGCCCGCCAGAAGCGGCTGAAGACCCGGGTCGCCTCACCGGGCTTGAGTCCGACGCCGTAGTCACGCACCGAGACCGCGACCGCCCCACCCGCCGCCGCGAGCTTTACGACGACGTCCTTCCCTTCCCCGTGCTCGACGGCATTGACGACGAGGTTACGCAGCACGCGCTCGACGCGGCGGGCGTCGGCCTCGGCGACGATGGGCTGCTGTCCACCGACGATGCGTATCTGCGTGCCCTTGCGCTCGGCGAGCGGCTCGGCCCCGCTGACGACGCGTCGTACGACTTCCCTGAGGTCGATCGGCTCGGCCTCCAGCGCCGCCGCACCCGCGTCGAAGCGGCTGATCTCCAGCAGATCGGCGAGCAGCGACTCGAACCGGTCCAACTGGTCGGCCAGCAGCTCCGCCGACCGCGCGGTCACCGGGTCGAAGTCTTCGCGCGCCTCATGAATGACGTCGGCGGCCATGCGCACGGTCGTCAGCGGCGTGCGCAGCTCGTGCGACACATCGGACACGAACCGCCGCTGCATCCGCGACAGGTTCTCAAGCTGCTGGATCTTCAGTTGCAGGTTCTGCGCCATCTTGTTGAAGGCCTCGCCGAGCCGCGCGATGTCGTCCTCGCCGGTGACCTTCATCCGTTCCTGAAGCTGTCCGGCCGACAACCTCTCGGCGATGCCAGCCGCCATCCGCACAGGCGTGACGACCTGGCGCACCACGAGCCAGGCGATGGCCCCGAGCAGTACGACCACGAAGAGTCCGGCGGTGGCGAGCGTCCCCTTGACCAGGCTGAGCGATTTCTCCTCCTGGGTGAGTGGGAAGAGGTAGTACAGCTGGTACGGGTCGTCGTTGGGGTCGTTGACCTGCTTGCCGATGACCAGAGCCGGCTGTGAATCTTTGTGCGCCGCGCTCAGGTAGACGATGCGGGTGTAGCTCTGGAACGCGCCTGTAGCGCTGTCGATCCGCTCACGCAGTGCCTGGGGCACGCTCGCCGTCGGGTCGACAAGGCCGGAGCCACGCCGCCCTCGTCCGCCGCTGTCACTTCCCGCGGAGGCGGGGAGCGTCACCACCTCGAAGGCGCCCTGCCCGCCACTGGAGAGCGAGGAGACGAGCTCGGTCATCCACGAGCTGACGTTTTGGTCGAAACGCTCGTCCGCCGTCGAACCGTCGTCAGCTGTCCCGGCCGCCACCTCTTCCGCCCGCTGCTTGGCCACCGCGAACCCGCCCGCCGCCTGGCTCTGCGAGGCCTTCACCTTGGCGTCCAGCAGGCCGTTGCGCACCTGCCCGATGACGACGAAGCCCAGCAGCAGGACCACGCCGAGCGACATCAGCAGCGTCGTGGCGACGACCTTGAGCTGGATGTTGCGTCGCCACAACCGCATGACGGGCAGCAGCGGCCGGCGCACCCAGCGCAGCACGAGCCGAAGGACCGGGCTGCCCTGGACGCCTCCTTGCAGCAGCCCGCCCTCGAGAAACCGCCCCCAGCGGGAGCCCGCCTTCTTCCGGCCGACAGGCCGCTCCGGACGGGCCCCGGTCCGACCGGGGGCCGCAGCGGCACTGTCCCCGAACATGTCAGCTCGGCCCTGCCTTGTAACCGACGCCCCGGACGGTCACCACGATCTCCGGCCGCTCAGGGTCCTTCTCGACCTTGGAACGCAGCCGCTGCACATGCACGTTCACCAGACGGGTGTCGGCCGCGTGCCGGTAGCCCCACACCTGCTCCAGGAGCACCTCGCGCGTGAACACCTGCCACGGCTTGCGGGCCAGCGCGACGAGCAGGTCGAACTCCAGCGGCGTCAGTGCGATCGACTGCCCGTCCCGCTTCACGGAGTGCCCGGCCACATCGATGACGAGATCACCAATGGCGAGCTGCTCGGGCGCCGGCTCCTCCGACCTCCGCAGCCGCGCCCGGATCCGGGCCACGAGCTCCTTCGGCTTGAACGGCTTCACGATGTAGTCATCGGCGCCGGACTCCAGGCCCACGACGACGTCGACAGTGTCGCTCTTGGCCGTCAGCATCACGATCGGCACCCCGGACTCCGCCCTGATCAGGCGGCACACCTCGATGCCGTCCCGTCCGGGCAGCATCAGGTCGAGCAGCACCAGATCAGGCTTGGCCTCCCGGAACGCGGCCAGCGCCTTGTCGCCGTCGGCTACGAAAGACGGCTCAAAACCTTCACCACGCAGCACGATGCCGAGCATCTCGGCCAGTGCAGTGTCGTCGTCGACGACAAGGACTCGTCCCTTCATAAACGACATCATCCCATTCTCATAACAGTGGCGAAGGCTCAGGTGAGATAGGTCACCGGCCAGTGACCTTAGTCGTACGTCGTCACCACTGTCTGCCCTGGGCCGGATCACAGGGTGTGATGATTGGCCGGGTTCACCCCACTCTGCCCGACCTGTGAACCCGGTATCCGCCTCAGAACGTCGGCGTGACGTGCCTCGCCCGGGCACACAGCTCGGCCAGCGCCTCACCCGTCACAGGCGACACCGCCCCCTGCTCGGTGACGATCGCCGTCACCAGCTCGGGCGGCGTCACATCGAACGCAGGGTTGTACGCCTGGGTCCCCAGCGGAGCCACCGGTATCCCACCCCCCGGCTCCGCTCCCGCCACCGGCGCCTGAGGCGCGGCGATCTCGGTCACCTCGAACCCCGGACGCTGCTCCACCTCGATGGACGCCCCGTCGGCCGTGTCCAGATCGACCGTCGTCAGCGGCGCCACCACGATGAACGGCACATGGTGGTAGCGCGCGAGCACCGCGAGCGGATAACTCCCCACCTTGTTCGCCACCGAGCCGTCGGCCGCGATACGGTCCGCCCCGATCAGCACCGCGTCCACCTCACCGGCCGCGAACAGCGAGCCCGCCGCGTTGTCCGTGAGCAACGTGTACGCCATCCCGTTGCGCGCCGCCTCGTACGCCGTCAGACGGGCCCCCTGCAGCAACGGCCGCGTCTCGTCCACCCACAACCGCCGCAACTGCCCGGCCCGGTGCGCCGCGAGCGCCACCGCGAACGCCGTACCCTCACCGCCCGACACCAGCGCCCCGGTGTTGCAGTGCGTGAGGATGCGGTGCCCACCGCCGGGCAGCAGTTCGTCCAGCAGCGCCAGCCCTCGCTCGGCCATCCGCGCGCTGGCCGCGGCGTCCTCCTCGTGCAGCGCCCGCGCCGCACCCAACGCCGCAGCGGCCGCCCGCTCCGCGTCCCCGCTCCTGGCGAGCTCGGCCCGGTGAGCGGCTTGAGCCCTGCGTACGCCGACGGCGAGGTTCACCGCCGTGGGCCGAGCACCCGCGAGCGCTTCCGCGGCGTCATCCACGTCGAACCCACGGGCGGCGGCGAGCGCGACACCGTACGCCCCGGCGATCCCGAGCAGCGGCGCCCCGCGCACGGCGAGCGAACGGATCGCCTCGACCAGCACGGGCGCGTCCGTACAGACCAGCTCGACCTCCTCGGCCGGCAGTCTCGTCTGATCGAGAAGAACCAGTACGGGACCTTCGGGTGGTTCGTCCCACCGAATCGCCGGAATCTCCTTGGGCCTGCCGTCCTCGCCGGATTGCGCGTACTGATCAGCCATATGGTCAGTCTGCCCGTTGTCCGGCGGACAATTGAAGGTGTCCAGCCCATACCGCGGCCGGTACGTCCCCGGCCGCCCCATGGCACGATGGCTGCCAACCTGCCGCCGCGACCGCGGACGGGCACCGTGAAGGAGCGACGATGAAAGACACGCCGGGCTGGGCCTCGCCCGGATCCGCCGCGTCCGACGGACAGGAACCCGGCGCGTCCGGCCCTGCCGAGCCCGCAGACCGTCCCGACCCGGCGCCGCAGCCGGGAACGGACCCACAGGACTCCGGCCCGAAGTGGTCCAAGGATCAGCCGCCCCCCGGCCAGTGGTCCGCCCCGGCAGCGCCCCAGGCGCCCGGCCGGACCTCGCCACCCCCACCGCCGCCCGGCCCGGGCTGGGGAGCCCACCCACCCGCGGGCCCCGGCGGATACGGCGGCGGCCACCCGGGCTACGGCGCCCCGGGCCCGGGCCCCTGGGGCAGCGGCTGGGGCGGCCCGCCGCCCGCTGCAAAGCCCGGCGTGATCCCGCTGCGCCCGCTCGGCGTCGGCGAGATCCTCGACGGCGCGGTCTCCACCATGCGCACCTACTGGCGCACGGTCCTCGGCATCTCCCTGACCGTCGCGGTCGTGACGGAGATCCTCGTCATCCTCGTCCAGGGCCTCGTCCTGAACGACCGCCTCGACACCGAGGCCCTCGACGACCCGAACGCCACCCTCAGCGAACTGACCCGCGCCACCGGCGACGCCCTGATCAGCTCCAGCGTGCTCCTCTTGATCTCGGTGATCGGCGCGATCATCGCGACCGCCCTGCTGACGACGGTCACCAGCCGCGCGGTACTCGGCAAGTCGGTGACCACCGGCGAGGCCTGGCGCGACGCCCGCCCACAGGTACTGCAACTCTTCGGCCTGCTCTTCATGCTGCTGCTCATGGTCTTCGGCGTGGTCCTCGCAGGTGCCGTGCCCGGCATCCTGGTAGCCGCAACGGGCGCCGGCGCGGCGGGCGGAGCACTCACCGTCTTCGGCATCCTCGGCGCCGGCGTCGTCGCGCTGTGGCTGTGGTTCCGCTTCTCCCTCGCCTCGCCCGCGCTGATGCTGGAGAAGCAGGGCATCATGAAGTCCCTGAGCCGCTCCGCGAAGCTGGTCCGCGGCTCGTGGTGGCGCGTCTTCGGCATCCAGTTGCTGGCCACGATCATCGCGAACGTCATCGCGGCGATCGTCGTCATCCCCTTCACCTTCCTCGCCGGCGCCGTCAGCGGCGACGGTGCCACCAGCTTCCTCAACGGCACCACCGAATTCGGCTGGACGTTCCTCCTCATCAGCGGCGTCGGCTCGGTGATCGGCTCCATGATCACGTTCCCCATCACCGCCGGCGTCACCGTCCTGCTCTACATCGACCAGCGCATCCGCCGCGAGGCCCTCGACCTCGAACTGGCTCGAGCAGCCGGCGTCCAGCACTACGGCACCGGCACCCCGGGGAGCTGAACACGTGAGCCTGGCGGGGGGAGTTCTCACTACGGCGTCAGCACTGCCGGACACGGTCGGACGCGCACTGCTCGGCGTCGGCAACACATCCGTACGTTCGCTGCCGCGCCTCGGCGACACGTCCATGGCGGCGCTGCTGGCCGGCTCGGACGACGAGCCGCCGCTGACCATTCCACGCGACCCCGCGCGGGAGGCGGCCCGGCGTGAGCTGTCCAAGGGCATGTACCACGAGAACGACCCCAGCTGGTTCCAGCGCGCCCTGGACGCCTTCTGGGGCTGGGTCGAGGACCTGTTCAGCAGCGCCTCGACCGTGGCGCCCGGAGGACCGCTCGGCCTGGTCGTCGTCATCCTGGTCATCGTGGCGGTCCTCGGCGCCCTGTGGTGGCGCCTGGGCACCCCCCGCCGCCACCCCACCTCCTCCCCCGCCCTGTTCGACGACCGCCCCCGCAGCGCCGCCGAACACCGCGCCGCCGCCGAGGCACACGCCGCCCAGAGCCACTGGAACCAGGCCGTCCAGGAACGCATGCGGGCCATCGTCCGCTCCCTCGAGGAACGCGCACTTCTCGACGTCCGCCCCGGCCGCACCGCGGACGAGGCGGCCGCCGAAGCAGGCCGCTCACTGCCGTCCCACACGGACCGACTGCACGCCGCGGCCCGGGACTTCGACGACGTGACATACGGCGGCCGGACCGCAACCCAGCAGGCGTACCAGCGCATCGCGGAACTCGACCGCGCCCTGGAGAGCACCAAGCCCCAGCTCGCGAGCAGCGCCCCGAGCACGGCCCCCAACGCCCGCCAGGGAGCCGCCGAATGACCACCGAGGCCACGCTCCCGCCCACCTCGGCCTCGCCCACCGCACGCCAACTGTGGACCCGCACGCGAGGCGTCGTCGCCGCCGTCGTCCTCCTGCTCGTGGCGGCCGTCGTGATCGCCACGATCCGCTCCGACGCCCGGCACGGCACCCTCGACCCACGCTCCGCCGACCCCAGAGGCAGCAGAGCGGTCGCCGAACTGCTCGCCGACCGCGGCGTCGACACACACGTGGTCACCACCCTGGACGAGGCACGCGCCGCGGCCGCCCCGGACACCACCCTCCTGGTCACCGCCCCCGACCTGCTGACGCACCGTCAACAGACCTGGCTGCGCTCGTCGACCGCCGGCTCCGGCGGCCGTACCCTCCTCGTCGCCCCCGGCAGCTGGTCCGTCGAACGCCTCGCCCCCGGCGTCACCGCGGACCCCGCCACCAGCCTCGACTCGGAACTCACCCCCGACTGCGCCCTGCCCGCCGCCCAGCGCGCGGGCACCGCCGACCTTGGCGGCGTCCGGTACACCACCACCCACCTCGACGCCGACGAGTGCTACCCCAGCGAGCGTCTGGCCACCCTCCTGCGCATCCCGGACCCGACCAAGGGCGGCGACACCGTCGTCCTCGGCTCGCCCGACATCCTCTACAACGACCACCTCGACGAGCAGGGCAACGCCTCGCTCGCCCTCCAACTCCTCGGCTCCCGCCACCACTTGGTCTGGTACCTCCCCTCGCTCTCCGACACGTCGGCCGCCGACGCGGACGACGAACGCAGCTTCTTCGACCTACTCCCCTCGGGCTGGCTCTGGGGCACACTCCAGCTCTTCATCGCCGCAGCCCTGGCCGCCCTCTGGCGGGCACGCCGACTCGGCCCCCTGGTGCCCGAAAATCTCCCCGTGGCGATCCACGCCTCCGAAACCGTCGAAGGCCGCGCCCGCCTCTACCGCAAATCCAACGCCCGCGACCGCGCGGCCGCCGCTCTTCGCTCCACCACCCGCACGCGCCTCGCCCCCCTCGTAGGCGTCCCTGTCACTCAGGCGCACACGCCCGAGGCCCTGCTCCCAGCCCTGTCCTCCCACCTCCACAACCACGGAGACGGACAGGCCCTGCACACCCTCCTCTTCGGCCCGCCACCCAGCGACGACGCGGCACTCATCGCCCTCGCCGACCAACTCGACGCCCTCGAAAGAGAGGTACGCCGTCCATGATGGACCCGACCACTGACAACGCCGGGAACACCGGGGACCCGGGCACCGCCCGTGCCTCCCTGGAAGCCCTGCGCGCCGAGATCGCCAAAGCCGTGGTCGGCCAGGACCCCGCCGTGACCGGCCTCGTCGTCGCCCTCCTCTGCCGCGGACACGTACTACTAGAAGGAGTCCCCGGGGTCGCCAAAACGTTGCTCGTCCGCGCCCTGGCATCCGCACTCGAACTCGACACCAAGCGCGTCCAGTTCACCCCCGACCTCATGCCGAGCGACGTGACGGGCTCCCTCGTCTACGACACCCGCACCGCCCAGTTCTCCTTCCAGCCCGGCCCGGTCTTCACCAACCTCCTCCTCGCGGACGAGATCAACCGGACACCCCCCAAGACCCAGTCCTCCCTTCTGGAAGCCATGGAGGAACGCCAGGTCACGGTCGACGGCACTCCCCGCCCGCTCCCCGACCCGTTCCTCGTCGCGGCGACGCAGAACCCGGTGGAGTACGAGGGCACATACCCCCTCCCCGAAGCTCAGCTGGACCGTTTCCTCCTCAAGCTCACCATCCCCCTCCCCTCCCGCCAGGACGAGATCGACGTCCTCACCCGCCACGCCGAGGGCTTCAACCCGCGCGACCTGCGCGCCGCGGGCGTACGCCCCGTCGCGGGCCCCGCAGACCTGGAGGCGGCCCGCGCAGCGGTGGCCAAGACCACCGTCTCCCCGGAGATCACCGCCTACGTGGTCGACATCTGCCGAGCCACCCGCGAATCGCCCTCCCTCACCCTGGGCGTCTCCCCCCGCGGCGCCACGGCCCTCCTCGCCACCGCCCGCGCCTGGGCCTGGCTGACCGGCCGCGACTACGTCATCCCCGACGACGTGAAGGCCTTGGCCCTCCCCACCCTCCGCCACCGCGTACAACTCCGCCCCGAGGCCGAGATGGAAGGCGTCACCGCCGACTCCGTGATCAACGCGATCCTCGCCCACGTCCCCGTCCCCCGCTGATGGCCCTCACCGGACGCGCCGCACTCCTCGCGGCCCTAGGCTCCCTCCCCGTAGGCATCTGGGACCCCAGCTGGACAGGGCTCCTTGCGGTGAACGCCCCTCTGGTGGCGGCCTGCGCCTGCGACTTCGCTCTGGCCGCCCCCGTACGACGCCTGGGCCTGACCCGCTCCGGCGACACCTCCGTACGCCTGGGTGAGGCGGCCGACGTCACCCTCACGGTGACCAACCCGTCCAACCGCCCGCTCCGCGCCCACCTCCGCGACGCCTGGCCTCCCAGCAGCTGGCAGCCCGGCACGGAGGTGGCGGCCTCCCGCCAGCGCCTCACGGTCCCCGCCGGCGAACGCCGCCGCATCACCACCCGCCTACGCCCCACCCGCCGGGGCGACCGCCAGGCCGACCGCGTGACAATCCGCTCGTTCGGCCCCCTGGGCCTCTTCTCCCGCCAAGGCACTCACAAGGTCCCCTGGACGGTACGAGTCCTCCCCCCGTTCACCAGCCGCAAGCACCTGCCCTCCAAACTGGCCCGCCTGCGCGAACTCGACGGCCGCACCAGCGTCCTCACCCGCGGCGAAGGCACAGAATTCGACAGCCTGCGCGAGTACGTCCCCGGCGACGACACTCGCTCCATCGACTGGCGCGCCACAGCCCGCCAGTCCGCGGTCGCTGTACGCACCTGGCGTCCCGAACGCGACCGCCACATCCTCCTCGTCCTGGACACCGGCCGAACCTCGGCAGGCCGCGTCGGCGACGCACCACGCCTCGACGCCTCCATGGACGCAGCCCTCCTCCTGGCCGCCCTCGCCTCCCGAGCCGGCGACCGCGTGGACCTTCTCGCCTACGACCGCCGAGTACGCGCCCTTGTCCAGGGCCGCACAGCAGGCGACGTCCTCCCCTCCCTGGTCAACGCGATGGCCACACTCGAACCCGAGCTGATCGAAACAGACGCCCGAGCCCTGACGGCCATGGCACTCCGTACGGCCCCCCGGCACTCCCTGATCGTGCTGCTCACGGCCTTGGACACAGCGCCGATCGAGGAAGGCCTGCTCCCGGTCCTGTCCCAACTCACCCAGCGCCACACAGTTCTGCTGGCATCAGTAGCGGACCCTCACATCGCACGGATGGCAACTGCACGCGGAAACACAGACGCCGTGTACGAAGCAGCAGCCGCCGCCCAGGCCCAAACCGAACGCCACCGCACTGCCGAACAACTCCGCCGCTACGGCATTACGGTCGTCGACGCGACGCCAGAGGAACTCGCACCTGCGCTGGCGGACGCCTATCTGGCTCTTAAGACGGCAGGGCGCCTGTAACGACATGAGCTGAAAAGGGATCTCCCACGGAGATCCCCTATCTCAACCAGCACAGGGAGCTGGAAATGCAGACAGCCCCCGGACCGGTATCCCCGGCCGGGGGCTCTCTCACAATTTGTTCGGCGGCGTCCTACTCTCCCACAGGGTCCCCCCTGCAGTACCATCGGCGCTGTAAGGCTTAGCTTCCGGGTTCGGAATGTAACCGGGCGTTTCCCTCACGCTATAACCA